>NZ_VCLA01000181.1:0-69759 GCF_009600885.1 Streptomyces jumonjinensis
GCGTCGTCGAGCCGCTGGTCCGGGTCCTTGGCGAGCAGGCCGTAGATGACCTCCTCCAGCGGGCCGGCGCTCTTCGGCGGGTCGAGCGGTTCGGTCATGACCGCGGTGAGCGTCGCGATCGCCGAGCCCTTGTCGTAGGGCGGGCAGCCCTCCACGCTGGCGTAGAGCAGCCCGCCGAGCGACCACAGGTCGGCGGCGGGACCGGGGCGGTGGCCACGGGCCCGCTCAGGCGATATGTACGACGGGGCGCCGACCAGCATTCCGGTGGAGGTGATCGACGGGTCGCCTTCGACCTGGGCGATGCCGAAGTCGGTGAGCACCACCCGGCCGTCGTCGGCGATGAGCACATTGGACGGCTTCACATCGCGGTGCAGAATGCCCTCGCGGTGCGCGGAGCGCAGCACGTCGAGGACGGCGAGCCCGACCTCGGCGGCCCGGCGGGGCGTCAGGGTGCCGTCCTCGCGGATGACTTCGGCGAGCGACTTGCCCTCGACCAGCTCCATCACGATCCACGGGCGGTCGTCCTCGTCCACGACGTCGAAGACCGTCACCGCGCTGTTGTTGCGGATCCGGGCGATGGCCTTGGCCTCGCGGAGGGTCCGGGTGATGAGGCGGCGCTTCTCCTCGTCGTCGATGCTGTTGGGGAAGCGCAGTTCCTTCACGGCGACGGTCCGCCCGAGGGTCTCGTCGACCGCCCGCCACACCGTGCCCATACCGCCCCGGCCGAGCACCCCGCCGAGCCGGTAGCGCCCGGAGAGCAGCCGCCCTTCGGGATCTCCCTTGGCTCCGGAGTCCCGGGCGGATCGCGAAGCCCGCCCGGCCGTGTCGCGGCCGGGGCCCGGGCCCGGGCCGCCGGAGGCGGCGGCCTCAGCGGCCTCTTCCCGCTGTCCGGCGCCCACGGACACGGACTCCCCGCCGGTCGTCTGACGGGGCAGGGCGGCGCGCGCGCCGGATCCACCGCGCGCGGTCTTCCGCTCGCCGGCCCGCTCAGGGTTCCCGTCGCCGGGCTCAACCCCGCTCCCGGCTACCGCGTCTGTACCGGCGTCAGCCGCTCCGCCGCCGGCCCCGGGCCGCGTCCGCGCGTCGGCGCCCGCGTCCCCCTCGGGCTCCCCGGACGTCCGGCCGTCCGACTCCGGCAGCGCCGCCCCGGAGTCGGTGGGCTTGTCCTGCTGGGGCTTCCGCGACTGCTCCGCCTCCGACATGCGTCCCCTCTGCGATCCCTGGTCTTCGCCCGCGTCTGCCGCTCCCGCAGCGATGCGGTAACACGCCTTGGCAGAGCCTTCATTGTCCCTCACCGCGGGACCGGTGTTTCTCCCGGGTCCGCCGACCAGCGGTGCGGACCCGGAAGGTCCGAGCATCCACCATGCCGCTCTCCGACGCGAGGCCCCCCGCCCGACCAGCGCGAATCGCACCACGGCACGCCGTGCCGAAGCCGCTGGCCTCCGGGAACGGACCCGTACGGATCAAGGCGGCGTCAGGCACGCCTCGTCGTCGGCCAACCGGAGCGAAGCATCGCGAAACGGGCGGGCAGGCACCACGCGTTCGAACCGCCCCCTCCCCCCTCCCCCTCCCCTCCCCTCCCAGCACGGCACGGCACCCACGTATCCGAACCACCCGTGCCGCAGCGCCGCGCGTCCGGACCATCCAGGGCAGCAGCCCTGCGCGTCCGGACCACCCCATGCAGCGCCGCGCGTCCGGACCACCCCAGCACAGCCCCGCCTACCCGGACCGCCGCCCCCGGGCGCAGCCCCGCGCGTTCCGACCACCCCCGGGCGCAGCCCCGCCCACCCGGTCCGCCCCCCCACCCGGTCCGGGGACGGATCACAGCGGCACGATGTCCGGCGCCCCCAGTCGCGCCGCGTCCGCCGTCAGATCGTCGGGCTGCCGCTGCGACTCCCGTTCGGCTTCCACCCGCTTCTCGTAGTGCTGCACCTCCTTCTCGATCTGCGCCTTCTCCCACCCCAGGACCGGCGCCATCAACTCCGCGCACTCCCGTGCGCTGCGCGTCCCCCGGTCGAAGGTCTCGATCGAGATCCGGGTGCGCCGGGTCAGCACATCGTCGAGATGCCGGGCCCCTTCATGCGACGCCGCGTAGACGACCTCGGCCCGGAGATAGTCGTCCGCGCCGGTGAGCGGCTCCCCCAGGCCGGGGTCCTCGGCGATGAGCCCGAGGAGTTCATCGGTCAACGAGCCGTACCGGTTCAGCAGATGCTCGACGCGCACCACATGGAGTCCGGTGCGCGCGGCGATCCTCGCCCGCGCGTTCCACAGAGCCGTATAGCCTTCGGCGCCGACCAGGGGTACGTCCTCCGTGACACAGGCGGCGACGCGCTGGTCCAGGCCGTGCACCGCCGCGTCCACCGCGTCCTTCGCCATCACCCGGTAGGTCGTGTACTTACCGCCCGCGACGACCACAAGTCCCGGTACCGGGTGCGCCACCGTGTGCTCGCGGGAGAGCTTGCTCGTCGCATCCGACTCACCGGCCAGCAGCGGTCGCAGCCCGGCGTAGACCCCCTGGACGTCGTCCCGGGTCAGGGGCACGGCCAGCACCGAGTTGACATGCTCCAGCAGATAGTCGATGTCGGCGCTGGAGGCCGCCGGATGCGCCTTGTCGAGATCCCAGTCGGTGTCCGTGGTGCCGATGATCCAGTGCCGTCCCCAGGGGATGACGAAGAGCACCGACTTCTCGGTGCGCAGGATCAGCCCGGTGGTGGAGTGGATCCGGTCCTTGGGCACGACCAGATGGATGCCTTTGGAGGCGCGCACATGGAACTGGCCGCGCTCCCCGATCAGCGCCTGGGTGTCGTCCGTCCACACCCCTGTCGCGTTCACGATCTGCTTGGCGCGGATCTCGTACTCCCCGCCGCCCTCGACGTCCTGGACCCGCGCGCCCACCACCCGCTCGCCCTCACGGAGAAAGCCGATGACCCGGGCCCGGCTGGCGACATGGGCCCCATAGCTCGCGGCGGTCCGCACCAGGGTCGCCACATAGCGGGCGTCGTCCATCTGGGCGTCGTAGTACTGCAATGCTCCGACCAGGGAGTCCTTTCGGAGACAGGGCGCGACCCGCAGAGCGCGCCGCCGGGAGAGATGGCGGTGCACGGGCAGTCCACGGCCATGCCCGGACGACACCGACATCGCGTCATAGAGCGCGACGCCCGACCCGGCGTAGAGCCGCTCCCAGCCCTGGTGCTGAAGCGGATAGAGGAACGGCACCGGCTTCACCAGATGCGGCGCCAGCCGCTCCAGCAGCAGCCCTCGCTCCTTCAGGGCCTCGCGCACCAGCGCGAAGTCCAGCATCTCCAGATACCGCAGCCCGCCATGGATGAGCTTGCTCGACCGGCTCGATGTGCCCGAGGCCCAGTCACGCGCCTCGACCAGTCCGGTGGAGAGCCCTCGGGTCACCGCGTCCAGTGCGGTGCCCGCGCCGACCACTCCAGCGCCGACGACCAGCACATCCAGCTCACGCTCGGCCATTCCGGCCAATGCCTGGGCGCGCTCCTCGGGTCCCAGTGTCGCTGTCTTCACCGCGCTTGCCTCCCGTCGCCCCCGTGTACCCCTGCCCGGGTCCTGTGCTCTGCACCCGGCCCACGGATGCGGGCCGGGCCGGGCTCACAACATCGATTCTGTCCGCACTCTCCGACTTCAGCCACCGCCTGTGGATAACACTCGCCCAGCCACAAGCCCGCAATACCGCATAACGGTCATATTTACGCCTAGTCTGACATTGCGCACGCCCGTTCCGCCCACAGGGCTTGCGCCAGCGCTCCCCTCCGGCTATGGGCGGCACAGGGAAGGACGGCCCAACCCATGCCCGCAGACCTCGCCGTCATCGGACTCGGTCACCACGGCCTGCCCCTCGCCCAGGCCGCCGTCGCCGCCGGCATCAAGACCATCGGCTACGACCCCGACCCGCGACAGCTGGCCGAACCCGCGGCGGGACGCACCCCCGCCGACATCCGCCGGATGCTCGCCGGAGGATTCAAGGCCGTCACCGACCCGGCCGAGCTCGGCCGGGTCCGCACCGCCGCCATCTGCTCCCCCACCCCCCTGGGCCCGGACGGCAATCTCGATCTCACCGCCCTCACCGACGCCGCCCGCGCCCTGGCCGCCCGGCTGCGCCCGCACACCACCGTGCTCCTGGAATCCGCAGTGCCGCCCGGCACCACGGAGGCCGTGCTCCGCCCGCTCCTCGAAGACGGCTCCGGACTCCGCGCGGGACGCGACTTCCATCTCGCGTACTCCCCCGGCCGCGTCGATCCCGGCAGCCGCACCCACGACTACACCGGCACCCCCAAGGTCATCGGCGGTCTCACCCCCGCGTGCACGGAGTCCGCAGCCGCGTTCTACGGGCGGCTGACCGACAAGGTCGTCCGCGCCCGGGGACTGCGCGAGGCGGAGACCGTGAAGGTGCTGGAAACCAACTTCCGCCATGTGAACATCGCTCTGGTCAATGAGATGGCGGTGCTCTGCCACGATCTCGGCGTCGACCTCTGGGACGTGATCCGCTGCGCGGAGACCAAGCCGTACGGCTTCCAGTCCTTCCGCCCCGGCCCCGGCGTCGGCGGCCACGATGTGCCGCTGGACCCCGGTCTGCTCCCGTACAGCGGGCGGACCCCCGGCCATCCGCTGCGGATGGTCGGGCTCGCCCAGGAGATCAACGCCCGGATGCCCCGCTATGTCATCCAGCGCTGCGCCACCCTGCTGAACGAGCACGGAAAGTCGGCCCGGGGCGCCCGGGTCCTGCTGCTCGGCATCACCTACAAGCACGATCTCGCCGATCTGGCGGGCTCACCGGCGACCGAGATCGCGCGCAGACTGATGGATCTGGGGGCCGCCGTCAGCTACCACGATCCCTATGTCCCCGACTGGCGGGTGCGCGAGCAGCCGGTGCCGCGCGCGGACTCCCTCTACGAGGCAGCAGCCGCTGCGGATCTGACCGTACTGCTTCAGCATCACCGCACGTACGACCTCCAGGGGCTCGCCGTGAAGGCCCAGCTCCTGCTGGACACCCGTGGAGCCACTCCGGCGGGCGCGGCCCACCGGCTGTGACCTCGCGGATACGGCGCAGGGGATACGACGAAGGGGGTACGGCGAAGGGGATACGGCGAAGAGCCCGCCGGGCGCGGAGAGACCCGGACACGGCAAAGGGGCCCAGCGCCATGACGGCGCCGAGCCCCTCCGCGTATCAGCCTCGTATCAGACGGATACGGTCAGCGGCTGTGCTGCGAGTCCGCGACCGTGACCTCGACCCGCTGGAACTCCTTCAGCTCGCTGTAGCCCGTCGTCGCCATCGCGCGACGCAGCGCCCCGAAGAAGTTCATCGAGCCGTCGGGGGTGTGCGAGGGACCCGTCAGGACCTCCTCCGTGGTGCCCACGATGCCCAGGTCCATCAGCTTGCCGCGCGGCACGTCCTCATGCACCGCCTCCATGCCCCAGTGCCGTCCGCGGCCCGGCGCGTCCGTGGCACGGGCCAGCGGGGAGCCGATCATCACGGCGTCCGCGCCACAGGCGATCGCCTTGGGCAGATCGCCGGACCAGCCCACGCCGCCGTCCGCGATGACATGGACATAGCGGCCACCGGACTCGTCCATGTAGTCCCGGCGGGCCGCGGCCACATCGGCCACCGCCGTCGCCATCGGAACCTGGATGCCCAGCACATTACGGGTGGTGTGCGCGGCCCCGCCGCCGAAGCCGACGAGCACGCCCGCCGCGCCCGTACGCATCAGATGCAGCGCGGCGGTGTAGGTCGCGCAGCCGCCGACGATCACCGGAACGTCCAGCTCGTAGATGAACTGCTTCAGGTTCAGCGGCTCGGCCGCGCCCGAGACGTGCTCGGCGGAGACGGTGGTGCCGCGGATCACGAAGAGATCCACGCCCGCGTCCACCACGGCCTTGGAGAACTGGGCGGTCCGCTGCGGGGAGAGCGCGGCGGCCGTCACCACACCGGAGTCGCGCACCTCCTTGATCCGCTGCCCGATCAGCTCTTCCTTGATCGGAGCCGCGTAGATCTCCTGGAGACGGCGGGTCGCGGTCTCGGCCGGCAGCTCCGCGATCTCGTCCAGCAGCGGCTGCGGGTCCTCGTGCCGCGTCCACAGACCTTCGAGATTGAGCACGCCGAGGCCGCCCATCTCACCGATGCGGATCGCGGTCTGCGGAGAGACCACGGAATCCATCGGGGCGGCCAGGAAGGGCAGGTCAAAGCGGTAGGCGTCGATCTGCCAGGCGATCGAGACCTCCTTCGGGTCCCGTGTGCGCCGGCTCGGTACGACGGCGATGTCATCGAACGCGTACGCCCTGCGACCGCGCTTGCCGCGCCCGATCTCGATCTCAGTCACCTTGTGTGGCCTTTCGCTCTACGTCTGCGCTAACCAGTATCCCCGACGCATACGACGGGGGCGGGTCCGGAATGCCGGAACCGCCCCCGTCAGGAGCGTCGTGCTACTTCCTGCTGTAGTTCGGGGCCTCGACCGTCATCTGGATGTCGTGCGGGTGGCTCTCCTTGAGCCCCGCCGAGGTGATCCGTACGAACCGGCCGTTGGACTGGAGCTCGGGGACCGTGCGCCCGCCGACGTAGAACATCGACTGGCGCAGACCGCCCACCAGCTGGTGGACGACGGCGGAGAGCGGGCCCCGGTAGGGAACCTGGCCCTCGATGCCCTCCGGCACCAGCTTCTCGTCGGAGGCGACGCCCTCCTGGAAGTAGCGGTCCTTGGAGAAGGAGCGCTGCTCGCCACGGGACTGCATCGCGCCGAGCGAGCCCATGCCGCGGTACGACTTGAACTGCTTGCCGTTGATGAAGAGCAGCTCGCCCGGGGACTCCTCACAGCCCGCGAGCAGCGAGCCGAGCATCACCGTGTCGGCGCCCGCGACCAGGGCCTTGGCGATGTCGCCGGAGTACTGGAGACCGCCGTCGCCGATGACCGGGACACCGGCGGCCTTGGCGGCGAGCGATGCCTCGTAGATGGCGGTGACCTGCGGTACGCCGATACCGGCGACCACGCGGGTGGTGCAGATGGAGCCGGGGCCGACCCCGACCTTGATGCCGTCGACACCGGAGTCGATCAGCGCCTGCGCGCCGTCGCGGGTGGCGATGTTGCCGCCGATGACATCGACGGTCGACGCGTTCGACTTGATCTTGGCGACCATGTCGCCGACCAGCCTGGAGTGGCCGTGGGCGGTGTCGACCACGATGAAGTCGACGCCCGCCTCGATCAGCGCCTGGGAGCGCTCGAAGGCGTCACCGGCCACGCCGACGGCCGCGCCGACGAGCAGCCGGCCGTTGGCGTCCTTGGCGGCGTTGGGGTACTTCTCGGCCTTGACGAAGTCCTTGACCGTGATCAGGCCCTTGAGCACGCCCGCGTCGTCGACCAGCGGAAGCTTCTCGATCTTGTGGCGGCGCAGCAGCTCCATGGCGTCCACGCCGGAGATGCCGACCTTGCCGGTGACCAGCGGCATCGGGGTCATGACCTCGCGCACCTGGCGACCGCGGTCCGACTCGAAGGCCATGTCACGGTTGGTGACGATGCCGAGCAGCTTGCCCGCGCGGTCGGTCACCGGGACGCCGCTGATCCGGAATTTCGCGCAGAGCTCATCGGCTTCGGCGAGGGTGGCGTCGGGGTGCACCGTGATCGGGTCGGTGACCATGCCGGACTCGGAGCGCTTGACCAGGTCGACCTGGTTGGCCTGGTCGGCGATGGAGAGATTGCGGTGCAGCACGCCCACGCCGCCCTGGCGGGCCATGGCGATGGCCATCCGGGACTCGGTGACCTTGTCCATGGCTGCGGAGAGCAGCGGGATGTTCACCCGGACGTTCTTCGAGATGTACGAGGAGGTGTCGATCTGGTCGGGCGCCATGTCGGAGGAGCCCGGCAGCAGCAGCACATCGTCGTAGGTCAGCCCGAGTGTCGCGAATTTCTCGGGCACTCCGTCGACGTTGGTCATGACACCTTCCCCAATGGCCTTGATCGGTGCGGATGTCCATGCTAACGGCCTGGGGGGCCCACTCATTCCACGTTCAAGATCACCCGGCGGCTTTGTGGGCTGGTACACACGCCGTAGGGGGGTCTATCGAACGGCAGCGACTTCATATGGTCATACGGAGGAGAGGTCCCTGGACGGGTGGTGCCGGGCCATGCCGGACAGCCCGGGGCCCTCGGCCCCGGCCCGCCCTGCCGCCGGGAGACTCCTGTCACACGAGCGCCCGCAGAGGGTCACGACGAGCGTCCGCGGGAAGGGCCCGGCGAGCACCTGCCAAGCCCCGCGCTACTGCTCGGCGAGCGCCCTCAGACGGCTGAGCGCCCGGTGCTGAGCGACCCGGACCGCGCCCGGGGACATGCCCAGCATCTGCCCGGTCTCCTCGGCGGTGAGCCCCACCGCGACCCGCAGCACCAGCAGCTCCCGCTGGTTCTCCGGAAGGTTGGCCAGGAGTTTCTTCGCCCACTCCGCGTCATCGCTGAGCAGGGCGCGCTCCTCCGGCCCGAGGGAGTCGTCGGGGCGCTCCGGCATCTCGTCGGACGGCACGGCCGTCGATCCGGGGTGGCGCATGGCCGCCCGCTGGAGATCGGCGACCTTGTGCGAGGCGATGGCGAAGACGAAGGCTTCGAAGGGCCTCCCGGTGTCCCGATAACGGGGCAGGGCCATCAGCACCGCGACACAGACCTCCTGTGCGAGGTCCTCCACGAAATGGCGCGCGTCTCCGGGCAGCCTGTTCAGCCGGGTGCGGCAGTACCGCAGCGCCAGCGGATGGACATGCGCGAGGAGATCGTGCGTGGCTTGCTCGTCTCCGTCGACGGCACGGTGAACGAGTGCACCGATCACCGTGGTGTTGTCGTCACGCATCGTTCCATGGTGCCCTGGTGGCCGCTGATCCGTGGCACCCTGTCCCATGTTGTACACCGAAGCGTTATGAGCAGGTGCGCCGGAACTCATCGCCTGCGCCCTCCCCTTCCGCTCGCCGGACTCGTCCCCGAGGAACTCCACACCTCAAGGATGCGGCATCGCGCGGGAAACGGACGCCTACGGCCGCCCGTCTCCCCGCCCACCGTACGGCGGGCGGGGCTCCTCGCACCCCCCGGGCACCTCATGAGCCGTCCTGGGACCAGCCCTAGCGGACCAGGCCCCAGCGGAATCCGAGCGCGACGGCGTGCGCCCGGTCCGAGGCTCCCAGCTTCTTGAACAGCCGACGGGCGTGGGTCTTGACGGTGTCCTCGGAGAGGAAGAGCTCACGGCCGATCTCGGCGTTGGAACGCCCATGACTCATGCCTTCGAGGACCTGGATCTCCCGCGCGGTGAGCGTCGGCGCGGCGCCCATCTCGGCCGAGCGCAGCCTGCGCGGGGCGAGCCGCCAGGTCGGGTCGGCGAGGGCCTGGGTGACCGTCGCCCGCAGCTCGGCGCGCGAGGCGTCCTTGTGCAGATAGCCACGGGCCCCGGCGGCGACCGCGAGGGCCACCCCGTCGAGGTCCTCCGCGACCGTGAGCATGATGATCCGGGCCCCGGGATCGGCCGAGAGCAGCCGGCGGACCGTCTCGACACCGCCCAGGCCGGGCATGCGTACATCCATCAGAATCAGATCCGAGCGGTCGGCGCCCCAGCGGCGGAGCACTTCCTCGCCGTTGGCCGCGGTCGTCACGCGCTCGACGCCGGGCACGGTCGCGACCGCGCGGCGGAGCGCCTCTCGGGCAAGCGGGGAGTCGTCGCAGACGAGGACGGATGTCATGGCCGCCCTCCGCAGCTGATGCGCGTCACCTTGTGCCTCCAGGCTGAGTACGTGTCTTCACCTGTGCGGTTGAACGCGCTCGGACATGTGCCCGAGCACTTGTTGCTTCAACCGCCTCCGCACTATCAACGACGGTCACTCGAAAGAGTTACGGGGTGGTCGGCACTCTTCAGCACTCCCCGCGACCGACCCCGAGAGACGGGGGAGCGACGCGGGGGAACGGTTCTTCATTCGGGAGACATGCCCCGTTTAGCGGCTTTTCTTCATTTTAGGCAGTGTCTGTGGCTAGATTCGCAAAGAGTCATATTTACATCTACTTACACATTAGATGTACGGTCGTGGGGCAGCGTGCGGGCTGGGTGCCGCTCGCGTCCACGCTCGTGCGCGACCTGACCGATCCACTCAGCACGGTTTCAAGGGGCAAGCGCTATGGCAGATTTCTCCCGCCTTCCCGGACCCAACGCCGACCTGTGGGACTGGCAGCTCCTCGCGGCCTGCCGTGGGGTGGACAGCTCGCTCTTCTTCCATCCCGAAGGGGAACGGGGCGCGGCGCGCAGCGCGCGCGAGAACTCGGCGAAAGAGGTGTGCATGAGGTGCCCCGTGCGCGCGGAGTGCGCGGCGCACGCGCTGGCGGTACGAGAGCCCTACGGCGTGTGGGGCGGGCTCACGGAGGACGAACGCGAGGAGCTGATGGGGCGCGCGCGGCACCGGCTGGTCCCGGCGGCGAGCGCGACGGGGGAGCAGCGGAGCTGACACCCCTCCCGTCCATCTTTCGCAGAAACGTTCCTGCACCGTCCGGACGGTGTACGCCACCCGAACGGCCCATCTCTCCCCCACGGACCCCCGGCGCTCCCGCACGGGCCCGCGGCCCGTGGCTCTCCCGTATGGCCTCTGCTGCGGCCCGGGACCCCGGGCCGCAGCAGAGGCCGTGCGGCAGAGCCGGTCAGCGGGAAGCGGCCAGGGTCAGCTGCTCCAGGGTGGCCGCGACCGTGGGGACCTGGGAGAGGTCCGGCAGGGTCAGCGCGACGATCTCACGGGCCACCGGCGGCTCGACCGTGACCGTACGCGTCCCCTTGGGACGTACCGACTCAAGGGCCAGCTCCGGCAGGACCGCGACGCCCAGACCCGCGCCCACCAGGCCGATCACCGCCGGGTAGTCATCCGTGGCGAAGTCGATACGGGGGGTGAAACCGGCCTCCTCACAGACCTCGACCAGCTGTCGGCGACAGCGCGGGCAGCCCGCGATCCAGGGCTCTTCGGCCAGATCGCGGATGGTGACCGAGCCCGCCTCGGCGAGCCGGTGGCCCTCCGGCACCAGCCCGACGAGCCGGTCCGAGAGCAGGGGCCGGACGATCAGGTCGTCCCACTCCCCCTCCCGCTCGGCCGCGCCGCCGTAGCGGAACGCCAGCGCCACATCGCAGTCGCCCTCGCGCAGCATCTCCACCGAGCGCGGCGGCTCCGCCTCCACCAGCGATACCTGGGTGCCCGGGTGTGCGGCGCGGAGCGCGGCGAGCGCGGTGGGCACCAGCGTGGAACTGCCGCTGGGGAAGGAGACCAGCCGGACCCGGCCGGCCCGCAGCCCGGCGATGGCGGCGATCTCCTCCTCGGCCGCGGTGAGCCCGGCGAGGATGCCGGAGGCATGGCGCACCAGCACCTCACCGGCCTGGGTCAGCCGCATCTCACGGCCCGTACGGATCAGCAGCGGGGTGCCCGCGGAGCCCTCCAGGGCCTTCATCTGCTGGCTGACGGCGGGCTGGGTGCACCCCAGGGCGCGGGCGGCGGCGGAGAAGGAGCCGGTGGTGGCCACCGCGCGCAGGACTCGGAGATGACGGGCCTCGATCACCCTTTAAGCATAAGGGAAGCTTGGAGGCATCGTTAATTATTCACTGGAACGCTTGAGATATCGGGGTTTAGCGTGGACCCATGAGGCTTCTGACCGTGAACGCGGGCCGCACCCAGGCCGTGGAGTACAGCGATCGCCCCACCGCCATCGACAAACGTCCGGTCGAGGGGACCGTATGGGTGACGGACCCCGGCCCGAGCGGTGTGGGCGGCAGCGGGCTCGCCGGGGACATGATCGGCGATCTGCGCCATCACGGCGGATCCGAGCAGGCGGTGTACGCCTACGCCCGTGAGGAGCTCGACTTCTGGGAGCGCGAGCTGGACCGCGCCCTGCCCAACGGCTCCTTCGGCGAGAACCTGACCACGATCGGTGTCGAGGTGAGCGACGCGCTGGTCGGGGAGCGCTGGCGGATCGGCGAGCGGCTGGTGCTCGAAGTGACCGACGGCCGCATTCCCTGCCGTACGTTCGCGGGCTGGCTGGGCGAGAAGGGCTGGGTCAAACGGTTCACCCGGCACGCCAGGACCGGGGCGTATCTGCGAGTGATCGAACCCGGCGGGATCCAGGCGGGCGACCCGGTCGAGATCGTGCACCGGCCGGACCACGGAGTGACCGCGAGCATGGCCTTCCGGGCCGTGACCACCGAGCGCTCGCTGCTCCCCGAGGTGCTCGCGGCGGGCGACGCGCTCCACCCCTTGGTGCGCAAGGCGGCCCACGAGTACCTCGCGAAGTACCGGAGCGCGTGACCGGCCGCCGTAACGGGGCACTAACGTGCCGCTTATGACGACTGCATTGATCACGGGAGCGACCGCCGGCATCGGCGCCGCCTTCGCCCGGCGGCTCGCCGCCGACGGACACAACCTGGTGCTGGTGGCCCGCGACACGAAGAGATTGCAGGAACAGGCCACCGAGCTGCACGACCGGCACGGCGTCGAGGCGGAGGTGCTGACGGCGGACCTCTCCCTGGACGAGGGGATCGCTGCCGTCGAGACCCGGCTCGCCGACCGCCGCGACCCGGTGGATCTGCTGGTCAACAACGCCGGTTTCGGCAACAAGGGACGCTTCCTGGAGGTGTCCATGGCCGATGAGCTGACCATGTTGAAGGTGCACTGCGAGGCGGTGCTGCGGCTCACCTCGGCGGCGGCCGGCGCGATGCGCGAACGCGGCCGGGGCGGGGTGGTCAATGTGGCCTCGGTGGCGGCCTTCGTGCCCCGGGGGACCTATGGCGCGTCCAAGGCGTGGGTGGTGCAGTTCACCCAGGGCACGGCGCGGGATCTGGCGGGCACCGGAGTGCGGATGATGGCGCTCTGCCCGGGGTTCGTACGGACCGAGTTCCATGCGCGGGCGGGCATGGGGACGGACAACATCCCGGGGTGGATGTGGCTGGACGCGGACAAGCTGGTGGCTGCGGCGCTGACGGATCTGGCGCGCGGGAAGACGGTGTCGGTCCCCGACCCCCGGTACAAGGCGCTGATGGGGCTGGTGAAGCTGGCGCCCCGGGGGGTGCTGGGAGGGATGACCTCCAAGACGGGCCGCAAGTACGGTCCGCAGTAGCGGTCCGCAGCAACGGCCGGGGACCCGGGCCGCCGGAGTCCTGGCGCCCGGGCGCCAGGAGCCGTCCGACCGTGCATCAGCCATGAGGAGTCGTGATCCCCATGCGAGACGAGATACGAGACGACGTACGGAACGGCCTACAGGACGACGGGCGGCGCGAGGTACGGCACGACGTACGAGACGCCCTACAGCACGACACCGCCGGCCGCCGGCCCACGGTCCTGCTCGCCATGGGCCCGGGCGTCGCCGAGCGGCTGCTCACCGGCCGGCACCGTGACCGGCTCACCGCGCTCGCCCGTACCGACCCCCGGCTGATCGCCCACAGTCTTGAGTCCCCCACCCCCGCCGTCGAATCCGCGCTCGCCACCGCCGAAACACTCCTCACCTGCTGGGGAGCGCCCCCGCTGACCGCCAGGGCGCTGGCCCGCGCGCCCCGGCTGCGCGCTGTCGTGCACGCCGCCGGATCCGTCAAGCACCATATGACCGAAGCCTGCTGGGAACGCGGCATCGCGGTGTCCTCCGCCGCCTCGGCCAACGCGCTGCCCGTCGCGGAGTACACCCTCGCCGCGATCCTCTTCGCGGGAAAGCGGGTGCTGCCGTCGGCCCGGCGGTACGCACGGCTGCGCACCGGCCACGACTGGGCGGGCGAGCTCTCGGACGCGGGCAACTACCGCCGTACCGTGGGCATCGTCGGGGCCTCCCGGATCGGCCGCCGGGTGATCGAACTGCTCCGCCCCTTCGAGCTGCGCGTACTTCTCCACGATCCGTACATCGGCGACCCGGAGGCGGCGGAGCTGGGAGCCGTGCGGACCGGGCTGGACGAGCTCTGCGCCGCCGCTGACATCGTCTCCGTCCACGCCCCCGAGCTGCCGGCGACCCGTCGTCTGATCGACGGCCGCAGGCTCGCGCTCATGCGGGACGGAGCGACGCTGATCAATACCTCGCGCGGCTCGCTGATCGACGAGGCGGCGCTGCTGCCGGAGCTGGTGTCGGGGCGGCTGTACGCCGTGCTCGATGTGACCGAGCCCGAGGTTCCGCCCGCCGGATCGCCGCTGTACACCCTGCCGAATGTGCTGCTGACCCCTCATATAGCGGGCTCGCTCGGCGGTGAGCTGCACCGGCTGGCGGACCGTGCCCTGGACGAGCTGGAGCGTTACGGGAAGGGGCTGCCGTTCGCCCATCCGGTGCGGGCGGAGGATCTGGGCCGCAGCGCGTGACGCCCGCCCGCCGGACGCACCGGCCCAGCCCGGCCCAGTACAGAAGCCCCGGGTGAAAGCATCGGGCCCGGCGCCCCTGAACAGGGGTGCCGGGCCCGATGCGCGGGGCGCCGGAGTGCGGCGCACCCACGGGGTGCTAGACGGGGTACGGGGGGACCGTGCGGTCCGCCCGTCCCTCCGCCGACGCGGCCAGGGCGTCAGCGGGAGTGGCCGTGGCCCGCTCCCGCCGACGCGGCCGATGCGTCAGTGGGAGTGGCCGTGACCGTGGCCCGCGTCGGCCTCTTCCTCGGCCGGCTTCTCGACGACCAGGGTCTCGGTCGTGAGCAGCAGGGAGGCGATGGAAGCGGCGTTCTCCAGGGCGGAGCGGGTGACCTTGACCGGGTCGATGACGCCGGCCTTCACCAGGTCTCCGTACTCGCCGGTGGCGGCGTTGTAGCCCTGGCCCTTCTCCAGCTCGGCGACCTTGGAGGTGATGACGTAACCCTCAAGGCCGGCGTTCTCGGCGATCCAGCGCAGCGGCTCGACGGCGGCGCGGCGGACGACGGCGACACCGGTGGCCTCGTCGCCCTCCTTGCCGAGGTTGCCCTCCAGCACCTTGACGGCGTGGACGAGCGCGGAGCCGCCACCGGAGACGATGCCCTCCTCGACCGCGGCGCGGGTCGCGGAGATGGCGTCCTCCAGACGGTGCTTCTTCTCCTTCAGCTCCACCTCGGTGGCGGCGCCGACACGGATCACGCACACACCGCCGGCCAGCTTCGCGAGGCGCTCCTGGAGCTTCTCGCGGTCCCAGTCGGAGTCGGTGGACTCGATCTCGGCCTTGATCTGCGCCACGCGGCCCGTGATGTCCTCGGACTTGCCGCCACCGTCGACGATGGTGGTGTCGTCCTTGGTGATCGTCACGCGGCGGGCGCTGCCCAGCACGTCCAGACCGGCCTGGTCGAGCTTGAGGCCGACCTCTTCGGCGATGACGGTGGCACCCGTGAGGATGGCCATGTCCTGGAGCATCGCCTTGCGGCGGTCGCCGAAGCCGGGGGCCTTGACGGCCACGGCGTTGAACGTGCCGCGGATCTTGTTGACGACCAGGGTCGACAGGGCCTCGCCCTCGACGTCCTCGGCGATGATCAGCAGCGGCTTGGAGCCACCCGCCTGGATGACCTTCTCCAGCAGCGGCAGCAGGTCCTGGATGGAGGAGATCTTGCCCTGGTTGATCAGGATGTACGGGTCGTCGAGGACGGCCTCCATACGCTCCTGGTCGGTCACCATGTACGGGGACAGGTAGCCCTTGTCGAAGGCCATGCCCTCGGTGAAGTCGAGCTCCAGGCCGAAGGTGTTCGACTCCTCGACGGTGATGACACCGTCCTTGCCGACCTTGTCCATGGCCTCGCCGACCAGCTCGCCGACCTGCTGGTCCTGCGCGGAGAGCGCGGCCACGGCGGCGATGTCGGTCTTGTCCTCGATCGGACGGGCGGTCGCGAGAAGCTCATCGGACACGGCCTTGACGGCGGCGTCGATGCCCTTCTTCAGCGAAGCCGGGGAGGCGCCGGCGGCGACATTGCGCATGCCCTCGCGGACCAGCGCCTGGGCCAGCACGGTGGCGGTGGTGGTGCCGTCACCAGCGACGTCGTTGGTCTTGGTGGCCACCTCCTTCACCAGCTGGGCGCCGAGGTTCTCGTACGGGTCGTCGAGCTCGACCTCGCGGGCGATCGTGACACCGTCGTTGGTGATGGTGGGGGCGCCGAACTTCTTGTCGATGACGACGTTGCGGCCCTTGGGGCCGATCGTCACCTTCACCGTGTCGGCAAGCTTGTTGACGCCGCGCTCAAGAGCGCGACGGGCGTCCTCGTCGAACTTCAGGATCTTCGCCATGGAGCGTTCAGTCCTCTTCGTGATACGAAATGCGCCCCCAGCGCCCGGATTCGAGTGTCAGCGGGGGCCAGGGGCGCAGATCAAAAACGTGGGGTGAATTACTTCTCGATGATCGCGAGCACGTCGCGGGCCGAGAGGACGAGGTACTCCTCGCCGTTGTACTTCACCTCGGTGCCACCGTACTTGCTGTAGAGCACGACATCGCCGGTCTGAACGTCGAGCGGCAGGCGCTCGCCGTTCTCGAAGCGACCCGGGCCCACCGCGAGGACGACGCCCTCCTGGGGCTTCTCCTTCGCGGTGTCCGGGATGACCAGGCCAGAGGCCGTGGTCTGCTCGGCGTCGAGCGGCTGGACCACAATGCGGTCCTCAAGCGGCTTGATGGCAACCTTGGAGCTGGTGGTCGTCACGATCCGACCTCCCCCTTCGGAGATCTCACGGGGTTTGACTGTCTGGGTGGCGACCAGGTGGAGATCCGTCGTCGCGGGTGCCGGACCTGCCTGTCGCTGTGTTGGCACTCTCCGGTGGGGAGTGCCAGAGGTGAGACTATGACCGCGATTAGCACTCGGTCAAGCGGAGTGCCAATGCCGGGTCTTTGTGGCGCGACCGGGCGGGGGGGTTCCCGGGCGGCGGACGAAGGTGAGACGAGGGCGTTCCCGGGCGGCGGACCGGGGCCGGGCGGGGGGTGCCGGACCTGGGCGAGGGACGCCGGACCTGGGCGAGGGCTCAGACGTAGTCCTCCAGGCGGGCCACCGCGTATCCCTTCTCGGTGACCGTTCTCATCACCTCGCGGATCATGTCGGCCATGCTCCCCTCCCACTCGTCCGTGCCCCGGAAGTGGGTCAGGATGATGTCCCCCGGGTGCAGATCCCGGTCCCACTCGCGCCACTCCATATGGTCCGGGAACGCCTCCGCGGCCCAGAGCGGCACCGCCTTCACCCCGCACTCCTTGGCGGCGCGCAGGGTGTCCTGGTTGTAGTTCCCGTACGGCGGGCGGAAGAGCGGCGGCCGGGTCCCGTACCGCTTGGCGAGCCGGTCCTGCTGGCCGCAGATCTCGTGCTTCTGCTCGGCGTACGAGAGCCCGGGCATATAGCGGTGGTTGAGGGTGTGGTTGTGGAGCGAGACGCCCCGGTCGCGCATCTCACGGAAGTAGCCGTAGTCGTCGCTGATCAGATAGTCGCTGAGGAACGAGCTGTACGGGATCTGGAGCTCGGTCATCATCCGCAGCAGCTCGGGGTCCTTCTCCCGGCCGTCGTCGATCGTCAGAAAGACCACCCGCTGATCCACCGGCACCGTGGTGAAGACCGGCGGCAGCTGGTCGGCGCCCTCCACCTCGAAGCCCTTGCGGGTGGTGATGCGCGGCTTGACGGCCGGGGGCTCGGGCGCGGCCAGCGGGGTGCTGTCGAGTCCCCACTTCCGCGCCGCGGCGGCGCGTGCGACCTGGGCGCGCTTGACCCGTTCCGCACGGTCGGCCGGGGAGCCGGGCGGGCCCGCCTGCTGCCGCTTGGCGCTCCGCCGCTCCGCGCCGGAGTCCGCCCCGGAGTCCGCCCCGCCCTGCGCGCCGGGGCCCGGGACCGTACAGGCGGAGCCGGCGAGCGCGAGCAGCAGAACAGCCGCGAGCGTACGGCGGCACCGCCGGGCACGGAGTCCGTTTCCAGGCATCTTTTCTTTTTGTCCGTTTAGCTGCATGGCGCTGGATCCTGTCAGCCCGGCCCCCCGCGGTCCGGCCGACACCGCCGCCGCGGGCGGACCGTCCCCCTCCTGGCCCACACCGCCCCCGGCACATGGCCCACAGAACCGGCCCCGGCCCCTCCCCCCGACCGCACCCGCGCCCCTCTGGCCGACAATGTCCGGGTGAACGACCTCACCCCCCTTCTCACCGCCGAGGGCCAGGCCCTCCTCGCCGAGCTGCGCGACTTCGACCCCGCGCGGGAACTGGCCATCGCCACCCGGCTGCGCCGCGAGCACCCAGCCGATCTGGTCTCGGCGGCCATCGGCCAGGCCCGGCTGCGGCAGCGCGCGGTGGCGAAGTTCGGCGCGGAGGACGCGTACCGGATGTACTTCACGCCCAACGGCGTGGAGCAGTCGACGCGGAAGTCCGTCGCCGAATACCGCGCCGGACGGCTCGCCGCGCTGGGGGTGCGTACGGTCGCGGATCTGTGCAGCGGGATCGGCGGCGACGCGATCGCGTTCGCCCGCGCGGGCATCCGGGTGCTGGCGGTGGACCGCGATCCGCTGACCGCCGCCGCCGTCCGCGCCAACGCGGCGGCACTCGGTCTGACCTCGCTGATCGAGGTCCGCTGCGCCGATGTCATGGCCACCGATGTCTCGGAGTACGACGCGGTCTTCGTGGACCCGGCCCGCCGGGGCGGCCGGGGCCGGGTCTTCGACCCGGAGGCGTACTCCCCTCCGCTGTCCTGGGCGATCGAGGCGGCCCGTACCCGTCCGTACGCCGCCCTCAAGATCGCGCCCGGTGTTCCGCACGAGCTGATTCCGGACGATTTCCATGCGGAGTGGATCTCGGACGAGGGCGATGTGAAGGAGGCCGTGCTCTGGCGGGGCACACCCGCCACGGGCGCGGCCCCGGACACGGCCCCGGGCACGGCCACGGGCGCCGGGATCGGTGCGACCCTGCTGCCGGGCCCGTACACGCTCACCGGCCGCGGGCTGCCGGACCCTCCGGTCCGTCCGGTCGGCCGCTATCTGTACGAGCCGGACGGCGCGGTCATCCGGGCGCATCTGGTGGCGGAGGCCGCCGAGGAGCTGAACGGCGGTCTGATCGACGAGACGATCGCGTACATCACCTCCGACGAGCCGCACCCGGACCATCCGTTCACCACCGCGTACGAGATCACCGATGAGCTGCCGTTCCATCTGAAGCGGCTCAAGGCGCTGCTCCGGGAGCGCGAGGTAGGGACGCTGACGGTGAAGAAGCGGGGGTCCGCGGTGGAGCCGGAGGAGCTTCGCCGCCGGGTGAAGCCGCAGGGGCCGAACGCGGCGACGGTGTTTCTGACCCGGGTCTCGGGCGCCCCGACGATGCTGATCGGGCGGCCCGTCAGGGCGAAAGGCTGAATCCGGAGGCCCCCGAGCCGGCACGCCCTGGGGTGCGGGGCCCGGTCAGGCCGGTTCCTCCGTCCGCTCCTCCGTCCGCCCCAGCAGCAGTTCGCGCTCCCGTTCGTTGCGCGTCAGCGCCGCCGCGCGGGCGAACTCCGCGCTCGCCTCCGCCGTCCGTCCGAGCCGGGCCAGCAGATCCCCCCGTACGCTCGGCAGCAGGTGGTATCCCGCCAGCGCGGGCTCGTCCCTGAGCGCGTCCACCAGGTCGAGGGCCCGCTGGGGCCCCTCCGCCATGGAGACCGCGACCGCGCGGTTCAGCTCCACCACCGGCGAGGGGGCGGCCTCCGCCAGCCGTGCGTAGAGCGTGGCGATCGTCCGCCAGTCCGTGTCCTGGTAACGGGCCGCCCGGGCGTGGCAGGCGGCGATCGCCGCCTGGAGCGTGTACGGCCCCGGAACGTCTCCCTCCGCCGTGGCGCGGGCGAGGGCCGCGTACCCCCGGCGGATGAACAGCCGGTTCCAGCGGGTGCGGTTCTGGTCCGCGAGCAGCACCGGGGCGCCGTCCGGGCCGGTGCGGGCGGCGATGCGCGACGCCTGGATCTCCAGCAGCGCGACCAGGCCGTGCGCCTCCGGCTCCCCGGGCATCAGCCCCGACAGCACCCGCCCGAGGCGCAGCGCGTCCTCGCAGAGCGCCGGGCGCAGCCAGTCGTCGCCCGCGGTCGCCGAGTACCCCTCGTTGAAGATCAGATAGATGACCTCCAGCACGGAGCCGAGCCGGGCCGCGCGCTCGGGGCCGTACGGCACTTCGAAGGGCACGCCCGCCTTGGCGAGGGAGCGTTTCGCGCGGACGATGCGCTGGGCGATCGCCGCTTCCTCGGCCAGGAAGGCGCGGGCGATCTCCTGGGTGGTGAGCCCGCCGACGAGCCGGAGGGTGAGCGCGATCCGGGACGGCGTCGTCAGCACCGGATGGCATGCGGTGAAGATCAGCCGCAGCAGATCGTCGTCGATGCCGTCCGCTTCCGGCGGCTCCGGCGGCGGTACGTCCTCCAGGGTCCGCCCGACCTCCGCCAGTTTGCGCGCATAGGTCTCCCGGCGGCGTACGAGATCGATCGCGCGGTTTCTGGCGGTGGCCATGAGCCAGGCGCCCGGCTTATCCGGAACACCTGACTCCGGCCACTGCTCCAACGCCGCGACCAGCGCGTCCTGCGCGATCTCCTCGGCGATGCCCACATCCCGCACAATGCGGGCGACACCGCCGATGATCCGCGCGGACTCGATCCTGAACACCGCTTCCACTGCGTTCGCCGTTCCCACCGGCCTACTACAACAGCCGGGCGGACAGCGGGCAAACGCTCCCGGGCGGCTCTCGGAACCAGGTCCCGCCGAACCGGGTCCGACCCGCCCCCGAGCCGGCGCTTGACTCAGCGCTTGGATCAGTGTTCCGCGATCTGGCGGACCTCGGCGGTCACCGTCCAGTGAGCCGGGTGGATCTCCAGAAACCGCCTGGCCCACTCCAGCGCCTCGGCCTTGTCCTTGGCCTGGATGAGGGAGTAGCCGCCGATGACCTCCTTGGACTCGGTGAAGGGCCCGTCCACATAACCGAGCCTGCCGCCGGACCAGGTGACCCGGGTGCCCTCGGAGGTCGGGGTGAGCCCGGCCGTGTCCAGCATCACCCCGGCCTTGGTGATCTCCTCCAGCAGCGCGCCCATGCGCTCCCCGAACTCGGGGCCGGGGTCGTCGGTGGGGGCGTTCTGCTCATCGACGTGGATCATCGTCAGAAAGCGCGGCATGGTGACTCCTCAGGCCGTGGCGGCGGGGCCGTTCCCCGCCTCTCACTCCTGCGTCGAACGGGAGACGGCCGGATCGACATCTCCCCCGGAATTCTTCCGGAAATTCTTCCGGGTTTTTTTCGGAGCGGCCTCCGGGCCGCCCGCCGGAGTGGTCCGGGCCGCCCCGGGGAGCAGCGCGAACGCCAGCAGGGACCCCAGGGTGAGCAGTCCCGCGCAGACCCAGTACGCCGCCTGGTACCCCTGCGCGAGCGCGGCCGTGCCCGGCCCGGCGGCGGAGGCGGTGACCGACCCGGCGACCGTCACCAGGACCGCCAGCCCCAGCGAGCCGCCGATCTGGCGGGAGCTGTTGAGCAGCCCGGAGGCCATGCCCGCCTCGCCGGGGACGACATCGGCGGTGGCCGCCGTGCCGAGCGGCACGAAGCTCATGCCGATGCCGACGCTACAGAGCAGGGACGGCCAGAGGATGGAGTACGCGAAGCTCCCGTCCGGGGTCGCGGTGAAGGCGAACCCGGCCAGACCCACGGCCCCGAGCAGCCCGCCCGCCGTCAGCAGGACGCGGATGCCCACGGCGGCGACCGCCCTGGCGGCGATCAGGGAGCCTGCCACCACGCCGGCACAGAAGGGCAGAAACGCCACGCCGGTCGCCGACGCCCCGTAGCCGAGCACCTGCTGCATATAGAGCGAGCAGAAGTAGAAGGCGGCGAACTGGGCGGAGCTGAGCAGCAGTGAGAAGACGTTCGCGCCCAGCACGGGACGGATGCCGAGCAGTCCGGGTCTCAGCAGCGGCTGCCGGGTGCGGGACTCTACGGCGACGAAGGCGGCGAGCAGCGCGGCGGCCCCGCCGAGCGTCAGCACGGTCGCCGGGGACCCCCAGGACTCGCTCTCCGTCCGTACGACCCCGAGGACCAGGAGCGACATCCCGGCGGTGACCAGCAGGGCTCCGGCGGCGTCCAGGCGCGGCGCCGGGCCCCGGTCCCGGGCGGCGGGCAGCGCGGCGCGGGCGGTCGCGACGAGGGCGAAGAGCACGATGGGCACATTGACCAGCATCACCGCCCGCCAGCCGGCGCCGTCGGTGAGCACTCCGCCCGCGAGCACCCCGAGGGCGCCGCCCGCCGCGCCCGCCATGCCCCACATCCCGAGCGCCCTGGATCGCGCGGGGCCCGCCGCGTAGGTGACGGTGATCAGGGTGAAGGCGACGGGCGCCAGGGCCGCCGCGCCGACTCCCTGTGCCGCGCGGGCGGCGATCAGCGCGCCGGGCGACTGGACGAGACCGCCGGCCAGGCTCGCCAGTCCGAAGAGCGCGAGTCCGGCGGCGAGGAGGCGGCGTCCGCCCACGATGTCGCCGAGCCGCCCGCCGAGCATCAGCAGTCCGCCGAAGGTGAGCGCGTACGCCCCCACCACCCATTGGAGCCCGTCGGGGGTGAAGCCGAGGTCGTCGCGCATATCGGGCAGCGCCACATTGACCACGGACACGTCGAGCGCCACCAGGAACTGCACGGTGAGCGCCGCCGCGAGCACCCAACGCGCGTTCCCCCCTTGGTCCTTCATCGTTTACCCCTTCGCCGGCCAATCCCCTCGGTCCCCGTCGCGGCAGATTACTATACGCGTATAGAAATAGAACACGGGACAATGCACGGGTGGCTGAGGGAGTGAAGAAGAAGCGAAGCGCCGGGCGTCCGCGCAGGCTGGACCCCGAGACGATCGTCGCCACCGCGCGCCGCGTCATCGAGGAGGAGGGCGTGGACGCCGTCTCCATGCGGCGGATCGCCAAGGAGGTCGGCAGCACGCCGATGGCGCTCTACCACTACGTCCGGGACAAGGACGAGCTCCTGCTGCTCACCCTCGCGGGCGTCTCGGCGGCCATTCCGCGCCCCGAACTGCCGGTGGATCCGCGCGCCCGGCTGATCGCGGTCAGCGCGCATATGCACGGGGTGCTCGGGCGGATGCCATGGGTGCTGAAGGTGCTGGCGCTCGGCGATCTCACCGACAAGCAGGCGCTGTGGATGGCCGAGGAGATCCTCGACAGCGCGATGGCGTGCGGACTGAGCCCCGCGCAGGCGGTGCACGCGTACCGGACCATCTGGCACTTCGTCTACGGGGATCTGGTCTTCCGGGCCGCGATGGCCCGCCGCAGGGAGGAGCCGGAGCGCAGACGGTACTTTCCCGCGATGCTCACCGAGGACGACAGGGCCGAGCTGCCGCATCTGACGGCGCTGGCCCCGCGGTGGGACGAGCTCCAGGAGTACGACGTGACGGAGCAGCTGTCGGCGATCGTCGACGGACTGCTGAGCAGGGCGCACGGGGCCGCCGCCCCGGACCGGGCCGAAGGGACTGACGGGGCCGAGGGGCCTGACAGGACTGGCGGGACTGGCGGGACTGGCGGGACTGGCGGGACTGGCGAAATCGATGCTCCGGACCGACGGGCCTGAGCGCCGACAGCCGGGGCATCGCCCGGCATAGCCGAACAAACCACCCCATCCCCCTCCCCGCAAAGATCCCGCTGAATCCTTTCGCGCCCGCCGCGCCTCTCATCACCGTGCCGACGACAGTGTCGGCACACCCGAAACGGAGGCTGTCATGACCATAGGTGTCGTCATCGCCGCGGCTGTGCTCGTCTGCGGCTGCGCCGTCGTTCTCGTGCTGCGCCGGAGGGGGCGCTCCCGTGGCTGACCCGACCTGGCCCGGCGAGCTGCTGATCGACGCGGCCCAGCGGGGGGACACCGAGGCGGCGACCGCTCTGGTGTCCGGTTCGCATCCGCATGTACGGCGGTTCGCGCACTCCCTGTGCGCCTCGCCCGAGGACGCGGAGGACGCCGCCCAGGAAGCGCTGATCATCCTGTACCGGAAGATCGGGATGCTGCGGGCCTCCGGCGCGCTCGCGTCCTGGATGTTCCGGATCGTACGGAACGAGTGTCTGCGGCGGGCCCGGCTGACCACCCGCCATCAGGGCCCGGTCCCGGACGCCGTGGTGCCGTCGGTCGAGGGCGAGGTGCTGGAGCGTCTGGAGGCGAGCCGGGTGGCGGCGGCGATCGTCGCGCTCCCCGCCGACCAGCGGCGCGTACTGATCATGCGGGACATCCAGGGTCACAGCGGGCGCATGGTCGCCGACACGCTCGGCATCGGCACCGCCGCGATGAAGTCACGGCTGCACCGCGCCCGGCTGACGGTCCGCCAGGCGCTGCGGGAGCTGCCGGACGCAACCGAGGGAGGCGGTCATGGCTGACGGCCCGGCTTTCGCGAGCAGCTCGCTCCCCCGCCATCTGGTGCGCGGCGCGGCGGGATTCGGCGCGCTGGCCGGTTCGGTGCTGCTTCTTCCGGTGGCCGGGCCGATCAGTCTGCTGCTGGCGCCGGTGGGGCTGCTGGCCCTGCGCGGGTGTCCGATGTGCTGGACGATCGGGCTGGTGCAGACGGTCTCGATGGGGCGGTTGCGGCGCTCCTGCACAGACGACGGCCGCTGTGAGCTGACCACCGCCGGGGCGGTGGCGTCGAAAGCGGACCCGGCTGACGGCGGACCCAGGTGACGACCGAGGACTGACGGCAGACGGCCGACATGGGTGACGGCAGACGGCAGACGGCAGGCGGCCGAAGCGGATGGCGGAGGACGGCAGCCCGTCAGTCGACGCCCAGCGACTCGAAACGCCAGCGGTGCACCGGCCGGGTGATCAGATCCGCCGCGGGCTCGGGCAGCTCCGGCAGCCCGGCGCCCGCGGCCTCCCCCGCGTCCGCCGCCCGCCACCAGGTGATCACCAGCACCCGGTCCTGTCCGGCCCGGAAGGACTCCCGGCGCAGCGGCTCCCGGGCCAGCTGCTGGGAGCGGGCCCACTCCAGCAGCTCCGTGCCCCGGCCGCGTACCGCCCGGGCCTCCCACATCAGAGCGACGACCGTCCCGTCCGTCATGAGTAGAGGTTGTCCTTGCTGATCTCGTGCACATGATCGTGACTGTGGTCGTGGTCGTGGTGGTGGCCGTGCGCCCCGGGCACATGGGGGTCGGTCACCGGCAGCGAGGAGTCCGCCGACAGGTCGAGATCCGACGCGGGCCGGTTGCGCGCCACCATCTCCGCGCCGAGCGCCGCCACCATCGCGCCGTTGTCCGTGCACAGCCCCGGCCGGGGCACCCGCAGCCGGATGCCCGCCCGTGTACAGCGCTCCTCGGCGAGCGCCCTGAGCCGTGAGTTGGCCGCCACTCCGCCGCCGATCATCAGATGGTCGACGCCCTCGTCCACACAGGCCCGTACCGCCTTCCGGGTCAGCACGTCGACCACCGCTTCCTGGAAGGACGCCGCCACATCCCGTACCGGCACCTCCTCGCCCGCCGCCCGCTTCGCCTCGATCCAGCGGGCGACCGAGGTCTTGAGCCCGGAGAAGGAGAAGTCGTACGCGGGATCGCGCGAGCCGGTCAGTCCGCGCGGGAACGCGATGGCCGTCGGATCGCCCTCCCTCGCCAGCCGGTCGATCACCGGACCGCCGGGGAAGCCCAGATCGAGCACCCGGGCGATCTTGTCGAACGCCTCGCCCGCCGCGTCGTCGATGGTCGCGCCCAGCGGACGTACATCGCTGGTGATGTCCGGTGCGAGCAGCAGGGAGGAGTGGCCGCCGGAGACCAGCAGCGCCATCGTGGGCTCGGGCAGCTTGCCGTGCTCCAGCTGGTCGACGCAGATGTGCGAGGCGAGATGGTTCACCCCGTACAGCGGCTTGCCCAGGGCGTACGCGTACGCCTTCGCCGCCGACACGCCCACCAGCAGCGCACCCGCGAGCCCCGGCCCGGCGGTGACGGCGATGCCGTCGAGGTCGCGGGCCGAGACCCCGGCCTCTTTCAGCGCGCGCTCGATGGTGGGGACCATCGCTTCCAGATGCGCCCGCGAGGCGATCTCGGGGACCACCCCGCCGAAGCGCGCGTGGGCGTCCACGCTGGAGGCGACGGCGTCGGCGAGCAGTGTCGTACCGCGTACGACCCCGACTCCGGTCTCGTCGCAGGAGGTCTCGATACCGAGTACCAGCGGTTCGTCAGCCATCAGTAGACATTCCCTTGCACATGGAGCCGCATGACGAGCGCGTCGATGTTGCCGGGCTGGTAGTAGCCGCGGCGGAATCCGATGGGCTCGAAGCCGAAGCGCTCGTAAAGCTTCTGGGCCCTGATGTTGTCCACGCGCACTTCGAGGAGGACCTCGTCGCACTCGAAGGCGGTGGCGTGCCGCAGCAGATCGGTGAGCAGCCGGGCGCCGAGCCCGGTGCCCTGCTGCTCGCGGGCGACGGCGATGGTCTGGACGTCGCCGAGGCCGCCCGCCGCCGCGAGTCCGGCGTATCCGACGATCTTCCCGTCCGTCTCGGCGACGACATAGCGCCGGGTGGCGCGCGGTCCTCGCGCATGGGCGAGCTCGGACCAGAACATCCCGGCCGACCAGGCGTCCTCGGGGAAGAGGGCGTGTTCCAGTTCGAGCACGGGCCCGAGGTCCCACCAGCGCATCTCACGCAGTACGGGGTCCGGCGCGGCGCTCACTGCGGGGTGACCACCTTGTAGTTCTTCGGCACCTGGGCGTCGGGCCTGCGCAGATAGAGCGGCAGCGGCGGCAGGAAGCCGCTCCCCGAGGGGTCGGCGGCCAGCTTCTCGGCGGCCAGCGACGCCAGGGCCGCGGCCGAGACGTACTCGGGGGCGCGGGCGTCGGTGAAGGTCTCGGGGTAGAGCAGCGCGCCCGCGCCGACGGCCGGCAGCCCCGCGACCCGCTCGGCGATATCGGCGGGCCGGTCGACGGCGGGCTCGCCCACACGCTCGCGCGAGGAGGTGTAACGGGCCCAGTAGACCTCTTTGCGGCGGGCGTCGGTCGCCACCGTGAAGGGTTCGTCGAGACCGGAGGCGTAGGCGAGGCCGTCGAGCGTGCACAGCCCGTACACCGGCACGCCCAGCGCCGAGCCGAAGGTCGCCGCCGTCACCAGGCCGACCCGCAGTCCGGTGTACGGGCCGGGGCCGACGCCGGTCACCACGGCGGTGACCGCGTCGAGCTTCACCCCGGCTTCGGCGAGCACCCGGTCGACGGCGGGCAGCAGCAGTTCGCCGTGGCGGCGGGCGTCCACACTGCTGGTCTCGGCGACGACGGAGACGCCGTCGTGGAGGGCGGCGGTGACGGCGGGCGTGGCGGTATCTACGGCGAGCAAGAGCACGCGAACAGCCTACGGCTCTCGCGCGGGCGGCTGCGGCGTCCCTTCGGAGCGTGCCCCTGCTGCTACGGTCAGCCAAGGACATAAACATTCAAAAGACTACGAAAGGTGGTAGACGGTGGCACGGAGCAGTTCGGGACTGGTGGCCGGACTGGCGGCGACCGCGCTGGCCGTCGTCGGTTTTCTCGCCTATCAGGCGTCCGCGAGCGCACCCGCCGGCACGCTCGGCAAGGCCCGGTCGCCGAGCGCGGCCCCCACGGTGCCGAGCGTGGAGCAGAAGCCGAAGGACCCGCTGGCGCTGCCCGCGCGCACGAGTACCGGCACCCGGGTCGTCTATGCGCTCGGGGAGCGGCGCGTATGGCTGGTGACCGGGAAGAAGAGGGTCAGCCGGACCTTCCAGGTGATGCCGTCGACCGTGCATCCCAAGCCCGGCTCCTACGCGGTGACCTCGCGGTCGGGGCAGGTGTCGGGGTCGGACGGGGCCGCGATCGAGCATGTGGTGCGGTTCGCGTCGGTCGACAAGGTGACGATCGGGTTCAGCGCCGCGGTGAACGGGTCGATGTCCGCTCCGGACCCGGAGAAGCGGACCGGCGGAGTGCGGATGCTCCGGTCGGACGGTGACTCGATGTGGCGGTTCGCGACCATCGGGACCAAGGTGGTCGTGGTTCCGTAGCGGTACGGAGGCGGGGGCGCGGGCTACTCGTACGGGGGCGGACGGCGGGGTCGAATGCCACCCGATCGGGGGTATCGCGACACGGGGTACCGCGTCCCGTCCTGACCCGAGGGCGGTCCCGACCCGTCCGAAGGGCGTCCCGTCCCGCCCCGCCCTGAACTCAGACCCAGACTCTCGGACTCGGACTCCCGGACTCGGACTCCCGGACTCGGACTCAGGCGGCGTCGCGCCCCGCCCTGCCCTCCGTGACGGTGGACGAGCGCTGCGGCAGGTCCGGGCGCGGCGGGGTGGAGACCGCGGTGGCCGCCGCGCAGGACGCCAGCAGATCCCTCATCGAGAACACCGAAGGCGCCGGGCTTGTTGACGCCGCCGGGCCCTCGGGGATTCCCGGGACTCCCTGGATTCCAGAGAGCTGTGCGATGTGCGCGGCCCGGGCGACGGCCGGGGCCGATGGCTTCGGCGGCTCGGCCGGCCGCCGTGACTGGGACTCGCGCTCGGACGCCGGCATGGTTGCCTCCTGGCTCGCGGGGGCAGGCTTTGTTAGGTAGACCTAACTTGTTCTCGCGTACCATGTGACCACGCACGGCACGGCCCGCGCAACATTTTCCCGACAATCTGTCGGAATATCCAGAGGCGCGGGCCCGCGTGTCCGACGGGCGGGAGCGTACGCCCGGATCGCCCGCCCGATCGCCCGTTCCGCCCGCTTTTCTCCGGCTGCCGAGAGCTGTCCGGCTACTGAGATTTCTCCTGAGATTCTCCGGCTACTGAGATCTCTCCGGCCGCTCAGACGACGGCGGTGAGATCCACGTCCGCCCAGCGCGCGCCGAAGCCGGTGAGGGTGACCGTGCGCCGCTCGTCGTCGGTGTCGCCGACGACCCGGTGGATCACCACATGCAGCCGGCCGTCCGAGAGGTCCTCGACCTTGCCGTCACCCCACTCCACGACCACCACCGAATCCGGCAGCGAGACGTCGAGATCGAGATCCTCCATCTCGTCCAGACCGCCGCCGAGCCGGTAGGCGTCCACATGGACCAGGGCGGGGCCGCCCGTCAGCGAGGGGTGGACCCGGGCAATGACGAAGGTGGGCGAAGTGACCGCGCCACGCACTCCGAGGCCCTCTCCGAGGCCCCGGGTCAGGGTGGTCTTGCCCGCGCCCAGCTCACCGGTGAGCATCACCAGATCGCCGGGGCGCAGCAGTTTCGCGAGCCTGCGTCCCAGGTCCCGCATCTCTTCGGCGGAGTCGACGGCGAGCTGAGCGGCGGAGGTCTCAGCGGCCGGGCTGTGCGGTGCTTCCATACGGGCCAACGTTAGCGGCTGCGGGCATCGCCCCGACGCGGGCGAGCAGGTCCGCCAGCCGGTCGGTGACCGCCTCCGGGTGCTCCAGCATCACCAGATGCCCGGCGTCCGGCACGATGACCAGTTCGGCGGCGGGCAGCAGATCGGCGATCGCCTCGCTGTGGGCGCTGGGGGTGACCAGGTCCCGGTCCCCCGCGAGGACCAGCACCGGCATCTCACGGAAGACGGCGAGGGCGGCGGCCTTGTCGTGCTCGTCGAAGGCGGGGTAGAACTCCGCGACCACGTCGATGGGGGTGCTCTCGATCATCCGCTCGGCGAACCGGGCGACGGCGGGGTCCACGTCCTTGGAGGAGAACGAGTACCGCTTGATCAGGCCGGCGAACAGATCGGCGGTGGCATGGCGGCCACGCTCCACCAGCTCGGCCCGGGAGCCGAGGGCCCTGAGCACACCGGGCAGCACCCGGCGCACCGCGTTGACCCCGGCGACCGGCAGACCGTAGTGGACCTCGCCGAGCTTTCCGCTGGAGGTGCCGACGAAGGCGACGCCGACGACCCGGTCCCGTACCAGCTCGGGGAAGTGTTCGGCCAGCGCCATGATCGTCATCCCGCCCATGGAGTGCCCGACCAGCACCAGCGGGCCCTCGGGGGCCGCCGCGTCGATGACGGCCTTCAGATCGCGGCCCAGCTGATCGATGGAGACGGGCGTCCGGTCCGGCCCCAACTGGGCGGCTCCGCGGGCGGAACGGCCGTGGCTGCGCTGATCCCAGTGGACGGTGCGCACCAGCCCGCGCAGGGCGGAGCGCTGGAAGTGCCAGGCGTCCTGGCTGAGGCAGTAGCCATGGCTGAAGACGACGGTGACGGGGGCGGGGGCCTTACGGCCGAAGAGCCTGCGACGGCGCGGAGCGCCCGCTTCCGGGTCGAGGTCGTCGGACTCGTAGTAGAGCCGGGTGCCGTCGTCGGCGAGCGCCTGGCCGGGGGTGCCGCGCAGCGAGCCGTAGGGCCCCGAGGCGTCGAGCGCGAGCCGGGCCTTCTTGCGGACACCGCGGCTGACCGTGAGCCGCTCGATGGCGACGCCGGCGGCGGCGCCCGCGGCGATCACGCCTATCGCGGCCCCGGCGATGCCCGCCCTGCGCCATGTGCCCGGCCCGGCGACGGCCGCGGCACTCGCCGCGATCGCCACGGCGTCACCCGTGCTGGTCTCGCTCACCGTGCCGCTCTCCTCGTCTCGCCTCGTCGCCGGGCCCCCGGGGGCTGTCGTTCAGATCCGAACGGAAGACCTCAGCCGTCCAGATAGACGCGGGGGACCCGCTTGCCGATGCGGGTGACGATCTCGTACGCGATGGTGTCGGCGGCCTGCGCCCAGTCCTCGGCGGTCGGCTCGCCCCGGGTGCCCGGTCCGAAGAGCAGGGCCTCGGCACCCTCGTCGATCTTCTGCCCGCCGAGGTCGACGATGAACTGGTCCATGGCGATCCGGCCCGCGGCGCTGTACCGGCGACCGCCCACCAGGACGGGGCCCCGGCCGGAGGCATGGCGGGGGATGCCGTCCCCGTAGCCGACGGGGATGAGGGCGAGGGTGGTCTCGTCCTCGGTGATGTAGTGGTGGCCATAGCTGACGCCATGGCCCGCGGGGACGCGCTTGACCAGGGCTACGGACGCGGCGAGCGTCATGACGGGCCGCAGCCCGAGCTCCTCGCTGGTGCCCAGCTCGGGGCTGGGCGACACGCCGTACATCGCGACACCGGTCCGCACCAGGTCGAAGTGGGCCTCGGGGAGGGTGAGGGCGGCCGGGGAGTTGGCCAGATGGCGGACCTCGGGGTCGACGCCCTCCTTCTCGGCGTAGGCGACCATCTCGCGGAACGCGGTGAGCTGGTGGGCGATGGAGGGGTGGCCGGGCTCGTCGGCGCAGGCGAAGTGCGACCAGAGGCCGGTGACCTTGACGACGCCCTCGGCCTCGGCGGCGAGCGCGGCGGCGACCAGCTCGGGCCAGTCGGCGGGCTGGCAGCCGTTGCGCCCGAGGCCGGTGTCGGCTTTGAGCTGGATACGGGCGGGCCGCCCGGCCGCGCGGGCGGCGGCGGTGACCTCGGTGAGCGCCCACAGGGCGCTCACGGACATGTCGAGATCGGCTTCGACGCCCTCACGCCAGGGGTCGCCCGGGGTCCACAGCCAGCACATGATCCGTCCCTGGATCCCGGCGGCACGGAGGGCGAGGGCTTCCTGCGGGGTGGCGGTCCCGATCCAGGTCGCTCCGGCCTCCAGGGCCGCCCGCGCGCAGGGCAGCGCGCCATGCCCGTACCCGTCCGACTTCACGACGGCCATGAGGGCTGCACGGGGCGCGCGGGCACGGAGCGAGCGCACATTGGCGCGCAGCGCGGCGAGGTCGATCTCGGCACGGACTCGGATGGGCGGCGGTGTCTGTGTCATCGCGCCCAGTCTCTCAGAGGGGTACGACACCTCCCGGGCGGCAGGTCCCGGTTTCCCCCGGCCCGCCCGTGTGCCCTTGATCACGACCCACCCCGACGCCCCCGGCCCTGGACGACCACCCGCCTGGGCCCGTACCTCCGGCGACCACCGGCCAGGGCCCCGGGCGACCACCGACCGAGACCCCTCACCTCCCGTCCGACCGACTCAAACAGCGGTCCGGCCCGGCCGACCGACTCAAACAGCGGTCCGGCCCAGCCGACCTGAACCGAGTGGGCCCGCAGCCCGCTCAGCCGCCCCGTACATCCCGTACATCCCGTACATCCCGTACGCCCTACCCCTCCCGCACATCTCTCACATCTCTCGCATCCTGCACATCCCGCCACGCCCCCGGCAGGGCCTCCCCCACCTCGTACGACGTGATCGGAACACCCTTCGCCGACGCGTGCCGGGCCGCCAGGCCGTGGAGGTAGGCGGCGACCGAGCCCGCGTCATAGGCGCCCAGCCCCGCGGCGAGCAGGGAGCCCGTCAGGCCCGCGAGGACATCGCCGCTGCCGGCCGTGGCCAGCCAGGGGGTGCCCATCGGGTTCGCCCGGACCGGGAGAGCCCCATCCGGCGCGGCGACGAGTGTGGTCGAGCCCTTGAGCAGCACGGTCGCCCCATAGCGCGAGGCCAGCTCCCGCACCGACGCCAGCCGCGCCGCCTCGACCTCCGCACGGTCCACCCCGAGCAGCGCCGCCGCCTCCCCCGCATGCGGGGTCAGCAGGGTCGGCGCGCTCCGCCGCCGGACGGCCGAGGCGTCCAGCGGGCGCAGCCCGTCCGCGTCCACCAGCACCGGTACGTCGGAGGCGAGGATCTCCGCCACCGCGCCCGTCTCGTCCCCGAGCCCGGGCCCGACGACCCACGCCTGCACCCGGCCGGCCTTCGCGGGCGGCCCCGCGTGGACGAGGGCCTCGGGGAAGCGGGCGATCACGGCCTCGCCCGCGTGGCCGACGTACCGCACCGCCCCCGCGCCCCCGCGCAGCGCGCCCGCGACCGCCAGCACCGCCGCGCCCGGGTAGCGCGCCGACCCGGCGGCGATGCCGACGACCCCGCGCCGGTACTTGTCGCTCTCGCCGACCGGTTCGGGCAGCAGCAGCGCCACGTCCTCGTGCTGGAGCGCCGCGATCTCCGGCACGGAGGGAAGGTGCGGTTCGAGGCCGATGTCCACCAGCCGTACGGTCCCCGCGTACTCCCGCGCCGGGTCGATCAGCAGCCCCGGCTTGTACGCGCCGAAGGCGATCGTCGCGTCCGCGCGCAGCGCCTCGCCGCGCACCTCGCCGCTGTCGGCCTCCACCCCGCTCGGCAGATCGACGGCGACGACGACGGCGTTGGAGCCGCGCGCAGCGCGGGCGACGGGGACGGCGTCGGGCCGCAGCCCGCCGCTGCCGCCGATGCCGGTGATGCCGTCGAGGACCAGATCGGCCGAGGCCAGCACCTCGAAGGGGTCGTCGGCGATCCGTCCGCCCGCGCCGGTGAGGGCGGCGAGCCCGCCGGGGTGGGTGCGGTCCGGGGCGAGGAGTACGGCGCTCACGCCCGCGCCGCGGCGGGCGAGCCGCGCGCCCGCGTAGAGCGCGTCACCGCCGTTGGCCCCGCTGCCGATGAGCAGGACGACCCGGGCCCCGTACACCCGGCCCAGCAGCCCGGCGCAGGCGGCGGCGAGCCCGGCGGCGGCCCGCTGCATCAGCGCGCCCTCCGGGAGCTGCGCCATCAGCTCTTCCTCGGCGGTTCTGACGGTCTCCACACGGTAAGCGGTACGCATGCCCCCGAGTCTGCCCCAGCGCTCACCGCCGCGCCCCCGGGGCGTACCGACGTGCCACGGGTGGCTCAATTCCACGGGTCGGGCGAGAAGTTGACCACAGCCCCCGCCGGACGGCCCGGGACTTCCCGGAGGGTTGACGAACCCTCAAGGTGAACTTAGGTTTGCCTTACCTAAGTGACCCGCTCATTCGCGTGTCGCACTCCGAAAGGTGTACTTTCCATGCGCTCTGCCGCCCGTACCGCTTCCCGCGCCACCGTCGCCGTACTCGGAGCAGCCGCCCTCACCCTGGGCCTCGCCTCCTCCGCGTCCGCGGCCACCGTCAACCGCACCATCAGCGACGGCGGTTCCTACACCCTCTCGGTGACGGCGCCGTCCACGGCCCCGGCGTCCGGCGCCAATGTGAACGTCACCGGCAGCGGCTTCAACCAGGCGCAGGGCATCTATGTGGGCCTGTGCGCGGTGCCCGCGGGCGTCGACGTCAATAACCAGTCCACCTGGAACAGCAAGCCCACCCCGTGTCTGGGCGGCCAGGACGAGACCGGCTCCACCGGCGCCTCGCACTGGATCAACAACGAGTGGCACTGGATGTCCCCGAACAACGCCTCTCCCTACACCTCCGGCGCGGGCGGCACCGGCGGCTTCAATGTGAACATCCACGTCAAGGCGAAGATCAACGCCAGCGTCACCTGCGGCCAGTCCGGCGTCACCTGTGCCATCGTCACCCGCGCCGACCACTTCGACAGCAACGACCGCAAGTACGATGTCTACGTTCCGGTGACCTTCTCCTAATCATGTCTCCGCGCTTCACAAGACCCCTACGAGGACGACGGGTCGTGGCCGCCGCGCTGCTGCTCGTGGCGGGACTGACCGTCACGAGCCCGGCGCGGGCGGCCGATCCCGGCGAGGCCACCGGCCCCACCGGCCAGAAGCTGACCGTCTCCGCGACCAAGGACATCGACCCGGCCGGTCAGCGCATCACGGCGACCGGCTCGGGCTACGACCCCAAGCAGGGTGTCTACCTCGCCGTCTGCGTGATCCAGAAGGCCGGCCAGGCGCCGAGCCCCTGTCTGGGCGGCATCGACTTCTCCGGCGCTTCGGGATCCGCGGTCTGGATCTCCAACAACCCGCCGGACTACGCCAAGGACCTGGTCAAACCCTTCACCGTGAAGGACGGCAAGGGCAGCTTCTCCTTCGATCTGACCGTGAAGATCAAGGACAGCAGCGCCGACTGCACCCAGCAGGCGTGCGCCGTCGTCACCCGCGCCGACCACACCGACGCCGGCGACCGCGACCAGGACGTCATCGTCCCGATCACCTTCGGCAGCGGGACTCCGACCAGCCCGGAGGCACCGCCCGGCACCGTGCGCCACACGGAGGTACGCAAGATCTCGCTGCCCGACGCGGGCCTCCAGGACGCCAAGGTCGATCCGGCGGCCCGGCGTCTCTACGTCAGCAGTGTCAAGGGCACCAAGCCCCAGCTGACGACGTACGACACCGTGACCGGAGCGATGGTCGGCGAACCCGTCGAGCTGCCCGGGGTCGCCGGGACGCTGGCGCTGGACGCCGACTCCAGCACCCTGTTCCTCGGTCTCGACGACCGGGTCGCGGCCTACGACACCACCACCGGGAGACTCCTCGACAACCGGACGCCCACGGCGAAGCTCGGCGTCGGCCTGCTGGCCGCCGACCCGGCCGCCGACCGGCTCTACGTCGCCAACAAGGACCGGGACAGACCCACGGTGACCGTCTACGACACCAAGAAGTGGAAGGCGGTGGGCGAGCCGGCCCCGATCGCCTTCCCCGCGTACGGACTCGCCGTGGACACCAAGAGGCACATCGGGTACGCCGTCCACGTCGGCAGCACCCCTAACCCGGCCGGCCCGAACACGATCAGCAACACCCTCGACGCGATCGACGGCGCCACCGGGAAACTCGCGAGCACGCTCAGCATCGGCGCCACCGCACTGGGCAGCCAGGGCGTGGCCGTCGATTCCGAGACCGGCACCGGTTATGTCGCCAACCTCGCCGCCAACTCGGTCTCCATCGTCGATCTGGAGGCCAACAAGATCGTCGGTTCGGTGTCCGTCGGCGGCAACCCGAAGGCGCTGGCGTACGACTCCGGCACCGGCACGCTCTACGCGGCCCAGACCACGGCCGGCACGGTCGCCGTCGTGGACCCGGCGGAACACAAGGTCGTCCAGGTGCTGGAGACCGGCAGACGGTCGAACGTCCTGACGCTGGACGACACGCACCACACGCTGTTCACCGTATCGGCGGGGACGAGCACGGTCGTCCAGACGCAGCGTCAGGTCTCGCCCAGGATGACCGCGCAGCCGAGGACGGTGTCGGTCGAGGCCGGAAAGAAGGCGGAGTTCACGGCCGCGGCCGAGGCCACGCCGGCCGCGAGCGCGACGTGGGAGGTCAGCACCGACGACGGGAAGGTGTGGCAGCCGATCGGAGGGTCCCTCGGGGCCGAGTTCTCCTTCACGGCCCATGTGGAGCACGACGGGAACCAGTACCGCGCGGTGTTCTCCAACCCCGTCGGCAGCACCCGCTCCGACGCGGTGGAACTGACCGTCACCGCACCGCCCACACCGTCTCCGTCACCCTCACCGGGCGACCCGGACCCGGGCGGCTCCGGGGGAAGCACCGCCGGAGGCGGTACATCCGGAAGCGGTACGACCACGGGCGGTACGACCACGGGTGGCGGGACGGACGGAAGCGCGGGCGGCGGCGGTACGGCGGGAGGGAGTACGGGGGGCGTCTCCGACGGCGGCACGGCCGGGGGCGCGCTCGCCTCCACCGGGTCGACGATGCTGCCGTACGCCATCGGCGCGGCAGTCCTGACCGCTTTGGGCGCGGCGGCCCTGATCCTGCGGCGCAGGATCCGGACGCCGGGTCCCGCCCTTCGGACCCCGCCGGGCTGATCCAGCCGGCCAGAACGGAAGGCCGGGACAGAGACCGGCTCGGCCCCCTCCCGCTTCATCGGCCGGGAGGGGGCCGAGTCATGCCCGTGGCTCCGGGGGGCATCCTCCCGAGGAACTCCCAGGGCCCCCAGGCCACTCCCGAAGCCACCCCCAAGGTCACTCCCGAGGGCACCCTCCCAAGGCCACTCCCTAGGCGACCCCCAAGCTCACCCCCGAAATCACTCCCGAAATGTGTCCCTCCCCCCCTCCCTACCCCTCCGCGATCACGACCGCAGAGGCCACCCCCGCGTCATGGCTCAGGGAGATATGCCAGGAGCGCACCCCCAGAGCCTCCGCCCGGGCGGCGACCGTGCCGTGGACCCGCAGCCTCGGCCGGCCGCTCTCCTCGACGTACACCTCGGCGTCCGTCCAGTGCAGCCCGGCCGGTGCGCCGAGCGCCTTGGCCACCGCCTCCTTGGCGGCGAACCGGGCCGCCAGCGAGGCATAGCCCCGTCGCTCCCCGCTCGGCAGCAGCATCTCCCGCTCCAGAAAGAGCCGGTCCGCCATCTGAGGCGTACGCCTCAGCGACGCGGCGAACCGGTCGATCTCGGCGACGTCGATCCCCACCCCAATGATCATTCGCTCACTCCACCGTCACTGACTTGGCTGGCCCATCCCGGCCCATCCCGGCAGCCTATGGCGGCGACCTCGCGTGATCGAGCACACGGCCCGTAACCCGCCGACACCCCCGACAATATGAAGGTGATCTCTTCGCCACCCCAGAGCACACAGAGCGCCTCGCCGGGAACCCCGCAGGCAGCGCCCCCGGGCCCGCCGTCCGCCGCCCAGCGCCGGGGCGAGCATGCGGCGACCCCGTATGTCGACCTGAGCCGCGCCGAGTGGAGCGCGCTGCGCGACAAGACGCCGCTCCCCCTGACCGCCGAGGAGGTCGAGCGGCTGCGCGGGCTCGGCGACGTCATCGATCTGGACGAGGTCCGGGACGTGTATCTGCCGCTCTCCCGGCTGCTCAATCTGTATGTGCAGGCCACGGGCGAGCTGCGCGGCGCGCTGAACACCTTCCTCGGAGACGCGGGCGGCGGCCAGGGAGCGCAGCGCGGCACCCCGTTCGTCATCGGGGTCGCCGGCTCGGTCGCGGTCGGCAAGTCCACCGTGGCCCGGCTGCTCCAGGCCCTCCTGGCCCGCTGGCCGGAGCACCCCCGGGTCGAGCTGGTCACCACGGACGGCTTCCTGCTGCCGATGAAGGAGCTCCAGTCCCGGGGGCTGATGTCGCGGAAGGGCTTCCCCGAGTCCTATGATCGCCGGGCCCTGACCCGGTTCGTCGCCGACATCAAGGCGGGCAAGGACGAGGTCACCGCGCCGGTCTACTCGCATCTGATCTACGACATCGTTCCAGGCGAGCGCCTCGCGGTCCGCCGCCCGGACATTCTGATCGTGGAGGGTCTGAATGTCCTCCAGCCCGCGCAGCCGGGCAAGGACGGCCGCACCCGGATGGGTCTGGCGGACTACTTCGACTTCTCCCTCTATGTGGACGCCCGTCCGGAGGATATCGAGCGCTGGTATCTGAGCCGGTTCCGCGAGCTGCGTGAGACGGCGTTCCAGAATCCGTTCTCGTATTTTCGCAAGTACACCCAGGTCTCGGAGGCGGAGGCGCTGGAGTACGCGCGGACGATGTGGCGCACGATCAACAAGCCGAATCTGCTGGAGAACGTGGCCCCCACCCGCGGCCGTGCCACTCTGGTGCTCCGCAAGGGCCCTGACCACAAGGTCCAGCGCCTGTCACTACGCAAGCTCTGAGGACCGTGTGCTGCATCTGCGACTGATCACCCCGGCCGACCGGACCGACGACGTCGTGCGGCTGGTCGAACAGACCGTCGGCACGACCCATGTCGCGGTCGTGCCGGGAGCGGCCCGCAATCCGCGGGGTGATCTGGTGATGTGCGATGTGGCGCGGGAGGCGGGGGACGAGCTGATCGGCGGCCTGCGGGAGCTGGGCATCGACGAATGCGGCTCGATCGCCGTCGAGAACATCGATCTCTCCCTGTCCAGACGGGCGGACAAGGCGGAGGAGGAGGCCCCGGGAGAGGCCGCGGACGCGGTTCTGTGGGAGCAGTTGGAGGGGTCGACCCATGAGGAGTCGACACTCTCCGTCACCTATATCGCCTTTATGACGCTGGCGACGATGATCGCGGCCTGCGGTGTGGTGCTGGACAACGCGATTCTGATCGTGGGCGCGATGGCGGTGGGCCCGGAGTTCGGCCCGCTGGCCGGATTTAGCACGGCGCTGGTGCAGCGCGCTCCCCGGCTGGCGTGGCGCTCGTTCCTGGCGCTGATCACGGGGTTCGCCGTCGCGATGCTGATCACGGTGGGCTTCAGCCATGTCATGGCCTGGCTCGATCTCTTCAGCGCGGCGAGTCTGGACGCCCCGCGCCCCAATACGGCCTTCATCTACCAGCCGGACGCGTTCTCGTTCGTGGTCGCGATCCTGGCGGGCATCGCGGGCACGCTCTCGCTGACCTCGGCGAAGTCCGGCGCGCTGGTGGGCGTGGCGATCTCGGTCACCACGGTCCCCGCCGCGGCGAACGCGGCCGTCGCCTTCTCCTTCCAGGAGTATCGCCAGGCGTGGGGCTCCACCGAGCAGCTCTTGCTGAACCTTCTGGGGATCGTGCTAGCGGGCACCCTGACTCTGATCGTCCAGAAGACCCTGTGGTCCCGGCACCGCGCGAAGCGCGCCTCCGCCTGAGGACCGACTGCCACGACCGGCCGGGAGGGTGCCGCACGGCCCGGCACACGGTCCGGGCGGGGCAGTTGAGGTCTCATGAGAGGGGGCCGCGCAGGGGTGGTGCCGGGACGTAAAACGTGATTTGTGGCGCGAAGGAGGCCCGCCATCAAACAAGGGCTGGAAACGCGCCCGTAAATCATGAGTCCCGGCACCACCCCGGAGCGGACCCCGGACCTTGACCCACCGCGCCCAGCCCACGCCGGAGCGGCCCGGAGCGGACCCCGGACCCCCGCCCCGGGAGCCTCAGCCCAGCGCCGACTTCACCGCGTCCGCGAGCCGCTCCGCCACCCCGCGGGCCTGCTCGATGTCGGCAGCCTCCACCATGACCCGTACCAGCGGCTCCGTGCCCGAGGGCCGGAGGAGTACGCGGCCGGTCGCGCCGAGCTCGCGTTCGGCCTCCGTCACGGCGCTCGCGAGGTCCTTCGAGGTGTGCACCCGGGTCTTGTCCACGTCCGGGACGTTGATCAGCACCTGGGGCAGCCGCTCCATCACCCCGGCGAGCTCCGCCAGCGAGCGGCCAGTGGCCGCGACCCGGGCCGCCAGCAGCAGACCGGTGAGGGTGCCGTCGCCCGTGGTGGCGTGGTCCAGCACGATGACGTGCCCGGACTGCTCGCCGCCGAGCGCGTACCCGTGCTCCTTCATCGACTCCAGGACATAGCGGTCGCCGACCCCGGTCTGCACCAGCTCGACGCCCTCCCGCTCCATGGCGAGCTTGAAGCCGAGGTTGGACATCACGGTGCCGACCACGGTGTTCCCGCGGAGCGTCCCCGCCTCGCGCAGCGCGAGCGCCAGCACCGCGAGGATCTGGTCGCCGTCGACCTCCTCGCCCGAGCCGTCGACGGCCAGGCAGCGGTCCGCGTCCCCGTCGTGGGCGATGCCGAAGTCCGCGCCGTGTGCCACGACCGCGGCCTTCAGCTGCTCCAGATGGGTGGAGCCGCAGCCGGCGTTGATGTTGAGTCCGTCCGGGGCGGCCCCGATGGTGACGACCTCGGCCCCGGCCCGGGTGAACGCCTCCGGGGAGACCTTCGAGGCCGCTCCGTGCGCCTCGTCCAGAACGATTTTCAGCCCGTCGATCCGGTTCGGCAGTACGCCGACGAGATGCGCGACGTACTTCTCGAAGCCTTCGTCGTAGTCCGTGACCCGGCCGACTCCCGCGCCGGTGGGCCGGTCCCACGGCTCCCCGGTGCGGTGCTGCTCGTAGACGGCCTCGATCCGCTCCTCCAGCTCGTCGGCGAGCTTGTGCCCACCGCGTGCGAGGAACTTGATGCCGTTGTCGGGCATGGCGTTGTGGCTGGCGGAGAGCATGACTCCGAGGTCGGCGCCGAGCGCACCGGTGAGATACGCCACCGCCGGGGTGGGCAGCACACCGACGCGCAGGACGTCCACACCGGCGCTCGCCAGGCCCGCGACCACGGCCGCTTCGAGGAACTCTCCTGACGCACGTGGATCACGTCCGACCACGGCGGTCGGCCGGTGCCCTTCAACGCTTCCCGCGACGGCGAGCACATGCGCCGCCGCGACCGAGAGGCCGAGCGCGAGCTCCGCCGTCAGATCCGCGTTGGCGACACCGCGCACACCGTCCGTGCCGAAGAGTCGTCCCACAGCTGTCCTCCGAGGTTGGTCCGTGATGCTCCGAAAACGCAAGCCTATGAACGCGTCATGCCCGTTCTACGCCCGAGGTGGGGATAAAGCTCGCTCCGGGCTGTGGCAAACGGGCCCGGTCGGCAAAAGACGTACGCCCCGGCAGCACGGAGTGCTGCCGGGGCGTACGTACAGAGCAGACCGAGCAAACGATTAACGCTTGCTGTACTGCGGGGCCTTGCGGGCCTTCTTCAGACCGGCCTTCTTGCGCTCGACGGCGCGGTCGTCGCGGCTCAGGAAGCCGGCCTTCTTCAGCGGGGCGCGGTTGTTGTCCACGTCCGCCTCGTTCAGCGCGCGGGCCACACCGAGGCGCAGGGCGCCGGCCTGGCCGGAGACGCCGCCACCCGAGATGCGGGCGATCACGTCGTAGCGGTCGTCGAGCTCAAGCACCTTGAAGGGCTCGTTGACTTCCTGCTGGTGCACCTTGTTGGGGAAGTAGTCCTCAAGGGTGCGACCGTTGATCTTCCACTTGCCGGAGCCCGGGACGATCCGGACACGGGCGATGGCGTTCTTCCGACGGCCCAGGCCGGCGGCCGGCTGCGGGTCGCCGAAGCGGGACGCGAGGGACTCGGAGGTGTACTCGCCCTCGACGGGCACCTCCGACTCGAAGGTGGTGACCTCAGCGTAGGTCTCTTCGCCCTCGACGGGGATTTCAGCGGTGGTCTCGGCCACGATGTTCCTCAGATTCTTTTCGTCTTAGGGGATGGCCGGAACTACTGCGCGACCTGGGTGATCTCGAACGGGACCGGCTGCTGAGCAGCGTGCGGGTGGTTCTCGCCCGCGTAGACCTTCAGCTTCGAGAGCATCTGACGGCCCAGGGTGTTCTTGGGGATCATGCCCTTGATGGCCTTCTCGACGGCCTTCTCGGGGCTCTTGGCCAGCAGCTCGTCGTAACGGACGGAGCGCAGACCACCCGGGTAGCCGGAGTGGCGGTACGCCATCTTCTGGGTCTTCTTGTTGCCGGACAGGTGAACCTTGTCGGCGTTGATGATGATGACGAAGTCGCCCATGTCCATGTGGGGGGCGTAGATCGGCTTGTGCTTGCCCCGGAGGAGGTTCGCTGCCGTTGTCGCCAGACGGCCCAGGACGATGTCCTGCGCGTCGATGATGTGCCACTGGCGCGTGACATCGCCGGGCTTGGGGCTGTACGTACGCACGGTCGTAGCCTTCGCTTCTTCAGTGAATGGGACTCTCTGTGCCCGGGGGCACGGAGAGCGGGGTCCTGACAAGGCCACCCGGACGATCACGACAGCCATGGCAGCACGTCGGGGACGCAACCCGAGTGCCAGCCGCTGGTCATCGGCCCGGTGGACCGGCGTAAGGGCCCCTCACGTGAGATAGAGCAAGCCAATACGCATAACGAAGCAGCAGCTTACCCGGGCACCGCCGGACGGGTCAAAACGCGACCCCGGCGGGCGGCCTCAGGACAGGTGAGCGAGCCCCCGCCGAGGGGCGTCGTCAGCCCCTCAGCGCACCCGCACCACCCTCAAGTGTGCCCGCTCCACCCCCAGCGCGCCCACACCCCCAGCACGCCCGCTCCACCGCCAGCGCGCCCGCACACCCCCAGCGCGCCCGCTCTCCACCCTCAGCGCGCCCGCTCCACCCTCCGCTCGTCCCAGACCGGCCCACTGGTCTCCCGTACCACCCCGTCGGACCCGAAGACCAGATATCTATCGAACGTACGAGCGAACCACCGGTCGTGCGTCACCGCCAGCACCGTCCCCTCGTACGCCTCCAGACCCTCCTGAAGGGCCTCCGCCGACTCCAGGTCCAGGTTGTCCGTCGGCTCGTCCAGCAGCAGCGCGGTCGTCCCCGACAGCTCCAGCAGCAGGATCTGGAACCGCGCCTGCTGCCCGCCGGACAGCTTGTCGAAGGGCTGGTCCCCCTGCCGCTCCAGCTCATACCGGCGCAGCACCGACATCGCGCCGCCCCGGTCCTTGGCGTGCTCGGTCCAGAGGATGTCCACCAGGGTGCGCCCCAGCAGCTCCGGGTGAGCGTGCGTCTGCGCGAAGTGACCGGGGACCACCCGCGCGCCCAGCTTCCACGCCCCGGTGTGCGCCACCGTCGCCTCCCCCGCCAGCAGCCGCAGGAAGTGCGACTTCCCCGACCCGTTCGACCCGAGGACCGCGACCCGCTCGCCGTAGTCGATCTCCAGATCGAACGGCTTCATCAGCCCGGTCAGCTCAAGCTTCTCGCAGGTCAGCGCCCGCACCCCGGTACGCCCGCCGCGCAGCCGCATCCGGATGTCCTGCTCGCGCGGCGGCTCCGGCGGCGGACCGGCGTCCTCGAACTTCCGCAGCCGCGTCTGCGCCGCCGAGTACCGGGACGCCAGCTCATGGCTGATCGAGGCCGCCTGTCGGAGGCTGAGCACCAGCTTCTTCAGCTGTGCGTGCTTCTCGTCCCAGCGCCGCTTCAGCTCCTCGAACCGCGCGAACCGCTCCTTGCGCGCCTGGTGGTAGGTGTCGAAGCCGCCGCCGTGCACCCATACGTCCGACCCGGCCGGTCCCGGCTCCACACTGACGATCTTCTCCGCCGACCGGGCCAACAGCTCCCGGTCGTGCGAGACGAAGAGCACCGTCTTACGGGTCTCCCGCAGCCGCTCCTCCAGCCAGCGCTTGCCGGGAACGTCCAGATAGTTGTCCGGCTCGTCCAGCAGCAGCACCTCATCGGGCCCCCGCAGCAGCGCCTCCAGCGCCAGCCGCTTCTGCTCCCCGCCGCTGAGCGTCCGCAGCTCGCGGAATTGCGCCCGCTCGTAGGGAACGCCCAGCGCGGCCATCGTGCACATGTCCCAGACGGTCTCCGCCTCGTAGCCCCGGGCCTCCGCCCAGTCGCTCAGGGCCTGCGCGTACCGCATCTGCGCGGCCTCGTCGTCCACCGTCATGATCAGATGCTCGGCCTCGTCCACCGCCCGCGCCGCCTCGCGCACCCTGGGCTGGGCCAGCGACACCAGCAGATCCCGTACGGTCCGCTCGTCCCGCACCGAGCCGATGAACTGGCTCATCACTCCGAGCCCGCCGCTGACCGACACCGAGCCGCCATGCGGCTCGAGCTCACCCGCGATCATCCGCAGCAGTGTCGTCTTGCCCGCGCCGTTCGCCCCGACCAGGGCGACCACGGCGCCATCGCCCACCCGGAACGAAGCGTCGCCGAGCAGCACCCGCCCATCGGGCAGGTAGTACTCCAGATGTGCCGCTTCAAGATGTCCCATGACACCGATTCTGACGCCCCACGCCTTGGTCACCCAACCGGTTTAGGATGCGCGGCATGAGCTTCGGTCAGGGCGGGGGACCTCAGTGGGGGTCCGACGGGCAGCAGCGGGTTCCCTACGACCCTCAGCAGGGCGGCCAGGGCCCCTACGACCCCCAGCAGGGTGGGCGGCCCTACGACCCCCAGCAGGGCGGCCAGGCCCCCTTCGATCCCTTCGGCTCCGGACCGGCCCAGGACCCGGCGTCCGGCCGGACCCCCGACTGGGCCGCGCTCGCCGACGCCTCCGCCGCCAAGACCCGCCGCAAGCGCCTGTTCCTGCTGGGCGGCGGGGTGCTGGCGACCGCCGCGATAGCGGGCATCGTGGCCACCGCGATCGTCTCGTCGAGCGGCGACGGCGGCTCCCGGTCCGCCGGGAACACCGCGGAGAAGCTGCCCGGCCCCGAGGCCCTGCCCAGCGGCGCGTCCCAGCCCGAGCCGTCCTTCGCCTCGGTCGCCCCGCCGCCCCCGCCCGACCCCAAGGACTTCGTCTCCGACGAGAAGAAGGACACCGCCCCGCTCACCGCCGACTCCCTCTTTCCCGGGAAGAAGCTGACGATGGCCGACCGGGCCTATGCCAAGGGCGCGACCTCCCGCACCGGCGACTGCGCCTCGGCGGTCCGCAGCGGACTCGGCCCGGTCCTCCAGCGGAACGGCTGTGACCAGGTCTTCCGCGCCACCTACGCCAGGGACGGCATCGCGGTCACGGTCGGCGTCGCCGTCTTCGGCCGGGAGGCCGAGGCGAAGAAGGCGCTCCAGCAGACGGACGGCAGCATCCTCCCGCTGAAGGGCGCGGGCGTGCCCGCCTTCTGCGAGGGCGGCCCGGTGTGCCGGTTCACCGCCAACTCCTACGGCCGCTACGCCTACTTCACCGCCACCGGCTACACCACCGCGAAGTCGGTCACCGCGGGCGACAGGACGGCGTTCCGGGCGGGCGACGACATCGCGGAGTTCACCTTCCGTCAGATCGTCCGCCGGGGCAATGTCCAGGCGTCAGCAGCAGCCGTCGACCCCGCCGGCTGATCCGGGCAGCGACCGCTTGTTGCGGGCCTCCCGGTTCCGGGCGGCCAGCAGCTCATCGGCGGGGTAGCCGACCTCCTCCAGGGTGAGCCCGTGCGGTCGCACCACATGGACGGCCGAGTCCCGTACGCCCGCGGCCAGCACCTGCGCGGGCCACTCCACCGGCCGGTGCCCGTCCCCCACGAACAGCAGCGCGCCGACCAGCGAGCGCACCATGTTGTGGCAGAAGGCGTCGGCGCGCACGGTCGCGGTGACGATCCCGGTCGCGTCCCGCTCCCAGGAGAACCGCTGGAGCGTACGGATGGTCGTGGCGCCCTCGCGCTTCTTGCAGTACGCGGCGAAGTCGTGCTCGCCGGTCAGCCGCCCGGCCGCCTCGTTCATCGCCTCGACGTCCAGCGGCCAGTCGTGCCAGAGCACATGGCCGCGGAGCAGCGGGTCGACCCCGCCGGGCGCGTCCGTCACCCGGTAGGCGTACCGCCGCCAGATCGCCGAGAACCGCGCGTTGAACCCGGCGGGAGCCTCCGTCACCCGCCAGATCCGCACATCGCGGTCGAGCCGCCCGGCGAGCCGCTTCAGCAGCTTCTCCCGGTGCTCCGCCCAGAGCTCGACCGGCAGATCCACATGCGCCACCTGCCCGCGCGCGTGCACCCCGGCGTCGGTCCGCCCGGCGACGGTCAGCTCATACGTACGGGAGGACCGCGTCACGGTACGGAGCGCGTCCTCGATCTCACCCTGGACGGTGCGCCGCCCGCCGGCCTGCTTGGCCCACCCGGAGAACTCCTTGCCGTCGTACGACAGATCCAGCCGTACCCGCAGAAAGCCGGGCTCCACCTCATCGCTCACGTCTCAGATCCTCTCAAAGCCCCGAATTCAAAGCCCCGCACCACGGGGATCACAGCCCGGCACCCGGTGCCCGGTGCCCGGCGCCGCCGTCAGCGGGCCCGGACACGCGGAACGGGCCCGCTCCCCGAAGGGAACGGGCCCGTTCACCGATCACCAGGAGGCGATCAGGCGTCCTTGGACTCCGGCTTGGCGTCCTCGACGACCTCGGCGGGCGCGTCCTCGACGGGCGCGTCCTCCTTCTTGAGGGCGTCTTCCTTGACCGCGCGCTTGGCGGCGGCCTCGGCCTCGGCGACGGTCGCCTTCTTGGCGATCTCGCCCTCGACCAGCTCGATCACGGCCATCGGCGCGTTGTCACCGCGGCGGTTGCCCACCTTGGTGATACGGGTGTAGCCACCCGGGCGCTCGGCGTACCGAGGAGCGATCTCGGTGAAGAGCGTGTGCACGATGCTCTTGTCCGTGATCGTCTGAAGAACGAGGCGACGGTTGTGGATGTCGCCCTTCTTCGCCTTGGTGATCAGACGCTCGGCGACCGGACGCAGGCGGCGGGCCTTGGCCTCGGTCGTGGTGATGCGGCCGTGCTCGAACAGCGACTTCGCGAGGTTCGCGAGAAGCAGACGCTCGTGCGCGGCGCTGCCGCCCAGACGGGCACCCTTGGCGGGCTTCGGCATGGTGTTTCTCCTTGTGTGCTGCACCGGCCGTGTCAGGTACCGGTGTCAGTTCCCCCGGGGCGGACGCCCCGGGAAAGATCAGCTGAGCCGGGGGCTCAGTACTGCTCGGTCTCCACGAAACCGGCGTCCGCGTCGTCGTCGGCGCCGAAGGCGTCGGCGGCGGCGGTCGGGTCGAATCCGGGCGGGCTGTCCTTGAGCGCCAGGCCCATGCCGGCCAGCTTCGCCTTGACCTCGTCGATCGACTTGGCGCCGAAGTTGCGGATGTCGAGCAGGTCCGCCTCGGAGCGGGCGACGAGCTCGCCCACGGAGTGGATGCCCTCACGCTTGAGGCAGTTGTAGGAGCGGACGGTGAGCTCCAGCTCCTCGATCGGCAGCGCGAGATCGGCGGCGAGGGCGGCGTCCGTGGGGGACGGGCCCATGTCGATGCCCTCGGCGTCGATGTTCAGCTCGCGGGCGAGACCGAACAGCTCGACCAGGGTCTTGCCGGCGGAGGCCATGGCGTCACGCGGGCGCATCGCCTGCTTGGTCTCGACGTCGACGATCAGCTTGTCGAAGTCGGTGCGCTGCTCGACTCGGGTCGCCTCGACCTTGTAGGTGACCTTGAGCACCGGGGAGTAGATGGAGTCGACCGGGATACGGCCGATCTCCTGGCCCACCTGCTTGTTCTGGACGGCGGAGACATAGCCGCGACCGCGCTCGACGGTCAGCTCCATCTCCAGCTTGCCCTTGCCGTTCAGGGTGGCGAGGACCAGGTCCGGGTTGTGCACCTCGACGCCGGCCGGGGGCGCGATGTCGGCGGCGGTGACCAGGCCGGGGCCCTGCTTGCGCAGGTACATCACGACGGGCTCGTCGTGCTCCGAGGAGACGACCAGCTGCTTGATGTTGAGGATGAGGTCGGTGACGTCCTCCTTGACACCCGGCACGGTGGTGAACTCGTGCAGGACGCCGTCGATGCGGATGGACGTGACCGCCGCACCCGGGATCGAGGAGAGGAGCGTACGGCGCAGGGAGTTGCCGAGGGTGTAGCCGAAGCCGGGCTCCAGCGGCTCGATCACGAACCGGGAGCGGTACTCGTCGACGACCTCTTCGGTCAGCGAGGGGCGCTGAGCGATCAGCATGTGTATCTGTCCTTCAGTCGGGGGCGCCCGCTATTTGACGCCCGACATATGTCTTACAAGGGTACGGGCGGCACGGCCTGAGAAGGCCGTACCGCCCGGAACACCCGGATGAGGCGTGCGTCAGACGCACCGCCTCACCGTCCCCGCGTCAGACGCGGCGGCGCTTCGGGGGACGGCAGCCGTTGTGCGGCGTGGGGGTGACGTCCTGGATCGAGCCGACCTCAAGGCCGGTGGCCTGGAGGGAGCGGATCGCGGTCTCACGGCCGGAGCCGGGACCCTTGACGAAGACGTCGACCTTGCGCATGCCGTGCTCCTGCGCGCGGCGGGCGGCCGACTCGGCGGCCATCTGCGCGGCGAAGGGGGTGGACTTGCGCGAGCCCTTGAAGCCGACGTGGCCGGCGGAGGCCCAGGAGATCACGTTGCCGGACGGGTCCGTGATCGAGATGATGGTGTTGTTGAACGTGCTCTTGATGTGCGCGTGGCCGTGAGCGACGTTCTTCTTTTCCTTGCGGCGCACCTTCTTGGCAGCGCCCTGACGACCCTTGGGGGGCATCTCTTTATCTCCTACGGGAGGTGGTCGGTCCTACAGCGAAGACCGCTGGCTGTGCGGTGTCCCGGGGGATGACCCCCGCTGTCCCGCAGCGTCCGCTGAGGACTACTTCTTGCCCGGCTTCTTCTTGCCGGCGATGGCGCGACGCGGGCCCTTGCGGGTACGAGCGTTCGTGCTGGTGCGCTGGCCGTGGACCGGCAGGCCGCGACGGTGGCGCAGACCCTGGTAGCAGCCGATCTCGACCTTGCGGCGGATGTCGGCCTGGATCTCGCGGCGGAGGTCACCCTCGGTGCGGAGGTTGGCGTCCACGTACTCGCGGATCTTGACCAGGTCGTCTTCGGCCAGGTCACGAACGCGGGTGTTCGGGTTCACGCCGGTCGAGGCGAGGATCTCCTTGGACCGGGTGCGCCCGATACCGAAGACGTAGGTGAGTGCGATCTCCACACGCTTTTCGCGCGGGATGTCGACACCGGAAACGCGTGCCATTCAACGGCTCCTGTGTTTTCGGGGGTCTTCCACAGAGCCTGTCCCGACCGCCGACTCCGAGAGAACGGAGTGGTACGTCCGGGTCCCCGGCCCCCGCCGGAGGTGTCGCCGACCCTTGTCGGGTTGGGCGGGCTCTGCGTATGTACGTATTGCTCGCGTCGCGCGACGAACTGCGGAAGTGCAGGTTGGCGTGCGTCAGCCCTGGCGCTGCTTGTGGCGCAGGTTGTCGCAGATGACCATGACCCGGCCGTGACGGCGGATCACCTTGCACTTGTCGCAGATCTTCTTGACGCTCGGCTTGACCTTCATGGGATGTGAGGTTCTCCGGGTCAGTGCCGACGCCTCGGATTAAGGAGGCGCGACAAGATCTACTTGTACCGGTAGACGATCCGGCCACGCGTCAGGTCGTACGGAGACAGCTCCACCACGACCCTGTCGTCCGGGAGGATACGGATGTAATGCATCCGCATCTTGCCGGAGATGTGCGCGAGGACCTTGTGACCGTTCTGAAGCTCCACCTTGAACATCGCGTTCGGGAGGGACTCGATCACGGTGCCCTCGATCTCGATGGCACCTTGCTTCTTGGCCACGCTTCGCCCTTCGAATCGGCTACCTTGATCGACTCCCGCCGCCGTGTGCGGACACACGGGTACACGAGAGCCGACGCATCAGTCTACGTCAGGCCATCCGAAAAGACGAATCCGGGGTATCTGCCCACTCGGGGAGATCCTTACGCAGCGGATTCCGGGCCTTTCCGGACACCCGAGGGCGCCAGTGGGGGGGGCCATGGGCGCCCGAAGGCGCCCCAGCGCTCACCCCAGCGGGTCCGGCGCCGCCGTGATCCCCAGCTCCGCGAGCTTCGCCTTGCCGCAGTCCGGCGCGGTGAGCACCAGCGGACCCTCCTCCGTCACCGCCACCGAGTGCTCCCAGTGCGAGGACCAGGTGCCGTCGGTCGTGATGACGGTCCAGTCGTCGGAGAGCACCTCGGTCTCGGGGGTGCCGAGCGAGACCATCGGCTCGATCGCCAGACAGAAGCCGGGCACCAGCTTCGGGCCCTTGCCGCGCTTACGAGTGACGTAGTTCAGCAGATGCGGGTCCATGTGCATCTCGGTGCCGATGCCGTGGCCGCCGTAGTCCTCGATGATCCCGTACCGGCCGCCGCCCGGCTTGGGCTGCCGGCGGATGTAGGTCTCGATCGCCCGGGAGACGTCCACCAGCCGGTTGCCGGTCTTCATCGCGGCGATGCCGGCCCACATGGACTCCTCGGTCACCCGGGAGAGCTCGATCAGCTCCGGGGCGTGGCCGGTGCCCACGAAGACGGTGAAGGCGGCGTCCCCGTGCCAGCCGTCGATGATCGCACCGGCGTCGATGGAGAGGATGTCGCCGTCCTTGAGGACGGTCTTCTCATCGGGGATGCCGTGGACGACGACCTCGTTGACCGAGGTGCAGATGGTGGCGGGGAACCCGCCGTACCCCAGGAAGTTCGACTTCGCGCCGTGGTCGGAGATCACCTTGCGGGAGACCTCGTCCAGGTCCTTGGTGGTGGCGCCCGGCACGGCGGCGGCCCGGGTCGCGGCGTGGATCGCGGCCACGACCAGCCCCGCCTCGCGCATCTTCGCGATCTGCTCCGGGGTTTTGATCTGCACCATGGCCCTGCCTGCCCCTCTGTGCGGCTGCACGGCCGCCGCTCTCGCGGAGCTGTGGCGCTCCGCTGTGGTCACTCGATTATGAGGCGGGACCGGTCGGGCCCGCCTCATGCGTACGGCCGCGATGCCCGGAGGCAGCGCGGCCGTACAGCGTATACCGATCGGGCCGGTCAGGCCTTCTTCAGTGCGTCCATCGCCCGCCCGGTCACATCGGTGACCTTGCCCAGCGCCGAGATCGTCACCACGAGGCCCTGGCCCCGGTAGTAGTCGATGATCGGCTCGGTCTGGGTGTGGTAGACCTCCAGACGCTTGCGGACGGTGTCCTCGGAGTCGTCGTCCCGCTGGTACAGATCGCCGCCGCAGACGTCGCAGACGCCTTCGGTCTTCGGCGCCGAGTACGTCACATGGAAGACATGACTGGAGTCGTTGCGGCAGATACGGCGACCCGCGATCCGCTTCACGACCTCGTCCTCGGGGACCTCCAGGTCCAGCACCGCGTCCAGCGTCATGCCCTCGGACTTCAGCATCGCGTCGAGCGCCTCGGCCTGCGAGACATTGCGCGGGAAGCCGTCGAGCAGGAAGCCGTTCTCGGCGTCCGGCCTTTCCATCCGGTCCTTGGCCATGCCGATGGTGACCTCATCGGGCACCAGCTCTCCCGCGTCCATGTACGCCTTGGCTTTCCGACCGAGGTCGGTGCCTTGGCTGATGTTGGCGCGGAAAAGGTCGCCCGTGGAGATGTGCGGGATCGACAGGTTCTCGGCAAGGTACGCGGCCTGCGTTCCCTTGCCGGCACCGGGTGGTCCGACGAGGACGATTCGCATCAGCGGAGGAACCCTTCGTAATTGCGCTGCTGGAGCTGGCTCTCGATCTGCTTCACGGTCTCCAGACCCACACCCACGATGATGAGGATGCTCGTCCCGCCGAACGGGAAGTTCTGGTTCGCGCCTCCGAAGCCCGCCAACGCCATCGTCGGAACAAGAGCAATCAGACCCAGGTACAGCGAGCCCGGCCAAGTGATCCGGTTGAGCACATAGCTCAGATACTCGGCAGTAGGTCGACCAGCCCGGATTCCCGGGATGAACCCACCATACTTCTTCATGTTGTCCGCGACTTCCTCGGGGTTGAACGAGATAGCCACGTAGAAGAACGCGAAGAACACGATCAGGAGGAAGTAGGCGGTGATGTAGTAGGGGTGGTCGCCCTTGACGAAGTACGACTCGATAAAGGTCTTCCACCCGGACGTACCACTGGAGAACTGCGCCACCAGCGCCGGAATGTACAGCAGCGACGAGGCGAAGATGACGGGGATGACGCCCGCCTGGTTCACCTTGAGCGGGATGTAGGTGGACGTGCCCCCGTAGGAGCGGCGTCCGATCATGCGCTTGGCGTACTGGACTGGGATACGGCGCTGAGCCTGCTCCACGAAGACGACGAGGCCCACCATCACGAAGCCGATCAGAATGACCGTGCCGAACTCGATCCAGCCCTGGGCGAGCGTGCCGCTCTCCTTGATGGCCCACAGCGCGCCCGGGAAACCGGCGGCGATGGAGATGAACATCAGGATCGACATGCCGTTGCCGATGCCGCGGTCGGTGATCAGCTCACCGAGCCACATCACGGCGGCGGTGCCCGCGGTCATGGTGATCACCATGACGACAGTGGTGTAGATGGATCGGTCCGGGACGATCTCCCTGGCGACCGCACAGCCGCTGAAGAGCGCACCGCTACGGGCGGTCGCCACCAGGCCGGTGCCCTGGAGCACAGCGAGGGCGACCGTCAGATAACGGGTGTACTGCGTAATCTTCGCGGTTCCGGACTGGCCCTCCTTCTTGAGGGCCTCCAGCCGCGGAATGACCACGGTCAGCAGCTGCAGGATGATGCTCGCCGTGATGTACGGCATGATGCCCAGCGCGAAGATGGTGATCTGCAGCAGCGCCCCGCCGCTGAACATATTCACCAGGCCGAACAGGCTGTTGTTGTTCTCAGAAGCCTGTTTGACGCAGAACTGAACGTTCTGGTAATCGACGCCCGGAATGGGGATGTGTGACCCAATCCGGTACAGGACGATGATGTCGAGCGTGAAGAGCAGCTTCTTGCGCAGGTCGTGCGTCTTGAACGCCCGGGCGAACGCGGTGAGCACGGTGCCTCCTGCGACCCCCGCGCTACTGCGTCAGAGGTGACGGTCTTGAGGATCGACGGATACGAGTCAGACAATCCGCACGGCCCCGGTGGTAGCGGACCCCACGGCACGAGGGCAGAACCCCCGCATCTTTACAGCAACAGTGCACGCCACCTTACCGGCGACGGTGCCCCCCTTGGAACGACCAACCGGGGATGCCCCATTTGAGAGGGCATCCCCGGTCGGATGTTTCAGCTTTCAGCCACTGAACTGGTCTCAGACGAGCTCGGTGACGGTGCCGCCAGCGGCGGCGATCTTCTCCTTGGCGGAGCCGGAGACGGCGTCGACCGTCACCTGCAGCGCCACGGAGACCTCGCCCTGGCCCAGGACCTTGACGAGATGGTTCTTACGAACCGCACCCTTGGCGACCAGATCGGCCACCGTGACCTCTCCACCCTCGGGGTAGAGCGCGGCGAGCTTCTCCAGGTTGACCACCTGGTACTCGGTACGGAACGGGTTCTTGAAGCCCTTGAGCTTCGGGAGGCGCATGTGGAGGGGCATCTGCCCGCCCTCGAAGCGCTCCGGAACCTGGTAACGGGCCTTGGTGCCCTTGGTTCCACGACCAGCGGTCTTACCCTTGGACGCCTCACCACGACCCACACGGGTCTTGGCGGTCTTGGCGCCCGGGGCAGGACGGAGGTTGTGGACCCTCAGCGGGTTGTTCTCCGCCATGATCAGTCGACCTCCTCAACCGTCACGAGGTGGCGGACGGTGTGCACCATGCCGCGGAACTCGGGGCGGTCCTCCTTGACAACCACGTCGTTGAGCCTCTTCAGCCCAAGCGAACGCAGGGTGTCGCGGTGGTTCTGCTTGCTACCGATGTACGACTTCGTCTGCGTGATCTTGAGGCGGGCCATTACGCACCCGCTCCCGCACGCGCACGGAGGAGAGCCGCGGGGGCGACGTCCTCAAGGGGCAGACCACGGCGAGCCGCGATCTCCTCGGGACGCTGCAGGCCCTTGAGGGCCGCCACGGTCGCGTGCACGATGTTGATCGCGTTGTCGGAGCCGAGCGACTTCGACAGGATGTCGTGAACGCCGGCGCACTCCAGAACGGCGCGCACCGGGCCACCGGCGATAACACCGGTACCGGGGGAAGCAGGCTTCAGCAGGACGACGCCCGCAGCCTTCTCACCCTGGATGGGGTGCGGGATGGTGCCCTGGATACGGGGGACCTTGAAGAAGTGCTTCTTGGCCTCCTCAACACCCTTGGCGATGGCGGCCGGCACCTCCTTGGCCTTGCCGTAACCGACACCCACGGTGCCGTCACCGTCGCCCACCACGACCAGCGCGGTGAAGCTGAAGCGACGACCACCCTTGACAACCTTGGCGACGCGGTTGATCGCGACGACGCGCTCAACGTACGCGGTCTTCTCGGCGGCAGCTGCGCCGCCGTCACGGCCCTTCCGGTCCCGCCGCTCGCCGCCACCGGCACCGCTTCCGCGGCGCTGGGGTCCAGCCATTGGATTTACCTCTCTCTGTTACGTCCGTTAGTCCCGGAACCGGGGCTTAGAACTTCAGCCCGGCTTCGCGGGCGGCGTCAGCCAGAGCGGCAATGCGCCCGGCGTACCTGTTGCCACCACGGTCGAACACGACAGCCTCGACGCCGGCGGCCTTGGCGCGCTCAGCGACCAGGGCGCCGACCTGCTTGGCCTGGGCGCTCTTGTCGCCCTCGCCACCGCGGATCGAGACGTCCAGGGTCGACGCCGACGCGAGCGTGTGGCCCGCGATGTCGTCGATGACCTGAGCCACGATGTTGCGGTTGGAACGCGTCACGACCAGGCGCGGACGCTCCGGCGTACCGGAGACGTGCTTGCGGACGCGGATATGGCGTCGCTTGATGGCGGCGCGCTTGTACGCGTCGCCCTTAGCAATCTTGACACCGTATGCCATGGCTTACTTACCCGCCTTTCCGACCTTGCGGCGGATGACCTCGCCCGCGTACTTGACGCCCTTGGCCTTGTACGGGTCGGGCTTACGCAGCTTGCGGATGTTCGCGGCGACCTCGCCGACCTTCTGCTTGTCGATGCCCTCGACCGAGAACTTGGTCGGCGACTCGACCTTGAAGGAGATGCCCTCGGGCGCCTCCACCAGGATCGAGTGGCTGTAACCGAGCTGGAACTCCAGGTTGGAGCCCTTCGCGGCGACGCGGTAACCGACACCGCTGATTTCGAGCGCCTTCGTGTACCCCTGGGTCACACCGGTGATCATGTTCGCCACCAGCGTGCGGGACAGGCCGTGAAGGGCCTTGTTCTGACGCTCGTCGTTCGGACGGGAGACGTTCAGAACGCCGTCCTCACCCTTAACGATCTCGATCGGCGCGGCGACGGTGTGAGTGAGAGAGCCCTTGGGCCCCTTCACCGCGACCGTGCGGCCATCGATGGTGACGTCCACACCGGCGGGAACCTGAATGGGGAGCTTGCCGATACGCGACATTGGCTTTTCCTCCGTTCCCGACTACCAGACGTAGGCGAGGACTTCCCCACCCACGCCCTTCTTCTGCGCCTGCTGGCCGGTCAGGAGGCCGTGGGACGTGGAGATGATCGCCACGCCGAGGCCGCCGAGAACCTTGGGCAGGTTGGTGGACTTCGCGTAAACCCGGAGACCCGGCTTCGAGATCCGCTTGATGCCCGCGATGGAGCGCTCACGGTTCGGGCCGAACTTGAGCTCCAGGACGAGGTTCTTGCCGACCTCGGCGTCCTCGACCTTCCAGCCCGTGATGAAGCCCTCCTGCTGGAGGATCTCCGCGATGTGCGACTTGATCTTGCTGTGCGGCATCACGACGGAGTCGTGGTACGCCGAGTTCGCGTTACGCAGACGCGTCAGCATGTCTGCGATGGGATCAGTCATGGTCATGAATTGGCCTTCGGCCTCTCTCGCCGGGGTTTCCTGTATGCGCCATCCCTCTCCCCACACAGGGGCGGGACGGGTGCGGCGCGGGGACCTACGGCGTAGTAAGTCGTACGGGCGGCGGACGCCCAACCCTCCTAGCCTAAGCCATGGAGCGATGGGCCTCCGCCAACCCTCTGCTTACCGAGAGACTCCGGTCGTTCCCGAGTAGGGAACTACCAGGAGCTCTTGGTCACGCCCGGCAGCTCGCCGCGGTGAGCCATCTCACGAAGGCACACACGGCACAGGCCGAACTTGCGGTACACGGAGTGGGGACGACCGCAACGCTGGCAGCGCGTGTACGCACGCACGCCGAACTTGGGCTTGCGGGCGGCCTTGGCAATGAGAGCCTTCTTCGCCACGGCTCACGCCTCCTTGAACGGGAAGCCGAGGTGACGGAGGAGCGCGCGGCCCTCAGCGTCGTTGGTCGCCGTGGTGACCACGGTGATGTCCATACCCCGGACGCGGTCGATCTTGTCCTGGTCGATCTCGTGGAACATGACCTGCTCCGTGAGACCGAAGGTGTAGTTGCCACGGCCGTCGAACTGCTTGGGGGACAGACCACGGAAGTCGCGGATGCGCGGAAGCGCGAGCGACAGGGTGCGGTCCAGGAACTCCCACATGCGGTCGCCACGGAGTGTGACGTGGGCACCGATCGGCTGGCCCTCACGCAGCTTGAACTGCGCGATGGACTTACGGGCCTTGGTGACGGCCGGCTTCTGGCCGGTGATCGTGGTGAGGTCCTTGATGGCACCATCGATCAGCTTGGAGTCGCGGGCGGCGTCGCCCACACCCATGTTGACCACGATCTTGACGAGGCCGGGAACCTGCATGACGTTCTCGTAGGAGAACTCTTCAAGCAGCTTGCCCGCGATCTCCTCGCGGTACTTCGTCTTGAGACGCGGAGTGGTGGTGGTAGCCATCAGATGTCCTCACCCGTCCGCTTGGCAACGCGGATCTTGTTGCCCTCGTCGTCGAAGCGGTAACCGACGCGGGTCACGACCTTCTTGCCGTCCTTCTCCACGACGAGCTGAACATTGCTCACGTGAACAGGGGCTTCGGTGGTGATGATCCCGCCGGTCTGAGAACCACGAGCGGTCTGACCGGCCTTGGTGTGCTTCTTGACCCGGTTGACACCCTCGACCAGAACACGGTCCTCGCGGGGGAAGGCCTGAATGACCTTGCCCTGCTTGCCCTTGTCCTTACCGGTGATGACCTGAACCAGGTCGCCCTTCTTGATCTTCATGCTTACAGCACCTCCGGCGCGAGCGAGATGATCTTCATGAACTTCTTCTCGCGCAGCTCACGGCCCACGGGGCCGAAGATACGGGTGCCGCGAGGGTCGCCGTCGTTCTTGAGAATGACAGCGGCGTTCTCGTCGAAGCGGATGTACGAGCCGTCCTGGCGGCGGCGCTCCTTGACGGTGCGAACGATGACCGCCTTGACGACGTCACCCTTCTTCACGTTGCCACCGGGGATCGCGTCCTTGACGGTGGCGACGATGACGTCACCGATGCCCGCGTAGCGGCGACCCGAGCCACCGAGAACACGGATGCAAAGGATCTCCTTGGCACCAGTGTTGTCGGCGACGCGCAGTCGCGACTCCTGCTGGATCACGTCTATCTCCTGTTTGTCTGCCGGTTCCCCGGGGGGCCGTGTGAACGGCCCCCCGGAGCCTGGCGGAACCGACCTGAGGGAAACCCCTCAGGCTGAGTCTCGCGGGAATTCCCTGACGGGAATTTCCTTACTTGGCCTTCTCGAGGATCTCGACGACGCGCCAGCGCTTCGTCGCGGACAGCGGCCGGGTCTCCATGAGGAGGACACGGTCGCCGACGCCCGCGGCGTTCTGCTCGTCGTGAGCCTTGAGCTTGTTCGTACGGCGGATGACCTTGCCGTACAGCGCGTGCTTCACACGGTCCTCAACGGCGACGACGACGGTCTTGTCCATCTTGTCGCTGACGACCAGACCCTCGCGGGTCTTGCGGAATCCGCGCTCGGTCTTCTCTTCAGTCACGTTGCTCTCGCTCATCAGGCGCTCTCCACCGTCTCGATGCCGAGCTCGCGCTCACGCATCAGGGTGTAGATCCGGGCGATGTCCTTACGGACGGCCTTAAGCCGACCGTGGTTCTCAAGCTGCCCGGTCGCCGCCTGGAAGCGGAGGTTGAACAGCTCTTCCTTGGCCTCGCGGAGCTTGTTCACAAGCTCCTCGCCGCCCAGCTCGCGCAGCTCGGACGCCTTGGTTCCGGCCGACATCACGCCTCACCTGCCTCGCGCCGAACGATGCGGCACTTCATCGGAAGCTTGTGAGCAGCGCGGGTAAGCGCCTCACGAGCAATCTTCTCGTTCGGGTAGGAGAGCTCGAACATCACCCGACCGGGCTTGACGTTCGCGATCCACCACTCCGGGGAACCCTTACCGGAACCCATGCGGGTCTCGGCGGGCTTCTTGGTCAGCGGGCGGTCCGGGTAGATGTTGATCCAGACCTTGCCGCCACGCTTGATGTGGCGGGTCATCGCAATACGCGCCGCCTCGATCTGGCGGTTGGTCACGTACGCCGGAGTGAGGGCCTGAATGCCGTACTCGCCGAACGCGACCTGCGTACCACCCTTGGACATTCCGCTGCGCTTGGGGTGGTGCTGCTTGCGGTGCTTGACCCTACGGGGGATCAGCATGTCGGTCAGGCCTCCGTTCCGGTGCTCTCAGCCGGAGCAGCGGCAGCGGCGTCGGCCTTGGGGGCCTCGGCAGCGGCGTTCTGCTGCGGCTTACGACCGCGACCGCCACGCTCGCCACCGCGGCCACCACGGCCGGCCGGGCGGTCGGAACCGCCACGGGCCGGACGGTTGCCGGCACGGGCGGCAGCGTTCTCGGCGCGGACCTCGGCGATGTTCTTGACGTCGCCCTTGTAGATCCAGACCTTCACGCCGATACGGCCGAAGGTGGTCTTGGCCTCGAAGAAGCCGTACTCGACGTTCGCGCGGAGCGTGTGCAGCGGCACACGGCCCTCGCGGTAGAACTCCGAGCGGGACATCTCGGCGCCGCCGAGACGGCCACCACACTGGATCTTGATGCCCTTGGCGCCCGCCTTCATGGCCGACTGCATGCTCTTACGCATGGCGCGGCGGAAGGAGACACGCGAGGACAGCTGCTCGGCGACGGCCTGGGCCACCAGCTGAGCGTCGACCTCGGGGTTCTTGACCTCAAGGATGTTCAGCTGGACCTGCTTGCCGGTCAGCTTCTCCAGCTTGCCGCGGATCTTGTCGGCCTCGGCGCCACGGCGACCGATGACAATGCCCGGACGAGCGGTGTGGATGTCCACACGGACGCGGTCACGGGTGCGCTCGATCTCAACCTTCGAGATGCCGGCGCGCTCCATGCCGGACGTCAGCATCCGACGGATGGCGACGTCTTCCTTGACGTAGTCCTTGTACAGCTTGTCGGCGTACCAGCGGGACTTGAAGTCCGTGGTGATACCGAGCCGGAACCCATGCGGGTTAACCTTCTGGCCCATTACCGGGTTCCTTCCTTGCTGCTGACGACCACGGTGATGTGGCTGGTCCGCTTACGGATCCGGTAGGCGCGACCCTGGGCGCGCGGCCGGAACCGCTTCAGGGTCGGGCCCTCATCCACGTACGCCTCGCTGATGATCAGCGTGGAGGCGTCACTGTGGTCGTAGTTGTGCGCGGCGTTGGCAATGGCGCTGTCCAGCACCTTGCCCACCGGCACGCTCGCGGCCTGCGGGGCGAAACGCAGGACCGCCTGAGCCTCCGTGGCATCCATGCCACGGATGAGGTCCACCACGCGGCGGGCCTTCATGGGCGTGACGCGGATGTACCGCGCCTGGGCCCTGGCTTCCATGGTTGTCCCTTCAGTGTCTGTCATGATCGGTCACACCCCGCCTTAGCGGCGCTTCGACTTCCGGTCGTCCTTGACGTGGCCGCGGAAGGTGCGAGTCGGCGAGAACTCACCGAGCTTGTGGCCGACCATCGACTCGGTGACGAACACCGGGACATGGATCTTGCCGTTGTGCACCGCGATGGTGTGGCCCAGCATTGCCGGGACGATCATCGATCGACGGGACCAGGTCTTGATGACGTTCTTGGTGCCTGCTTCGTTCTGTACGTCCACCTTCTTGATCAGGTGGTCGTCGACGAAGGGCCCCTTCTTGAGACTGCGCGGCATCTAAACCCGCTCCTAGCGCTTCTTGTTCGTCTTGCGGCGGCGGACGATGTACTTGCTGCTCGCCTTCTTGGGAGAACGAGTACGACCCTCCTTCTGACCCCACGGGCTGACCGGGTGGCGACCACCGGAGGTCTTGCCCTCACCACCACCGTGCGGGTGGTCAACCGGGTTCATCGCGACACCGCGGACGGTCGGGCGAACGCCCTTCCAGCGCAGGCGGCCGGCCTTGCCCCAGTTGATGTTCGACTGCTCGGCGTTGCCGACCTCGCCAATGGTGGCGCGGCAGCGGACGTCGACCAGACGGATCTCACCGGACGGCATACGAAGGTGGGCCATGGTGCCCTCCTTCGCCAGCAGCTGTACGGAGGCGCCGGCGGAGCGGGCGAACTTCGCGCCGCCGCCGGGCCGCAGCTCGATGGCGTGGATGGTCGTACCGACCGGGATGTTGCGCAGCGCCAGGTTGTTACCGGGCTTGATGTCGGCGGTCGGACCGTTCTCGACACGGTCGCCCTGCGACAGGTTACGCGGCGCGATGATGTAGCGCTTCTCGCCGTCCGCGTAGTGCAGAAGAGCGATGCGCGCGGTGCGGTTGGGGTCGTACTCGATGTGAGCGACCTTGGCCGGCACGCCGTCCTTGTCGTGACGACGGAAGTCGATCACGCGGTAGGCGCGCTTGTGGCCACCACCCTGGTGACGGACAGTCACACGACCGGTGTTGTTACGGCCACCCTTGCTGTGCAGAGGGCGGACCAGCGACTTCTCCGGCGTGGACCGCGTGATCTCGACGAAGTCGGCGACGCTGGAGCCACGACGGCCCGGAGTCGTCGGCTTGTACTTGCGGATACCCATTTCTCAGTCCTCGTCCGATATTCGGACCAGGGCGCTCCGTTAGGAGGCCTGGCCGAAGATGTCGATACGGTTGCCCTCGGCAAGGGTCACGATGGCGCGCTTGGTGTTGGCGCGCTTGCCGAAACCGGTGCGGGTGCGCTTGCGCTTGCCCTGCCGGTTGATCGTGTTGACCCCGGTGACCTTGACCGAGAAGACCGTTTCAATGGCCTGCTTGATCTGAGTCTTGTTGGCACGCGGGTCGACGATGAACGTGTACTTGTTCTCGTCGAGCAGCGCGTAGCTCTTCTCGGAAACAACCGGCTTGACGAGGATGTCGTGCGGGTCCGCGAAGGTCTTGCTGGTGACGGTCGCCTCAGACATCAGGCGTCGCTCCCTTCGGTCTCATCGGCCTTGGGGCCAGACACGAAGGTCTCGAAGGCGCCCTGAGTGAAGAGAACGTCCTCGGAGCGGATCACGTCGTACGTGTTCAGCTGGCCCGGCTCCAGGATGTGCACCTGGGGCAGGTTGCGGGCGGACAGCCACGCGGCCTCGTCGGAGCGCTCGACGACCAGGAGCAGGTTCTTGCGCTCCGAGATCTTGCCGAACAGCGTCTTGGCGGCCTTGGTGGAGACGTCGCCCTCGACCACGCCGGTGACGACGTGGATACGCGAGTTGCGGGCCCGGTCGGTGAGGGCGCCACGCAGAGCGGCGGCCTTCATCTTCTTCGGGGTCCGCTGCGAGTAGTCGCGCGGCACGGGTCCGTGGACCACGCCACCGCCGGCGAACTGCGGAGCGCGGGTCGAGCCCTGACGGGCGCGGCCGGTGCCCTTCTGGCGGTAAGGCTTCTTGCCACCACCACGGACCTCGCCACGCGTCTTGGTCTTGTGCGTGCCCTGACGGGCAGCGGCCAGCTGCGCGACGACGACCTGGTGGATCAGCGGGACGCTGACCTTGGCGTCGAAGATGTCGGCCGGGAGCTCAAGGGTCCCGGTCTTGTCGCCCGCGGGCGACAGAATGTCAATGGTGCTCATAGTCCTCAGGCCCCCTTGGCCGCAGTGCGGACCAGGACCAGGCCGCCGTTGGGACCAGGAACCGCGCCCTTGATGAGCAGCAGGCCCTTCTCCGCGTCAACGGCGTGAACGGTCAGGTTCTGGGTGGTGACCCGCTCGTTGCCCATGCGGCCAGCCATACGGAGGCCCTTGAACACGCGGCCAGGGGTGGCGCAGCCACCGATGGAACCGGGCGAGCGGTGCTTGCGCTGGGTGCCGTGACCGGCGCCGAGGCCCTTGAAGTTGTGACGCTTCATGACACCGGCGAAGCCCTTGCCCTTGCTCTTGCCCGTGACGTCAACCTTGACGCCGGACTCGAACACAGCGGCGGTGATCTCCTGGCCGAGCGTGTACTCGCTGGCGTCGGAGGTGCGGAGCTCCACCAGGTGGCGGCGGGGGGTCACGTCGGCCTTGGCGAAGTGGCCCTTGAGGGGCTTGTTCACCTTGCGAGGGTCGATCTCGCCGAAGGCGATCTGGACCGACTCGTAGCCGTCGGAGTCATTCGTACGGACCTGGGTAACGACGCAGGGCCCGGCCTTGACGACGGTCACCGGGACGACACGGTTGTTCTCGTCCCAGACCTGGGTCATGCCGAGCTTCTCGCCCAGGACGCCCTTGATCTGCTTTGCCATCTCTTCCGTGCCTCTCAGAGCTTGATCTCGATGTCAACGCCGGCCGGAAGGTCCAGGCGCATCAGCGAGTCAACGGTCTTGGGCGTCGGGTCGAGAATGTCGATCAGGCGCTTGTGCGTGCGCATCTCGAAGTGCTCGCGCGAGTCCTTGTACTTGTGCGGCGACTTGATGACGCAGTACACGTTCTTCTCAGTGGGCAGCGGCACCGGGCCCGCGACCGACGCACCAGTGCGGGTCACCGTCTCGACGATCTTCTTCGCCGAAGAGTCGATGACCTCGTGGTCGTAGGCCTTGAGCCGGATGCGGATCTTCTGTCCCGCCATGGCTACCTCGTAGTCCTGTCTCTCGATTACACGCTCTGGCACCCGGATGGGTCCTGCGCTCTTCTCCGACCCACGCGGTCGGGCGTGTCGCACTCCCTCTACGTAGATATCCCGAAGGATTTCCCAACCAAGGGGGTGCGGGCCTGGCCCGCGCATCGGGGGAAGAACACCCACCGAGGTGCCTGGTCGGTACCCCGCTGACACTTCCCGGAAGATTCCCGTACGTCCGCCCCAGCGCTGCCTTACGGCAGATAGGGCGACGAGTACTGTGGGACTCGCTTCCGGTCCTCCCGGCGGGAGGCGCGCAGCATCGGCACTCAACCGAGCAACCCGGTTAGTCTGCCACACGGGGGCATGACCTGGCTAATCGAGCCGTAGAGAGTACCCCGGGCGTGACGACGATCAAACCGAGAGCGCCTTGCCGGAGGGGCAAGGCGCTCGTATCGGGCATATGGGTGAGGTGGGGCGCTCAGTAGCGGTCGACCCGCTGACCCTCCGGGACCTGGTAGCAGCCTGAAACGACGGTCACAGAGAGTTTCGGCTTCTCGTTTTTCGCCAGATGGACGATGCTGACGCTGAACTTCCGCTCGTCGTGGTCGGCGGTCAGGCGGAGGTTCTTGTTCCGGCTGGAGTCGCGCTCATAGTGGACGATCTTCCATCCGTGCTCCGGCAGCTCGCCCTTAAGGCGCTCCATGACGCCCGCGAGCTCGTCGCCGGAGGCCGGGGTGAGGCTCCAGGGGTGGCGCATCTGAAAGTACTTCTCCCGGTCCTTCCCATCGCCGCACTCGCTGACTCTGGGACCGGGCTCGGACGCCTTCCCCTTGACCTTGATGAGGTCCAAGAGGTCGCTGGAGACCCGCTGAGTGTCGTTGGTGGCGTCATCGAGGCTCTTGGTGCCCGCTGCGGGCACAGAGCTGCCTGACTGTCCGGAGTCGTCCATACCGCATCCTGTGATCGAGGCGAGGGCCAGGGCGAGGGGGAGGACCACGGCCCGCTGTTTAGTCTTCAAGCTCCACATCCCCGTGTTGTCCCGCCACGACCTGAGCTTGGTTCCACAGGCTGGTGGTGCCGGCTTTCCAGTAGTCACTGTGTCCTTCGGTGTCCGTGGCCATTTGGTTCGCGCCGAACGACTCATCGCTCGGGATGATCCCTACACCGCCGCCCAGCCGCCATTGGCTGCCACCGTGGCCGTAGCGGCCGGCGTCCGGCACTGCGTCCTTGGGGGCTTCCTGGTTCCAGACGCGTCCCTCGGGCACGTCCAGCTGATGCGCGTAGCCCACCTGGACACCCGGACTGCCCGCGAAGACCAGGTCGTCCGCGTTGAGATCGCCCTGCCGGGCGGCTGATCCGATGAGGGTCGTGCCATACGAATGGCCGATGGCGGTCGTGTGGCCCGGGGTATCGACGGCCCTGGAGGCGTCGAGACCGTTGAGGAACTGGTTGAACACCGGTGCCCCGTCGTCGGCGTAATGACTGAATGGCGCATCCCGGCCGATCTTCTGGGGGGCGTCGTAGCCGAGCCACGTAATTGTGGAGACCGAACCACCAGCAGCTGCGTCAGAAGCCTCCTGCCAAAGGTTCGTCATACGAGTGATGTCGCCGCCGATGCCTCCAAGATTGGAGGTCGTCCCGGGCACATAGACCGCCGTGTGGTCGGCCGTGTCGGGGTTCCCGTTGGCGACGATCGCCCGGCCGTTGCCCTCGGCGCTGAAACCGAGCAGATACGCCTCGGGCAGCCCTTCGACCCCGGTCGCGTCGAACCGGTCCTCGATGCTCTGCATACCCTTGAGCGACCGGGTGAGCTGCTCGTGCTCGTCGCCGTATTTCCGGTGCCAGTCCATGTACTCCTCGGTGTACACCCGGGACGGCACCATGCCGCTCCTGATCCAGGTGTATTTGTTCGCGGGTGGCGGCGGCAGGGCGTCCAAAGCGACCTGAAATTGCCCCTGCTTCTGGGCGAGCACCGCGCGGTTCGCCTCATCCCGCACATCGGCCGGGAGGCCGTTCAGCGCCCCGACGCTCGCCGGGTTCATCGCGATCTGCGCGTCCCGCTCCTCGTCGGACAGCCCTCTCCACCACTCGGCGTTCTCGGCGGGCGTCCCCTCCTTCGGCGGCCCCTTGATCGTGTCGAGGTAGGGGTCGGCGGCGGCCCGTACCCCGGCGGTGTCGGAGCCGGCGTCCGCCCAGTCCCGGGCGGAGACGGTCAGGTCGTCGTCTGCCTTGAGGGCGCGCAGCTGGGGTGCCCATTTCTCGTCGGCGGCGGTGGCCTGGGCCAGCGCGCCGGCGACACGGTCGGCGATGTCCTGGGCACGGGCCGCGTACGGGTTCGGGTTCAGGCCGGCGATCTGGCGGCCGATGCCCTGGGCCTGGGGCGTGCCGTGGCCTCCGGTCGCGCCGCCCTCGGGGATCTTGCCGTCGGTCTTGTCCGGCCCCGGCGGATACGCCACGGCCCCGTCGGGATTCACGGTGAAGCCCTGGGCCCGCGCGTCGGCGAGGGCGGCCTCCAGCTTCCGCTGGGCGGCGGCGAGGTCGAAGGCGAGGCCGTTCAGGGCGGTGCTGATCACACCGCACTCGGTCCGGGTGTACTGAAAGTTCCCGGCCAGCTCGCGCAGCTCGCCCTGCGCCGCGTCCGCCGCCTGCCCTTCCAGGGGCTCCCGCATCCCGGCGGCCACGGTTCCCTCTATATGGTCCTTGGCGGCCTGGGCCATGTCCGCGAGGGCCCGGTACCCGTCTGCGGCGGACTCGTACTCGGCGGGCTTCAGAGCCTTGAGGGTCTTGAGGTCCACTCCCCCGTCACCGGCCCTGCTGCGGGCCGCCGCCGACCGCGTCCGTGTCGGCGTACGCCAATCGAACACGGTCGATCTCGGCCTGGACGCCCGCATCGGTCATGAGCTGCTCGTGCCCGACCCGCTCCAGAATCTTCTGAAGGCTTGCGCAGCGCTTGCCGACGTTCTCTGCGTAGGTCTTCCAGGAGGCGTATAACTCCTTCTGCGCCGCCGCGCTGAGACAGCCGTCCGGGTCCCCGAGGCCGGACTGGCCGTCCTCCAGCTTCCCCAGCGCGGTACGGACCCTCCCGCGTAAGGCCCCCACTCCGTCACCGGCCGCGAGCCACGCCCGCTGGCTGGACTTCACCCCGCCGGTGACCGCGCTGACGGCCGGGCCGGAGTCGGCGGGTAACTGATTGAGCTTGATCTGCTCCCACTCGTCCCAGGACATGGACGAGCCCCCTCCCCGTTAGTTGATCTGAGGACATTACCCGGGGGTTGTGGACAGAGAGCACTGATCCGGACACGCGGATGCCCACGGCTGGATGGCCGTGGGCATCGGGGTGTCGGCTGCGGAGCGGTCAGGGGGTGAGGGAGGTGTGGGCGACGAAGTCGGACCAGGCGCTCGGGGTGAAGCCGAGCTGGGGGCCCTGCTTGTCCTTGGAGTCACGGATGTGGACGGTGTCGCAGGAGGGGGTGGAGGCTACTTCGACGCAGTCGTTGCCGTTACTGCTGTCGCTGTGGCTGCTCTTGGCCCAGGCAACTTCGACGCACGAGTCGATCTCGTTACTGTCGCTGTAGCTGCTCTTGTACCAGGCGACCTCGACACAGTCGTTGATGTTGCTGCTGTTGCTGTAGCTGCTCTTGAACCACTCCAGCGCGGAACCGTTCCCGGCAGAGGGCTTGAGGCTCATGTCTCTCCCAGCACTTGCTCGATGAAGGCCATCGACTCCCGAGGGGTGAGAGCCTGGCCCCGGATGATGCCATACCGCAGTTCGATGATCCGGAGCTGTTTGGGGTCGGAGACCGGGCGGCCGTTGAACTCGCCCTCGCAGCGCCCCACCGCCGTGCCATCACCGAACTTCAGCACCTCGATCGCGCCGTCCATACCAGCATGCCCGTTAGCGGCGGTCGGCATCACCTGGATCTCGACGTTTCGCAACTGGGCCACCTCCAAGAGGCGTTCGAGCTGTCGACGCAACACCATTCTGCCCCCGATCGGGCGGCGGAGCGTCACCTCTTCCTGGATGAAGCTCAGCTCGGGAGCGGGCGAGCGCTCGAATAGCGACTGCCGGGCTACCCGTGCCGCCACCCCACGTTCCACCTCGTCCGGCGAGTGGGCGGGCCGACGTGTTCCAATCAGCGCGCGGGCGTACTCCTCCGTCTGAAGCAGCCCATGAAGGTTATGGCTGCCATAGGCGGAGCGTTCAACCGCCTGTGCCTCCAGTTTCGCCAACTCGCGAATCTTCTTGGGATACCGGGCCTCCGCCATCACCTTCTTCATGGCGGAGATCCGCCCCTCCGCGTTCAGCGCGCTGTCCGCCTTGTCCAGGTACTCCGGGCGCGGAATCCTCGCCCCGCGCTCGATCTTGCGGATCAGGTCCTCGCTGTAGCCGATGAGGAGCCCGAACTCCACCACCCGCTTCCCCGCGCCCTCCCGCCATGCCTTGAGCTGCGCCCCGGCCATTTCCACGGCCGGGGCGATCTCGTCGTCCGGATCGACGTCCCAGCCGGGTTCATCGACCCCATCCGTCACGTCTGTCGTATCGTCCATTCCGCGCCCACCTCCGACGTGTCGACTGTGTCCAACGCCCGCCGTACCCAGGCGTTACGCGATACAGCCGGGACAAGTCAGGACAACGCCGGGACAGAATTCCCGAGTACGGCAGGGGAACCTATTCACCCCGCACACTTCTGGCCACGCTGGGTGATGTGAACCACACCACCCAGACCTCCTCCCCCACACGCCAATTCAGCGTTCAGCTCTCCGCCACCCGCCGAGGGGCCCGGCTCGCACGGCTGCTCACGGTCGAGCAACTGCGTTCATGGGAACGTGAATTCGATACGGCGGCGCATATCGTCGCCGAGCTCGCCGCCAACGCGGCGACCCACGGACGCGTACAGGGGCGCGATTTCCGGCTGACGGTCACGGAGCGCGGCGGGATTCTCCGTATCGAGGTCACCGACACACGCGGCGACCGTTTCCCGGTGCGTCGGCGCGACGCCGCCGAGGAGGACGAGTCGGGGCGGGGGCTCGTTCTGGTCGAGGCCCTCGCCGACCGGTGGGGCGTCTCATCCGGCCCCGCGCCAGGCAAAACGGTCTGGGCCGAGCTGACCTTCCCACCGGAGCACGGGCGCCCGCGCTCCGGTGCCCCGGGCGGTCTCCCCCAAGAAACGAACGAGAGAAAAGAACCCCGCCAAACCCCACCCCTCCCGCCCGTGGCCGGTCTCACCCGCACGGGTGAACATCCCCAACTGCGCTGGTAAACGGCCGGGTTGGATGACTTAGGCTCGCCGCGAGAAACGACCGCAGACATGCGTCGGCCCCCGCCGGGACGGCAATCCCAGTGCGAGGGCCTGACCACCGAGGAAGAAGACGCTTCCCGTTGGATACCCAGCACCCTAGCGCGACCGCGCCCGCCCCGTCCGCCGATCCGGACGCGGAGCCCGCCATTACCCACGACGCGCACCGCTCACACCACTCGTACGGCGTCACTCACGCCAACTCCCGCCATACGACCCGCTTCACGGTCGTCGGCAACCACCTCGCCCAGCACGCCGAGCTATCACTGCTGGCGATCGGGTTAGCGGTGCACATCCAGTCCCTGCCGACCGGGGCCCGGGTGGACATCAAGACCCTGACGGCCCGCTTCCCGGAGGGGTCGGCCCGTATCTCCGGAGCGCTGCGGGAGCTGGAGGCCCACGGCTATCTGCGCCGGGTCCGGGAACGGGTTCCGGGCGGGCGGATCGTCACCCGTACGGTCTCCTGCAACCAGCCGGCCGCGACGCGGAGGCCGCCCGACCGGCTCGTACCCGTACGGCCCCGTCCGCCGGGCCGACCACCGGCGGCTCCCCGGGCGGCCGACGACGCTCCCGTACGCCCGCCGCGCAGGGAGCCCGCGCCCCTGCACGTACCGCAACCGGGGTTCCCCGCCCCGTCCCTCCTCCAGACCGCCGCCGATCTGCTGGCCGGGCTGCACCACACCGACCCTCGCCTGTTGCTCTCCGCCCGCGACGCCGAGCAGCTGGCCCCAGGAGTCGCCGCCTGGCTGGAACGGGAGGCCGGCCCCGCCGCCGTACAGCACGCCCTGACCACCGGCCTCCCCGCCGACGTCCTGCGCCACCCGGCCCGGCTCCTCGCCCACCGCCTCACAGCAGGGCTCCCCCCGCCGCCCCCTTTCCGCACCCCGCTCCGAACTCTCCCGCTCCAGAACTGCGAGCACTGCGACCGGGCGTTCCGCGCCCCTGAACCAGGCGTGTGCCGGGACTGCCGGACCACCACCAAGCACCGACATCGAGAGGAATCAGATGGTCAGCTCACCGCATGAGGCGATGCACCGGATCTTCCAGGAGTATCCGGAGCTCTTCACCGGGGTCTCCCGCATACTCGGCCTGGACTTCGCCCCGCCCGCCTCGGTCACGGTCCTGCCGACCGACCTCACCGAAGCCCGGCCCGTCGAACGCCGTGTCGACACGCTGCTCCGGTTCGACACCGAGGACGGCGACTCCTTTCTTCTGGCCGTCGAGGCCCAGGGCAAGAAGGACCCGGCGAAGCCCGCCAGCTGGGCGTACTACCTGTCGTACCTGTACGCCAAATACCAGCTACCGCCCCTGCTCCTGGTCGTCTGCCAGGACCGGGCGACCGCCGAATGGGCCTCCCGGCCCGTCACCATCGGCCCTGGCCAATGGCCCGCCCTCACCCTCCGCCCGCTCGTGGCGGGCCCGCACAACATGCCCGTGATCACTGACCCGGCACAGGCCCGCAAGGACCTCGCGATGGCCACTCTGTCGGCCATCACCCACGCCGCTGATCCATCCGTCGATGGGATACTGAAGGCACTGTCCACCGCTCTGCGGGACACGCCGGAAACCATCGCTCACCCCATCGTCGAACTGACAGCACAAGGCTTGGGCACGCGCCCAGCCGCACAGCAATGGAGGAAACTGGTGGCCGTGGACCTTTCGTTCTTCACATCGCCCATGTCGGAAGAGCTCCGTGACGAAGGCCGGGCCGAAGTCCGAGCCGAAGTCCTGCCGATGGTCGCCGAAGCCATCCTGATGTTCCTGGAACAGCGCGGCATCGACATCCCCGACGACGCCCGCGAACGCATCACCAGCTGCGACGACCCCGAGACCATGCACCACTGGCTCACCCGCTCGGCCACCGCCCCATCAGCCGAAGCCATCTTCGACCAGGCGTAACAGCCACAACCGGCCGGGGCCGGTCGCACACCACCGACCGGCCCCCTCAGCACACTGCGGCACGCCCAGCCGTACAGCAATGGAGGAAACTGGTGGCCGTGGACCTTTCGTTCTACACATCCCCCATGTCAGAAGAGCTCCGCGACGAAGGCCGAGCCGAAGTCCTGCCGATGGTCGCCGAAGCCATCCTGATGTTCCT
>NZ_VCLA01000181.1:69769-123234 GCF_009600885.1 Streptomyces jumonjinensis
CCACCTGAGGGGCCGGTCCCAAACCACCCGACCGGCCCCCGCCGAGTACTTCACCGAACTGCTGGAGATCGGCCTGGGGAAGTCCCCGGCCGGGGAGACTTGGAGCAAGCTGATGTCCGTCATTACCTACTTCCCCGGTCGGGGAACACAGATGGAGAAGTCCTTCCTCAAGGGCCGGGAAGAAGGCCGAGCGGAAGGCCAGGAGGCTGGCCGGGAAGAAGGCCGGGAAGAAGGCCGGGCCCAGGAGCGCGCGCAGTTGAGAAGCGTGGCGTCCCCGTCCAGTCCGAGCACCGTGAGCGGATCATGAGCTGCACCGATCTGGAGACCCTCGGCGGCTGGTGGGACCGGGCGCTGAGCGTCGAGGAGAGCGGCGAGCTCTTTGGCGAGAGGCATGAGTCCCAGGGCTGACCAGGGGAGACTCGTACGGGCTGGGCCCGGCGCGATCGATCGCGCCGGGCCCAGCGGGCACCCGTCGCGTTGTCATCCTTCGGTGGCCGGAGCAGGCGGCGGGCGGACGGCGATTCTGGCCGTCAGGGCGCGGCAGGCGGCGCGGTAGGCGCGGGGGGCGGTGCCGGTGCGGCGCTGGAAGTGGTGGCGGAGATTGGCGGGGGAGCCGAACCCCGTCCGGGCCGCGATCTGCTCGATCGGGACATCGGTGTTCTCCAGCAGCAACTGGGCCTCGCCGAGACGGGCCCGCAGCAGATACTGAAGCGGGGACAGTCCCGTCTGGGCGCGGAAGCGGCGGTTGAGGCTGCTGACGCTGATCCGGGCGTGGGCGGCCAGCTCGGCGAGTGTGAGCGGCTGGTGCAGACGGGCCTCCAGCCAGCGCAGCGTGGGTTCGATCGAGGTCCGGTCGGCGATCTCGCGCTCCTGCTCCTCCCGGTCGGCGACGACGCCGTCGTGCAAGGGCAGCATGATCCGGCGGGCGACCTCGGCGGCGATCCGCCAGCCGTGGTCCCGCTCCACCAGGTCGACGCAGAGATCGAGCCCGCCCATCACCCCGGCGGCGGTGTGGAAGGGGCCGTCCACGACCGAGGGATCGCCCAGGGACGCGGCCAGCACCCCCGGATGGAGCCGGGTGAGCTCCTCGGTGTGCGGCCAGGAGGTGAGGGCCCGGCGGCCGTCCAGCAGCCCGGCCGCGGCGAGCGTGAAGGCGCCCGTGCCGATCGCGGCCATCCGGCAGCCCCGGGCCGCGCAGCCGCGCAGGGCGTCGGCCACCCCCGGCGGGGGCGCGGCGCGGAAGCCGTCGTGCCCGGTCACCAGGACCGTATCGGCGTCGTCCAGAGCCCGAAGGCCCCAGGGCGTGGTGAGGGCCAGGGCCGGTTCGCCCGTGGTGACGGTCCCGGTGACGGAGGCGATCCGCACCTCGTAGGCCGTCCGCCCGACGATGTCGGCGGCCGTGGTGAAGACCATTCCCGGAATGGTGAGCTGATGGCCCGGCACCCCGTCCGCGACCAGAACCGTGATCACTGCCATGCGCAGAATTTAGCGGAGGGTGACCCGGTCGGCGCTTTTTCGCGGGTGGGCGTGGCCCGCAGGATGAGTGCCGAGCGCCGGAAGCGAGGGGACGCCCGGCATTCGCATCCCACACCGATCGACCGAGGGGACAGCTGTGTCCAACGGCACTTCACACATACGGCACGAGCACGAGACATCCGGCGCCATCCCCCGGCGCTCCGCGGTGCGAGCCGCGGCCATCGCGCTGACGGCGACCGCCCTGACCCTCTCCCTGGGCGCACTCACACCCGCCGGCGCGGCCGTGCAGCCCGCCGACCGGGCCGTGATCGAGGCCGTCGAACAGCACGCGCACCGGCTGCGGACCACCGAGCCCGGCACCCCGGGCCGGGATCTGACGGCCCTGGTCGCCCTGGCCCAGGACGCCTCCATCGTGGGCGTCGGCGAGGCCACCCATGGCTCCAAGGAGCTGTTCCAGCTCAAGGACCGGCTCTTCCGCCAGCTGGTGAAGAAGGCGGGCTACACCACCTTCTCGCTGGAGACCTCCTGGTCGTCCGGGGTCCGGCTGGACCAGTACATCCGTACCGGGCAGGGCGATCTGCGGCAGATCATGCGCGAGGAGTTCCAGGGCTCGTACGCGGACTGGAACAACGAGCAGTTCCTGAACCTGTTCACCTGGATGCGCGCCCACAACCGCGACGCCGCCCCCGGCGAGCAGCTCCGGGTGATGGGCAACGATGTCAACGACGCGGACCCACGGCAGTACGAGCGGATCCTCGCCTGGACCGCCGAGCACCGGCCCGCCCTGCTGCCCGAGCTGCGCCGGCGGTACACGGCGCTGCTCGCCCTGCCCGCCGAGATGGGAGAGCGCACCAAGAAGTGGCTCGCCATGCCCCAGGAGGAGCGCAAGGCCCTCGACCGGGACGCCTCAGCCGCATACCGGCTGCTGGAGCAGTCCGGTGCGGCGGATCCGTGGGTCCTCCAGGAAGCGCGGGTCATCGCGCAGATGACCTCTGTCCTCTCCCTCGATCTGCTCGACCCGGTGGCGGGGGCCGAGGCGAACCGGCTCCGGGACCGGGCCATGGCCGAGAACACGGTGTGGTGGCAGCGGCACACGGGCGGCAAGGTCCTGGTCTCCGCGCACAACGCCCACCTCGGCTACGAGAGCGCTTTCCCGGCCAGTCATCCCGTGGTCCAGGGCGCGTACTTCCGTGAGCTGGTGGGCCGGGAGTATCTGGCGGTCGGCACCACCATCCAGAGCGGTGAGTACTGGGCGACGGACACCCGGACCGGCGAGCCGGGCGTCTTCTCGACCGGGCCCGCCGCGCCCGGCAGCAATGAGCACACCCTCGACCGGGTCCACCACCGCGACTACTACGTCGATCTGCGCCGGGTGAAGCGCGACCCGGCCGCCGCACGCTGGCTGGACGGGGCCCGGCCCACCTTCGTCGTACCGTCCGGCTACCCCAGTGAGCCGCTGGACGTCTCGCTCGGGCGCTCCTTCGACGTTCTGGTGCATCTGCACCACGTACAGGCGATGACGCACCCGCGCTAGGCCCATCCCCGGCGGGCGGCAGGCAGGCCGGCGGCAGGCAGCATACGAAAAGGCCCCACACCTTGCGGTGTGGGGCCTCTCGTTTGGTACTCCGCTGAGGAGCTACCAGGTCAAACCAACAAAGACTACTTGTTGATCTTGGTGACCTGGCCGGCGCCCACGGTCCGGCCACCCTCACGGATGGCGAACTTCAGGCCCTCCTCCATGGCGACGGGCTGGATCAGCTCGACCGACATGACGGTGTTGTCGCCCGGCATGACCATCTCGGTACCCTCGGGGAGGGTCACGACGCCGGTCACGTCCGTGGTACGGAAGTAGAACTGCGGGCGGTAGTTGTTGAAGAACGGGGTGTGACGGCCACCCTCGTCCTTCGACAGGATGTAGGCCTGGGCCTCGAACTCGGTGTGCGGGGTGACCGAACCGGGCTTGATGATGACCTGGCCGCGCTCGACGTCCTCGCGCTTGATGCCACGGAGGAGCAGACCGACGTTCTCACCGGCCTGGCCCTCGTCGAGCAGCTTGCGGAACATCTCGATGCCGGTGACCGTGGTGGTGGTCTTCTCGGTCTTGATGCCGACGATGTCGACGGTCTCGTTGACCTTGAGGACACCACGCTCGATACGACCGGTGACGACGGTGCCACGACCGGTGATCGTGAAAACGTCCTCGATCGGCATCAGGAACGGCTTGTCGACGTCACGCTCGGGCTGCGGGATGGACTCGTCGACAGCCTTCATCAGGTTGAGGACGGACTCACCCCACTCAGCGTCGCCCTCAAGGGCCTTGAGCGCGGAGACCTTGACGACCGGCAGGTCGTCGCCCGGGAACTCGTACTCGGAGAGCAGCTCACGGACCTCGAGCTCGACGAGCTCCAGGATCTCCTCGTCGTCCACCATGTCGGCCTTGTTCAGCGCGACCACGATGTACGGAACGCCGACCTGGCGGGCCAGGAGCACGTGCTCCTTGGTCTGCGGCATCGGGCCGTCGGTGGCGGCGACCACCAGGATGGCGCCGTCCATCTGCGCCGCACCGGTGATCATGTTCTTGATGTAGTCCGCGTGACCCGGGCAGTCGACGTGCGCGTAGTGACGCGACTCCGTCTGGTACTCGACGTGCGCGATGGAGATGGTGATACCGCGCTGACGCTCCTCAGGAGCCTTGTCGATCTGATCGAAGGCCGAGGCCTCGTTCAGGTCCGGGTACTTGTCGTGCAGCACCTTGGTAATGGCGGCCGTAAGGGTCGTCTTACCGTGGTCGATGTGACCGATGGTGCCGATGTTGACGTGCGGCTTAGTCCGCTCGAACTTCGCCTTCGCCACTGGGGTCCTCCTGGGGAGTGGTTCTGTACGCCTTACTCATCGGCGCCAGGTGATCTTTGCTGGGATACCGGGGCCCGGGGGCATTCCAACCGTATACACAGGTATTCAGCTGGAATGCCCCGGTAGGCTCCGGTGACAAGCCTAAAGCGTGTACTCGGGTGAGTTACTCGCCCTTGGCCTTCGCGATGATCTCCTCGGCGACGTTCCGGGGAACCTCGGCGTAGGAGTCGAACTGCATCGAGTAGCTTGCGCGACCCGAGGTCTTGCTGCGGAGGTCTCCGACGTAGCCGAACATCTCCGAGAGCGGCACCAGGCCCTTGACGACCTTGGCACCGGCCCGGTCCTCCATGGACTGGATCTGGCCGCGGCGCGAGTTGATGTCGCCGATGACATCGCCCATGTAGTCCTCGGGCGTGGTCACCTCAACCGACATCATCGGCTCAAGCAGCACGGGGCTCGCCTTGCGAGCGGCCTCCTTGAACGCCTGCGAACCGGCGATCTTGAAGGCGAGCTCGGAGGAGTCGACCTCGTGGTAGCCACCGTCGAGCAGCGTCAGGCGGACGCCGGTCATCTCGTAGCCGGCCAGGATGCCGAACTGCATGGCCTCCTGCGCACCCGCGTCCACCGAAGGGATGTACTCCCGGGGGATGCGGCCACCGGTGACCTTGTTCACGAACTCGTACGACGCGTCGCCGCCCTCGATGGGCTCGATCGCGATCTGCACCTTCGCGAACTGACCGGTACCACCGGTCTGCTTCTTGTGGGTGTAGTCCACCCGCTCGACGGCCTTGCGGATCGTCTCGCGGTACGCGACCTGAGGCTTTCCGACGTTGGCCTCGACGCGGAACTCGCGACGCATCCGGTCGACCAGCACCTCAAGGTGAAGCTCGCCCATACCGCCGATGACGGTCTGGCCGGTCTCCTCGTTGGTGTGCACCTGGAAGGAGGGGTCCTCCTCCGCGAGACGCTGGATGGCGACACCCAGCTTCTCCTGGTCGCCCTTGGACTTGGGCTCGATCGCGACCTCGATGACCGGCGCCGGGAAGTCCATGGACTCCAGGATCACCGGCTTCTTCTCGTCCGCGAGCGTCTCACCAGTGGTGGTCTGCTTCAGGCCCATGACGGCGACGATGTCACCGGCGCCCACCGACTCGATCTCCTCACGCTTGTTCGCGTGCATACGGTAGATCTTGCCGATGCGCTCCTTGCGGCCCTTCACGGAGTTCAGCACCGCGGTGCCGGACTCCAGACGGCCGGAGTAGACGCGCACGAAGGTGAGCTTGCCGAGGTGCGGGTCGCTCATGATCTTGAACGCCAGCGCCGACAGCGGCTCGTCGTCGGACGGCTTGCGCTTGACGACCACCTCCGGGTCCTTGACGTCGTGGCCCTCGATGGCCTCGACGTCCAGGGGGGAGGGCAGGTAGCGCACGACCGCGTCGAGCAGGGGCTGAACGCCCTTGTTCTTGAACGCGGTGCCACAGAACACCGGGGTGATGGTGATGTCCTTGGACTTGCCGGAGGCGATGGTGATGCGGCGGATCGCCGCGTACAGCTGCTCCACGGTGGGCTCGACGCCCTCCAGGTACAGCTCCATCAGCTCTTCGTCGTTCTCGGAGACGGTCTCCAGAAGCAGGCCGCGGTACTCCTCGGCAGCTTCCAGGTGGGTGTCCGGGATGTCGACGATGTCGTACATCTCGCCCTTGGTCGCCTCGGCGGACCAGACGAACGCCTTCATGGTGACGAGGTCGACGACACCCTTGAAGTCGGCCTCGGCGCCGATCGGCAGCTGCATCACGATCGGGGTTGCGCCGAGGCGGTCCTTGATCATGTCGACACAGCGGTGGAACTCGGCGCCGGTGCGGTCGAGCTTGTTGACGAAGCAGATACGCGGCACGCCGTAGCGGTCCGCCTGACGCCAGACGGTCTCGGACTGCGGCTCAACACCGGCGACGCCGTCGAACACGGTGACAGCGCCGTCGAGGACGCGGAGCGAACGCTCCACCTCGACGGTGAAGTCGACGTGGCCCGGGGTGTCGATGATGTTGATCGTGTGATCAACGTCCTCGAGCGGCCAGTGGCAGGTCGTCGCGGCGGACGTGATGGTGATGCCGCGCTCCTGCTCCTGCTCCATCCAGTCCATCGTGGCAGCGCCGTCGTGGACCTCACCGATCTTGTAGCTCACACCGGTGTAAAACAGGATGCGCTCGGTGGTCGTCGTCTTGCCCGCGTCGATGTGGGCCATGATCCCGATGTTGCGGACCTTGGCCAGGTCAAGCGAAGTGGTGGCCATATGGCTCAGTCTTCTCTCGGTCTCGATGTGGGTAGCGACTACCAGCGGTAGTGCGCGAAGGCCTTGTTGGACTCGGCCATCTTGTGCGTGTCCTCACGCTTCTTGACCGAAGCGCCGAGGCCGTTCGAGGCGTCGAGCAGTTCGTTCATGAGGCGCTCGGTCATGGTCTTCTCGCGGCGGGCGCGGGAGTAACCCACGATCCAGCGGAGCGAGAGGGTGGCGGCACGACCGGGCTTGACCTCGATCGGCACCTGGTAGGTGGCGCCACCGACACGGCGGGACTTGACCTCAAGGGACGGCTTGACGTTCTCAAGCGCGCGCTTCAGGGTGATGACCGGGTCGGCGCCGGTCTTCTCACGAAGACCTTCCATGGCACCGTAGACGATCCGCTCGGCGGTGGAACGCTTGCCGTTCAGCAGGATCTTGTTGATGAGCGACGTCACCAGAGGCGAACCGTAGACCGGGTCGATGATGACCGGGCGCTTCGGGGCGGGGCCCTTACGAGGCATTCTTACTTCTCCTTCTTGGCGCCGTAGCGGCTACGGGCCTGCTTGCGGTTCTTGACGCCCTGAGTGTCCAGGGAACCGCGGATGATCTTGTAGCGAACACCCGGCAGGTCCTTCACACGGCCACCACGCACGAGCACGATGGAGTGCTCCTGCAGGTTGTGTCCCTCACCCGGGATGTATGCCGTGACCTCGATGCCAGAGGTCAGACGCACACGCGCGACCTTACGCAGGGCCGAGTTCGGCTTCTTCGGGGTGGTCGTGAACACACGCGTGCAGACGCCACGGCGCTGGGGCGAGCCCTCAAGCGCGGGCGTCTTGTTCTTCTCGACCTTGTCCTGCCGGCCCTTACGGACCAGCTGCTGGATCGTAGGCACTACTTCTCCGGTTTCTGTGTGCCGTGCAGTGAAACTAACCTGGAACTTCTCCGACCCACGCGGTCGGGTGTGTCGAAGCTGCGAGGCTCTCGCCGCGAGGCGAAAGAAGGCGCAGATCACGGTGGCCGATGATCGGACTCGCTATGCGGTTGAGGACACGCACAGGAGCCCAGGCACACCCCAGGCACAAGGTCAGAGCGTACCTAGCGCATGGGCTGCGGTCAAAACAAATGCACACGCGTGCGGCACCCCGGCCGACCTTGGCGAACGGCGAGCACGGAGAGCGCTTGCCGGGGTGTGGCGGAGGATACAGCGTACTTCGGGGGCGCGCACCGCGGGGAGGGTGCGAGCGGGGGTGCGGTGGAGGGGGCGCAGCGGGCGGCGGCGGGGAGGGGGCGGCAGTGGGGTGCGGCGGGCGGGCTCAGCGGTACACCCGTCAGCGGCTCGATCCCGCCGTTCCGGGCCCATGGCCCGCTCCCCTTCAGTACCTTTTCGGACGCCGCACGACGATCGGGGGACTGGATGACGGCAGCGTACTCACTCAGCGACGGTGGACTGGACGACCGGGTGCCGTTTCTCGCCAGGCTGGAGAGCGAGGACCGCTCGGCCCTGCTCGCGCTCGGCGTCGCACTCACTTTCGCGCCACGGATGGTGGTCGTACACCAGAACGAGCCATCGTCTCATGTGCTCCTCATCGTGCGCGGCTGGACCAAGGTCACCGCATCGGCCGCCAACGGCTACGAGGCGCTGCTCGCGCTGCGCGGCCCCGGCGACATCATCGGGGAGTCCTCCGCGCTGACCGGGCGGCCCCGCTCGGCGACCGTGACCGCGCTGGAGCAGGTCGGGGCCGTGGCCGTGGAGCGCGAAGGCTTCACCGACTTTCTCAACGGGTCCCCGGCGGTGTCCTTCGCCCTGCTGGGGCTGACCTCCGACCGCACCAGGACGGCGGACCAGCGGCGGCTGGAATTCGCGTCGATGAGCGTACGGGAGCGGCTCGCCGCACTGCTGCTCGATCTCGCGCGGACCCATGGGCAGCGCACGGAGGCGGGGATCGAGCTCTCCCTGCCGCTGAGCAAGCAGGAGCTGGCCGGGTCGGTGGGGGCCTCCCGGGAGATGGTGCAGCGGCTGCTGAAGGAGCTGCGGGACCGGGGCGCGGTCTCGACCGGACGGCGGACGCTGCTGATCATGCGGCCGGACATTCTCCGGCGTATCGGGCGGTCAGGGGTCTGAGGGGGCGGGTCCGGTCGGGGGCCTGAGGGGCCGGGTCCGGTCGGGGGCCTGAGGGGCCGCGTAGGGGCTTGAGGGTGCGGGTGCTTCGGTGTGGGCTGGGTGCGGTGTGCTGGGGTCCGTGGTCCGCTCCGGGGTGGTGCCGGGACTCATGATTTACGGCGCGTTTCCAGTCCCTGTTTGATGGCGGGCCTCCTTTGCGCCACAAAATCACGTTTTACGTCCCGGCACCACCCCTGCGCGGCCCCCTCCCATGAAGTCGAAACCGCCCGCCGCCGATCCCAGTCGTACGAAGCCGGCCCAGTCGCTGGGGAGCGCGGGCCCCTCCCACGAGACCTCAACCGCCGCCACCGATCCCAGTCGTACGAAGCCGGCCCAGCCCCTGAGGGGCGCGGGCCCCTCCCCTGCGACTCAACCGCCCGCCCATCCCGGGTGCCGGGCAGTGCGGCCCACTCCCGTAGTCGGCTGCTGGCCCAGAGTCGCTCTGTGCACACGGTCACACTTCGAGTGCGTCATCTGCCCTCACGCTCCGGGCCCCGGTGCGAGGACGCTGCTGCGTGCAACGGCATCCCCACCGGAAGGCGACCATGACCGAGCCCGTAAGCCGCACGATCCTGCTGCTGGACATCGAGAGGTACAGCGACCGGGACGACGTCGAGCAGGCATATCTGCGCCGCATGCTCTACGACGTCACCGATCAGGTGCTGGAGTCCGCGGGCATCGACGAGACGCGGCGGCTGCGCGCGGACCGCGGCGACTCCGTCATGGAGCTGATCGACGCCAACGCCTCCCTCACCGCCCTGCTGCGCGCCGTGATCAGCGAGGTCCCCGTACAGCTGCGCGCCGTGAACCGGATGGCGTCGAAGTCCGCGCAGATCCGGCTGCGGGGCGTGGTGGCCACCGGCTATGTGGCCGTGGACGGTCAGGGCGGCTGGGTCGGCTCCGACCTCAACCACGCATGCCGGCTGCTCGACGCCCAGCTGCTGCGGGACGCGCTGCGCGAGCGCGCCGACGACTTCGCGCTCTGTGTGGCCGAGGGCGTGCACAGCGGGATCGTCCGCCATGACCACAAGGGCATCCCCCGGGACGCCTTCCACCCGATCACCGTCGACAGCAAGAACGGCCCGCTGCGGGCCTGGCTGTACGGACCGGTGCCGGGGAGCGGAGGCACGGACCGGGGCGACACGGACCACCATGGCGAGGGGGAGGCGCCGGCGCCGGGCGGATCGGGGGATCGCCCGGCGCCGGCCCGGGGCAGTGGCGGTGGCGGTGGCGGTGGCGGGGTGACCTTCGCCTTTCACGGCGGCGCCCCCTCCTTCGGCGGCAGCCTGGTCGCGGGTGACCAGCACGGGGTCTCCGGCGGCCAGGTCACCGGAGACGTACACCTCGGGGGTGTGTCAGGCGGCACCGGCAACTCTGGCGGCACCGCGTCGGACAGCGCCCAGGAGGGGCGGCGGTGAGCGGCGCGGACGGCGGCCTCCAAACGGCCCCCGCGAACGGACCGCTCCGGAGCGAGGGCGAGAAAGCGGCGGCCGACGACGACCGTGAGAGCACCGCCCCCGGCGACGACGAAGGCGAGGACGGCGGCTCCGACCAGCCCCAGGACGCCTGGGCCGCGCTGCAGGACCTCAGGGGCCACACCCCCAAGATCATGCAGGTGGGTTCCGCCGCCCGGTTCGGCGGCGGTCTCGTCGGCGGCGACCAGCACGGGGTCTCCGGCGGCCAGGTCGCCGGAGACGTGATCATGGGCAGCAAGACGGAGATCCACTACCGGATCGGCGGATCGGCGGCGGCCCAGGCGTCGGGAATCGTGCCCCAGTCGACGACGAACCGGCTCGCGGCCGTCTTCACCGCCGACGAGGAGCAGTTCGCCGGGCTGCTGGAGAGACTGCGGGACGAACGCGTCCTGGTGCTGTCGGGGCCGCACTTCTCGGGACGGCGCACCACCGCGCTGATGCTGCTGCACCGGCTCGGCGTCGCGCCCGTACGCGCCCTGGCCCGGGACACCGCACCGGCCGAGCTGTCCCGGCTCGGCGAGGAGCACCCGGCGGGGCCCACCCGGGAGCAGCGGGCCAGGTCCGCCGGGGAACAGCAGGCCGGCGGCTATCTGCTCTGCGATCTGGTCACCCGCCGTGACCGGCCGCTGCGCGAGACCCATCTGCTGGCCGCCCGCGACCGGCTCGCCGAGGAGAACACCTATCTGGTGATCACCGTGGGACCCGCCGCCGAACTGGACGGCGTCCCCGCCGCCGAGTGGACCCCGCCCCCCGCCGGTCAGGTGCTCGCCGCCCAGGTGCGCGCGCTCACCGACGACGACAGCGCCGAGCGGATGCTGGCGCTCCCGGACACCGCCGACTTCCTCTCCCGCCACCACCAGCTGCGCGAGGTCGCCGCCTTCGCCGAGGTGCTGGCCCGCCGGTCCCGGGGGCAGGCGGTGGACGAGGAGGTCGCGGAGTTCTCCCGGAACGCGCTCAAGGACCAGATCCGGGAGTGGTTCGAGGAGGACGAGACGGCTGTCCCGCTGCGGGACAAGGCGTTTCTGGTGGCGCTCGCCGCCTTCGACGGGGGCCCGTACGCGCTGACCGCCGAGGTGAGCGATCTGCTGTACGCCTCGCTGCTGGCGACCGAGAATCCCTCGGCCCCGGCCTCGGTGCCCGTCTTCGGCACCCATATCGGCAAGCGGCTCCAGCTGGCCCGCGCGGAGCGCTATCCGGAGGACGAGCACACCGAGTGGGGCCCGGTCACCCAGACCAAGGCGGCCTTCCGGGACGACCGGGCCGCGCTGGTGCTGCTGAGCGAGCTGTGGACCGGGCATCCCTCGGCCCGGCCCGCCCTGGTCCGCTGGCTGCGGCAGCTCGCCGACGACGGCCGTCCGCTGGTACGTACCCGGGCCGCCTCGACCGCGGCGATTCTCGCCCGTACCGATCTGCCCTCCGCGATGGCGCTGGTCATCGAGCCATGGGCGGTGTCGGACCGGTACCGGCAACGGCTGGTCGCGGTGAACGCGCTGACCCTGACCCACTTCATCGGCACCCCCAATGTGCCGCGCATCCTGGACGACTGGTGTCACAGCGGGGACCTCGGTCTGTGCTGGGTCGCCATCAGGGCCTACGCCCTCATCGGTCCCGAGCGCCCCGAGCAGACGCTCACCGCCCTGCGCGGAGCGGCGCGCACCCTGTACGCGAGGACGGCGGACGGCGGGTACCCCGATCCGCTGATGGTGTACGAGCTGGCCGAATCGGTCGCCCTGCTGCTGCTGTCCGACGCCGACGACCGGGTGTACGCGGAACTGCTGCGGACCCTCGACGATGACTCCGCCGTCCACGATCTCGCGCTCGGCGGCTTCCTCAGCGCGTGCCGCCGTACCGAGGACGACGAGTGGTACGGCGTCCCGCTGGTCCTCGCCCGGTACGCGCGGGCCGCCGCCGAAGGCGACCGGGTCGCCGGGGACGTCGCGGCGCTGTGGCGGGCGGCGCTCGGCGACCGGCGGCACACCCGCTCCGCGCTGGAGCGGCTGCGCTTCTGGGTGCTGAGCGCCGACCGTTCGAAGCAGGCCGAGTGGGCGCTGGCCGCGCTGCTGCCCGCGCTGATCACCGGCGCGGCGGAGCGGCAGCGGGTGGACCATCTGCTGCGGACCATGCCCGGCGAGGACGGCGCTTCGCCGCCGCCCGTCGCCGCCCGGCTGCTCACGGTCCTTCCGCACATCCGCTGACCGCCCGCCGCCCTCACTTTCCTTTCTGCCCGGAACCGCCGCAAGGAGATAGACGACATGGCCGACTTCCGCCGCCCACCCGAGTGGCAGCAACCGGTAGACCGGCACAGCGCGCTGGTCGACCCGGTGCTCACCGTGCGGCAGCTGTCGCGGTTCGAGTTCTCCCGTAAGAGCCTGACGCGCATCGATCACGCGCTGGTGTTCACCAGCCCGAAGGGCGCGTACGACACCTTTCTGCCGCCCCTGCGGCCGTCGCGTTCCGAGGTCGCGGCCAAGCGGTACACGGCGGTGTACGAGGTGGACATGGGCGTTCACCCCTACGGCACCGAACTCGCCCTGCCCAGCGACAACGACGCCTTCGAGTTCGCCGCCGCGGTCGATCTGTCCTGGCAGGTGGCCGATCCCGCCCAGTTCGTCAGAAGCGGCCACCGGGATGTCCCGGCGCTGCTGGTGGGTGAGCTTCAGCAAGCCGTCCGGCCGGTGACCCGCGGCTTCGCCATCGGGCAGAGCGCCCGGGCCGAGGAGGCGATGCTGCGCGCGATCGCCGCGATGGGGCCGCTGGGCGCCATGGCCGGGCTCCAGGTGAACTGCGTCGTACGGCTGCGCCGGGACCAGGAGAACATCGACCACCAGCGGCGGCTCCAGGCCATCGACCACTCGTCGGCCGAGGAGATCCGTGTCGCCCAGCGCGGCACGGAGTACGACGTGGAGTTCGACCGGCGGGCCCGGCAGCAGGACGAACTCCAGCTCGGGCGGGCGATGGACTACGGCAGGCAGCAGCAGGAGCTGGCGCTTCAGCAGCAGCGGTGGGCGCATGAGCAGGCCGTGCTCCAGAGCCGTCAGGAGATCGAGCTCCAGAAGCTGGAGGCGGAGAAGGTCGACTTCTATCTCTGGCATCTCCAGCAGGGCGGGGTGCACCAGTGGGCGCTGCATCTGGCCCAGCACCCGGAGGACTCGGCGCTGGTGATGAACACCATGCGGGAGGACCAGCTGCGGCTGATCCAGTCCCAGATGGATCTGGTGCGCCAGCTGCTGAGCGGGGACAACGCGGAGAACTACGAGCTGGAGGGGCCCAAGCAGCTCGCTCTGCGGACCATGAGCGACATCCTCAACCAGCGGCTCCCGGGGGTGGCGCAGGGGCCTCCGCCGCAGTTGCCGCCCCATCCGGAGGGGGATACGGGCGGCGGAACCGCCGGTCCCGCCGCCGAACCTGTGGCGGGTCCCGCGGTGGCCTCGTGGACCCAGCCTGCGGTTCCTCAGGTCCCACCTCAGGTGTCTCAGGTCCCTCCCGTCCCGCCGGGGCAGGTGCCGGTCGGGGGTGCGCAGGCTCAGGGAGGACAGGCGCAGGCACCTCAAGGACAGTCGCCTTTCGGCCAAATTCCCGGTCAGGTCCTCGGGCAGGCGACACAGTCACCTCTGCCGCAGTCGCCGTCGCCGGAGCGGGCGTACGCCCCCGGGCCGGTGCCCACCGCGCCCGGCGTCGGCACGATCCCCGGCTGGCAGCCGCCTCCCGGGTACGGCAGTTCGCCCACGCCCGCGCCCCCGCCTGCGCCGCCCGCGCCCGAGGCCGCCCCGCCGACCGGCACCGAGGACGCCGGGGACGGCCGGGGCGACGGCCAGGAGGTACAGGGGGGCACGCCCGCATGACCGCCGTGGACCCGGCCCCGGATATCTCCGCCCCGGCTCCCCGCCCGGCCGCCGACCCCAGCACGGCCGAGCGGCTCCTGAACGAGATGCGCACCGAGATCGCACGGGCCGACAGCAAGGCGTCCGTCCTGGTGGCGGCGCTCGGGATGACGGCGGGTGTGTTCAGCGGGCTGCTCGCCGGGCGTGGCTGGACGCCCCGGGAGCTGTCCGGCCCGGCGTCCGCCGTGTGGTGGGCCGGAGCCACCGCGTTCGCGCTCGCCCTCATCGCGCTGCTGCTCGCCGTGCTCCCCCGTTACGGGAACGCCCGCTGGACCCCGGGACAGCCGCTCACCTACTTCGGCGACGTACAGCAGGCGGCCAGGACAGGTCAGCTGGCCGCCGCGCTCACCGCGCTGGAACCGCAGCCCGCGGCCGGACTGACGACCGCGCTCACCGAGACCAGTCGTATCGCCGCGCGCAAACACCAGTGGATCCGCACCGGTCTGATCACGTTCAGCGTCGGCACCGTACTGCTCCCGGCGTCTCTGCTCATCGGCTGACATTCACCACCCATGAAGGAAGCACACCATGACCCAGCCACCGGCCCAGCCGTCCCCGCACGGCCACCCCGAGTCAGCGGGCACCGAACCGGCCTGCCCCGGCCGCCCCGAGTCAGCGGGGCCCGCGCACCCCGGAACCGACGGCCCGGAGCCGTCCTACCCGGGAGCCGGAGAGCCGTCCTACCCAGGAGCCGAAGGACCCACCTATCCAGGAGCCGGAGAGCCCTCCTACCCGGGGATTCCGGCGCAGGCACCCCCGACGTACCCGACCGCCCAGCAGCCGACGCCCCCGACGTACCCCGCCGCCCCGCAGCCGGCGTACCCCACCGGTCCCGGGCCCGCCTACCCCTCGGCCGCCCCGCAGCCGGCGTACCCCACCGGTCCCGGGCCCGCCTACCTCTCGGCCGCCCCGCAGGGGGAGGCTCCCGCCCCGCCTCCGGCACCACCGGCACCACCGGCAGCGGCCCCCGACCACCACTACATCTCCACCGACCAGCGCCGGGTCCATATCTCCGCGCACCAGCGCCGCACCGACGCCACCGCCGTCGGAAACCTCCTCCTCTACCTCCCCAACTTCCTCGCCAGCCTGTTCGTCGTCGCTCTGGTCTCCGCGTTCTTCGGCGGGCTGGGCCTGATCCTCGTACTGGCCTGGCTGGTCAGCGGGGTGCTGGTGTTCCATCGGCCCACCGAGAGCGCCGTCGCCCGCCGGCTGCTGGGGCTGCGCTACCCGACTCCGCGGGAGCGCGAGCGGCTTGAGCCGGTGTGGCGCGAAGTCACCGCGCGCGCGGGTGTGGAGGGCCGTACGTACGAGCTGTGGATCGAGGACAGCGACGACCTCAACGCGGTCGCCGCCGCGGGTCATATCGTCGGCGTCACCCGTTTCTCGATGAACGCGCTCCCCAGCGGCGAGCTGGCCGCCGTGCTCGCCCATGAGCTGGGCCACCATGTCGGCGGCCACGCCTGGTCCTCGCTGCTGGGCTACTGGTACGCGCTGCCCGGCCGCATCGCCTGGCGGATGATGCGCGCCTTCGGCCGGATCGTCTTCAAGGTGTCCCGGGTGTTCTCCTGCTTCGGCGTCGGCTTTGTGCTGCTGGTCTTCGGCGCCTTCGCCTTCGCCACGATCAGCACGCTGTACGGGCTGCCGCTGCTCGTCCTCGCACTGCCGTACGCCCTCGCCGCGGTGAACAGGCGTGCCGAGCTGCGGGCCGATCAGCACGCGACGGCGCTGGGTTTCGCGCCGATGCTCGCCACCGTGCTGGACAAACTGCACCAGGCCGATCAGCAGCAGGCTCTCGCGGCGCGCGCGCACAACGGCGGTGTCCCGCTCCAGGAGCCGAGCGCGCTGAGCAAGCTGCTCTCCTCGCATCCGGACCACCACACCCGGCTGCACCATCTCCAGCCGTATCTTCAGCCGTCCCGCTGAAGCGGCCCCGGGCAGGAGGCAAGGGCTCTTCTTGAATTCCTTGAATTCTCGGACGGGTCATCCGGCGTCGCCGTCCGGCCGGTCGCCGGGTTCGGGCGGCGCTTCCCGCCGGGTCCGGCGGGAGGCGGGGAGCCTGGGGATGGTGGGCACCTTCGACTTCCGGCTCTTGGGGACGAGGGCGGCGCGGGGACCGGCCTCCTCCGCGCCTCCGTCCCGGTCCTCGGGGACGCCCTCGCCCTCCTGGTTCCGGCGGGGCGACAGGCCCGGGGAGCAACCTCGGCGACGGTGCCGACCCCTGGCCCGCCGACCGGCTCGACGCCCTGGAGCGCGCCCGCTGGCCGCTGGCCGGCATCGCCGCCCTCACCGCGAGCGTCGGACTGATGCTCGCCGTCTGGGAGCTCGCGGGCCGCTAGTCCGTATACACAACGAAATACACAGCGGAAGGGCGGTCACCCCGTGTGCACGGGGTGACCGCCCTTCCGTCGTTTCGCTACCGCTTACTGGTTGTACGGACCGTAGTCGTAGTCCTCCAGCGGAACGGCCTGGCCGGAGCCGGTGCCGAACGGCGAGTAGTCGATGTCGTCGTAGCCGACGGCCGAGTACATCGCGGCCTTGGCCTCCTCGGTGGGCTCCACCCGGATGTTGCGGTAACGGGACAGACCCGTACCGGCCGGGATGAGCTTACCGATGATGACGTTCTCCTTGAGGCCGATCAGGGAGTCCGACTTGGCGTTGATCGCCGCGTCGGTCAGAACCCTGGTCGTCTCCTGGAAGGACGCCGCCGACAGCCACGACTCGGTGGCGAGCGAGGCCTTGGTGATACCCATCAGCTGCGGACGGCCGGAGGCGGGGTGACCGCCCTCGGTGACCACACGACGGTTCTCGGTCTCGAACTTCGAGCGCTCCACGAGCTCGCCCGGCAGCAGCTCCGCGTCGCCGGACTCGATGATCGTCACCCGGCGGAGCATCTGCCGGATGATGATCTCGATGTGCTTGTCGTGGATCGACACACCCTGCGAGTTGTAGACCCGCTGGACTTCGCCGACCAGGTGGACCTGGACCGCGCGCTGGCCGAGGATGCGCAGCACGTCGTGCGGGTTGGTGGCACCCACGGTGAGCTTCTGGCCCACCTCGACGTGGTCGCCCTCGCCCACCAGCAGACGGGCACGCTTCGAGATCGGGAAGGCCGTCTCGTCGCTGCCGTCGTCCGGGGTGACGACGATCTTCTTGGTCTTCTCGGTCTCCTCGATACGGATGCGGCCGGCCGCCTCCGAGATCGGGGAGACACCCTTGGGCGTACGGGCCTCGAACAGCTCGACGACACGCGGCAGACCCTGGGTGATGTCGTCACCGGCCACACCACCGGTGTGGAAGGTACGCATCGTCAGCTGGGTGCCGGGCTCACCGATGGACTGGGCGGCGATGATGCCGACCGCCTCACCGATGTCGACCAGCTTGCCGGTGGCCAGCGAGCGGCCGTAGCAGTACGCACAGGTGCCGACCGCCGACTCACAGGTCAGGACCGAGCGGGTCTTGACCTCCTCGACACCGGCGGCGACCAGGGCGTCGATGAGCACATCGCCGAGGTCGACGTTGGCGGGCGCGATGACCTTGCCGTCGACGACGACGTCCTCGGCGAGCATCCGCGCGTAAACCGACGTCTCGACGTCGTCGGTCTTGCGCAGCACGCCTTCGGCGCTCTTTTCGGCGATCCGCAGCTTGAGGCCGCGGTCGGTGCCACAGTCCTCTTCGCGGATGATGACGTCCTGCGAGACGTCCACCAGACGACGGGTCAGGTAACCCGAGTCGGCGGTACGCAGGGCGGTGTCCGCCAGACCCTTACGGGCGCCGTGGGTGGAGATGAAGTACTCCAGCACGGACAGGCCCTCACGGACCGATGCCTTGATGGGACGCGGGATCGTCTCGTTCTTGGCGTTCGACACCAGACCACGCATACCGGCGATCTGACGCATCTGCATCATGTTTCCACGAGCACCCGAGTCGACCATCATGAAGATGGGGTTCGTCTTCGGGAAGTTCGCGTTCATCGCGTCGGCGACCTCGTTGGTCGCGCGGGTCCAGTTCTCGATGAGCTCGTTCGTGCGCTCCTGCTTGGTGATCAGACCGCGCTCGTACTGCTTCTGGATCTTCTCGTCCTTGGCCTCGTACGAGGCGACGATCGCCTTCTTCGCCTCCGGGACGACGATGTCCGAGACGGCGACGGTGACGCCGGAACGGGTGGCCCAGAAGAAGCCCGCCGCCTTCAGGTTGTCGAGCGTCGCCGCCACGATGACCTTGGGGTAGCGCTCGGCGAGGTCGTTGACGATCTCCGAGAGCTGCTTCTTGCCGACCGAGTAGTCGACGAAGGGGTAGTCCTCGGGCAGCAGCTCGTTGAAGAGCGCGCGGCCCAGAGTCGTACGCAGCCGGAAGCTGTCGCCCTGCTGCCACTCGCCCGCGACGGCGTCGGCGTCCTCGCCGGCCGGCGGGGTCCAGCCGCGCGGCGGGATGGTGCCCACCGGGAAGCGGATGTCGACCTTGGCCTGGAGGGAGAGCTCACGGGCGTCGAACGCCATGATCGCCTCGGCGGTGGAGCCGAAGGCCCGGCCCTCGCCCTTGACCTCGCGCTCCTCTTCGTCCGTGGTGAGGAAGAAGAGGCCCAGCACCATGTCCTGGGTGGGCATGGTGACGGGACGGCCGTCGGCCGGCTTGAGGATGTTGTTCGAGGACAGCATCAGGATGCGGGCCTCGGCCTGCGCCTCCGCGGAGAGCGGCAGGTGGACGGCCATCTGGTCACCGTCGAAGTCCGCGTTGAACGCGGTGCAGACGAGCGGGTGGATCTGGATGGCCTTGCCCTCGACCAGCTGGGGCTCGAAGGCCTGGATGCCGAGGCGGTGCAGCGTGGGCGCACGGTTCAGCAGCACCGGGTGCTCGGCGATGACCTCTTCGAGGACGTCGTACACCACGGTGCGGCCACGCTCGACCATGCGCTTGGCCGACTTGATGTTCTGCGCGTGGTTCAGGTCGACCAGGCGCTTCATCACGAACGGCTTGAACAGCTCAAGGGCCATGGCCTTGGGCAGACCGCACTGGTGCAGCTTGAGCTGCGGACCGACGACGATCACGGAACGCGCGGAGTAGTCCACACGCTTGCCGAGAAGGTTCTGACGGAACCGGCCCTGCTTGCCCTTCAGCATGTCGCTGAGGGACTTCAGGGGGCGGTTGCCGGGGCCCGTGACCGGACGGCCGCGGCGGCCGTTGTCGAACAGCGCGTCGACGGCCTCCTGGAGCATCCGCTTCTCGTTGTTCACGATGATCTCGGGGGCGCCGAGATCGAGCAGACGCTTCAGACGGTTGTTCCGGTTGATCACCCGGCGGTACAGGTCGTTCAGGTCGGAGGTCGCGAAGCGGCCACCGTCCAGCTGCACCATCGGACGCAGGTCCGGCGGGATGACCGGGACGCAGTCCAGCACCATGCCCTTGGGGCTGTTGCTGGTCTGGAGGAAGGCGGAGACGACCTTGAGACGCTTGAGCGCGCGGGTCTTCTTCTGGCCCTTGCCGGTGCGGATGATCTCGCGGAGGCGCTCGGCCTCTTCGTCGAGGTCGAAGGACTCCAGGCGCTTCTGCAGCGCGGCGGCGCCCATCGAACCGTCGAAGTAGGTGCCGAAGCGGTCGCGGAGCTCGCGGTAGAGCAGCTCGTCGCCCTCCAGGTCCTGGACCTTGAGGTTCTTGAAGCGGTTCCACACCTCGTCGAGACGGTCGATCTCGCGCTGGGCGCGGTCGCGCAGCTGCTTCATCTCGCGCTCGGCGCCCTCGCGCACCTTGCGGCGCACATCGGCCTTGGCGCCCTCGGCCTCCAGCTCGGCCAGGTCGGTCTCAAGCTTCTTGGCGCGGGCTTCGAGGTCGGCGTCGCGGCGGTTCTCGACCTGCTGGCGCTCGACGGAGACATGCGCCTCCAGCGAGGGCAGGTCGCGGGTACGACGCTCCTCGTCCACGAACGTGATCATGTACGCGGCGAAGTAGATGACCTTCTCAAGGTCCTTCGGCGCGAGGTCCAGCAGGTAGCCCAGTCGCGACGGGACGCCCTTGAAGTACCAGATGTGGGTGACGGGAGCGGCCAGCTCAATGTGGCCCATCCGCTCACGGCGCACCTTGGCGCGGGTGACCTCTACGCCACAGCGCTCACAGATGATGCCCTTGAAGCGGACACGCTTGTACTTGCCGCAGTAGCACTCCCAGTCCCGGGTCGGACCGAAGATCTTCTCGCAGAAGAGTCCGTCCTTCTCGGGCTTGAGCGTGCGGTAGTTGATCGTCTCGGGCTTCTTGACCTCGCCGTGGGACCACTGGCGAATGTCGTCAGCGGTGGCCAGGCCGATCCGAAGCTCGTCGAAGAAGTTGACGTCGAGCACTATGCGTCAATCCCTCTCAGGGTTGTGTCTCAAGGTGGTCTGTACGGAGTCCTGGGGGCTACGGCCGGGACCGCTTCTCACGAAGCGGTCCCGGCCGGACCCCGTCAGACCTCTTCGACGCTGCTCGGCTCGCGCCGGGACAGGTCGATGCCGAGCTCCTCCGCTGCGCGGAAGACGTCCTCGTCGGTGTCGCGCATCTCGATGGACATGCCGTCCGAGGACAGCACCTCCACGTTGAGGCACAGGGACTGCATCTCCTTGATGAGCACCTTGAAGGACTCGGGGATGCCGGGCTCGGGGATGTTCTCGCCCTTGACGATGGCCTCGTAGACCTTCACTCGGCCGGTGACGTCGTCGGACTTGATGGTCAGCAGCTCCTGGAGGGCGTAGGCGGCGCCGTATGCCTCCAGCGCCCACACCTCCATCTCTCCGAAGCGCTGGCCACCGAACTGGGCCTTACCGCCCAGCGGCTGCTGGGTGATCATCGAGTACGGACCGGTCGACCGGGCGTGCAGCTTGTCGTCGACCAGGTGGTGGAGCTTGAGGATGTACATGTACCCGACCGAGATCGGGTCCGGGAACGGCTCGCCGGAGCGGCCGTCGAACATCCTCGCCTTACCGGACGGGAGCACCATCCGGTCGCCGTCGCGGTTGGGGATCGTGGACTCGAAGAGACCGGCGATCTCGTCCTCGCGGGCGCCGTCGAAGACGGGGGTGGCGACATTGGTGCCGGGCTGGACGTCGTCCGCGCCGATCGCCTTCAGCCGCTCCATCCACTCCTCGTTGCCCTCGACCTTCCAGCCCTGGCTGGCGAGCCAGCCGAGGTGGATTTCGAGGACCTGGCCCGGGTTCATTCGGGACGGGACGCCGAGCGGGTTGAGGATGATGTCGACCGGGGTGCCGTCCTCCAGGAACGGCATGTCCTCGATCGGCAGGATCTTGGAGATGACGCCCTTGTTGCCGTGACGGCCGGCGAGCTTGTCACCATCGGTGATCTTGCGCTTCTGGGCGACGTAGACGCGGACCAGCTGGTTCACGCCCGGGGGCAGCTCGTCGCCCTCCTCGCGGTCGAAGACGCGTACGCCGATGACCTTGCCGATCTCGCCGTGCGGCACCTTCAGCGAGGTGTCACGGACCTCACGGGCCTTCTCACCGAAGATCGCGCGGAGCAGGCGCTCCTCCGGCGTCAGCTCGGTCTCGCCCTTCGGGGTGACCTTGCCGACCAGGATGTCTCCGGCGACGACCTCGGCGCCGATGCGGATGATGCCGCGCTCGTCGAGGTCGGCGAGGACCTCCTCGGAGACGTTCGGGATGTCCCGGGTGATCTCCTCGGGGCCCAGCTTGGTGTCACGGGCGTCGACCTCGTGCTCCTCGATGTGGATCGAGGAGAGGACGTCGTCCTGGACGAGGCGCTGCGACAGAATGATCGCGTCCTCGTAGTTGTGACCCTCCCACGGCATGAACGCGACGAGCAGGTTCTTGCCGAGGGCCATCTCGCCCTCTTCGGTGGCGGGACCGTCGGCGAGCACCTGGCTCTCGACGACCCGGTCGCCCTCGGAGACGATGACCTTCTGGTTGACCGAGGTGCCCTGGTTGGAGCGGGAGAACTTGGCCACCCGGTAGGTGGTGTAGGTGCCGTCGTCGTTGGCGACGGTGATGTAGTCCGCGGAGACCTCCTGGACCACACCGTCCTTCTCCGCCTTGATGACGTCACCGGCGTCGACCGCGCAGCGGTACTCCATGCCGGTGCCGACCAGCGGCGCCTCGGCCGTGATCAGCGGAACGGCCTGACGCATCATGTTCGCGCCCATGAGGGCACGGTTGGCGTCGTCGTGCTCCAGGAAGGGGATCATGGCGGTCGCGACCGACACCATCTGGCGCGGCGAGACGTCCATGTAGTCGACCTCGGCCGGCGGGACGTAGTCGACCTCGCCGCCACGGCGGCGGACCAGCACGCGCGGCTCGGTGAAGCGCATCTCGTCGGAGACGATCGCGTTCGCCTGGGCGATGACGAAGCGGTCCTCCTCGTCGGCGGTCAGGTAGTCGACCTCGTCGGTGACCTGGCCGTCGACGACCTTGCGGTACGGCGTCTCGACGAAGCCGAACGCGTTGACCCGGCCGTAGGAGGCGAGCGAGCCGATCAGACCGATGTTCGGGCCTTCGGGCGTCTCGATCGGGCACATGCGGCCGTAGTGCGAGGGGTGCACGTCACGGACCTCGAAGCCCGCCCGCTCACGGGAGAGACCACCCGGGCCGAGCGCCGACAGACGGCGCTTGTGGGTGAGACCCGACAGCGGGTTGTTCTGGTCCATGAACTGCGACAGCTGGCTGGTGCCGAAGAACTCCTTGATGGAGGCGACGACCGGCCGGATGTTGATCAGGGTCTGCGGCGTGATCGCCTCGACGTCCTGGGTGGTCATGCGCTCGCGCACGACGCGCTCCATACGGGCGAGACCCGTACGGACCTGGTTCTGGATCAGCTCGCCGACGTTACGGAGACGACGGTTGCCGAAGTGGTCGATGTCGTCGGTCTCGACGACGATCTGGGTACCGGACTCGCCGACCGTCTCGGTCTCCCCGGCGTGCAGCTTGACCAGGTACTTGATGGTCGCGATGACATCGTCGGTGGTGAGGACGCCGGCGTCCAGCGGCTCATCCGCGCCGAGCTTCTTGTTCACCTTGTAGCGGCCGACCTTCGCGAGGTCGTAGCGCTTCGGGTTGAAGTAGAGGTTCTCGAGCAGCGTCTGAGCGGCCTCGCGCGTCGGGGGCTCGCCCGGACGCAGCTTGCGGTAGATGTCGAGCAGCGCGTCGTCCTGGCCCTGGGTGTGGTCCTTCTCCAGGGTGGCGCGCATGGACTCGTACTCGCCGAACTCCTCCAGGATCTGCTCGGTCGTCCAGCCGAGAGCCTTGAGCAGCACGGTGACGGACTGCTTGCGCTTGCGGTCGATGCGGACACCGACCATGTCGCGCTTGTCGATCTCCATCTCCAGCCAGGCGCCCCGGGACGGGATGATCTTGGCGGTGTAGATGTCCTTGTCGGACGTCTTGTCGATGGAGGAGTCGAAGTAGACACCCGGCGAGCGGACCAGCTGGGACACCACGACACGCTCGGTGCCGTTGATGACGAAGGTGCCCTTGTTGGTCATGAGCGGGAAGTCGCCCATGAAGACCGTCTGAGACTTGATCTCGCCGGTCTCGTTGTTGGTGAACTCGGCCGTGACGAAGAGCGGCGCGGCGAACGTGAAGTCGCGCTCCTTGCACTCGTCGATGGAGTTCTTAGGAGGCTCGAAGCGGTGGTCGCGGAAGGTCAGCGACATCGACCCGCTGAAGTCCTCGATCGGGGAGATCTCCTCGAAGATCTCCTCCAGACCGGACTTCGTGGGGACGTCCTGTCCACTCTCCAGAGCCGCCTCGACCCGAGCCTTCCACGCGGCATTGCCGAGCAGCCAGTCGAAGCTCTCGGTCTGGAGCGCGAGGAGGTTCGGAACCTCAAGAGGCTCCTTGATCTTTGCAAAGGAGATGCGCAGCGGGGCGGTGCTGGCGCCGTTGTTCGTATTCGCGGTCGAGGCGTTGCGCGAGGCGGCCAAGAGGGGGTCCTTCCGAGGGCTCGGACTCACTACGCGCGTACCGGTCCCAAGCCGTGCACAGGGAGAGAAGTCCCAGGTCAGGGATGGATCAATCCACTGTGCTGATGCGAGGGTATGCCCCTGGTGACGGGCAGGGGGCAGCTAACAGGCAGCGCAAAGGGTCAGTGTAGCCACTTGGCACACTGATGTCCAGTGCGGGTTCTGAAGACCCTCGTTGTTCTCAACTCCGTGCTTGCCCCGCGCCGTGAGGCGCACCTCGATACTGCCCGTTCGGTCGCCGATCCATGCCTCGGATACGGATCGTTGTGACGACGCGTCCTGAGAATTGCGCGCTGCGTGCGGTTCGTCAAGGCCCCCCACCCCGGTCCGGCTGCCGAGATCGTCACTGCCCCGGGGCTGACCTGGGCCGGTCGCGCATAGCGATGATCACCATACTCCCCGGGCGAAGAGTTGCAACGCAGCCCTGACAGCACGCCGAAGGGCGACCACCCGGATGGGTGATCGCCCTTCGCTGAGCCCGGAAAGAGCCTCACTGGGCCCCGAGGGGGCGTCCAGCGAGCCCTGTACGGGCCCGGTGAGTCACTGAGGACTCAGAGAAGTCACTTGACCTCGACGGAGGCGCCGGCGCCCTTGAGGGACTCGGCGGCCTTCTCGGCGGCGTCCTTGGCGACCTTCTCGAGGACGGGCTTCGGGGCGCCGTCCACGAGGTCCTTGGCCTCCTTGAGACCCAGGGAGGTCAGCTCGCGCACGACCTTGATGACCTGGATCTTCTTGTCACCGGCGGCGGTGAGGATGACGTCGAACTCGTCCTGCTCCTCGACGGCCTCAGCGGCGGCGGCAGCGCCACCGGCGGCGGCGACGGCGACCGGGGCAGCGGCGGTGACGTCGAAGCGCTCCTCGAAGGCCTTCACGAACTCGGAGAGCTCGATGAGGGTCATCTCGTCGAACTGGGCAAGCAGGTCGTCCTGGCTGAGCTTCGCCATGATGGGCGGTCCTTCCACTAATTCGGCTGGTGCCGGATGTATATGACGGCGGGCGTTCGGCCCGCTGCGATCAGCGCGTGCAGACAGCGCCGATCAATGCGCGAGCCGAATTACTCGGCACCGCCCTGCTCGGCCTTCTTGGCACGAAGCGCCTCCGCGGTGCGGACGAACTTCGAGGGAAGCGCCTGGAAGAGCGCGGCAGCCTGGGACTGCTTGCCCTTCATGGCGCCCGCCAGCTTGGCGAGCAGAACCTCGCGGGACTCGAGGTCCGCGAGCTTCTTGATCTCATCGGCGGACAGCGCCTTGCCATCAAGGACACCGCCCTTGATGATCAGGTTGGGGTTGTCCTTGGCGAAGTCACGGAGACCCTTCGCCGACTCCACCGGGTCACCGGTGACGAAGGCAACAGCCGTCGGACCATTGAACAGGTCGTCGAGCGTGTCGATCCCGGCCTCGTTGGCCGCAATCTTGGTCAGCGTGTTCTTCACCACGGCGTACTGGGCGTTCTCACCGAGCGAACGGCGCAGCTGCTTGAGCTGTGCCACGGTGAGACCCCGGTACTCGGTCAGCACAGCGGCGTTCGAGCTGCGGAACTGGTCCGCCAGCTCGGCTACCGCGGCAGCCTTGTCGGGCCTTGCCATGAGCGTCGGCCTCCTTCCGGGTGATGAGGACCGCGCGGACCCGAAGGAGGGGGCTGGGCAAAACAAAACGCCCCGGCGCAGGCGCACGGGGCGTAGCTCGACCGACACGAGTTCGGGAGCTTTCCACGGTCACCTACGCGGGTCGTCCGTTGCTAGCGGATCCTTCGGTTGCCGCACTCTCATGAAATGAGCACGCGGCAACGACCAGCGGTCTTTGGCTTCTGTGGAAGAGTACGCGAGCGGATCGCGCTGACGCAAATCCGCCCCCGGCGGCGGGCCGGGGCGGGTGTCCGCCGGGCGTCCGGCAGGTGCCCGGCGGGCGTCCGGCGGGTGCCCGGCGGGTGCCCGGCGGGCGTTCGGCGGGCGTCAGCCCTGGTCGGGGCCCTTCCGCTCGCCCTCGGACTGCTTCTCAGGGCGCGTCCTCGGCCGGCTTTTCAAGACGGTCCCCGGACTGCTTCTCAAGACCGCCGAGCAGCTCCATCAGGTCATAGGTCTCATCGGCGGGCGGCGCCTTCACCTCGGCGTCGATCCCGTACTCCGTGAAGACGCCGACCAGGCCCACCTCGCCGTCGGCGGTCCTCATGGTGAGATCCATCTTCACCGGGAGATCGTTCTCGTCCAGCCAGATCTCGGTCTCGTACCCCTTGATCCGGGCCTCCTTCATGGCGGAGACGAGCGCGTCGTGCTTCTTCTCGCCGAGCACCTTCGCCGACTCACCGGAGTCGATCATCTGCTGGAGCGTGACGGCGCCCCGGTAGCACTGGGCCGGGACTCCGTCGATCTTCTCCTCGCCGACGTGCTGCACATCCGGCGAGTCCAGCAGCACGGCCAGCTGCTTGGCCGGATCCTGGTCCACCGCCTCCATGCCGCCGGTCATCTGGCTCAGCAGCCGCTCGTCCGCCTGCTTCTCGGCGAGGGCGGCGTAGTCCACCTTCATCCAGCGCTTGCCGTCCATCTCCTTGGCAGCCGCCGCTCCGGCGTCGACATAGGAGATGTCGCCCACCCACCGCGTCCGGACCTTCTCGCCGGAGGGGTAGCTCATCGACATGTCCACCACCGAGGGGTTCCAGCCCATGACACCGGAGAGCTCCAGCTCACCGGCGCCGCCCATCATGGACTCGGGCATGGAGACGGTGAGCTCGGCCTTGGCCGCCGAGGCCGCCGAGGTCTTCTCGTACGCCGCGGTGAGGACCTGCGCCACCGAGCGCTCCTGATCGCCGGAGTCGGCGCTACAGCCCGCCAGAGCGGCTATCGCCACCGCGGCCGTCAGCGGCACACCGAAGCGATTTCCTATGGTCTTACCCATTCCCACCCCTTTGTGCTTTTCTACGAACTTCTCAACACTAATTGACAGGCCCAACCGGAAAACAGACCGGAAAACAACAGAAACCGGCCCCCGCGCCTGGTGAGAGGCGTGGGGGCCGGTTTTCGCTGCTGTGCTCCCGCTGCGCGCGGAAGGCCCGCGGCTGCCGTCAGAATCAGACGGCGGCCGGGTCCTCCTCGACGAGCAGGTTACGGGTGCGGTTGGAGTCCAGCGGGATGCCGGGGCCCATCGTCGTGGTCAGGGTCGCCTTCTTGATGTAGCGGCCCTTCGCGGCGGACGGCTTCAGACGGAGGATCTCCTCCAGCGCCGCGGCGTAGTTCTCGACCAGCTTCGTCTCGTCGAAGGAGACCTTGCCGATGATGAAGTGCAGGTTCGAGTGCTTGTCGACGCGGAACTCGATCTTGCCGCCCTTGATGTCGGTCACAGCCTTGGCGACATCGGGGGTGACGGTGCCGGTCTTCGGGTTCGGCATCAGACCACGCGGACCGAGCACCCGGCCGAGGCGGCCGACCTTGCCCATGAGGTCCGGGGTGGCGACGACGGCGTCGAAGTCCAGACGGCCCTTCGCCACCTCGTCGATCAGCTCGTCGGCGCCGATGATGTCGGCGCCCGCGGCACGCGCGGCCTCGGCACGGTCGCCGGTCGCGAAGACCAGGACCCGGGCGGTCTTGCCGGTGCCGTGCGGAAGGTTCACGGTGCCACGGACCATCTGGTCGGCCTTGCGCGGGTCAACACCCAGGCGGAAGGCGACCTCGACGGTGCCGTCGAACTTGCTGGAGGCGGTGTCCTTGGCGATACGGACGGCCTCGAGCGGGGCGTAGTTACGCTCCCGGTCGATCTTGGCGTCCGCAGCGCGGAGATTCTTGCTGCGCTTCACTTCTTCTCCTGCGTTGTTTCAGGTGTGGAGTCGTGGTGCGGACCAGCGCGTGGTCCTACCACAGAGGTCAGACGGGGACTGTCAGCCCTCGACCGTGATGCCCATGGAACGGGCGGTGCCGGCGATGATCTTGCTCGCGGCGTCCAGGTCGTTGGCGTTCAGGTCGGGCATCTTGGTCGCGGCGATGTCGCGGACCTGGGCGCTCGTAAGCTTGGCGACCTTGGTCTTGTGCGGCTCGCCGGAGCCCTTGTCCACACCCGCGGCCTTGAGGATCAGCTTGGCGGCCGGCGGAGTCTTGGTGATGAAGGTGAAGGTACGGTCCTCGTAGACCGTGATCTCCACCGGCACGACCATGCCACGCTGCGACTCGGTCGCGGCGTTGTAGGCCTTGCAGAACTCCATGATGTTGACGCCGTGCTGACCCAGCGCGGGGCCGACCGGCGGAGCCGGGTTGGCCGCGCCGGCCTGGATCTGGAGCTTGATAAGCCCCGTGACCTTCTTCTTCTTGGGAGGCATTGCTCTCTCCGGGTCCTAGTGAGAGTTTTCAGCTTCCATCCGGTCATCCGGATGGAGGCATACCGCACAACAATAACGGGTATGGCTGTCCGGTTAAAAACCGACAGGTCAGAACCGCCCTGAAAGGCGGCCCTGACCTGTCGGAAGCAGCTGTCCCGGCGTCCGCCCCCGAAGGGCGGGGGGACTAGTTCTTCTGGATCTGGTCGAAGCTGAGCTCGACCGGGGTCTCGCGGCCGAAGATCTCGACCAGGCCCTTGACCTTCTTCGAGTCGGCGTTGATCTCGTTGATCGTGGCCTGGAGGGTGGCGAAGGGGCCGTCCGTGACGGTGACCGAGTCGCCGACCTCGAAGTCCAGCACCTGGACCTCGACCTTGCGGGCCGGAGCCGGCTTGCCCTCGGCCTCGGCGGCCTCGCGGGCGGCCTTCTCCTCGGCCTCCGGGGCGAGCATCTTGACGATCTCGTCCAGGGTCAGCGGGTACGGGTCATAGGCGTTGCCCACGAAGCCGGTGACGCCGGGCGTGTTGCGGACGACGCCCCAGGACTCGTTGGTGAGGTCCATACGGACCAGGACGTAGCCGGGAAGCTTGTTCTGGCGGACGTTCTTACGCTCGCCGTTCTTGATCTGGACGATCTCTTCCTCGGGCACTTCGGCCTGGTAGATGAACTCCTCGACGTTCAGCGAGACGGCGCGCTGCTCCAGGTTCGCCTTGACCCGCTTCTCGTAGCCGGCGTAGGTGTGGATCACATACCACTCGCCGGGCAGCAGGCGCAGCTCCTCGCGGAGCGCGGCGATGGGGTCGACCGGGGCCGTCTCGGGCTCCTCGGCGACCTCTTCCTCTTCCGCTTCTTCCGCTTCTTCCGCTTCCGCGACGACCTCGGCCACGCCTTCGGCGTCGACCTCGATCAGGGCCTCGGTGTCGTCCTCGATGTGCAGCGCGGCTTCCTCGGCCGGCTCGCCGGCCTCGGCGTCAGCAGCTTCCGCCTGGTCTTCGTCGGCCGCCTCAACGATGTCGAGCTCGTCCTCGGCGGACTCGGCGGACTCGAAGCTCTCGTCGCCGGGCTCAACGGCCTCGTTCAGGTTCGGGTCAGACACGGTGGCTGCTTCTTTCTGGATACAGATGGGTGGAACATGCGAAAGGCCGCCGTCATGCCGATAAGCCCTTGGCCGACGCCCTTCGCGGGATCAGCCAAAGACGTACTTGACGACTTCCTGGAATCCATAGTCCATCACGGTCACCAGACCGATCATGATGACGACGAAGACAATCACCACGGTGGTGTACGTCGTCAGCTGGTTACGCGTGGGCCAGACGACCTTACGCAGCTCGGCGACGATCTGCCGGTAGAAGAGCGCCAAACGGCCGAGAGGGCCCTTTTTCCCGCGCTTGCCGCCCTTGCGCGACTTCTTCTGGGGCGCCTCGTCCTCGGCATCAGGCGTGTCGATGGAGCCCACGGCGTCCGTCACGTTCTTTCACCTGATTCCGGGTCGTGGCCGTGCCGCGCCCGGTGGAGCCGCACGGCGATTCATGGAATGTACGTACATGCGCACACAGCCTGGCGAAGGTGTGTGTAGCAGGGCCGGAGGGACTTGAACCCCCAACCGCTGGTTTTGGAGACCAGTGCTCTACCAATTGAGCTACGACCCTTTGTGGCTTCCCCAACCTACCCCATCCGGAGATGTGGTCGGTGCGGGCCAACGAGCAGTGAGTGTACGTGGTCACAGGCCCGGCGTCGAACAGATAGCTCCGGAGAGGTTCTTGCCCGCCACCGGTCAGCGCTCCGCGAGCGGCTCTGGAACCGCTCCGCGAGCGCTCCGGGACCGCGCCGCGGGGAGCGCCGCCCGACTCCGCCCCCCGGCCCTCCCCTTGCTCCGCACGGCGGGCCCGGGGCCGGTGTCCGGGAATCGAAACACCTGTGCCCCGGCCCGGGGCCGTCTGGGACGATGGACCGTATGAGCGCTGCAACCCCTCCCACCGAGCGCCGGGTCTCCGCCCGCGTCGGTGCGATCTCCGAGTCCGCGACCCTCGCCGTCGACGCCAAGGCCAAGGCCCTCAAGGCCGCCGGGCGCCCGGTGATCGGCTTCGGCGCGGGAGAGCCCGACTTCCCGACGCCCGACTACATCGTCGAGGCCGCCGTCGAGGCCTGCCGCACCCCGAAGTACCACCACTACACCCCGGCGGGCGGCCTGCCCGAGCTGAAGAAGGCCATCACGGCGAAGACCCTGCGCGACTCCGGCTATGAGGTCGACCCGGCGCAGGTGCTGGTGACCAACGGCGGCAAGCAGGCGATCTACGAGGCGTTCGCGGCGATCCTGGACCCGGGCGACGAGGTCGTCGTCCCCGCGCCGTACTGGACCACCTACCCCGAGTCGATCCGCCTCGCGGGCGGGGTGCCGGTCGAGGTCGTGGCCGATGAGACCACCGGCTACCGCGTCTCCGTCGAGCAGCTGGAGGCGGCCCGCACCGAGCGCACCAAGGTGGTCGTCTTCGTCTCGCCGTCCAACCCGACCGGCGCGGTCTACAGCCGTGAGGACACCGAGGCGATCGGCCGCTGGGCCGTGGAGCACGGTCTGTGGGTGCTCACCGACGAGATCTACGAGCACCTGGTGTACGGCGACGCCGTCTTCACCTCGCTCCCGGCGGTCGTGCCCGAGATCCGCGACAAGTGCCTCGTGGTCAACGGCGTGGCGAAGACGTACGCCATGACCGGCTGGCGCGTGGGGTGGATCATCGGCCCCAAGGACGTGGTGAAGGCCGCGACCAACCTCCAGTCCCACGCCACCTCGAACGTCTCGAATGTGGCCCAGGCAGCGGCGCTCGCGGCGGTCTCCGGCGATCTGGAGGCCGTGGCCGCGATGCGGGAGGCGTTCGACCGCCGCCGGCAGACCATCGTGCGGATGCTCAACGAGATCGACGGCGTCCTCTGCCCGGAGCCCGAGGGCGCGTTCTACGCGTACCCCTCGGTGAAGGCGCTCCTCGGCAAGGAGATCCGGGGGAAGCGTCCCGCGACCTCGGTGGAGCTGGCGGCGCTGATCCTGGACGAGGCCGAGGTGGCGGTGGTCCCGGGCGAGGCGTTCGGCACCCCCGGCTATCTGCGGCTGTCGTACGCGCTGGGCGACGAGGACCTGGTGGAGGGCGTCTCCCGGCTCCAGAAGCTGCTGGCCGAGGCGACTGACTGACCCCCTTCCCCGTACGGCGCCACTCCAGCAGGTCCCGGGGTGGCGCCGTTCCCGTGTTCGGACGGCAATCCGATCGGGAATCCGATCGGGAATCCGCTTACGTCCCGGACGGCCCGTACGGCAGGATCCGGGGATGGAGCATGTACGTGACGTAAGCCGGCTACCCAAAGCGCATCTGCATCTGCACTTCACCGGGTCGATGCGCCCGACCACCCTGCTCGAACTGGCCGACAAGTACGGCGTTCACCTCCCCGACGCTCTGACCAGCGGTGAGCCGCCCCGGCTGCGCGCCACCGATGAGCGCGGCTGGTTCCGCTTCCAGCGGCTCTACGACATCGCGCGGTCCTGTCTGCGCACCCCCGACGACATCCGCCGGCTGGTGCGGGAGGCGGCCGAGGAGGACCTCAAGGACGGCTCCGGCTGGCTGGAGATCCAGGTCGACCCCACCTCGTACGCCCCCATGCTCGGCGGGCTGATCCCCGCGCTGGAGATCATCCTCGACGCCGTGGAGAGCGCCTCCCGGGAGACCGGGCTCGGCATCCGGGTGCTGGTGGCCGCCAACCGGATGAAGCACCCGCTGGACGCCCGTACGCTCGCCCGGCTCGCCGTACGGCACGCGGACCGCGGAATCGTCGGCTTCGGGCTCTCCAACGACGAACGCCGCGGGATGGCCAGGGACTTCGACCGCGCCTTCGCCATCGCACGGGAGGGCGGGCTGCTCGCCGCGCCGCACGGCGGGGAGCTGAGCGGTCCGGCGTCCGTACGGGACTGTCTGGACGATCTGCGCGCCTCGCGGATCGGGCACGGCGTACGCGCCGCCGAGGACCCCCGGCTGCTGCGGAAGCTGGCCGAGCGCCAGGTGACCTGCGAGGTGTGCCCGGCGTCCAATGTGGCGCTGGGGGTGTACGAGAAGCCCGAGGACGTGCCGCTGCGCACGCTGTACGACGCCGGGGTGCCGATGGCGCTGGGCGCGGACGATCCGCTGCTCTTCGGGTCGCGGCTGGCCGCTCAGTACGAGTTCGCCCGGCGGCACCACGACTTCACCGACACCGAGCTGGCCGAGCTGGCCCGGCAGTCGGTCCGCGGCTCGGCGGCGCCCGCGCCGGTCCGCGACGGGATGCTCGCCGGGATCGACGACTGGCTCAAGGAGGAGCCGACCGGGGTGTGAATCCGGCCGGCAGGGTGCGGGGGCTTCGGGGTGCTTCGGGCTTGGTGCGGGGCTTCGGGGCTGGGCGGGGCCCTTGCCGGGTGCGGGTGCTTCGGGGTGGGGCTGGGGTGCGGTGTGCTGGGGTCCGGTGTCCGCTCCGGGGTGGTGCCGGGACTCATGATTTACGGCGCGTTTCCAGTCCCTGTTTGATGGCGGGCCTCCTTTGCGCCACAAAATCACGTTTTACGTCCCGGCACCACCCCTGCGCGGCCCCCTCCCATGAGACCTCAACCGCCCGCCAGCCGATCCCGGAAGAACCAGCCCGTCCGGCGGCCAAAATCAGCCCCTCCGGCGATTGAGGCGCGGGGGTTCGGGGGCTGGCCCCCGACAAGGGCCCGCGCCCGGCAGGGCGGCTCGCACACAAGATCCAGCCTCGCCAGCGGCGAGCAGGGGCGCAAAATTCAGCCCCGCCGGCGATTGAGGCGCGGGGGTTCGGGGGCTGGCCCCCGACGAGGGCCCGACGCCGGGCAGGGTAGCCCCCTCCCGCCGCCGGGCGGTGCGCCTGAGCGGCTCGGTTCCCGGGTCAGAGGCTGACGCCGACCGTCACCGGCTCGTTGACCAGGGTGACCCCGAAGGCGTCCCGCACCCCGGCCACGACCTCGCGGGCGAGGGCGAGCAGATCCTCGGTGGTGGCCTCGCCCCGGTTGGTGAGCGCGAGGGTGTGCTTGGTGGAGATGCGCGCCGGTCCGCTTCCGTACCCCTTGGCGAAGCCCGCCTTGTCGATCAGCCAGGCCGCCGAGGTCTTGGTCCGTCCGTCTCCGGCCGGGTAGGCGGGCGGGGCCGTCTCCTCGCCGAGGCGCTCGCGGACCCGGTCGAGGAACGCCGCGTACTGCCCGGCGTCCAGGACGGGGTTGGTGAAGAAGGATCCGGCGGACCATGTGTCGTGGTCGGCGGGGTCCAGGACCATGCCCTTGCCCGCGCGCAGACCGAGTACGGTCTCGCGGACCGTGGCGAGCTCGGCCCGGCCCCCGGGCTCGACGCCGAGGACCCGGGCGGTCTCCGCGTACCTGACCGGCGCGGAGAGCCCGCCCGCGTCCTCCAGACCGAAGCGGACGCGCAGCACCACATAGCGCTCGGGGTGCTCCTTGAAACGGCTGTGGCGGTACGAGAACGCGCACTCGGCGTTGGAGAGGACGACCGTCTCCCCCGCGCGGCGGTCGTAGGCGACGACCTCGGTGATCGTGGCGGAGACCTCCTGGCCGTACGCCCCCACGTTCTGGATCGGCGTGGCACCGGCGGAGCCGGGGATTCCGGCGAGGCACTCGATGCCCGCGAGCCCGGCGGCGACCGTATGGGCCACGGCCTCGGTCCACACCTCGCCCGCCGCCAGCTCCAGCCGTGTGCCGTCGAGGCGGAGGCCCTTGGTCGCGATGCGCAGGGCCGTTCCGTCGAAGCCCTTGTCGCCGATGACCAGATTGCTGCCGCCGCCGATGATCAGCAGCGGGGTGCCGCTCTCGTCGGCCTCGCGGACGGCGGCGATCACCTCGTCGTCGGTGACGGCGGTGATGAGCCGGTTCGCGGGGCCGCCGAGCCGGAAGGTGGTCAGGGGGGCGAGGGGGGCGTCGTGGAGTTCCTGCACGGGCACAAGAGTACGGTCAGGGGCGGCCGGCCCCGGGAACCGCCCGTGACCGGCCGCCCGCCGTGGCGGTCCGCTCAGACTGCGGCGGGCGACTGAGCCGCCGGTTCCTTGGGTCGCGCCGGGGTCGCTGTGTCCATGGGCCGTCGCCCGGGGACGAGCAGCGCGGCCAGTGCGCCGAGCGCGACGGCCCCCGCCCCGGCCCAGAGCGCGGGGACCGTCCCGTCGCTGAAGGCCCGGTCCGACGCGAAGCCGCCCTGGGCGGCGAAGACCGCGCCCAGCACGGCGACGCCGAGCGCTCCCCCGACCTCGCGCAGGGCGCTGTTGGCTCCCGACGCGATGCCCTGCTCGCCCGGGGCGACGCTGGACATCACGATGCCCGCCGCCGGCGCGAAGTACAGCGCCATCCCGAACCCGCCGACGATCAGTCCGGGCAGCTGGGACGCATAGCTCACGCCCGGCTCCAGCATCAGGGCGAAGAGGGCGAGCCCGGCGGCCTGGAGGGCCAGTCCGGCGACGACCACAGGACGCCCGCCGATCCGGTCCGAGAGATATCCGGCCAGCGGCGCGACCAGCAGCGGCATCCCGGTCCAGGGCAGCATCCGCAGCCCTGCCTCGGTCGGCGAGTAACCGGCCACACCTTGGAAGAACTGACTGAGCAGAAAGATGGAGCCGAACATGCCGAAGAACATCAGCAGACCCGCCGCGTTGATCCCGAGAAAGGCCCGGTTACGGAAGAGACGCATGGGGAGCATGGGGTGGCGGCTGATGCTGCCGTGCCGGATGAACGCCAGCAGAAGGGCCGTCCCCACGGTCAGCCCGCTCAGCACGGAAACGCTGCTCCAGCCCGCCGCATGGCCGTTGACCAGGGCGTAGACGATGCCGAAGAGCCCGCCGCTGACGAGCAGGGTGCCGGGGACGTCGAGCCGGGCGTTCGGAGCGTACGACTCCGCCAGGCGCAGCCGGGCGAGCGGGAGCAGTACCAGACCGATCGGCACATTCAGCCAGAAGATCCACTGCCAGGAGATGTGCTCGGTGAGGCTGCCGCCGATGAGCGGGCCGCCGGCCACGGCGACGCCGGTCAGCGCGCCGTAGAGGCCGAGGGCCGCGCCCCGGCGGGCGGCGGGGACGGCGGCCGTGAGCAGGGTCAGGGTGAGCGGCATCATGATCGCGGCGCCGGCCCCCTGGACGGCGCGGGCGGCGATGAGGGCGGTGATGCCCGGGGCGAGCGCGGCGGCGGCCGAGGCCGCCGTGAAGATCGCCAGTCCCACGGTGAAGAGCCGGCGGCGGCCGAAGCGGTCGCCGAGGGCCGCGCCGAGCATGAGCAGGACGGCGAAGGAGAGGGTGTAGGAGTTCACCGTCCACTCCAGATCCGTCAGCGCGCCTCCGAGATCCTGGCGGATGGCGGGCAGGGCGGTGGTGACGACGAGATTGTCGAGGGCCGCCATGAATCCGGCGGCTCCGGTGATGAGAAGCGTCCACGCGGGGGTGGAACGCCGGGTCGCAGTCGGCTGTCGCATGACTCCTCCAGTAACTTAGCTATTGATCACTAACTTCTCTGCTCATACGGCGGCGCGTGCCACCGGAAAAAACGGGCGAGCCCGCGCCCGGCTGGGGGCTCGGTGTCATCGGGGACCGGAGCTCGGGGTTTCGGGATTCCGTGCCCTGATGGAGTGGGGGCGCGGCGGCCGGTCTGCCCCGGGGTCGGCCCAGCCCCGGGACCCGGGCGGACCGTCAGGCGCCGGAGTCGGAGTCGGACCCGGAGTCGCCTTCCCCCATGGCGCGGCCCCCCAGCATGTTCAGCCCGGCCCACACCCGGTGATCCGCCGGAAATCCCAGTGCCACCAGCGCGTTGATCAGCATTCCGCAGCCCATGAACAAGGTCGTGTCCCCGGGGTCCCCGCCGAGCGCGATATGCGCCTGATCCCAGATCTCGGCCCACCCCGCCCGGATCGCCTCGCCGAACTCGTGATCCCCGGCGGCTTCGGCGGACGCCACCGCGACATACACCTGCATCTGCATCAGCAGCCGCTCGCGGTCGTCGATGAGCTCCATATACGCCGCCGCCATCGCCTCCAGCGGAGTGACTCCCGGCCGCCGCTCCAGAGCGTCCGCGAACGCTCTGGGCATCTCTTCGAGACAGCGCTGCGCCGCCGCGAGGAACAGCTCCCTCTTGTTCTTGAACAGCCGGAAGAGATACGGCTGCGAAACGCCGACCCGCCTGGCGATCGCCTCCGTGGAGGTCCCGTCGTATCCGCCGCGAGCGAACTCGCTGATCGCGGCGCGGATCACACTCTCGCGCCGTTCCTCCGCACTCATCCTGACCATGGAAAGTAAGTTAGTGACCAATCACTATCATCGTCAAGGCCGACACTCCGCACGCCCTGAACACACGGAAGGGGCTACACATGCGGAAGGGCGCCCTCCCTCAGGAGAACGCCCTCCGCGCGTCAGGATCGCGATCCGCCGCTCAGCCGAGCTGGACCACCGCACGGGACATGCCCAGCACCTTCGTCCCACCGCTGGTCGCGGTCAGATCGACCCGTACCCGGCCCTCCTCCAGCAGGGCCCCGACCTTGCCGCTGACCTCGATGACCGCGCCCTTGTCGTCGTTCGGCACCACGACGGGCTTGGTGAAGCGGACTCCGTACTCGATCACCGCGCCCGGGTCCCCGACCCAGTCCGTGACGACCCGGATCGCCTCGGCCATGGTGAACATTCCGTGTGCGATCACATCCGGAAGCCCGACCTCAACAGCGAACTTCTCGTTCCAGTGAATGGGATTGAAGTCACCCGAGGCGCCTGCATACTGCACCAGTGTGGCGCGATTCACAGTGAAACTCTGCGCCGGCAGTTCGGTGCCGACCTCGACGTCCGCGTAGGAGATCCTCGCCGTCATCACGCCTCCTCGGCGGCGCGCGCCACCAGCTTGGTCCACGCCGTCACCACATGCTCACCGGCCTCGTCCCGCACATCGCCGCGGATTTCCACCACATCGTTGCCCGCGAGGGACTTGATGGTCTGGATCGTCGAGACGACGCTCAGCCGGTCACCGGCCCGCACCGGCCTGACGTAGGAGAAACGCTGATCGCCGTGGACCACCCTGGAGTAATCGAGACCCAACTGCGGATCGCGGATAACCGTTCCAGCAGCCCGGAAAGTGATCGCGAAGACAAAAGTCGGCGGGGCGATCACATCCGGATGGCCGAGGGCCACCGCGGCTTCCTGATCGGTGTACGCCGGGTTGGCGTCCCCCACCGCCTCGGCGAATTCGCGGATCTTCTCCCGGCCGACCTCATAGGGCGTGGTGGGCGGATAACTCCGCCCCACGAAGGACTGGTCGAGCGCCATGGCCTGGCTCCCTCCTGACAGGTTGACGTGTACCGGTTCTCCGGTCCGGGCAGGCCATCCCTCATCGGGCGGGCCGGACCGGTCAAACGACACGAGGCCGCCCCCTAGCCGGGGGCGGCCTCGTGCACGAGCCTGTTTAGCGCGTTTCGCGGTGCGCAGTGTGCGCCTTGCAGCGCGGGCAGTGCTTCTTCATCTCCAGTCGGTCCGGGTTGTTACGCCGGTTCTTCTTGGTGATGTAGTTCCGCTCCTTGCACTCCACGCAGGCCAGCGTGATCTTCGGGCGGACGTCGGTGGCAGCCACGTGAGTGCTCCTTGGACGGACGGATGGTACGACTATGAACGCATAAAAGAGTAGCCGATCGGAGGACCGACCCCACAATCGGCTACTGTGTGTAGCGGTGACCGGACTTGAACCGGTGACACAGCGATTATGAGCCGCTTGCTCTACCGACTGAGCTACACCGCTGCGATACCAGGTCCCCTCACCCGAAGGTGAGGTTCACCGATATCAGAGCCCCAATACGGAATCGAACCGTAGACCTTCTCCTTACCATGGAGACGCTCTACCGACTGAGCTATTGGGGCGAGCGATGAAGACATTACACGGTCGGCGACCGTTCGCCCAAATCCGTTTCGTGGCCCGCTGTCCGGCATCGGCCGCAACGCGCCGACAGCCGCCCCGGGATCGGTGGGCCGCACCGCCGGGGCCGCTTTTCCCCCGGGCGTACCCCGCTCCTCAGGCGCACCCCGTTCCCCGGCACTTCTCAGCGCTCCTCAGCTCTCCTCAGGTGCCTCTCGGCGTCTCTCGGGGTTTCTCGGTGCTCCTCGGTGCTCCTCGGCCTGTCCCGGCAACCACACCGGTACGACTATTTCGCTCTTCCGCGAAGCGGACCCGCGGCACACCTAGGCTCGACTCGCGCTGCGTGACATTCCCCACTCTCCGCACGCGGCCCGAGCCGGACCTCCCCGCAGGAGCGCAATGCCCGACAGCCAGCCGCAGCCATCCGACGGCGCGACCGCTGACACCTCCGCGCTGCTGCTGTGCGGCGCCCGGCTCACTGACGGCCGCACCGTCGACGTACGGCTGGGCGGCGGACGCATCGAGGCGGTCGGCACCGCCGGCAGCCTCACCCCGCACTGCGCCCGGGTGGACCTCAACGGCTATCTGCTGCTGCCCGCACCGGCCGAACCGCACGCCCATGGCGACACCGCGCTCACCGGGGACTCGCCCGGCCCGGTCTCGTACGCCCCCGAGGACGTCCAGCGACGCGCCACCGAAGCCGCGCTGCTCCAGCTCGGCCACGGGGCCACGGCCCTGCGCTCACATGTCCGGATCGGGGATGTGCAGGGCCTCGGCCCGCTGGAGGCGGTGCTCCAGGCGCGGCGGTCGCTGCGCGGGCTCGTCGATCTCACCGCCGTCGCGGTGCCCCGGCGGCTGACCGGGCTGGCCGGGGCGGACGGCCTCGCGATGCTGCGCGACGCGGTGAAGATGGGCGCGGGCGTGGTGGGCGGCTGTCCGGACGCGGACCCCGATCCCACCGGGTACGCGGAGACGGTGCTGGAGGTGGCGGCGGAACACGGCTGCCCCGTCGATCTGCATACGCACGGCGACGATCCGGCCCGGCTGGCCCGGCTGGCGGCGATGGCGGGCGGGCTGCGGCCCGGGGTGGTGCTCGGGCCGTGCGCGGGACTGGCCCGGCTGCCCCATGAGGTGGCGGCGCGGGCGGCGGAGCGACTGGCGGCGTCCGGGGTGACGGTGGTGTGTCTGCCCCAGGGCGGCTGCGGCGGGATGGAGCTGCGGGGCAGCGCCCCCGTACGGCTGCTTCGGGCAGCCGGGGTACGGGTGGCGGCGGGCGGCGGCGCGCTGCGGGACGTGTCGAACCCGGTGGGGCGCGGCGATCCGCTGGAGGCCGCGTATCTGCTGGCGTCACAGGGCGGTCTGCGGGCGCAGGAGGCGTACGAGGCGGTCGCGGCGGGCGCGCGGGAGGCGATGGGGCTGCCGGAGGTACGGGTCGAGGCGGGGTTCCCCGCCGAGCTCCTTGCGGTGCGCGGGGAGCGGCTCGCGGGGGTGCTGTCGCTGGCGTACAGCAGGATCGTCGTCCACCGGGGGCGGGTGGTGGCGCGGACGAGCGCGGTCCGCGAGTACTGCGACTCGGCGGTGGCGGTGGCGCTGGAGCTGCCGCGTCAGGGGCGTTCCTGACGGTGCGCCCGGATCGCCGAGGAGGGTTCCGGCGGCTCGCCGGGGGGTTCCCGCGGCTCGCCGGGGCGACTCCTGTGTCATCGTCAAGCGCCGCCGGGGCATCGGACGTACGGTCGGAGGCATGCGCATTGTCATCGCAGGAGGACACGGTCAGATCGCACTCCGTCTGGAGCGGCTGCTCTCGGCGGGCGGACATGAGGTCGCGGGGGTGATCCGCGATCCGGGGCAGAGCGCGGAGCTGCGCGCGGCGGGGGCCGAACCGGTGGTGCTGGACCTGGAGTCGGCGTCCGTGGACGAGGTCGCGGAGGCGCTCCGGGGCGCGGACGCGGCCGTCTTCGCGGCGGGCGCGGGACCGGGCAGCGGGGCCGCCCGCAAGGAGACGGTGGACCGGGCCGCGGCGGTGCTCTTCGCGGACGCGGCGGAGCGGGCGGGGGTGCGCCGGTATCTCGTCGTGTCCTCGATGGGCGCGGACGCGGGCCGTGCGGGTGACGAGGTGTTCGACGCCTATCTGCGGGCGAAGGGCGCGGCGGACGACGAGGTACGGTCCCGGTCCGCCCTGGACTGGACGATTCTGCGGCCGGGCGCGCTGACCGACGACGCGGGCACCGGTCTGGTCCGGCTGGAGGCGTCGACGGGCCGGGGGCCGGTGCCGCGCGACGATGTGGCGGCGGTGCTGGCGGAGTTGGTGGAGACGCCGGCGACGGCGGGGCTGACGCTGGAGCTGATCGGCGGCTCGGTGCCGGTGGTGGTGGCGGTGAGGGACGTGGCCGGGAACTGACGGGCGGCCGATTCCGCCGCCGTGCCGATGCAGCCTCGTCCGCACCGCCATGAGGAGTGAGAGATGACTGATGGGGAGTCCGGCGAGTCCGGCGAGTTCGGCGAGCCCGGTGAGTCCGGTGAGTCCGGTGTCGAGCCGGTGATCGTCGAGCGCGGGGAGCAGCTGTACGCCTTCGTCCACGGCTCGGTTCGGATGGACGCGTTCGGTGTGCTCGCCGACCGGCTCGGCGAATTGATCGGCTGGCTGACCGCGCACGGCGTCGCCTTCGCCGGAGCGCCGTTCTTCCGTTTCAACACGGTCGACCTGGCGGGTGAGTCAGATGTGGAGGCGGGCATTCCGGTGGTGTCGCGGCCGGAGCCGGAGGGCGACATCCGTATCGGCTCCCTGCCCTCGGGCCGCTATGCCACCGTCGTCTTCACGGGCCATCCGGACCGGCTGTCCGGGGTGGCCGCCGCGCTGCGGGAGTGGGCGGCCGGGGAGGGCCTGGAGTGGGATATGACGGAGACCGGCGGTGTGGAGCGCTGGGGGTGCCGTCTGGAGTCGTACCGGACGGACCCACGGGTGGAGCCCGATCCCGAGAAGTGGGAGATCGAACTGGCGTTCCGGCTGGCTGACTGACTGATCGCCTGCCCCTGGCTACTGTCCGATGGGCGGCCGGACGGGCGGCCGGGCACGACGGGCGGACGGCTGGTGGTCCGGGCGGGCCGTCGGCTGCTCCGATACGACGATGGCCCCGGTCAGCGTCTCCGCTGATCGGGGCCATCGCTATCACGTGGCGGCGCCAGGATTCGAACCTGGGTAGGCTAAGCCGACGGATTTACAGTCCGCTCCCATTGGCCACTCGGGCACACCGCCATGGGATGTCGTCACCTCGGAACAGCCGCTTTGCTGCGGTGCTCTCTGGCAACGTCGTAAACAATACCTGATGCAGGGGGGTACTCCGCCACTGAATTGATCAGCGATCTGAACCGGTGCGGGTGGCTAGGCTTGCCCGAGCGGTTCGGGGACTCCGGCCGCCCTCCACGCACCCCGATACAAGGAGCCACAGGACATGGCCGACTCCAGTTTCGACATCGTCTCGAAGGTCGAGCGGCAGGAGGTCGACAACGCCCTCAACCAGACCGCGAAGGAGATCTCCCAGCGTTACGACTTCAAGAACGTCGGTGCGTCGATCGGATGGTCCGGCGAGAAGATCCTGCTCCAGGCGAACTCCGAGGACCGGGTCACCGCGATCCTCGACGTCTTCCAGAGCAAGCTGATCAAGCGCGGCATCTCGCTGAAGGCGCTGGACGCGGGCGAGCCCCAGCTGTCCGGCAAGGAGTACAAGATCTTCGCCTCGATCGTGGAGGGGATCTCCCAGGAGAACGCGAAGAAGGTCGCGAAGATCATCCGCGATGAGGGCCCCAAGGGCGTCAAGGCCCAGGTGCAGGGCGAGGAGCTGCGGGTCAGCTCCAAGAGCCGCGACGACCTTCAGACCGTCCAGGCGCTGCTGAAGGCGCAGGACTTCGACTTCGCGCTCCAGTTCGTGAACTACCGCTGATCAGCGGTCTCCGACCCGTACCGGGCGGGGTGGGTGGGCTGGTCCGGCGACGAGAACGGTGAAGGCCGCGCGCTCATCCGGGACCCGGACGCATCGTCTCGGCCCCGGCGCACGCCCCCGAGTGGCGGTGCCTCTCATCGCCGCCGGCGCGGGCGGGCATCTGATGACGGCCGCCGGGGCCACCCCTGTGGGCGGCCCCGGCGGCCGTCGCCCCACGGTACGGAAACCCCGTACTCCGGCACCGGGTACGAGGGCGGGCGTACACACCGCCGCCACCGGTCGTGATGTCCGATACCCGCCAGCTTCGGCGGATCGAGTGGCTCAGACTGGGTGGTGCGGGGCACGCCGACACGGGGAGGCGCCGCAGGGACGCGAGGAGAGGAGCGAGCCATGAACGCCGTGGACGCGAGGGAGATCGCGGTCGTCTACACGACCGTCGGCAGCCCGCTGGGCGAGGTGCTGCTGGTCGGCAGGGCGTCCGGGACCGCGCCGGGCGGGACCGCGCTCGTGTCGCTCTCGCTCCCCGGGCAGAAGGGCGCGGCGGCGGTCCAGGACGGCTGGCGGCGCGAGCCCGGCGCGTTCGGGGCGATCGAGGAGCAGCTGGCCGCGTACTTCGCGGGCGGGCTCACCCGTTTCACCCTTGAGTACGCGGACAGCGGCACCGAGTTCCAGCGGCGGGTGTGGCGGGCGTTGGAGGAGATTCCCTACGGGTCCACGGTGACCTACGGGGAGATCGCCCAGCGGGTCGGCGTCTCCGGCGCCGGGGTACGGGCGGTGGGTACCGCGATCGGCCGTAATCCGCTGCTGGTGGTGCGGCCTTGCCACCGGGTGATCGGCGCGGACGGCGCGCTCCGCGGCTATGCGGCCGGGCTGGAGCGCAAGGAGCGTCTGCTGGGACTTGAGGGCGCGCTGGTGTCATGAGCGGCGAGGCGCTCTTCCCGGAGAGCCTTCTCCGGCGGTCCGGTGGATCGGCGGAGGCTTCCGGGGGCGAGAGGGCGGAGGCTTCCGGCACCGGGAAGGCGACGGGGGATCGGGCCTCGGACGGGCCGGTCGTGATCGCCCCGGGGGCGGTGCATCTGCCGGGCTGGCTGTCGGCCGGGCGGCAGCGGGAACTGGTGGCGGCGTGCCGTGCCTGGGCGCGCGGTCCGGTTCCGCTGCGGCACACCGTGCTGCCGGGCGGCGGGGTCATGTCGGTGTCGACGGTGTGCGTGGGCTGGCACTGGCTGCCGTACCGCTACAGCCGCACGGCGGACGATGTGAACGGCGCCCGGGTCGCCGCCTTCCCCGGCTGGCTGGTGGAGCTGGGCCGTACGGCGCTGGAGGCGGCGTACGGGCCGGGCGGGCAGCTCCATGAGTACACCGGGGGCCGCGAGTACACCCCGGACACCGCGCTGATCAACTTCTATGACGGCGCGGCGCGGATGGGGATGCATCAGGACAAGGAGGAGCGCTCGGGCGCTCCGGTGGTGTCGCTGAGCATCGGCGACAGCTGTGTCTTCCGCTTCGGCGGCACCAGGACGCGGGGGCGTCCCTACACCGATGTGGAGCTGGCATCGGGTGATCTGTTCGTCTTCGGCGGTCCGTCGCGCTTCGCGTACCACGGGGTGCCGAAGGTGTACCCGGGTACGGCCGATCCGGCGGTGGGTATGAGCGGCGGGCGGCTGAACATCACCCTGCGGGAGACCGGACTGCCGGGCTGACGGCGGCGGACGGGCGCGGCCGGCGATCAGCGAGCGCCGGGAGGGGCGTCCGGGCCGTCCGGGCCTACGTCAGCGGGCATGAGGGGCCGCGTCAGCCAGCGTGAGGGGCCGTGCCAACGAGCGTGAAGGCGTGTCAGCAGGCGTGAAGGCGTGTCAGCGGCCGGCCGGACCGGCCGGCAGGGCTCAGCGGCGACATTAGCGGGAGCTCAGCGGGCGGCGAACGGGCGGTCCGAGGGGACGATCTCCTTGCCCAGCGGAAGCAGCGAGACCGGTATCAGCTTGAAGTTGGCTATGCCCAGCGGGATGCCGATGATCGTGAGGCACAGGGCGATGCCGGTGAGGATGTGCCCGAGGGCCAGCCACCATCCGGCAAGGATCAGCCAGAGCGCGTTGCCTATGCAGGAGGGGGTGCCCGCGTCCCGCCGGTCGACCACGGTGTAGCCGAAGGGCCAGAGCGCGTAGACGCCTATCCGGAAGGCCGCCAGGCCGAACGGGATGCCGATGATCGTGATGAGCAGCAGCACGCCCGCCAGCATGTAGCCGAGAAACATCCAGAAGCCGCACAGGACGAGCCAAATGATGTTCAGGATGGTCTTCATGGGCGACGACCTGCCATCTGTTCGAGTCGGGCGATTCTCTCCGCCATGGGTGGGTGGGTGGCGAACATCCTGGACAGGGCCTTGCCCTGGCTGAAGGGGTTCGCGATCATCATGTGGCTCGCGGTCTCCAGCCGGGGTTCGGGTGGCAGCGGCAGCTGCTTCGTACCGGCGTCCAGCTTGCGCAGAGCGCTCGCGAGGGCCAGCGGATCACCGGTGAGCTGGGCCCCCGAGGCGTCCGCTTCGTACTCCCGCGAGCGGCTGACGGCGAGCTGGATGATGCCGGCGGCCACCGGGCCCAGGATCGCGATCAGCAGCATCCCGGCGAAGCCGGGGCCGTCGTCGTCGGATCGGCCCACGGGGATCAACCAGGCGAAATTCACCAGGAACATCACCACCGAGGCGAGGGCTCCGGCGACCGAGGAGATCAGGATGTCGCGGTTGTAGACATGGCTGAGCTCATGGCCGATGACACCGCGCAGCTCGCGCTCGTCGAGGATCCGGAGGATGCCTTCGGTGCAGCAGACCGCGGAGTTACGGGGATTGCGGCCGGTGGCGAAGGCATTGGGGGCCTGGGTGGGCGAGATGTACAGCCGGGGCATCGGCTGACGGGCCTCGGTCGAGAGCTCACGGACGATCCGGTACAGGCCGGGCGCCTCGAATTCGCTCACCGGGCGGGCGCGCATGGCCCGCAGCGCCAGTTTGTCGCTGTTCCAATAGGCGTACGCGTTGGTTCCGAGCGCCACGACGAACGCGACGATCAGCCCCGTACGGCCGAAGAAACTGCCGATGACGAGGATCAGCGCGGACAGTCCCCCGAGGAGAACGGCGGTCTTCAGCCCATTGTGCCGGCGGTGCACGGTACGCCCTCCAGGTGGTGCGGCAGGGGAACCCTTGCTGGTGGTGCTCCACTCTCCAGTGGACCCTTCTGTACTGGTCAACGCCAGGCGAAGGGCACCAGTTCCCTGATGCTCCGGGTGGGGGGCCGGTCCGTTCGGGTGACGGTCAGAACAGGCTGGTGGCCGCGAAGCGCAGGACCAGCTGCGGATACCCGGACAGCAGGACACCGACGGCGGCGGTCAGCGCGATGGCCGTGGTGACCGCCACGGGGGTGCGCACCAGGGTTCCCGCGCCGCTCACGGCGACCCCGCCGCTCTCCGCCCCGGCGCTCTCCGCCCCGGCGTCCGCGGTCCCGGGCGCCTGGAAGAGGATCGCCGTCCACTTCAGGTAGTAGTACAGCGCGATCACGACATTGACGCCCATGACCACGGCGAGCCATCCCAGCCCCGCGTCCACCGCCGAGGAGAAGACCGTCACCTTGGCGAACAGCCCGATGATCCCCGGCGGCAGACCCGCCAGGCAGAGCAGGAAGAAGCCCAGGGTGAGGGCGGTCAGCGGGCGGGTGTACCAGAGGCCGCGGTAATCGGAGAGCCGGTTCCGCGGGCTCGTCCGGGAGACGACGGTGACCACGGCGAACGCGCCGAGGTTCACCACCGCGTACATCAGCGCGTAGGCGACGGTGGATCCGATCTGGTCCGCACCGGCGTACGCGGCGGCGGCGATCGGGACCAGGATGTATCCGGCCTGGGCCACGGAGGACCAGGCCAGCAGCCGCACCGCGCTCCAGTCGCGGGACGCCGACTGGCGCAGGGCCGCCGCATTGCCCGCGGTCATGGTCAGCGCGGCCAGGACGGCGATCGCCGGGCCCCAGACGTCGGCGTACCCCGGGAAGGCGATGACGGTCACCAGGACGAGACCGGAGAAGCCGACCGCCTTTCCGATGACGGAGAGGAAGGCGGCGATGGGCAGCGGGGCCCCCACATAGGTGTCGGGGACCCAGAAGTGGAAGGGGACGGCGGCGGTCTTGAAGGCGAAGCCGATGAGGGTCAGGGCGACACCGGTCCTGGCGAGGGTCTCCAGCTGGCCGGAGACATCGCCCAGATTCGCGGCGATGCGGGTCAGATGAAGGCTGCCCGTGGTGGCGTAGACGAAACTCACGCCGAGCAGGGTCACGGCCGTCGCGGTGACCGAGGAGAGGAAGAACTTCAGCGCCGATTCGCTGGAGAGCCGGTCGCCGCGCCTCATGCCGACGAGCGCGAAGGCGGGCAGCGAGGCGACCTCAAGGGCGACGATCAGGGTGGCGAGATCCCGGGACGCGGGCAGCAGGGCCGCGCCCGCGGTGGACGAGAGCAGCAGAAACCAGTACTCCCCGGCGGGCAGCTCATCGCGGGTGCGGTGGAGCGAGAGCAGCGCGGTCAGCAGTGCGCCGCCGAGCACCAGGAGCTGGATGGAGAGCGCGAAGGCGTCCGCGGTGTAGCTGCAGGCGGTGGTGTCGGTGGTGAGGCAGAACGTCGTGCGGTCCTCGCCGAGCAGCGGTACGAGGCTGATGATCGCCACGGTGAGGCCGGCGACCGCGCCGTAGCCGAGCAGCCCCTTCCGCTTCTCGGGGACGAACAGATCGGCGACCAGGAGGATCAGACCGACCACCGCCGTGATGGTGGGCGGCGCGATCGCGAGCCAGTCCACGGACTGGACCAGGCCGGCGCCGCCGGAGGCGTCCGCGAGGCTCACGGCGCCGGGGGCGACGGCGGGGCTCAGGGCGCCGTCGGTCGCGGCTTCCTGAGCGGCGGCGCCGTTCATGGTCTCGGCGGCGCTGCGGATGGCCGTGATCACGACTTGCCTCCTGCGAGCAGCTTCTGTACGGCCGGGTCGGTGAGGCCGAGGAGGACCGCGGGCCACAGTCCGGCGAGGACGGTGAGGGCGACGAGCGGGGACCAGGTGACGAGTTCGTAGGTCCGGACGTCCGGGATCGCGGCGGGCGCACCGGAGCGCCGGTCCTCGGGGGGTGGTGTGCCCATGCAGACGCGGCGCACGACGATCAGCAGATACGCGGCGGTGAGCAGGGTGCCGAAGCCGCCGATCACCATGAAGACGAGGAAGGCGGGGCGGTTGAGGCCGGGCGCCGGGTCGAACGCTCCGAACAGCGCGAGCATCTCGCCCCAGAACCCGGCGAGGCCGGGCAGCCCGAGGGAGGCGACGGCGGCGAAGGCGAGCAGTCCGCCGAGGCGGGGGGCGCGGCCGTAGAGGGCCGCGCCGGCGGCTCCGGCGAGGGTGTCGAGATCGGCGGTGCCGTAGCGGTCCTTGAGCGCTCCGACCAGGAAGAAGAGCAGGCCGGTGATGAGGCCGTGGGCGACGTTGGCGAAGAGCGCACCGTTCACCCCGGTGGGCGTCATGGTGGCGATGCCGAGGAGGACGAAGCCCATGTGGCCGACCGATGAGTACGCGATCAGCCGCTTGAGGTCGCCGGCCGCGCCCTGCTTGGCGAGGGCGAGACAGGCGAGGGAGCCGTAGACGATGCCGGCCACGGCGAAGGCGGCCAGATAGGGCGCGAAGGTCTGCATGCCCTCGGGCGCGATCGGCAGGACGATACGGACGAACCCGTACGTTCCCATCTTCAGCAGGACACCGGCCAGCAGTACGGAGCCCACGGTCGGGGCCGCCGTGTGGGCGTCGGGGAGCCAGCTGTGCAGCGGCCACATCGGGGTCTTCACCGCGAGGCCGATCCCGATCGCCAGAACGGCGATGACCTGCGTGGACGCGGTCAGTCCCCGGCCGTTGTCAGTGGCGAGTGCCACCATGTCGAAAGTGCCGCTCTGCAGCCCGATGAGCAGCAGCCCGAGCAGCATGACCACGGAGCCGAGGAGGGTGTAGAGGATGAACTTCCAGGCGGCGGGCTGCCTGGCCTCGCCGCCCCAGCGGGCGATGAGGAAGTACATCGGGATGAGCACCATCTCGAACGCCAGGAAGAACAGCACCAGATCGAGGACGGCGAAGGTCGCGAGCATCCCCGATTCGAGGACGAGCAGCAGGGCGACGAAAGCCTTCGGGGAGGGGCCCGTGGGCGGCTTGAAGTAGCTGTAGAGCGCGCAGAGGAAGCTCAGCAGCGCCGTCAGGACCAGAAGGGGGAGGGAAATGCCGTCGACACCGAGATGGATGCGCACATCGAGTGCGGGGATCCAGCTGATGTCCGTCGTGGCCTGCATCTTCGACGGCTGGTCATGGTCGAAGCCGATGACGAGCGCGATGGCGGCGGCCAGGATCGCCCCGGTGACGGTGACGCCGTGGCGCAGGACCGCCTGGTCCGGGCCGGTGCCGCGCAGTCCGGGAGGGGCGGGCAGCAGCGCGGCCACGGCCCCGATGAGCGGGCCGACGACGATGAACGCGAGAAGGAACTGCATCACGGACTCGCTGATATCGATCACGGCTCACGATCCCGCGTTGACGTTGGAGAGGACGACGGCGGCGACCGCCAGGACGACGGAGCCCGCGAGCAGCGCGCCGAGGTAGGTCTGCACATTGCCGGTCTGGGCCCGCCGCACCAGCCACCCCAGCCCGTTGGCGCCGGTGCCCGCACCGCGTACATAGGCGTCGACGACCTCGCGGTCGAGGAAGCGGACCAGCTCGGCCCCGGCCAGGACGGGGCGGACGAACAGCCGGTGGTAGACGGCGTCGAGATGGAATCCGGCCGCGGCGTGGCGGTGCAGCGGTCCGAGCAGCATCCGGCCGGGGTCCGCGAGATCGGAGGCGTACGCGATGGAGCCGTAGGCGGGCGTGTGGGCCGCCACCGCCTCGGACTCGACGACCGACGGCGCGGCGTCGGGGTGGGCGACGAGCGCGTCGCCGGGCGTGGCGATGGCCGGGAGCGCGGCGCGGGGGCGGAGGGTCCGCCAGGCGCCATAGGTGGTCAGCCCGCCGATGAGGGCGGCGGCGCTGCCGAGTACGGCGGTGATGACGGTGGGGGCGAGGCTGTGGCCGTCGAACCAGTCGTCGATGACGGCGTAGGCCAGCCCGAAGGCGAAGGAGGGCACGGCGAGGAGCCAGAGGACGGAGGTCATGGCCAGGGGCTCGCGGCCGTGGTCGGGGGCGGGTTCGCCCCGGCCGTGGAAGGCGAGCAGCCAGAGCCGGGCCGCGTAGGCGGCGGTGAGCAGGGCCGCCAGCAGACCGGCGATCAGCACGGTCCAGCCCGCGGCGCCGGGGGCGGCGGACTCGCCGAGCGCGGTGTGCTCGGCGGCGACGAGCACGGCTTCCTTGGAGAAGAAGCCGGCGAAGGGAGGGATGGCGGCGAGCGCCAGCAGGGCGACGGTCATCGTCCAGTAGGCATCGGGGACGCGCTTGGCCAGGCCGCTCATCCGGGACATCGCGGCCAGCGAGTTGGTGCCCGCGGCGTGGATGACCACGCCCGCGGCGAGGAAGAGCAGCGCCTTGAAGGCGCCGTGGGACAGGAGGTGGAAGACGGCGGCTCCGCGGTCGGCGACCGCGAGCGCGCCCGCCATATAGCCGAGCTGGCCGATGGTCGAGTAGGCGAGGACCCGTTTGATGTCGTCCTGGGCGAGGGCGGCGAGGCCCGAGCCGACCATGGTGATCGCGGCCATCACGGCGAGGACGGTCAGCGCCGCCGCCGAGGCGGTGAAGACGGGGAGGAGCCGGGCGATGAAGTAGATGCCCGCCGCGACCATCGTGGCGGCGTGGATCAGCGCGGAGACGGGCGTGGGGCCCGCCATCGCGTCGGGCAGCCAGGTGTGCAGCGGGAACTGCGCCGACTTGCCCGCCACGCCCGCGAGGAGCAGCAGCGCCACCAGGGTGGGGTGATCGAGGCGGCCCGCCGCGACGGCGTCGAGGACTCCGGTGATCCGGAAGGTCCCGGCGTCGGTGGCGAGCGCGAACAGACCGATGAGGAAGGGGACGTCGCCGAGCTTGGTGACCAGGAAGGCCTTGAGGGAGGCGGCGCGCGCTTCGGGCGTCTCCCAGTAGTGGCCCACGAGGAAGTACGAGCAGATGCCCATGATCTCCCAGCCGACCAGCAGCACCATCAGATCGCCGGAGTAGACGACGAGCAGCATCGCGGCGGTGAAGAGGGAGACCAGGGCGGCGTAGGAGGGGTAGCGGGGGTCGTCGCGCAGATAGGCGGTCGAATAGAGCTGCACACAGGTGGCGACGAGTCCGACCAGGGCGGCGACGAGGACCGCGAAGCCGTCGAGGTGGAGGGCCAGATCGATGGGGACGGATCCGGTCGGGGTGAGCTGGGTGGCCGCGTCGATCGGTGCGCCGCCGCCCTGCCGGACGGCGACCACGACCGCGAGAACGGCCGCGGTCAGGGTCGGCAGGATGGCCAGCGGCCGGACGAACCCGGGTGCGGTTCTGCCGAGGAGCAGTCCGGCCGCCGCGCCCAGGAAGGGAAGGAGGGGGACGAGGGCGGCGAGGGTGGTCGTGGTCACGCGGTGGCCTCAGCCTTCTGCGTCCGCTGCGCCGGTGCGGCTGCTTCAGGGTCGTCGGGGGTGCCGTCGGGGCCCTCGGCGGTGTCTCGGAGGCGGTCGACGTCCGAGGTGCCGCGGTTGCGGTAGACCATCAGGACGATCGACAGCCCGATGCCGATCTCGGCGGCGGCGATGGCGATGGTGAAGAGAGTGAGCGCCTGGCCGGAGTGGAGGGCGTCGCGCAGCCAGACGTCGAAGGCGACCAGATTGAGGTTGACGGAGTTGAGCATCAGCTCGACGGACATCAGGACCAGGATCGCGTTGCGCCGGGCGAGCACGCCGTACAGGCCGGTGCAGAACAGGAGGACGCTGAGCACGGCGGGATAGGCGAGGTGCATCAGCTCTCCCCCTCGGGGTCCGTCTCGGAGTTCCCCGCGCGTTTGCGGGACAGGACGATGGCGCCCACGAGGGCGGCGAGCAGCAGTACGGAGAGGGCCTCGAAGGGCAGCACCCAGTGCCGGAAGAGGATCGAGCCGGTCACCTCGGTGGAGCCCTGGGCGGGCCCGTCCAGATCGATCCACTGGGTGCGGAAGGCGTCGACGACCACCCAGACCAGCGCGGCGGCCGCGGTTCCGGCCACGGCGAGGGCGACCGGCCGGTTGCCGGAGTCGGCGTCCGGGGAGCGGCCGATGGGGGCCCTGGTGAGCATCAGCCCGAAGAGCAGGAGGACGACCACGGAGCCGACGTAGATGAGGACCTGTACCCAGGCGATGAATTCGGCGGTCAGCAGCAGATACTCGACGGCGAGTCCGCCGAGCGCCACCACCAGCCACAGGGCCGCGTGCACCAGCTGCTTGGTGGTGACGGTCATGACGGCCGCGCCGAGGGTGGCGAGGCCGACGAGAAGGAAGGCGATCTCGACGCCGGTCGGCGAGAGGAAGCCCTGGGTCTGGGCGGCGAGGATCATGCCTGGCCTCCTTCGCCCGCGGGCGGGGCGGCTTCTCCCGGAGTGGCCTTTCCCGGAGCGGGTTCCGCCGGGGCGGTCCCTCCCGGGGCGGGTTCCGCCGGGGCGGCGGACGCGGCCCGGGCCGCGGCGAGCTTCTCGGCGGACTTGCGGGCGGCGGCGATCTCCTTGGGCTCCTCGGCGGCCGGGTCGAGCGCGGGGGGCGCGGGCACCGTCCACATCCATTCGCGGAGCTTGTCGCGCTCATGGGTGAGCTCGCGGATGTCCGTCTCCGCGTACTCGAACTCGGGGGACCAGAACAGCGCGTCGAAAGGACAGACCTCGATGCAGATACCGCAGTACATGCAGAGCGAGAAGTCGATGGCGAACCGGTCCAGGACATTGCGGCTGCGCTCACGGCCGCCCGGCGCGGCCGGCGGGGTCGTCTCCTTGTGGGAGTCGATGTAGATGCACCAGTCGGGGCATTCACGGGCGCAGAGCATGCAGACCGTGCAGTTCTCCTCGAACAGCCCGATGACACCGCGGGTGCGGGGCGGCAGTTCGGGCTGCGCGTCCGGGTACTGCGCGGTGACGGTCTTCTTCGTCATCGTGCGCAGGGTGACGGCAAGGCCCTTGGCCAGCCCGGATCCGGGGATGGGGGACATGGTCAGATCACCACCTTCACGACGCCGGTGAGGGCGATCTGGGCGAGGGCGAGAGGGATGAGCGTGGTCCAGGCGAGCCGCTGGAGCTGGTCCTCGCGCATCCGCGGATAGCTCACCCGCAGCCAGATCACGACAAAGGCGAGCACAGCCGTCTTGAGCAGGGTCCAGAACCAGCCGAGGCCGTCCGCTCCCATCGGACCGTGCCAGCCGCCGAGGAAGAGGACGGTGGTCAGACCGCAGATCACGACGATGCCCGCGTACTCGGCGAGCAGGAACAGGGCGAACCGCAGACCGGTGTACTCGGTGTACGCCCCGAAGATGATCTCGGAGTCGGCGACCGGCATATCGAAGGGAGGGCGCTGGAGCTCGGCGAGCCCCGCCGTGAAGAAGACGAGCGCGCCCACGATCTGCCAGGGCAGCCACCACCACTCGAAGGCGTTCAGGATGCCGGGGAGCGAGACCGTGCCCGCCGCCATGGCGACGGAGGCGGCGGCCAGCAGCATCGGCAGCTCGTACGCCAGCAGCTGGGCGGCGGTGCGCAGACCGCCGAGGAGGGAGAACTTGTTGGCCGATGCCCAGCCCGCCATCAGCGATCCGAGCACGCCCACGCCCATGACGGCGAGCACGAAGAAGATGCCCGCGTCGATGACCTGGCCGACCGCGCCCTCGCTCGGGCCGATCGGGATGACGAGCAGGACCAGGAGATAGGGGAGCAGCGCGACGGCGGGGGCGAGCTGGAAGATCCGGCGGTCGGCGCCCGCCGGGACCACGTCCTCCTTCTGCGCGAACTTCACACCGTCGGCGACCAGCTGGGCCCAGCCGTGGAAGCCGCCCGCGTACATGGGGCCGAGACGGCCCTGCATATGGGCCATCACCTTGTGCTCGGTCTGCCCGATGACGAGCGGGAGGACGAGGAAGACGGCGAAGACGATGAGAAGCCGGACGGCGACGTCGAGAGCGTCGTTCACGCGGGGTCGCCTCCGGCGGTGTCGGCCGGCTCGCCGTCCTCGGGTCCACGGGGGGACTCGGGCTCGGGCCGGGGGGTCTCGGTGGGGTTGTCGGCCGGCTTCCCGTCCGGGGCGGACGCCGGGGC
>NZ_VCLA01000182.1 GCF_009600885.1 Streptomyces jumonjinensis
AAAAACCGCAGGTCAACGAAGGGATACCCGTACCCGTGACGCACTCCGTCCTCGCTCTTCCCCGCCCCGCCAAGCTCAGCCCCCTCGTTACCCCGGACGCCCGGGAATGGCCGCGTGGATGCGACTGCGCGGGACCCGTCCTCGCCTTCCTCCAGGCCCAGGGCTGGACCCTGATCACCGACCCGGACGCCAACGTCCACGCCACCAGCCCGGACGGCGGCCTGTACGTCGGGTTCCTCCCCGAAGCCCCCGCCGCCCGCCACGGCGACCTCTGGCACATCCGCACCCTGGACGTGGACGGCAACCCGGTCTGGCAGCAGACCTTCCCCGCCGGGATACCCCCGCAGGCCGTCGCCGGGTTTCTCGCCGGGCTCATCGCCACTCCCACGGCCCTGTGCGCCCACTGCTCCTGAACGCCCGCCCCCGTCCCCGGAGGACTGCCCGTGCCCCACAAGGTCACCGTGACCGCCTATCACCCGGACAAGACCGTCTGCCCGCCCGACCACAAGTACACGACCGGCAACAGAGCGCTCGCCGAAGGCTGTCCCGGCCGCACCGGCTTCGTCGCCTCCTGCGACTGCGCCTGGAGCAGCACCCGCTCGGCGACCAAGGGCTACGCCGCCGAGATGGGCCGCCGCCACCGCACCGCCACCCACTGAACCCCGCCCACGCCACGTACCGGAGGTACCTGTCCTGTCGAAGCCGCTGACCGTCGCCCAGCTCGTCCACCAGCTCCAGACCCTCGACCCCGCTCTCCCCGTCTTCCTCGCCGTCAATCCGGACTGGCCCTTCGCCCACACCATCGGCAAGGTCATTGAGGGCACCGGCATGGACGGCCCGGCCGTCTACATCGCAGAGAACGGCCAGGACCACTACCTCCCGCCCGCCGTCGCCGCCGAACTGGACTGGACCTCCGCGTGAACCAGCCCGCCACCAACCTCTTCCCCCTGCGGAAAGCCACCCGCCGCCCCGTCCCGGACGGCTACCGGGGAGCCCTCGTCCGCGAGGTCTCCCCACATCCCGGCGACGTCCTCCGCGCTACCTGGCACCCCACCCCCACCGGTCGCCGCCACCGGCTCGGCCCCGGCGCCCTCCTCCTCATCTGGACCCCGAGTTCCTCCGGCGGCATGGACGTCACCGCCCACCTCGGCCTGAACACCATGGACGTCACCCTCGCCACCTGGCCCGGCCTCCGGGGCGAGTGGAGCGCCACCGTCCACCCCACCGTCTACGAGGTCCTCGCCCTGCACTCGGCACTCCGCGTCGCCCGCAAGACCCTCGCCACCGTCTGACCCCATTGCCACGATGAGGCCGCCCGGAATCTCCGGGCGGCCTCATCGTCGTATCCGCTCGCTTCCCCGTGCCCGGCTACGGCCCACCCCAGCCCTCACCGGAACCCCGGCGAGACCGTACGCCTCCCGTACCCGCCCGGCCCCTCCTCTCGTTCCAGGAGGGGCCGGACGCACTGGGTGTGTCTGAAAGATCGTGTAAGTCCATGATGTGACAGTCTGGC
>NZ_VCLA01000013.1 GCF_009600885.1 Streptomyces jumonjinensis
GCCGGGACGACGGCCGCCGGGGAGCCGCCGCTCCCCGGCCCCGGCGCCCCCGCGACCGCCTCGGCCCGTGAACTGCGCCGGGCCAGGATGCGGGTACGGCGCGGTCTGCGGCAGGTGATCGTGGTCCCGGCCGTGGCCGTCGCCGTCCTGGGCGTGGTGCTGTTCTTCGTCGACCAGTACATCCGCTCCCAGAGCGTGCTGGACCGGGAGAGCTATGAGCGGATACGGATCGGCGACGCCCGCTCCGAGGTCGCGCCCCTGCTGCCGGAGTACTCGCTGGAGCGGCGTCCCCCCGGCGTCGACCCCGAACCGGCCGGCGCGGGCGACTGCGTCTACTACGCCATGCGGACATACGACTGGTCCCAGGTGTACCGGCTCTGCTTCCGGGACGGGCGGCTGGCCTCGAAGACGGTCGTCGTCGATGTGGCGAACGAGGAGGACCGCCAGGGAGTGTCGTCGCCGTAACGCCGTCCGCCCGGAGGGAGCGCCTGGAGGCCCGGGACCGGTCCGCTCAGCGCACCGGCGGCCCCGGTGCGTCGGCGGCGGTCTCGGCGGGCATCGCCACCAGCCCCGGCTCGGCGCTCGCCGCCAGCAGCGGATGAGCGGGCAGCACCCTGACGGTGTAGCCGAAGGGGCCGGTACGGTCCAGGGAGACGGCGCCCTCATAGATCCGGCGGCCCTCCAGATCCGGGCCGCCCGACGGCTTCAGCGGCCAGGTGCGGGCGTCCGCGATGGCGTCGTCCGCGTCGACGCGGCCCGCGACCGCCTGGACCTCCACATCCTCCGGCTGGAGTTCGCCGAGGGTCACCCGCGCCCGCAGCGCGAGCGTTCCGCCCAGTTCGGCGGCGCCGTCCGCCGGGGTGTTCTCCAGGGTCTCCACATGGTCCACCGTCACCTCGCGCCAGGCCGTGCGCACCCGGTCCTTCCAGGCCGCGAGCGCACGGGCGGTCTCCGCGTCGAGCGCGCGGTGCGCCTGGGCGGCGGGGGCGTACAGCCGCTCCACGTATTCGCGGACCATCCGGCCCGCGAGCACCTTGGGCCCCAGCGACGACAGCGTGCGGCGGACCATCTCGACCCAGCGGCGCGGCACCCCGTCCGGGCCCCGTTCGTAGAAGCGGGGGGCGACCCGGTTCTCGATCAGCTCGTAGAGCGCCGCCGCCTCCAGATCGTCGCGGCGCTCCTCGGCGCCGGCCGAGCCGTCCGCGGTGGGGATGGCCCAGCCGAAGTCCGGCTCGTACCACTCGTCCCACCAGCCGTCGAGCACGGAGAGATTGAGCCCCCCGTTGAGCGCGGCCTTCATTCCGCTGGTGCCGCACGCCTCCAGCGGGCGGAGCGGATTGTTCAGCCAGACGTCGCAGCCGGGGTAGAGCTTCTGCGCCATGCGCATGCCGTAGTCGGGGAGGAAGACGATCCGGTGCCGTACCCGGGGGTCGTCCGCGAACCGCACCAGCTCCTGCACCAGGCGTTTGCCGCCGTCGTCGGCGGGGTGCGCCTTGCCCGCGACGACGATCTGCACCGGGCGGGCGGGGTGCAGCAGCAGCTCCGTCAGCCGCTCGCGGTCGCGCAGCATCAGGGTGAGCCGTTTATAGGAGGGGACCCGGCGGGCGAAGCCGATGGTCAGTACGCCGGGGTCGAGGACCGAGTCCACCCAGCCGAGCTCGGCGGCGCCCGCGCCGCGCTGCCGCCAGGAGGCGCGCAGCCGTCGGCGCACCTCCGTCACCAGCTGTTCGCGCAGCTCCCTGCGGAGTTCCCAGATCTCGGCGTCGGGGATGTCCACGACCGCGTTCCACAGTTCGGAGCCGCCGACGGTGAGCGCGTCCTCGGCGCGGCTCGCGCCGATCCGCCGGGCGCCGAGCCGCTGGACCTCGGGGGCGATCCAGGTGGGGGCGTGCACCCCGTTGGTGACGGCGGTGATCGGGACCTCTTCGGCGTCGAAGCCCGGCCAGAGCCCGGCGAACATGCCCCGGCTGACCGCGCCGTGGAGGGTGGAGACCCCGTTGGCGCGCTGGGCGAGCCGCAGGCCCATCACGGCCATGTTGAACAGGCCCGGGTCGCCGCCGGGGTAGGTCTCCCTGCCGAGGCGCAGAATCCGTTCGACGGGGAGCGAGGGGAGTTCGCCGCGCTCGCCGAAGTGCCGGGCGATCAGCTGGTGGTCGAAGCGGTCGATCCCGGCGGGGACGGGGGTGTGGGTGGTGAAGACGGTCCCGGCCCGGACGGCTTCGAGGGCGGCGTCGAAGTCCAGCGCGGCCTCGCTCTCGCCGAGCTCCCGGATGCGTTCCAGGCCGAGGAAGCCGGCGTGGCCCTCGTTGGTGTGGAACACCTCGGGCTCGGGGTGGCCGGTGAGCGCGCAGTACGCCCGTACCGCCCGGACGCCGCCGATGCCCAGCAGCATCTCCTGGAGCAGCCGGTGTTCGCTGCCGCCCCCGTACAGCCGGTCGGTGACCTCGCGTTCGCCCGGTTCGTTCTCCTCCACGTCGGAGTCGAGCATCAGCAGGGGGACGCGGCCGACCCGGGCGATGCGGATATGGGCGTGCAGCGAGCGGCCCGCCGGGAGGGTGAGGGTGATCCGGGTGGGGCTGCCGTCGGGTTCCCGCATCAGGGTGACCGGCAGTTCGTCGGGGTCCAGCAGCGGATAGTGCTCCAGCTGCCATCCCTCGGGGGAGAGCGACTGGCGGAAGTAGCCGTGGCGGTAGAGGAGCCCTACGCCGATCAGGGGTACGCCGAGGTCGCTGGCGGCCTTGAGATGGTCCCCGGCGAGGATGCCGAGGCCGCCGGAGTACTGGGGGAGGGCGGCGGTGACGCCGAACTCGGGCGAGAAGTAGGCGATGGCACGGGGGAAGGGGCTCTGGTCGGGCCCCTGCGGGTCGCGGGTCTGGTACCACCGGGGGTTGTTGAGATAGTCGTCAAGGTCGTCGGCGGCGGTGGCGAGCCGGCGGAGAAAGCGCCGGTCCCCGGCCAGTTCGGCCAGGCGCGCGGCCGGTACGGAGCCGAGCAGCCGTACGGGGTCGCCGCCGGCCGCCCGCCATCCCTCCGGGTCGACGGTCTGGAAGAGGTCACGGGTCTCGGTATGCCAGGACCAGCGCAGATTGCGGGCGAGGTCGGTGAGCGGGCGGAGTGGTCCGGGGAGGACGGGGCGGACGGTGAATCGACGAATGGCCTTCACGGGTCCCACCTTCGCAGGGGAGGTACGCATCCGAGGGGACGCACGGCGGTGCGTCCCTCCGTCACCCGACGACGGTAGTGGCGTGTCCGCGCACCGGCCACGGCGCGCGAGGGCCCGGCGGATGCTCCCGTACGGGGGAATGACGCCGGGGCCGCGCCGCTCACCTGCGCGTTCGGGGCGAGCCAGGACCGGCGCACCGGGTCGGCGCCCGACCACGCGCGGACGGCGTGTCGGGGGCCGGGAGCGGGCCGTATGGGTGCGGGGCGGGTCGCCACAGGGGCGGGGCGCCGGGGACGGGAGCCGGGGGGCGGCACCGTCGAAGCCGGGCGTACGGGAGCGGGCGCGGGCGGGCTGGAGGAGCGGCATCCGGGGGACGCCGGAGACCCAGGACCCTGAGACCCGGGGCCCCCGGAGACCCCGGAGACCCCCGGCCGGCCCGCAACCCCGCGGATCAGGCTGCCGAAGGGCTCCCCGTGCGGTACTCCCCCGGAGTCATCCCGTACCACTTGCGGAAGGCGAGATGGAACCCGACCGCGCTCTGGTAACCGACGCGCTGCGGTACCGCCGACTGGGGCAGCGAGGTCTCCGTCAGCAGCCGGGCCGCCTCCTGCATCCGCCGTCCGGTCAGATGGCGGGCGGGCGATGCGCCGACCAGTTCGCGGAAGGCGGCGGTGAAGGCGGAGCGCGACATGCCGACCTCGCGGGCGAGCGACTCGACGGTCCAGGGCTCGGCGAACCGGGCCGCGATGAGGGTCATCGCCCTGCCGACGCCGGGGTGGCGCAGCACCGGCAGCGATGCGGGGTTGTCGGCGGCCTCGCGCAGCAGATGCCGCATCGCGAGGACGAGCGCCATCTCGAAGGCGCGCAGGGTGACCAGCCGGTCCCCCGGCCCCACCGGCCGGTCGGTGGCGGCGAGCAGCCGCAGGGTGTCCCGCAGCAGGGGTTCGTTGTCGACCTGGGCGCGGTCGAGCACCAGTGCCCAGGGCAGGGCCTGGTAGACACCGGTGGCCGCGGACTCGTCGTAGTGGAGTCCGGCGCAGAGCAGCCGGCTCTCCGGGCCGCCGTTGCCCTCGATCCTGATCTCTCCGGAGGTGAGCCGGCCGAAGGTGCCGGGCGCGGTGCAGAGCGAGGCGCCGCCGCGCCGCTCGGGGTGGTCGGAGAGCCGGTGTCTGGCGCCGGTCGGTAAGACGGCGAGATCGCCGCCGCGCAGCCGGATCGGGGTGCGGCCCTCGCCGGTGAGCCAGCAGCCGCCCCCGGTGACGTAGTGGAGCACGGCGCAGCGCACCCCGGCGTCGCCCTCGATGGCCCAGGGGGCCCGGACATGCCAGCGGCTGTCGAACACGCCGGTGAGCCGGAGCGGCTTCAGCAGTTCGCTGACGAGATCGTCCACGTCGGCGGCCGTGGGCACGGCGACATCCGCGGCAGTGGACACAGCGGCATCGGCGGTCGCGGTGGCATCAGTGTTCACACAAGTCTCAGCGGTGTCAGCGGGGGTGGTCTCCACGGGGTCCATTGGACGATCCTTCAACCTCCGACCCGGTTTGTTAATTGATCGGCCGAAGCCGCCGACGGGAGCCTTGAGGAGCTGAATACGGCAGCCACCACACCCTATCGAAGGGCTCTTCACACTGATGTCCGATCACATGCCGATGCGTGTCGCGGTCGTGGGGGCGACCGGTTACCAGGGCGGCGCCACCGCCAGGCTGCTGGCCGAGCGCGGCCACCCGGTGCAGACCCTGAGCCGCAGGCCCGAGGCGGACCGGCCGGAGCTGCCCGGGGTCTCCTTCGGCGGCGGCGATCTGGGGCGGTACGACGATGTCCGACAGCTGTTCGAGGGGGCGACGCACGCGGCGGTCACGATGCCGCTGGTGTACCAGGCGGAGAAGGTCCTGCGGTACGCCCAGCATCTGGCGAAGGCGGCCCGTGCGGCGGGGGTGCGGCGGCTGGTGTACAACACCAACACCCGGATTCCGGAGCGGACGACGGACATCGCGGCCTTCGAGACCCGGCGGCTGACCGAGACGGTCTTCCGGGAGGGCCTCGCCCACAGCGGGGTGGAACTGGTCGTCGTCCGGCCCCCTGTCTATCTCGACGACTTATTCAGCCCATGGAACGGCCCGGCCCTGGTGCACGAGGGGGTGCTGGCCTGTCCGCTGCCCGCCCGGACGCCCGTCGCGTGGATCTCGCACCGGGATCTCGCGGAGGCGGTGTACGCGGCGCTCACGGTGGACGGGATCGCCGGGCAGAGCTTCGACATCGGCGGCGCGCGCACGCTGACCGGCCCTGAGCTGGCCGAGGCGTTCGGCCGGGGGCTGGGCCGCTCGGTGCGCTACGCGCCGCTGGAGCCGGGGGTGTTCGAGCGCGGGCTCGCCCGGTTCCAGGGCCCGGAGCCGGCGGCCGGGGTGGCCGGGGTCTACCACTGCATGGCGCACGGCGTGGAGCCGGAGCTGCTGGCGGGGGACGACGGCGCGTCGGCGGCGCTGCTCTCCCTGAAGCCGGCCCCGGTGGAGGAGTGGGTGATGCGGCAGCCGTGGCAGCTGTGGGCGGGTGAGCGGCCGTGAGGCGGTACGAGGACGAGCCCAGCTGGGGCGCCTGAGCCCTGCCGCCTGAGCCCTGTCGCCGGGGCGCGGACAACAGCGGGCGGGGGCAGCGGAATCACCGAGGGAGCGGGCCCCGGCGCACGACGCGCCGGGGCCCGCGCCTTTGGGTCCGCTCCCCGTGCGGAGCGCGCCCGCCGCGCCCTCATAGCCAGGAATGCACCGGATTGCCCGCCCGGAGGGCGGGGGAAGGCTCACCGGTACGCGTGTACGGACGCGCGGGCGCCTTCCCGGCACGGTCGCCGGCGGCCCGGACCGTCCTTCCGCCCCGTCGTTTCAGCCCACCCGGGTGAACGCGTACAGGGGCGGCCATGCCCCCGGCCCGTCAGCCGTCGACCCAGCAGCTACAAATATCAGGCAAACCATCTAAATCATCCAAACCGCGACATTTTCCTCAGCCTGTCCCGCCCGCACAGCCCTCAGGTGAGCCCATGATCGGTCGCATTCCCGTCCTGGACATCAGCCCCCAAGTCGACAGCGGGAGGAGGCCCGCGAAAGCCGTCGTCGGCGAGACCTTCCAGGTCGGCGCAACCGTCTTCCGTGAAGGGCATGACGCGGTGGCCGCCAATGTCGTCACCCGCGACCCCAGCGGCCGGCCCGGCCCCTTCACCCCCATGCGGGAGCTCGCCCCCGGCTCCGACCGCTGGGGAGCCGAGATCACCCCCGACGCCGAGGGCCGCTGGAGCTACGCCGTCGAGGCATGGAGCGACCCGGTCGCGAGCTGGCTCCAGCAGGCCAGGATCAAGATCCCGGCCGGCATCGAGACCGCGCTCGTCC
>NZ_VCLA01000183.1:0-3167 GCF_009600885.1 Streptomyces jumonjinensis
CCGCCGATGCAGAGCTCGCCGGGCGTGCCCCGCGGAACGGGGTGCAGGGCGGCGTCGAGGATGCGCACGGACTGGCCGGGCAGCGTGGTGCCGAGGAACGGAGCGTCGGTGGGGCCGACCGGTGTCCAGGTGGTGTCGACCGTCGTCTCGGTGGTGCCGTAGACGTTGACGGCGTCGATCACGGGGTGGGCGGCGAGGCGGTGCCACAGGGGCGCCGGGATCTGTTCGCCGCCGGTCCATATGCGCAGGCGCGTCCCGGCGGGCAGGGCGGCGGCGAGGTGGTCGAGCAGGTGCTCGGCGTGCGAGGGCGTCATGTCGAGGTCCGTGAGCCGCTGCCCGGAGACGACCCGCGCGAGCTCCTCGGGCGCCCTGCGGACGTCCTCGGGCAGGATGACGACGGTGTCGCCCCGGCAGATCCGGGCCCACTGCTGGACGGAGGCGTCGAAGGACGGGCTGGCGTTCCAGCCGACCCGGCCGGCGCCGGGGCGGATGGCGCCCGCTTCCTCCAGGCCCGTCAGGAATCGGGCCAGGGAACCGTGGGTGACCTGGACTCCCTTGGACCGGCCGGTGGAGCCGGAGGTATGGATGACATACGCGGTCTGGTCGGGGTGGGGCGACGCGAAGACCACCGGGGGTGCGCTGTCCCCGTCCCGGGATTCGGCGACGGCCCGGACGGCCGCCGCCTCCCGTATCCGCTCCGGGACATCGGCGCCTTCCGCCGCCAGGACGAGCGATACCCCGCTGTCCTGTACGAGGTGCAGCAGGCGCTCCGCCGGGTACCGCGGATCGAGCGGCAGATACGCGGCCCCCGCCCGCTGCACACCGAGGATCGCGGCCAGCAGCCCCGCCGACCGTGGCAGGAGGAGACCGACGACGGACTCCGCCGCCGCCCCGGCCCCGGCGACGGAGCGGGCGATGTCCTCGACGCGCCGGTCGAGTTCGGCGAAGGTGAGGGACAGCTCGCCGTCGACCACCGCGGTGGCGCCGGGCCGCTCGGCCGCCACGCTCCGGAAACGGTCGGGGAGGCTCGGCACGTCGGCCTCGCGGGGAGAGGCCCCCTGCCCCAGCTCCAGGACGACCGCGTCGTGTGCGGTGCTCTGGCCGGGCAGGCTCGCCAGCACCGTATCGGGGTTCGCGACCACGGTCTGGACGAGGAACGCGAAGCGTGCGGCGAGCGCTTCCACCGTGCGGCGCTCGAAGAGGTCACTCGCGTAGTAGACGTCGAAACGCAGCCCGCCCCCGGACTTCACGAAGTAGTCGACGGCGATGTCGTAGCGGGTGATGTCGGGTTGGGCGTCCAGGGGCTCGGCCGTGACCCCGTCGATGGCGAGGGCCGGTTCCTTCTCCATGTTGAACGCCACCTGGACCAGCGGGTTGTGGGCCAGGGTGCGCTCCGGCGCGATCTCCTCGACGAGCCGGTCGAAGGAGAGCGCCTGGTGGTCGTATGCGTCGAGAGTCGCCTCGCGGGTGGCCGCGATCAGTTCGCGGAAGGTGCGGCGCAGGTCGACACGGGCGCGTACGGGCAGCAGGTTCGTGAAGAAGCCGACCAGGTCCTCCGTCGCCGTGGCGTCACGGTTGGCGACCGGCATGCCGACGACGAAGTCGTGCTGCCCGGACCAGCGGGCGAGCAGCAGGTCGAAGGCGGCGAGGAGCACCATGTACGTCGACGCGGCACAGGACTTGGCCAGCTTCTCGACGGCGGTCGCGGTGCCGGCCGGAAGGTCGAAGGAGAGCAGACCTCCCTCGAAGGTCTGGGCGGCGGGGCGCGGCCGGTCCAGGGGCAGGCCGACGACGTGCGGGCAGCCGTTCAGCGCCTCGCGCCAGAACTTCAGCTCCTCGGCGAAGGCGCCCGCCGCGGCGCGCTCCCGTTCCCAGGCCGCGATGTCCGCGAACTGCACGGGCAGAGCGGGCAGGTCGGGGACGGTTCCGGCGGTGTGTGCGGCGTAGGCCACGCCGATCTCCCGGAACACGATCTCCATGGACCAGCCGTCGGTGGCGATGTGGTGGATGACCAGCAGGAAGACATGCTCGTCGGGGCCCATGCGCCAGAGGCGGGCCCGCAGCACGGGACCGCGTACGAGGTCGAAGGGGAGCTCCACGGCCTCCTTCAGCACGCGGAGCAGGGCCTCCTCGCCTCCCGTGAGCGGGGTGACGGTCAGACCGAGGGAGAACGGGTCACCCACGACCTGGAGGGGCTCCCCATCGGTGGCGGTGAAGGTGGTACGAAGCGTCTCGTGGCGGGCGACCACCGTGTCCAGGGCCGCGCCGAGCGCCGTCACGTCCAGCGGGCCGGAGAGCCGCATCGCGTAGGGGTAGACGAACTCCAGCCCCCTGCGCCCCATCTGGTCCGCGAACCACAGGCGTGCCTGGGAGAAGGAGGCGGGCGTCGGACCGTCACGTTCGACGGGGGCAGGGCTGGAGTGGTTACCGCGCTGCTCACTCACAGGGCTCTCCTTCGGGCGGGACAGGGCAGATGGGAGGGGAGGCCGGGGCGGAGTGCGGGCGGGCCCGCGACACTCAGCCCGGCCCGATCGTGCGGCGGACGTCATTCGCGAAGTCGCGCAGGGTCGGGTTGTCGAAGAGGCTCCGCGGGCGCAGCCGGACGCCGAATCGTTCGCGGCAGCGGTTCAGAGCGCGGACGACGCACAGCGAATCGCCGCCGAGGTCGAAGAAGTCCGCGTCCGCGCCGATGTGGGGCCGGGCCAGGACCTTGGCCCAGATCTCGGCGATCTCGGCCTCCAACGGGTCCGCGAGGCCGCCGTCCGGGCCGCCGTCCGGGCCGTCGCCGGACCGGGGGGCCGACGGCATGCGGGCGAGAGCGGCGTAGTCGGTCTTGCCGTGTGGAGTCAGCGGGAAGGCCGGCAGGTCCACCAGGGCGCCGGGGACCAGATGCGCCGGCAGTCTCTCGCGCAGACGGTCGCGGAGCGCGCCCGTCGAGGCGCCCGCGGTCGTCATCACATACGCGATCAGCCGCTCGGCCGCGTCGCCGCGGCTCGGCCGCACGACCGCGGCGTCGACGACCTGGGGGAGATCACGCAGCGCCGCCTCGATCTCGCCCGGCTCGACCCGGTGACCTCGCACCTTCATCTGACGGTCGCGGCGGCGTACGTACTCCAGAGCACCGGACTCTCCGCGCCGCACCAGGTCGCCCGTGCGGTACATGCGTG
>NZ_VCLA01000183.1:3686-7206 GCF_009600885.1 Streptomyces jumonjinensis
CAGCGGTTTCCCCAACTCGGGGCGGCATCCGGTGACCTCGGCCGCGGTGGAGTCGACCGTGCACTCGGTGGGGCCGTAGACGTTCCAGGCGCGCACGCCCGGCAGCCGGGCCAGTTCGCGCCAGAGCGCCTCGGGCAACGGCTCGCCACCGACGAGCAGCCGCAGCGGCACGCCCGTCCCGGCGAGTGCGGCGAGGAGCTGGTGGAGGTGGGATGGGACGGCGTCCAGGTCGGTCACCCGGTGACGCGCCAGATAGCGCGCCATCGCGAGGGGGTCGAGCCGGGTCTCCTCGTCCAGGAGGACGAGGGTGTCCCCGCGGCACAGACGCAGCCACTGCTGTACGGAGGCGTCGAAGGACGCACTGGCGTTCCAGGCGACCCGGGCATGCCCCAGACCGCGCCACACGGTGGTCTCCAGACCGCGCAGCAGATGCATCAGGTTGCCGTGGGTGACCTCCACCGCCTTGGGAGCGCCCGTGGTCCCGGAGGTGAACAGGACGTAGGCCGACTCGTCAGGGTGTGCCACCCCGCCGGCCCTTCCAGCCCCGCCGGCCGCGACCGGCGGGGACGGCGGCGCGGCGAGCGCCTCGGCCATGCCCACCCCGGTGCAGCCGTCCGGCCAGGGCGGCGCCCCGCCACCGCTCAGCACCGCCGAGGCATCCGCGCGCCCCGCCAGCTCGCTCAGCCGGCGGTCCGGGTACCCGGGGTCCAGCGGCAGGTAGGCACACCCCGCTTTGAGGACCGCGACGAGCGCGACGACCAGGTCGAGCCCACGGGGCAGATGCAGACCGACCACGGACTGCCGGGGCACACCCCGTCGTACGAGCTCGTTCCGTACCTGATCGGACCGTCCGTCCAATTGGGCGTACGAGAGCGAGCCCGACGGGGCGACCACGGCCGCACGGTCGGGGTGCGCCTGGGCGGCGGCGCTGATCAGGTCCGGGATCACGAGGCGTACGAGAATCGGGCCGGCGCGAGGTCCAGCGCGGCGACGCCCTTGGCGAGCTGGTCGCCCAGGGCGGCGAGGCGGACCGGGTCAGGGCCGGCTCCGTCGCGTTCGCGCATCAGATCCCGGGAGATCCGGAGGAGCGGCACGAGCTGGTCGACACCGAGGCCCTTGCCGTCCAGGTAGGGCAGGGACCAGAAGTCGAAGTCGTACAGCGGAAGCCACACCGACTCGGTCACCCGGTCGAACATGGTGTCGCACCACCGGGCGGCTTCACGGGAGTCCATGGTGGCGTGCGACCAGTCGTAGGCGGCCCCCTCGATGCCGTACAGCTCCTTGCTCCGGTAGACGGGCGAGCGCGGGTTGCCCCACCAGGGCTGGGCACGCCAGAAGGTGGGGGCCGTCTCGTTCACGAAGTCGATGGTGTTCCGCATGGTGCGCTCGTTCTCGCCGGGGAAGCCGACGATGATCGAGGCGAACGTGGTGATGCCCCGCTCCTTGAGGCGGGCGATGCCGGCCCGGTACTGGGAGTCCTGCGCCAGCTTGTTCATGTTGGCGAGGATGTCCATGTCGCCGGACTCGATGCCGAGGAAGACACCGCGGCAGCCGCTGGCGGCGGCGAGGTCGAAGGTCTCCTCGTCGCGGGCGTTGGAGCAGCGGAAGTACGAGTACCAGGTGATCCCGAGGTCCTCCTCGATCATCATCCGGCACAGCTCCTTGAAACGCCTGGGCGGCACGTTGAAGGTGTCGTCGACGAAGACCAGGTTGCGCACTCCGAGCTCGGCCATCGCGCGCAACTCCGTGCGGACCGTCTCGACGGAGGCGGTGGTGAGGGCGCCGGCGCGGGTCGGATAGTCGCAGAAGCTGCATTTGAAGGCGCAGCTGCGGGCGGTGCGGGTCTGGGCCGTGGCGCCGATCTGTTCGGGAGTGAACGCCGACCAATCGATGGCACAGGCGTCGAGGCCGTTGGCCTCCGGCTTGCGCCGGTTGGCCACCCAGTCGCCGCCGTCGGGGCAGGTGATGAGGTTGGACACTCCGCCGAGCGCCTCACGCGCCATGACCGCGCGGCACAGTTCGGCCAGCGCGTGCTCTCCCTGTGACTCGCGGACATAGCTGTCCGCGCCCATGCCGTGGAGGAGATCCTGCACCTCGTCGGTGATGCCGTCCAGGCAGAGATTGTCGATGAGGGGGCCGCCGATCACGATATGCGCGCCCGGGGCGTGATGCCGTACGAATTCGACGACAGGGATCACCGAAAGGATGTTGACGTAGAAGGTGGTGGTGATCGCGACGACAGCGGGCCCGCGGGTCAGCAGTTCCGCGAGCCTCCGCTGTTCGGCGCCGAACAGGGAGACGGCATCCGTGCGGATACCGTGCCGCCGAAGGAAATTGGCCAGATAAAGGCTCGCGAGATTGAAGACCTCGCCGACGTGGTAATGGTCGCTGCGCCCGGTGGCCCGATTGCTGAGGGTGCTGAGCACGTCCATCCACGGCATCGGTCGGCCGTCTATTTCGAGATGCTCCTTGCGATATATCTGCCATTCGGGAGAATCCGGGCCGCTTCGCTCGCACATGAGGCGGTAGTCGTCGAAGTCGCCCTCGTTGTAACCGATGACGACGCAGTCGAGGTCCGGCATCCGGGGGGTGCTCCAAGTCCTGGTGTGGTCAGTGGGAAGCGGCTGCGGCGGGCTCGACCGTCGGCGCACAGGCCGACAGAGGAACGGGTTCGCCCATGGCGACGAGGATCTCGCGCTGTCCGCGGAAGGCATCGCGGCCGTGGGCGGAGAGGATGTTGTCGACGAGCAGCAGATCGCCCGGCTGCCAGCGCTCACGGCGGGTCGCGGCGTCGTAGGCCGCGTTGATGACGCGGATCTCCTGCTCGGACAGCGCGGCGCCGTCGCCGTACGCCGTGTCGAAGGGCATGCCGTCCGCACCGAACGTCGTCTCCAGGACGTCCCGCACCTCCTCCTCCAGCGACCAGCGGCTCCAGAACGCGGCGTGGTTGAACCACACCTCCTCGCCGGTGACCGGGTGGGTGACGACGGCGGAGCGGCGCTGCACGGTCCGCAGTCCGTTCCGACCGGTCCAGGCACAGCCGGTGAGCCGGCTCGCGCAGTACGCCTCGACCTCGTCACGGCTGTCCGTCGCGAAGGACGTGGTCCAGGGCAGACCGGCCTCGCGGTAGTAGTTCCGCGTCAGCAGCCACCCCGTCGTACGGAACCTCGTCACCAGGTCGTCGGGCAGGGCGCGCAGCACCTCGCGGACGTCCGCGACAGTCGTGGCGCCGCCCTCCTCGGGGGCTTCGACGCAGCCGAAGAGCAGCAGGCCGGGGAAGTCGAGGGTGTAGCTGTTCTCGTTGTGCAGACGGATCGGCTGCACGGCCGGCAGGTCGGTGGAGGAGTACACGCCGAAGCCGTAGTCGCTGCGTGGGGTGGCCTTCTCCTGGTAGGCCGCGCGCTCGTCCACGAGGACGTCGCGCAGGGCGGCGAAGGACGCGGCGTCCGTGAGGGGCAGACCGCGGATCAGCAGATGGCCGCGGCGCAGGAGCTCGGTGCGCACCTCCGCTCTGCGGGCG
>NZ_VCLA01000014.1 GCF_009600885.1 Streptomyces jumonjinensis
TCGTGACTGCGTGCCTTTTGAAGAATGAGCCTGCGAGTTTGCGGTGTGTTGCGAGGTTAACCCGTGTGGGGGAGCCGTAGCGAAAGCGAGTCCGAATAGGGCGATTCAGTAGCGCGCTCAAGACCCGAAGCGGAGTGATCTAGCCATGGGCAGGTTGAAGCGGCTGTAAGAGGTCGTGGAGGACCGAACCCACCAGGGTTGAAAACCTGGGGGATGACCTGTGGTTAGGGGTGAAAGGCCAATCAAACTCCGTGATAGCTGGTTCTCCCCGAAATGCATTTAGGTGCAGCGTCGTGTGTTTCTTGCCGGAGGTAGAGCACTGGATAGGCGATGGGCCCTACCGGGCTACTGACCTTAGCCAAACTCCGAATGCCGGTAAGTGAGAGCGCGGCAGTGAGACTGTGGGGGATAAGCTCCATGGTCGAGAGGGAAACAGCCCAGAGCATCGACTAAGGCCCCTAAGCGTACGCTAAGTGGGAAAGGATGTGGAGTCGCAGAGACAACCAGGAGGTTGGCTTAGAAGCAGCCACCCTTGAAAGAGTGCGTAATAGCTCACTGGTCCAAGTGATTCCGCGCCGACAATGTAGCGGGGCTCAAGCGTACCGCCGAAGTCGTGTCATTGCAGTACATACCCCCAACGGGGAATGTGATGGGTAGGGGAGCGTCGTGTGCCGGGTGAAGCCGCCGCGTAAGCGAGTGGTAGACGGTTCACGAGTGAGAATGCAGGCATGAGTAGCGATACACACGTGAGAAACGTGTGCGCCGATTGACTAAGGGTTCCTGGGTCAAGCTGATCTGCCCAGGGTAAGTCGGGACCTAAGGCGAGGCCGACAGGCGTAGTCGATGGACAACCGGTTGATATTCCGGTACCCGCTTTGAAACGCCCAATATCGAATCAGGCGATGCTAAGTCCGTGAAGCCGCCCTTGATCTCTTCGGAGTGAGGGGGAGTGGTGGAGCCGACGGACCAGACTTGTAGTAGGTAAGCGATGGGGTGACGCAGGAAGGTAGTCCAGCCCGGGCGGTGGTTGTCCCGGGGTAAGGGTGTAGGACGTACGGTAGGCAAATCCGCCGTGCACATAGTCTGAGACCTGATGCCGAGCCGATTGTGGTGAAGTGGATGATCCTATGCTGTCGAGAAAAGCCTCTAGCGAGTTTCATGGCGGCCCGTACCCTAAACCGACTCAGGTGGTCAGGTAGAGAATACCGAGGCGTTCGGGTGAACTATGGTTAAGGAACTCGGCAAAATGCCCCCGTAACTTCGGGAGAAGGGGGGCCATTTCTGGTGATAGCACGTGCTGCTTGAGCTGGGGGTGGCCGCAGAGACCAGCGAGAAGCGACTGTTTACTAAAAACACAGGTCCGTGCGAAGCCGTAAGGCGATGTATACGGACTGACGCCTGCCCGGTGCTGGAACGTTAAGGGGACCGGTTAGCCAGGATTCGTTCTGGCGAAGCTGAGAGCTTAAGCGCTAGTAAGCGGCGGTGGTAACTATAACCATCCTAAGGTAGCGAACTTCCTTGTCGGGTAAGTTCCGACCTGCACGAATGGCGTAACGACTTCTCGACTGTCTCAACCATAGGCCCGGTGAAATTGCACTACGAGTAAAGATGCTCGTTGCGCGCAGCAGGACGGAAAGACCCCGGGACCTTTACTACAGTTTGATATTGGTGTTCGGTTCGGCTTGTGTAGGATAGGTGGGAGACTGTGATACGGGCACGCCAGTGTTCGTGGAGTCGCTGTTGAAATACCACGCTGGTCGGGCTGTATGTCTAACCTGGGTCCGTGATCCGGATCAGGGACAGTGTCTGATGGGTAGTTTAACTGGGGCGGTTGCCTCCTAAAGAGTAACGGAGGCGCCCAAAGGTTCCCTCAGCCTGGTTGGTAATCAGGTGTTGAGTGTAAGTGCACAAGGGAGCTTGACTGTGAGACCGACGGGTCGAGCAGGGACGAAAGTCGGGACTAGTGATCCGGCGGTGGCTTGTGGAAGCGCCGTCGCTCAACGGATAAAAGGTACCCCGGGGATAACAGGCTGATCTTCCCCAAGAGTCCATATCGACGGGATGGTTTGGCACCTCGATGTCGGCTCGTCGCATCCTGGGGCTGGAGTCGGTCCCAAGGGTTGGGCTGTTCGCCCATTAAAGCGGTACGCGAGCTGGGTTTAGAACGTCGTGAGACAGTTCGGTCCCTATCCGCTGTGCGCGTAGGAGTCTTGAGAAGGGCTGTCCCTAGTACGAGAGGACCGGGACGGACGAACCTCTGGTGTGCCAGTTGTCCTGCCAAGGGCATGGCTGGTTGGCTACGTTCGGGAGGGATAACCGCTGAAAGCATCTAAGCGGGAAGCCTGCTCGCGATGAGGACTCCCACCACCTTGAGGGGTTAAGGCTCCCAGTAGACGACTGGGTTGATAGGCCGGATCTGGAAGCACCGTGAGGTGTGGAGGTGACCGGTACTAATAGGCCGAGGGCTTGTCCTCAGTTGCTCGCGTCCACTGTGTTTGTTCTGAAACCACGAACAACCCCTATGGCCGGCGGTTGTGTTGTTGATTGTTTCATAGTG
>NZ_VCLA01000184.1:0-5454 GCF_009600885.1 Streptomyces jumonjinensis
TCATGCCTTCAGTGTCGCCACGCATCCGTCTCCCCGCACGGCCGGGAACCGCCCCGGCCCAGTACTGGTGATGCAGAGAGTCGCCACCGTGCCGCAGAGACGCTGTTGATCATTCAACATCTGACGTTGCGCGTGGGTTCATGTGTCGTACACGAGAGGCTTCAACACTTTGTCCCGGCCCGTGTCGAACCGTGACCGGGCCATGGATGCAGGCAATTACTGGAGGTCACTGATGGTCAGGCGTCGCGAGTTGCTCGGGATGGTCGGCACGACCGTCGGAGCGGGAGTGCTGGCAATGGGCACGGCCGAGGCCGCTCCGCAGGATGCGCGGAAGCATCGCAGGCCCTCGCACCGAACGCTCAAGGTCATGCAGTTCAACATCTGGCTCGGCGGCAGCCGGGTGCCGGGCGGCCGGGCGGGTATCGCCGACACCATCGCCGCGGTCGAGCCGGACGTGGTGATGCTCAGCGAGTCGAACCCGGAGCGGGTGGCCAATCTCCTGGCCGATCTCGCCGAGCGCGGGCTGACCTACTTCGACAACGAGAACCCGGTCGATCCTGCGGTGATCTCGCGCTACCCGATCATCGAGCACGCGTCATTCCCGTCCTGGTCGAAGGCTGTCGTCTCGGTAGACGGCACCGAGGTCGCGGCTTACTCAGGGCACTTGGAGTACCGCTATTACGTCAACTACCTGCCGCGTGGCTACGGCGGCGGCACGCCGTCGCCCCTGGAGACCTCCGAGTACGGCTGGGGCGAGATCCCGACCGGTCCGATCACCGATGTCGGCCTGATCACGCGGCTCAACGCGGCCTCGGGACGCACGAAGGTGACGAGGACGGTGCTCGCGGACGCCGCGAAGGAGCGGGTCAAGGGCCGGCTGACGCTGCTGGCCGGTGACTTCAACGAGCCCTCTCACCGGGACTGGAACCACCGGACCCGGAACCTGTTCGACCACAACGGCGCCGTCGTCACGTGGTCGACAACGAAGGCAATCGAGGATGCCGGTTTCCGCGACAGCTATCGCGTGATCCACCCGGACCCCGTCCGCAGGCCGGGCTTCACCTGGCCGAGCGACAACCCGGGCGCCGACGTCGGTCAGCTCACCTGGGCGCCGAAGGCCGACGAGCGAGACCGGATCGACTTCGTCTTCTACCACCCGGACCGGCGGCTCCGGCTGCTCGACAGCGTGATCGTTGGGCCGTCCAGCACCATCGTGCGCAACGAGCGGGTGGAGGAGTCAGGCAGGGACAGGTTCTGGGAGCCCACCTGGACCTGGCCGACCGACCACAAGGCCGTACTCAGCACCTTCCGGGTGGCCACGCGCTGAGCAGGCTCGTCTCCCGTGGGCGGCCGCCGACCCAGGTCGCGGCCACACCGGCCTCGCTTCAGCGCGACCGAACGCGGCGCCCGGGCCGTGATGAGCCCCGACGTCCTCTTCGCGATGTTCCGCGACGGAACCTTCCACGAACCCCAACCCGCCAAGTCAGGCTGAATCGCCGAGAGCCCGCCGTGCTTCAGCCCACAGCCGCTCGAACTCCTCCGCGGAGATCCCGGCCGCCCGCGGCTGGTCCTGCCAGCCGTCCATGGGACCTTCGGCGAGAACCCCGTACTGCCGTTCATAGCGGAACATCGCCGCGCGATCGGCATGATCACGCAAGTGCAGCACTTCTTCCAAAGAGGCCGCCGTCACCGGACGCGAGTCCTGCCCCCGGACCTCAACATGTCGCGCCGCCCAGCCTTCGTCATCGGCCTCGAAATACAGCCACAGAGCTTCGTCCTCGTAGTAGGTGCGGAACCAGGTCGCCATGCCGCAATCCTGACCCACAACCTTGACCAAAGAGACAGAGGCGGGTCTTCGGCGATTTCCGTGAAGGCGGTCAATCCGAGAGGAGTATTCGTCGTCGTAGGAGGCCGAAGCTCGCGCGGCCGTAGGTCTGGCGTTTGAGCATCTTGGTCCGGTTCACGTGGCGGGTTCAGGCAGGCACGGTGCCGCCTGACGGCCTTCTCCACCGCGGTGGCGAGATTGTCGAGCACATGCCAGCGGTCCGCGACCTGTGGAACACCGGGCAGTGCGCGTTCGGCGGCCTCGGCGAACGCGCCGCCGCGGTCGCGGCAGACCATCCGGACCCCAGGGTGCTCGCGTAACCAGGTGGCGAAGGTGTCTGCGGTGTGGTCCGGCAGCACATCGACGGGTCGGCGCGAGGCCATGTCGATCAGGATCGTCCCGAAGACTCGTCCGCGCCGCAGCGAGAGCTCGTCCACGCCCAGCACCTCCACCTTCGGCGGCGCGGGGACGTCGAGCCGGTGGATCGTCCGCAACAGCGTCGACCCGCTCGTCGGGACGGCCATGTGCGCGGTCAGACGTCCGCCGGCCTGGCCGCCCAGTGCCAGCGCGACGCGCTCCAGCAGCCACTGCGCGGCCGGAGTGCGCCGACCGTACCGGACCGTCAGCCCGTCCGCCTGCTCGGCGAATGTCCGCTTCCCGCATGCGGCGTCGTCGCAGAAGAAGCGGCGAACACGCAGCTCGATACCGACCGCGCGTCCGGCGACCGAGATGTCGGCGAGTGTTCGCGCGTAGCGGCTGTGGACCCGCCCGGACGACGTGCCGCGAGCGGGACACACCCCGTCCGACCCGGCGCAACGCGCCCTGATCCGTAACGACTTCCCGACCACAGCGATCAGCCGCGCGTCCGCGGAGGAGCTTGATTGGGGTCTTCGGCGATTTCCGTGAAGGTGATCATGTCCGCTTGCGCGGGATGGCCGGATCGCCGCTGGACGGCCGAGTCCACCAACGCTTAGCGTGAACTCTTGAGTACACGATGTGACCGAGGAGAGCAGTATGAGTTCCATCCCCGTCAGGAACAGCGGAAGCGGGTCGGGCGACTCCGGGGGCCAGGGCGGGAACGAGGGAGACGGTCACCCCGGTCAGCCCTGGACGCCGCCGCAGGACCCGCCGAGCCCGGACGGCAATGCCCCGGAGGGAGACGGCAAGCGCCGCAAGTGAACAAAGAGCCCCATCGCCGGGATCGTCGGGAATTCCTGCACAAGCTCCGCAACTCCGGTGCCCTGCGCACTGACTGGGCATCCGCCTTCGACACGGTGGACCGGGCGTGGTTCCTCCCGGATCTCATGTGGCCTTACGACATGGATTCGAGAACCAGTCGGGCCGCCGACCGCTCCGTCGATCCCGCCGCCTGGTACGGCTGCGCGGACGCCGACGTGCCCATCACCGTGCAGTGGGACGACGGCGACCACCACGGCGCGAGTCCGGGACGGGTCCCGACCTCGTCCGTGTCGATGCCGAGTGTCGTGGCGTCCATGCTGGCCGATCTCGATGTCCGGCCCGGCCAGAAGGTGCTGGAGATCGGGACCGGCTCCGGGTGGAACGCCGGTCTGCTGGCCCACCGTCTCGGTGATGACCGCGTCGTCACGGTCGAAGTGGACAAAGCGGTCGCCGGCGCCGCCCGGGCACGCCTGAACCGACACGGCCTGCACCCGACCGTGGTCACCGGGGACGGGCTCCTCGGCTTCGCAGCGGGGGCGCCGTACGACCGGATCATCGCCACCGTCGGCCTGCGCCGCATCCCCTACTCCTGGGTGGAACAGGCCGTCCCCGGCGGGCTGATCGTCGCGCCCTGGGGAACCGCCTTCGGCAACACCGACCATGTCGTCCGCCTGACCGTGAGCGAAGACGGCCGTGCGGCGTCCGGACGGCTCTCCACGCCGGTGGAGTTCATGAAGGTCCGCTCCCAGCGCCGCCAAGTGCACCAGGCCGCCTACCTGCCTGACGGGTTCCCCGGCAACGCCACAACGGGAACCACGACGCTGAGCGCGGCCGGCCTCGGTGTCGAGAACCGGATGCATCACCCCTTCTCCACCGCCGCTGGGCTCCTCGTACCCGACTGCGTCCTGATGGCCGACCGCCGCGGAAAGAGCGTGAGCACCTGGCTCTACAGCCTGAACGACCTCTCCTGGGCCGCCACGGTCCTCACCGACGGCACGACCGAGAGCACCGTCTACCAGAGCGGGCCCCGCCGGCTCTGGGCCGAGCTGGCCTCCGCCCACCGCTGGTGGACCGAGAACGAGCGTCCCGGCCCCAATCGATTCGGCCTCACCGTCACGCCCGGCGAAGAAACCATCTGGATGGACACACCCGGCAACCCGCTCCCCCGCAGGTAGCCGCAGTGAGGGCCCGAGCTCTGCGGGAGGACCTCGCCCAAGCCGTCGCCGGGACCCCTGACGCCCGTTCGAAGCAGACGGGGACCTGTACGCAGCAGACGTGGTTCGGCGAACTCGGATCCCTCCGAGCAGCTGTTACAGCCTGTCTTGAGGGCATCAGACGCGGCTCCGGGGCCGATTGGGCCGTCCGCCCGTCAGTCGGTGTGCTCAGCGGCCTTCGCCGGGTGCCGGCCGGCCAGGGCGCCGTTCGGCATACGCAGGGCGTGTGACCGGCTGCCGATCCGGGCACGGGCTGCGCCGGGTCGGCGGCGACCTGGACGCCTGTTCCGTAGGCAGTCGGCGGGCGGGGCACACTCGTCGGCCTTTCTTCGCCGCCGGGTTGAATCAGGCAGGCTCACGCGGCGGTTGCAGAACCGCCGCTGGGCATGGGCGGGCCACTTGCCCCGTTGGGCTCCAGCAGCCCGTCCGCGCGATGGACCCGCGCGGTGCTGGGGGCGGTGGAGAAGGGGAAGGGAAGGGTGGCGGGATCCCGTACAACCAAGTGCCCTGTGCGGGAGTCCTGGTGGCCGGCGGCCTCTTCTCGGCCGCCGACCACCAGGACCGAAGGAACACATGAATCCATACAGAGGCGTGCCCGTCGCTTTCGTGCTCTGCGCCTGCACGGTCGTCCCGCTCCTCGCGGCGGCCCCTGCCGCCGCCACCGCCGGTGAGTTGGTCTACACGCCGCGCATCTCGGCGAGTCGTGACACCGTCAAGCCCTCCGCTCCTGCCGGAGTCGCGGCGACGTACCGCGCCGCGACCGGCAAGGCAAAGGTGACCTGGTCCGGGAACAAGGAGAAGGATCTCGCGGGCTATCGCGTATACCGGCGCCTCAAGGGCAGCACCAGCTGGGAGAAGCTGACCACCACGAAGACCACCTCCCACACCGACGCCCCGCCCGCCAGCGGCGAGACCTACTACTACGAGGTCCGTGCCTACGACAAGGCGGGCAACACATCGAAGGGCAGCGTCGACCGTTCCGTCACGAGCGTCGACCGGACGCCTCCCCGGAAGCCCTCAGGGCTCACGTCGACCGACGGACAGCCGGGGATCGCGCTGGCCTGGAAGCCTGTTTCGGAGACGAAGTCCTATGTCGTTCACCGGCGCTGGGACGACGACGGCGGCGACAATCCCCTGGTGAAGATGGCGACGGTGGCGACCCCGTCCTGGCTCGACACCACGGCCAAGGAGAACCTGCACTACAGCTACTGGGTCACGGCCGTGGACGGCCGCGGC
>NZ_VCLA01000184.1:5796-10332 GCF_009600885.1 Streptomyces jumonjinensis
CGCGAAGTCGGCGCCCGCCCGCGTCGAGCGAGGCGACCACGCGCCCTCGGTGCCCACCGGTCTGAAGACCACGACACGGACGACCGGCGTCGAACTGACGTGGAAGGCGCCGGCCTCGCCCATCGCACTGGACCTGACGCGCTACCGGATCTACCGGGGCAGCCGGCTCGTCGACGAGGTCTCCGCCCGTCAGACGTCCTTCACCGACACCAGGGTCAAGCAGGGCACCTCGTACGCGTACACCGTGGCCGCCGTGGACCAGGCGGGCCACCAGTCAGCCCGGTCGGCTCCCGCCACGGGCGCCGCGCCGGCCACCGGACTGGCCCCGGCGCCCGTCACGGGACTGGCGGCGGCCATGACCGGCACCGAGATCGGGCTGACCTGGGCGCGGAGCCCGGAGGACGATGTCGACCGCTACCACCTCTACCGGGGCCTGCCGGTCGACGGGGCGTGGCAGTACGAGCAGTGGGCCGATGTCCGCCAGAGCTGGGAGGACGAGCCGACGCTGTCCCACTTCCAGGAGATCTACGACCTCCAGGGCGGGACCGTACGCTGGGCCGTGGTCGCGGTGGACCGCTACGGCAACTCCCGTTTCGACAGCGGCGAGGACTTCTCCCATGTCGAGGTGATCGAACCGCACCCTGCTCCCTGAGCAGTCAAACAGGGGCTTCACACCCACCCGAGCTGCCCGCGGCCACCCCGGCCACAGCCAGAGGGACCGCGGGCAGCTCAAAACTCGGGCACACAACACCGCTTCGCCCAGAAACCGCCAGCCGCAGCGCAGCGCCCATGGGCTCGCCCCCGGGTGGCTCGACACCGACCTTGGCGAGCACAGGGTCGAAGCCGCGATCAGCCAGTGCCAACGCGTACGCGAACGGCTTGGAGATCGACTGGATCGTAAACTCGGTATCGATGTCGCCGGCACCGTAGACCTCGCCGTCAACGGTGGCGAAGACCGCGCCCGAGGCGCTCAGGGTCCGCTGCCGCAAGCTCAGGGATGTAGTCCGCCGGCTGTCCAGAAGTGTCCGACTCGACGTCTCCGAGGGCCTCGGCCAGATAGTCGGGAATGACCGACCGCATGCGTCCTCCTCCATACCTTTCGGGCGATGAATATGCTGGGGCGTCAGCGCTGAGGCCACCGTGATGCGTGTGCCTTCCTGACACTCGTCGGCGCCTCACCGAATCACAACGCCGATGCGTGAACCGTAGCCGCAGCCCTCGTACTCGGCCCTCCTCTGCTCAGCCACGCGGCGTAGCTGCTTTGGGTAAGACGAACCCCGCCAAGTCGGTAAGCAAGTGCTCGATGGGGGTTGACGCAGGCGTGCGAGCAGATCGCGGCACTGGCAGGATGCAGCATCAGTACCGTGAGCCTCGCTATCAGTGAGGGCGGAATCCCTCAACGATCGCGTCGACCAGCCCTTCCAGGGACTGTCTCTTTGATCCGTCCGTGAGACCGTCGTGCTCGTGATCGAGTCTTGGGTGATCAATGACGACAGCCCTGTCCCCGTATCGTCCGCGGTGATGCTGGAAACTCTTCGGTCAAGGATCGACAGCGGGCAGCTTGAGACGTGGCTGACCAGTTCGTCCGGACGGTCGCCAGCCTTCGTGACGAACACCGAGCGCGCGATGGTGATGCTCCTCGAAGAGGAGGGCGATCCCGGCGAGCATGCCGTGTCCCCCGGAACTGAGGGAGCGAGCGACAGGTTCGTCCTCAGGACGACGAGTACCCGGATGAGGACACCATCCCTATCCGCGAGGCGTTCAGGCTCGTGGAACACGTTGTCGGCACAGGCTCTTGGCCTGCGGACGCGTGTTGGGTGGCCGATCGCTGACAGCAGTCTATCGCCGGGCCCAGATGAGGATCGCGGCGAGGTGGAGTGCGGCCTGGAAAGCGATGGCGAGTTTGCCGGTCCGCATGGCCAGGCCGCTCCGTGGAACCGCCGGGCGCGCGGGAGAGGCCAGCACACCAGTCCGGCCGGTGCTCCGCACTGCCGGCAGTCCCGCAGGCCGACGACCGGGCTCACTCCGGGGTCGTCCTCCCCGGGGCGCAGCGGGCTCACCGTGTAGCGCTGCCAGTCCGGCGGATCGGATTCATCCACCGGCCGCGGGGTTTCCCGGTACTGCACCCGTTCGGCCAGGTCCAGCACAACATGTCCGTCCGCGCACGCCGCCTGCGCCCCCGGCCCCGCATGCGCCTCCGCCCGTGCCACGTGCGCCGAACAACGCTGCCGCGGTATCTGCGGCGACAACCGCCCGGTCGCCCCGTCCCGCGCCGGCGACGCCTCGTCAAACCGGTCCGGCCGTACCGGGCCTCTGGGCCGGGCCGTGTGCCGCCGGTCAGCCGGTTCCCTGCCAGACCAGCTTGGCACCCTGGGTCCCGGCGAAGGCGGGGTCGGTCCAGCCGGGCGGGTGGACCGCGTCCCGGAGCCGGGCCTCGGTGGAGGTGGTGTAGGTGCCTTCCCGGGCCGGCAGCGAGACGGGGAAGGGGCCGCACACGGTGATTCTTCCGTCCCGGTGCATCGGGATCGGACAGCGGCGGAGTGTCGATTCGTGCCGGGTGGACAGAAAGGACCCCTTGGCCTCCGCCGCGCGGTCTTCGCGCATCAGCCAGAGCCACACGACAGCGTTCTGCTGCGGAAGAAGGTCGCCTTCGGGCACCGCTTTGACTTTGGCGGAGATGAAGAGCTTGTTGCCTTTGCGCTCCAGGCACGGTTTCAGGGACAGGAACGCCTGCGGTATCGGCCGCCAGTCCGCAGAGCACGTCAGAGCCAGTGGTGCGGGAGTGGAGAGGGCCGGGGCGAGGCGGCCCGCATCGTCGTGGTCCCAGGCGGCGAAGCGGATGCCCGTTGCGGCAGCGGCGGTGAGGACGACGGCAATGAGGGCGGCCCGCCACCGTGCGGGCCGCAGGATGTGTGCATGTGCCCGCTGAGGAGCGGCGGCTGGTGCCGGCTGTTCCGCAGCGGAAGGGCTGACGGTGTCTGGTGCATCGGCGGGTCGCTGAAGCTGCCGCCCGGCGGCTCCCTGCGCTGCGACCGGGCCGGTGCCGGGGGCTGTGCGGTTTTCTCTCCAGCGGATGACCTCCTCTCTCCAGTCTGTTCCCGCCTCGGTCTCCAGGCGCCCGGCGAGGGAGACGATCTCCCGGCCGATTCCGGGAAGTCGGCGCGCGGACTCCGGAGCCTTGCCGGCCAGCGCCCGCCCGATGGCCTCGCAGTCCTCCACCGCCGGGAACCTGTTCCGCTTGACGCCCGGCCGCAGCTGGTCCGCCCCTTTCGCCCAGTACGACAGAAGCGGACCGTCGATCTTCCTCGGCGCCCTGCGTCCGGCTCGCTCCAGTGCCTGACGCTCCAGGTCCAGGGCGCGGACGACGCCCTGCCGCGATGCCCGCTGCCGCCCGTCTGTCGCCTCCCTGAAACAGGCCGCCCAATCCTCCAGGGCCGTGGCAAGACGGTCGGCTAACTCCACGAAGAGCGGGGTCGGTTCCTCCGGCACGTGCTCTCCCCTTCCCAGGGATGTGTCGTTGCGGGGCAACGGAAGAAGCCGCAGGTTACGGAGGTGCAACGTGCACTGCAAACCTCCGGCCGCCGGAACCCTGGCACCGCCCGGCCGGACTGCGCAATGGTCATGTCGGCGGCGTTCAGCACGCCGCACCACCCCACTTCCTCCGGTTCGGCTGTCGCAGCACCGTGCCCCGGCGCGGCCACACACCGCGGGGGAGTCACCCGAAAGGATGACCACGCATATGACCGGCATCATTCACCCGACCCGGTGGGCCTTGCCCAGCGCCGCGGTCTCTCTCACCCTCCTCGCGGGCATCGCGGCAACCGCATCCGCTGCCGCAACGGGCCCCACCCCTCCCACCACCCACACCCGGGCGCACGGACCCAGCACCGCAGCAGCCACTCACTCCGCATCCCGCGCAGTCCACCTGAAGTTCGACAAATCCTCCCCCTCCTCCTCCACCCTGTCCGTCCTCCAGGGCGGCACCGTGAAGGCAACCTTCCGCGCCGGCTCCGGGAGCATCACGAACGAGTGCACGACGGGCAAGGGCTGGCTCCCCAACGGCACCTACACACTCGGACAGCACACCAGGACGTACGACGGCACGAAGATCAAGGGCTACGCGATCCGCCTGCCCGACAAGAAGTGCCACAACGGCACCGGCCGCGCCCGTACCGCCCTGTTCATCCACAGCGAGATGAACCGCAACGGCAGCCAGGGCAGCACCGAACAACGCCGGTGGACCGACACCAACCCGAACGACTTCTACTCCGAGGGCTGCATCAAACTGCGCCCCGCGGACATCAGGAGCCTCTTCAACCGGCTCGACCGGATCGGCTGGCCCACGACGCTGACAGTCGTCAGCTGACCCGTGGCAGCACACCGCACCCCTCGCTTCCCTCTCCCGCTCACCCGAAGGACATCCGTGCCAGCCATCTCCCTGTCCCACACCGCCCTGCAGCGCGCCGTAGCCGGCGCCATGGCCCTTGCGTCGCTGACCGTCCCGGGCCCCCTCCTCACACCCCCCGCCCATGCCGC
>NZ_VCLA01000184.1:10812-11673 GCF_009600885.1 Streptomyces jumonjinensis
TGACGGGATCCGGCCGCTACCGGGACGGCGTGTCCTATGTGGTGATCGACCACGGCGGCGGCTGGGCAACCCGCTACCTCCACATGGAGGTCCGCAGTCAGGCGAAGACCGGCACCACCGTGCGCCAGGGCGACAGGATTGGCAAGGTCAGCGACGTAGGGTCCCCCGGCGCCTACCACCTGCACTACGAACAGCGCCGCGGCCGCGAGATCGTCGCGGCCCGGTTCAACGGCGTCGCCTTCGCGTATCCCCGGCAGAACATCACCAGCAAGAACTGTCGCCCGTCCTCCGCCGAGTCCGGTGACTGGAACGGCGACGGCAAGCCCGACGTTCTGGCCCGCCAGACCTCCACCGGCACCGTCGTCCTGCACAAGGGCAACGGCAACGCCGCCTTCAAGCCCGGCAGCAGCCAGGCGGGCACCGGCTGGACCGGGATGAACGCGATCCTTCGCCACGGAGACTGGGACGGCGACCGGCACGAGGACGTCCTCGCCACCGAAACGGCCACCGGAGACCTCTTCCTCTACCGCGGCACCGGGAAGGGCACGTTCAAGACCGGCCGCACCCGCATCGACAACGGCTGGAACACCTACACCCCCATCGCCGCCGGTGACTTCGACGGCGACAGTCACAACGACCTCCTCGGCAAGCACAACACCACCGGACACCTCTTCCTCTACCGCGGCACCGGTACCGGCGGCTTGGCCGCCGGCTCCACCCGCATCGGCACCGGCTGGATGGGGTACGACCAGATCACCGGGGTCGGTGACTTCGACGGCGACGGCGACAACGACCTCGTCGCCCGCGAGAAGTCCACCGGACACCTCTTCCTCTACCGCGGCACCGGCACCGGCGGCTTGG
>NZ_VCLA01000184.1:12150-23565 GCF_009600885.1 Streptomyces jumonjinensis
AGAACGGTGCTGGGCGATCAGCGGCCGGCGCGCTCCACGGCAGGGAACTGATCGACGGCACCACGTGGGACCTGGCCGAAGTCTCCGGGTCTCGGAAGCCTGACACCAGGGGGCGGCACTTGCCGAAGTCTCCCGGGCAGCGCCGTTCGCGGTAGTCGTGTTCGACGCGCCATCGGAGCTTGGCCAGGCGGACCAGGGTGGTGAGCGGGGTGTCCACGGGCAGGTCGGAGATCCAGAGCTGGACCGGTTCCGGTGCGGAGGCGGGCCACTCGGGCAGTTCCGGGTCGCGGGCCGCTTGGCGGACCTCGCGTCCGGCAGGCCGGATCCGCAGGGCTGCGAACCGCGAGTACATCCGCCTGAGGCCGCTGCGGCCCGTTCCCGGATCGCGTTCACGTCGCTCATGCCGATGCGGACGCCGCCGCGGGCTGCGAGGACGGAGGGTGTGGTGACGGCCCACTGCTGGAGGGGGGTGAGCAGGTCGGGACCGGTGCGGAGGGTGTGGGTGCGGGGGTCCGTCAGCTCGCTCCGTGTGAGGTGGTTGCCTACCGTGATCGTGGAGCAGGCTCCCACTCCAGGTCGGGACCCGCCGGAACGGTGACGGGTCCTGGCATGCCCGATGCCGACGAAGGTGAGGCGGATCCGGAGAGTGCTGCGCGGAAGGTCCCGGCAGATGGGTCATGTCTTGTCTATTCGGATATTCGCCCTCCCTGGCTTTCGCGGGGCGGGACTGTCAGGCGGAGAGTTCCAGGAAGCCGACCACGGCGCGGGCGGAGTCAATACCGTCGATGGCGGTGAGGATCTGCCGTCCGGTGTCGAGGGCGGCATCGATGTCACCGAGGGCTATGTGTGCTTCGGACTGGCGGGCTTGTCGTAGATGATCGTGCCGCGCAGTTCGCGCTCCAGGTCGTAGGGGTCGTGGTGGGTGAGGGCGGCGTCGAAGTCCAGTTGCGGACCCGCACCCTTGGCGCCGCGCGCGACCTTCCTGGCCGCCGGGGCGTGCCGGCCACTGCGGCGGGCAGTGGGGAGGCGACGAGCGCGAGCACGATGGTGGTGCCGAAGGGACGGTTCGGGGTGCCACGTCTGCGGTGGCCGGGTGTTCCATTCCGCCCGACCGCCGGCCACCCGCCCGGTCCCGGGGCTCGCGCCGTGTCATGCCTCAGTGCTGGTGTCCCATTCCGCCGGATCGAAGTCGTCGGTCCCGCGGAAGAGGTCTCCGTACTGGTCCATCCGGCCTTCGGCGTACTTGGCGTTGGCGTAGTTCTCCAGTGCGGTGCCGAGCCTCCGGTTCAGCCGTCGGTCGATCAGTGCCGCGGTGAACGTCACATCGCCGAACGCGCGGCGCGCGTCCAGGTCATGGGTGCGGAGACGCGCGAGGTTGGCGTCGATGATCCGTGCGTTGCGCGCATCGGCGGCAAGTTCCTCGGCGTGGCGGACGATGTCGGTGCGGTCGTTCTCGCTCGTCAAGACAGCTCCCGGGCAGCGGTGGAGGAATACGGCATTTTACCCTTCCTTGGCGGTGATGGTGTGCGCCGTAACGGCACCTTCGGCCGCGCCCCTGACCTCTCCGGTCCGGGACGGGTGCCGTCGCTCATCTTTCCGTACGGAATCGGCGGCCAGTGTGGAGTGCTGGGTGCGGTAGGCGGGGCCATTCAGGACGCTCCGGGAGCGGCGCGCGGCGGTGAACGCCAGACCTGCGTGCGCGACCCGCGCTCTACGGTTCCGGCGGCAAAAGTGCTCACCTGCTGCCGGCTACAACACCGAGTCTCTCCGACCCGGCAAGCCCATCAGGCTGCCGCGGTGACTGCTTCCTTGATCTCTTCCCTCAGCGCTGCGGCTTGTTGGGAGGAGGCGTAGGGGGCGGCTTCGTCGTGGAGTTCGCCGAGCCGGTCGCTCACCCGCGTGGATCCGATGGTGGCGAAGAGGTCCAGGGCCCTGCGGGTCTCCTGGTACGCCCCGGCGAGTTCGCCGACGGCCAGGTGGGTTCGGGCGATTCCGAGGTGGTCGAAGGCGGTGCTGCGGACGCGGTGGGCGGGCCGGAGTTCGAGGGCCCGGCCCAGGAGCTGGAGGGATCGTTCCGCGCGGCGGGTACGGCTAATTGCGGTGTCGTGCTTCGCTGCGATCTGGTGGGCGACGCCGAGGGTGGCGGACAGCTCGGCCTCGTCGAAGAACGCCATGTGTGGGGGCTCATTGGCAAGGGTGGCGCGGGCGAAGTGCTCCTCGGCTTGTCCGGCGGCGCGCTCGCTCGCGTCGAGCTGGCCCACGATGGCCTGGAACCGTGCGTCGAGCGCGGTCAGCATGGATCTCGTCGCCCAGGTGGCCTGCCGTCGGGCGCCGTACTGGGCGAGCGCGACCAGGTCGAGGGCGTCGTCGTAGTGGTTCAGGTGGGACATCTGCCGGGCCATGCACTGGAGGATGTGCGCTCCGAGCACTTTGTCTCCGGCTTCGCCGGCTGCGTGGAGGGCGATGATGAAGATCTTCTGGGCAGTGCGGTGTTGGCCGCTGTCGAAGGCCATCCAGGCGGCGACGGATCCGAGGTCGGCGACGGCGGCGAACAGGGCGCGCCCGGTGGTCTCGGTGTAGGTGGCGGTGTTCAGGAGGGTGTTGGCGTCCTGCATCTGGGCGATGACCGCTTTGCGGGAGAGGATGCCGCCGTGCCGGTTGTCGGCGTCGCGGAACATGCCGGTGAGTTCCCGGATGGCGGCCACGTCGCTCATACCGATGCGTCCGGCGCCGCGTTTCGCGAGGGTGGAAGGGGTGGCCACGGCCCACTGCTGGAGGGGGGTGAGCAGTTCGGATCCGGTGTGGAGGGTGTGGGCGTCGTTGGTGTGGCGGGTGTGGGGGTCCATCAGTTCGCTCCGTGTGAGGTGGTCGACGACGGCGATCGTGGAGCGGGGCTCCCACGGAAGGTCGGGGCCCGCCGGAGCGGCGACGGTTCCGGGCATGGCGATGTCGGCGCAGGTGAGGTGGATCCCGAGGGTGTGGCGGAGGTGGTCGGCGATCAGCTGTGGCACGGGGTGGCGGGGTGTCTCGCCCTGGCGCCAGGCGCGTACCCGGCCTTCGCTGGGGCAGACGCCGCGCAGCCCCGCCGTACGGGCGCGGCGGGTCACGGCCCGGGCGAGTTCGGCGTTGGAGATCCCCGAGCGTGCCATCCAGTGACTCAGCAGGTCGTTCGGCGTCTTGTTCGTCCGGGGCATGCGCCCTCCATGGCCGGCGGCGCTCCCAGCCTAGAGCGGGGTGCCGGGGCCGGACAGGGTCTGCGGGGCGGTTCGGCGGAATTCGGCGGGGTGCGCGGCGGCTTCGCGGGCGCGATCGGCGGTGTCCGGCGCGTTGTGCGGACCGGGCTGGGGCTGCTGATCTGGTGGTGCCGGGGCTGCTGAAGCCGCGGCGACACCATCTGGATCCGAGCATCACGGAGGAACTCATGCAGTTGACCAGCCCTCCCGCGCAGATGATCGACCCTGCGGCCGTCTTCACCCTCCCGCCCGCCTTCTCCGTCGAGGAGGCCACGCTGGGTCAGCAGAACTTCAACGACGCTGACACGGGTGGCACGAACTACTTCGAGAGCGCCAGCTGAGCACCTGTCACACGCATCCCGGGCGGGCCGGTGACCGGCCCGCCCGGGTCCTTTCCCGAGGGAGAAGGTGAGGCTCATGACCGAAAAATGGATCACCGGCGGGGCACCGGACGACCCCGGATGGGGCACAGGCGCCGCCGGCGGGATTCCGGGGGTGCGCACGGGGCCGGGGTGCCGTGTCGTCGTGCTCGCTGACGAGCGGGCCCGTGTAGTCCTGGTGGGGGACGCAGGAACCGTCGACGAGCACCGGGACGAGCTGCTGGGAGCGGCAGCCCGCGGGGAGTGGACCACGCTGACGCGGCTTCCCGGCGCCTACTGGGTGCTGGCCCGCAACGGCGAGAACATGTTCGTGTGCGGTGACCTGGCTGGGGCGCGCGCGGTCTTCTACGCCCGGCACGGATCGCATGTCCGGTGGTCGACCAGTATCGGACGCCTCGCCGACCATCTGGCGGCCCGTGTCGACCTGCCGCTGATGGGCGCGCAGATCGCGGTGGGCCCGGAGCACTGGCCCGAGCGGACCCTGTACGACGGCATCCGGGCGGTTCCCGGAGGCTTCGGGCTGCTCCTGGGCCGCGCAGGCAGTGTGCGGGTGGTGGACGTGAGCGACACAGGGGTGAGCTGCTCCCTTGTGGAAGGGGCGGCAGTGTTCGGCGAGGCGCTCCGGGGCGCGGTCAGCGTCCGGATGGGGTCTGCGGGCGGCTTGGCGGGGGCGGATGTCTCCGGTGGTCTGGACTCCTCCACGGTGGCGATCCTCGCCGCCCGGCACGGTGAGATCTGCGCCGTCACCTACCGCGATGCGTACACCAGCGCCGAGGACCTCCTCTACGCCCGGCGCGTGGCCGGCCACATCGGCACGACGCTGCACATCGGTGAAGGCCGCGCCGGTCAGAGGCCGTTCACCTGGTCGGAGGGGCAGCCGTCCACCGAGCAGCCGGTGGCGATGAGCCTGAACATGCCGCAGCAGCGCATCTACCTGGCCCCGGCGGCTGGCCGGCCGGTGCACCTGACCGGTCACGGCGGCGATGTGGTGCTCGACTCCAGTAGCGCGGGGTTCATCGCCCTGGTGCAGACGGGCCGGCGCCGCGCCGCACGCAAGGAGATCACCCGGTGGGCCCGCGGTCACAACCGCTCCCCGCGGACGCTGTGGCAGACAGTGGCGCAGCACGCCGAGCTGGGACACGCCGGCGCGCTGCGCGCGGCCGCCGCCGCCATCCGCACCGCTGGGCCCGGGGCGTTCACGGGGCCTTCGCCGGTGTGGACGTGGTGCCGGCCGGGCCCGTTCGCGGGGTGGCTCACCCCCTACGGGCGTGACCGTGTGGCCGGGCTCCTCGACGAAGCCTCACAGCACGTCCTGGACGAGCGCGCGGACGTCGCCGCGCAGCGTGATGCGCTGCGGATGGTCGGCGCCGATGTCCGGGATTCGATTCCGCTGGCCCGGGACTGGGGGGTCCGGCCGGCGCACCCCTACCTGGACAACCGGGTCGTCCGGGCCGCGTTCGCGATCGACCCCCTGGAGCGGTGGAGCACCGTGTCCTTCAAGCCGCTGCTCGCCGCGGCCCTCCCGGAGCTTCCCGTGTGGCTGACCGGCCGGACGTCGAAGGGCTCCTTCACCCGCCAGCTGATCGGCGGCATGAGCCGCAGGACCGACCTCGCCGCGCTCGTTCAGACCAGTTCCTTCGTCACCGAGGGTCTGGTGGACGCCTCCCGCGCCCTGACCGCTCTGTCCGGGATCGCCGGACACCACGCGACGGCTCTGCACAATCTCCAGCGCCTGGTGACGGCCTGCCACTGGCTCGCCGCCCGCGACCGGATGCGGGAGGGCGCGTGCTGACCCCGGCGGCCGGTGTGCACTGGGCCCGCTGTCAGGAGGCGACGGCAGTGCTGAACCTGCGCGACGGGACTTGGCGGATCCTGGACGGGCCCCTGGCCCGCATCTGGGACACCGTCACCCAGGGAGAGGACCCGGACCAGGCAGCCGGGGAACTCGCCGGCCCCGGCGGGGACATCACCGCCACCCAGGCCGCCGTTACCGGTGCCGTGGCCCAGCTGACGGCGGCGGGTCTGATCACCGAGACAAGGCCGTCGCGTTCGCGCCGTATCCCGTGGAGGTGGTGGCGGTGACCCGTGTCGTCCGTACCGCCGCACCACCTCCGTGGGCACTGCGGCTGGTGGCCCACTGCGCCATGACGGTGGTGATCACGGTCCGGCTGCTACCGAAGCACCGGCGGCCCCGCGCCCGCATCACTCTCGCCCGTACGGTCCGGTGGCTTCCTCCCGCCGACGCGCGGCGGGCGCGCGCCGTGCACGAGGCCGTGACCGCCTGCCGGACGTCATGGTGGCGCGGTCAGCTGGACTGCAAGGACCGGGCCGCCGCCACCGTGCTGGCCGTCGCTCTCACCGGCCGTCGCTGCCGCCTCGTCCACGGCGCCCGTACTCTCCCCGCCGCGTTCCATTCCTGGGTCGAGACCGTGGACGGCACCCGGATCGGCGCGGACGAGGACAACGGCGGCGACCATCTGTGGACCGCCGTCCACCGCACCTGAACCGGGGCCACGTTCACCCGAACGAGTGGACTCCTCTCCCGTACGAGTTGACCCCACGGGTGCCGGGAGCAGCCACAACGCGCCTGCGGCAGCATGGAAACGGGTTGATCGCACCGCGGCGGGAGCCATTCGATGGAGCCCGTGAACCCCTCAACTCCCCTCCCCGTTCCGGCCGCCGTCGCTGCCCCAGTGCCGGGCGCGCCGCCGGTGATGCGTCTGAAGGAAGACGCGCACGAGGCCCGGCAAGCCTCTGTCACGGCCCGGGCGATCGCGGCCCGTCTGCCGTCCGCGCTCGCCCGTGCCTGGCGCCTGGGCTGGCGTGCAGACCGGCGCTGCGTCCTGGTGCTGCTGGCCGGGACCCTCGTCTGCGCGCTGCTCACCGCGGCCGCCCTGCACGCGATCGCCAGCCTCCTCGCCCATCTCCTGGCCCCGGGTGATGCCGCAGGCCGTCTTCGGGACGCGGTTCCCGCCCTGCTTGTTGTCACCGCCGCGACCGGGCTGGCCTACCTCGCGGACGCGGGCAGTCGGCTCGCCGCCGCCCGGCTGGCCCCCCAGGTGCACCGGGAGGCCGATCTCGCCGTCATTGCCGCGTCCACCCGCGCCGAGCTCGGCGCCTACCACGACCCAGGGTTCGACAAGGCGAGGTTCGCGGCGACCGAGGGGGCCAAGAAGAGCGGCGAACTCGTCGGCGGGGCGCAGGGGTTCGTCTCCGCGACCGCGCAGCTCGCCGCCGCCACCGTGGTCGTGGCCTCCCTCAACGCCCTGTTGCTGCCCGTGATGCTGCTGGCCGTCGTGCCGCGGGTGTGGGGGGCGGTGCGGGCCGCGCAGATCACCCATGCCACCGCCCACCGCAACCTCGCCGACAGCCGGCTGCGCGGGGTCCTCGCCCAGTACGCCACCGACGGCTCCACCGCCCCCGAGGTCCGCGCCTACACCATGAGCGGCTTCCTCCTCGACCAGTACCGGGCCACCTCCCACCGGCTGGAGAGGGAGCAGTACGCCGGAGCCCGCCGCGGCGCGCTCGCCCAAGGGGCCGGTGATCTCCTCGCCGCCGCCACGACCGCCGCCGTCTGGGCCGGCATCGTGTTCCTCCTGGTGAACGGGGACATGAGCGTGGCCGCCGCTGCGACCACCGTGCTCGCCGTCCGCACTGCGAACGCCGCCCTCACCGGCAGCGTGAGGGCCTCCGCCTCCCTGTTCACCACCGGCCTCTACGTCACCGACTGGGCCACGTTCATTGACACCGCCCCCGCCTGGGCCATGAACCGGGGAACCCTCCGGGCCCCGGCCGCCGGGCCGGACCTGATCGAAGCCCGCGGCCTCACCTTCACCTACCCCCGTACCGCGACGCCCGCCGTCGACAAGGTCGACCTGACCATCGGGCGCGGCGAGGTCATCGCCCTCGTCGGGGAGAACGGCTCCGGCAAATCCACCCTCGCCCGCCTCCTCACCGGCCTCTACCTCCCCACCCAGGGCACGATCACCTGGGACGGACACCCCACCCAGGATCTCGACCCGAACACCCTGTGGCAGACCATCGCCCTCGTCCCCCAGGACTACACCCGCTGGTCCCTCACCGCCCGCGAGAACGTCACCCTCGGCCGTCCTCGCCCCGGCGGCGACCGGGCCGTCCACGAAGCCGCTCGCCACGCGGGCGCCGACACCGTCCTCGCCCAGCTCCCCCACGGCCTGAACACCTCCCTCGCACGCTCCTGGTGGGGCGGCCACGACCTCTCCGGCGGCCAGTGGCAGCGCCTCGCCATCGCCCGAGGCTTCCACAAGGACGAACCCACCTCCGCCCTCGACGCCCGCGCCGAACACCAGCTCTTCACCCGCCTGCGCACCCTCGCCCACGGCCGCGCGGCGACCCTGTTCATCACCCACCGCTTGGCCAACGCCGCCGTCGCCGACCGCGTCATCGTCATGCACGACGGACGCATCACCGAGACCGGAACCTACGACGAGCTCCTCGCCGCAGAGGGCCCATTCGCGGAGATGAAGAACCTGCAGGACCGCCGAGCCGACCCGACCGACGCTGTTGTAGGTTCCGCGTCTTGATGGACAACGGAGCTGTGAAATGGGCAATGGATGAGCAACCAGGCGGTTGCGGTGGCGAGCGCGGTGGGCCGGCAGGGAGGGCACGACCTCGTGCGGGCCGTGAAGGCTTCGCACGGCGATTCGACGGGTGACACCTCGGCCCTGTGGGCCGCCCGGTGTTCGGCCAGGCGCTAGCGTGTGAGACCGCGTCGCGAGAGGAACGGACAGACATGGCCGTACGGGGATGGGAAGGCGCGTTGCGGGAGGCCCGGGAGGCCACAGGCTTCGGCGGCGAGGTCACCGATCGCACCGTCGGTGCCGTACGGGCGGTGGTGCGGGGCGACCGGCGCAGCGAGTTCGAGCGGGAGCTCGGTGCCCTGGGCGGGGGTGGTGCGTTCGAGGCGTTCCTTGACCACTGGTGGACCCAGGTACTGGCTGATGCCGCCGGTGACGAGCAGGCCCGGGAGCGGGCGGTTGAGTTCGCGGACCTCGCCATCGCCCTGCGGGTCCGCGCCGAAGGAGGTCCGACCCACACTGCGGCCGAGGTGGAGCGGATGATCATGGGGCCGGTTTCGTGAGCTATACGGTTATCTGGGAGCACGCCGCGTCCGAGGGCCTCAAACGGCTGCGGGCGAAGTACGGGGACGAGGTCAGGCCCTTCGTCCGCGCGGTGAATGCCCTTGGCACGAACCCGGAGCCGTCCGCCAGCAGCAAACTCGGCGGGACCAGTCTGCGCCGGCTGCGGATCGGGGACTTCCGCGCCACCTACGAGATCGACGGCACCCTCATCGCCGTGAAAGTCCTCACCGTCGGCGCCTCACCCGCGTGACCCGCCCCGGCACAGACAGCTTCGGCGACCCGGGCAGCTCCCCCGGCCCCGGGTTGTGGGGCGGAGTCGCGGTGTTGCCGCCTCCCGGCAACACTCGCTCCAGTTGCGGACCCGCACCCTTGGTGCCGCGCGCGACCTTCCTGGCCGCCGGGGCGGTGCCGGCCACTGCGGCGGGCAGTGCCCCCGGCCAGGGCGGTGGGGGCCGGTGCCGGCGGCGTGACGTCTCTCTGCCGGCTGTCTGGTGACCAGATGACAAGAGCCGTATAAACCGGGAGGTTTACGTACGGATCTGTGGGAGCTGGGAGGTGCGACTCCTCCCGGCCACCCGACCAGTTGCTGTGGGGTCAGTCCCACCAGAATTCCCAGGAGTGGGTGTCGACGAGTTGTTCGGCGTATGAGGTCAGCGTGTGGGAACGGGAGCTTTGCCAGATGTTGTCCGGGCAGAACGCGAAGTGCTCGGCGGCGATGAGGAGGGCGTCCTGTGGCTGCGCCGGGGGTGTGGCGATGCTGAGGTGGAGGGTGTCGAACCCGACGGCGACGACGCGTGCGCCGAAGCGCTGTTCCCAGGTTCGCAGAACGGCGGAGAACTTCGCGGTGTCGTGTCGTAGTTGGCGGGCCCGTCCCATCCCGCGACGGTGAGCGCGTCGGCGCCTGAAGCCGCGGGGATCAGCCCAATCCGGGCTTGTGGCCGGAGGGAGGCGAAGAATTCCGCGTACTCGGCGGCCTCTTTGTCGGGGTCGGGTCCTGCCGGACGGGCGGGGGCGAGGCCCGGCCATCGCTGCCCGAAGGGCGCGGTGACGGCCGCCCGTTCGCCGGGCGGAAGCATGTCGCCGTCCTCGCCGGTGACAGTGTGCTCGCGCCACCACTGTGCGAGGAGTCCGGCCGGGTCGTGAGCCCCGGGCGAGGACATGCGCTCGGGGGACAGTTCACCCGAGGACCAGGGCCGGAACTCGCTGTCACCGGGATCCCGGGAGTCGAGCAGGAGGGGCCACAGCCCGGTGCGGACATGTTCGGCACGTATCCGCTCCCACAGTCCGGGAGTGGCCGGGCCGTCGCTCAGCCAGAAGGACTGCTTGGCTCCGCTGCCGTCATCGGACGCGATCATTCGGCCGGGCGGCAGCGGGGTGTCAGGAAGCATGCGGGGGTCAGAGGTCACGCGCGCATGCTAGGTCGTGTCTCATAATTGATCTAGTGGTGGGTCGTCACGGGTTGGCCCGCAGCCACAGGATCAGTGAGGCGATGACGACTCCGGCCCGGTAGCGGGTGGCGAGCTTGTCGAACCTGGTTGCCACCGCCCGGAATTGCTTCAGTCGGGCGAAGCATCGCTCGACCACGTTGCGCCCTTTGTAGGCGGCCTTGTCGAAGGCCGGGGGTCTGCCGCCCCGGCCTGCGCGGCGAACTCGGTTGGCGATCTGGTCCCGGCGTTCGGGGATGGTCGCTCTGACGCCCCTGCGCCGCAGCAGGCTGCGGATCTTCCGCGAGGAGTAGGCCTTGTCCGCCACCACCCGGTCGGGCCTGGTGCGCGGACGCCCGCTCGCCACGCGTGGAACACGGATGGCATCGAGCACAGCGGGAAGCATCGTGCAGTCGGCCGTGTTGCCGGTGCTCAGCACGATCGACAGCGGCAGGCCCCGGCCGTCGACCGCCAGGTGGATCTTCGTGGTCAGCCCGCCCCGGGACCGGCCGGGCGCCTCGCGGCGCGCAACCGCTGCCGGATCACCCGGTCCGTCCTCGCGGGGGTCCCCTTTTTACGGGCACCGGCCGCGTGCTGGTGCGCCCTGGCGACCGTGGAGTCGATCGAGACCGTCCACTCCACGGTCCCCACCGCGTCGTCGCGGACCTGGACCTCCCGCAGAAGCCTGGCCCAGGTGCCGTCCTTCTCCCATTGGGCGAAGCGCCGGTAGACGGTCTGCCAGGGGCCGTAGCGTTCGGGCAGGTCACGCCACGGCGCACCCGTCCGGAGCCGCCACAACACCCCGTTCACCACCTGCCGGTGATCCCGCCACGGACGCCCGGCACCGTCTCGCTGCGGCAGCAACGGCTCCATCCGAACCCACGCCGCATCCGTTATCTCTCCTCGACCCACCACAAGATCAATTATGAGACACAACCTAGAACTCACCGGCCAGCGGAGGCCGAACCTCCGCGCGCAGTTCGTGGAGGTGCACCGCCATGATCGTGTGACCAGTGGAGGCGCGATCGCCGCCCGCAGGCTGCCGGCACTCGGCGAGATCAGCGAGGGCGAGCCCGGCCGTGTTCCGAAGTGCCGGCCGTGGCCCCGTCTGCTCGGGCCCGCGGTGTCTCGGCGGTGGCGAGTGCGGGAAATCCCTTCCGTCACACGGCTATCAGCCCCGGCGATTCGGCCACCGCAGGCCCCGGCACCGCCCCGGGTCCGGTACGGGTCGGTGGCCGCTACAGCCTCGGGAATTCGC
>NZ_VCLA01000184.1:23940-25284 GCF_009600885.1 Streptomyces jumonjinensis
TCCGGGTCGTTGTCCCGGATACCGCAGCACCAACAGCCGAGATCGTCCCACCCACACACCCACCCACCCGGCCAGTGGCTGATGACCGCGCCGCGCCCCCGCGGCGCGGCGAACAGACAAAGGAGAACGCCGATGGCGTTGACGACCCGCCCCGCTGCTCCGCCCATCGAAGGATGCCAGGGAGCCCGGCGCCCGCAGCGAGCACCGGGGAGGCGCGGATGACCGAGGCGCAGAGCAGGGCCGCCCAGACCGGCGGAGGGCGCGTCCCGCCGCCCCGGACAGCGCCCGGGCTGGAACTCCCCCCGGCGCGGGTGCCCGCCGGGCCCGCCGACGGCGACGACATCACCGACGGGATGGAGACCGCGTACTGGGCGGTGCACGACGGGGCGTCGGCGAAGGCGAGCGTGCGGGAGATCCTCGTCCAGCTACCGAGGATCGTGCGGCAGGTCGGGGCGCTGGCATGGCGGGCGGACCGGCGGGGCACCGTCGCGGTCGCCGTACTGCAGTTGATGTCCGCGGCGATGAACGCCTTCGGCCTGGTCGCTTCGGTCGCTGTCCTCCACACGCTGTTCGCGTCCGGACCGACACCGGACAAGATCCGCTCCGCGCTGCCCGAGCTGGCCCTGGTCGTGGCGCTCCTGTCGCTGCGGGCCGCGCTGGAGACCGCGGTCTCCACCGCCGAGGCCCGCCTCACCCCGAAGATCCGCACCGCTTTGGAAGTGGAGTTCTACCAGCTGGTCGCCCACGTACGGCTCGAAGCGGTCGACGACGCGAACTGGCACGACGATATCCACCGGGCCTCCGACAGGGGCCTGTACTTCGCGCGGCAGGTCGTGGGCCAGATCGTCGCCCTGGCCGCAGCCCTCCTCGACCTCGTCGCCACCGCGGCCGTTCTCACCGTGCTCCATCCCCTGCTGATCCTCATGCTGCCGCTGTCCGTGCTCCCGGTCGGCGCCGCCGCCGTCCGAGCGGCCAAGGAGCGCTTCCACTCGTACATGCGGTGGAACGCCCTCCAGCGGCGGGTGCGCACCTTCAGCTGGATTCTCCTCGACCAGGACTCCGCGGCCGAGATCCGCTCCAACACCACCCAGGGCGCGCTGCTCGCGGAGCATCGGCGGCTCACCGAGAAGATCGCCGCCGAGGACACCCGGCTCGGTGTCCGCGCGGCCCGGATCCACCTCGCCGGGCGCACGGCCGGCGGCGTCGGCACCGGCATCACCTACGCGGCGCTGTGCGCGATGCTGATCGGCGGCTGGATCCCCCTCGCCGTCGGCGCCGGAGCCGTCCTGGCGATCCAGTCCAGCCACCGCTCCCTCACCACCTTCGTCAACATGGCGCACATGG
>NZ_VCLA01000184.1:25739-39685 GCF_009600885.1 Streptomyces jumonjinensis
TGCGAGAGATCCGCCTCGACAGTGTCTCCTTCACCTACCCGGACAAGACCGCCCCCGCGCTCGACGGCATCAGCCTCACGCTCAGGGCCGGGGAGACCGTGGCGTTCGTCGGCGTCAACGGCAGCGGCAAGTCCACCTGCTCCAAGCTGATCGCGGGCCTGTACGACCCATCCGCCGGAAGCGTGTCCTGGAACGGCACCGACGCTCGGGACCTTGACCCGGTCTCGCTCCAGCAGCGCGTCGCCGTGGTCTTGCAGGACCCGGTGCACTATCCCTTCACCGCGCTGGCGAACATCACCGTCTCCCGGGGGTCGTTGACCGAGTCCGTCCCCGAGGAAGCGCACGCGGCAGCCGTGGCCTCCGGTGCCGACACCGTCATCGCGGGTCTCCCGGGGACCTGGGAGGCTCTGCTGTCCAAGCGGTTCGCGGGCGGGCAGGAGCTCTCTGCCGGGCAGTGGGCCAAGATCGCGGTCGCCCGTGGGCTCTACAAGGGCGCGCCCGTCCTCCTCCTCGACGAGCCGACCGCCAGCATGGACCCGCGCGCCGAGCACGCCGTCTACCAAGCCGTCCTCCGCGGCATCCGCCGCCCTGGCCAGATCACCGTCCTCATCTCGCACCGACTGGCCTCCGTCGTGGAATGCGACAAGATCGTCGTCTTCGACGGCGGGAAGATCATCGAGTCCGGCCCACACCAGGAACTCATGGATAGACAGGGCGAATATGCCCAGATGTTCGCCCTTCAGGCGGCCGGGTACCAGAGCACGCCGACCGGGGCGGAGGAGGCGTGACCTCGGGTCACGGGCACCCGCCGTGGGTGGGCGCCTTCCGGGAAGGGGCCCGCCGGTGACGCCCGGGGCCGTCAGCCTGCCCCGCGGGTACAGGTTCACGGCCTACGTATGGGGCGAGTCCGCGAGCCTCGCCGGGAGTGCGGTGTCCGCCGTCGCCCTCCCGGCTCTCGCAATCCTCCACCTGCGCCACACCCGCCCGGGTAGCGGCCCTCGCTCTGCCAGCCCACCTGCCCGCATTCGCGCTCGCCCTGCCCGCCGGGGTCCTGGCCGACCGCCGCCCGAAGAAGCTGCTGCTGATCGCCGGCTGCCGCCCGTTCGCCGCCCTGATCGCCTGGGCGGCGGCCACCGCTATGAGCGTCGAGACGGTACTCGTCATGGGAACCGTCGTCCTGGCCGTGCCCACCGTGCTGCTGTGGTTCTCGCCCCTCCGGCCGCTCGATGCGATGCCCGCACCCCGGCAGCCGGTCATCCCGTCCGAAGGGGTGCACCCGTGACCGGACACCCACCTCGCTTCCGCGCTCTCCCCGACGACAAGGCGGTCCCCATGCCCGATCCCTCCGAGCCGCAAGGCACCGCAGTACTGCTGGTCAACCCGGCCAGCCAGTACCTGCTCCATCTCCGCGACGCCAACAAGCCGTGGATCTGCGGCCCGGGCACGTGGGGCATTCCGGGAGCTCATCGGGAGAGCGGGGAGACAGCTTTCCAGGCCGCCGAGCGCGAGCTGCTGGAGGAGACAGGGCTGGCCGTTCGCGGGCTCGTGCCGTTCACCGTCGTCGACTCCATCGGGCCGGACGGGCACACCAAGGGACGCATCCAGGTCTACCTCGGAGCCTGGGACGGCGACGCCGACGCACTGCCCGTGACCGAGGGGATCACGTACCGGTGGTTCGACACCGCCACCATCGCGTATCTGACGATGTGCCCGTGGACCCAGCGCGTCATCGACCTCCACCAGGCCCAGCAGCCCCTCCCCGCCTCCCAGACCGTCGCCGCCGCCGCGCCCACCCCGGTGAACCGGACCCGCCCGCACATCGTCGGCGTCCACCTCTATCTGGAGCGGGACGGACGGGTGCTGCTGGGGCTGCGCCACCCGGACTCGTCGTTCGCCGGATCCGTCCATCATTTTCTGGCCGGGCACTGCGAGCAGGAACCCGCGACCGGAGCCATGGTGCGCGAGGCGTGGGAGGAGGCGGGTCTTCGGATCCGGCCCAAGGACCTTGAACTCGTTCACGTCGTGCACACCCCCGACCAGTCCGGAGGCCTGCCGCGTGTGCAGCTCGTCTACCGGGCCCATACCTGGGACGGGGAGGCGGCGGTCCGCGAACCAGACCGGTGCGTCAGCTGGGACTGGTGGCCCCTGGACGCGCTGCCCGAGCCGATCGTGCCGTACACCCGCGCCGCGATCGAAGGAATCCGCGCCGGCCGCCTCTCCACCGAACTCGGCTGGCCCTGACCACCATCCGGACCCGGACATCCCTCTCACACCCCTCGTGTCTCCCAGGCGGTGCACCCATGACTCAGGCCCCATCACCGACGAACGCCTCCACCCTGATCCGCAACAACCGAGGGGAGCACCTGCTCCATCTTCGTGACCAGCGGCCCGACATCTGGGAGCCCGGAGCGTGGTCACTCCTGGGAGGCGGCCGCGAACCCGGTGACCGGGACCTGGAGGACACCGCCCACAGGGAACTGCCGGAGTTCACCGTCCGCGAGGTCTGGACCGCCTACGGAGCGCATCACCTCCGGCGCGGCACCCCGGTCAAAGACGTGGACCGACTGCGCTGGGGCTACGGGGAGGCCGACCCCGGCTCGGAGGTGCTGGGGGGCGTGTCCGGACCGAGGGTGCTCGACCTCGGCTTCGGGACCGGCCGGCACACGGCCCGCCTCGCGCGCCTCGGCGCCCGGGGCGATACCGTCGAAACCTCCCCGACCCAGCACGAGCGCGCCGCCGCCCGCTACGCCTCGGTGCCCGGTCTGCGGCTGATCCACGCCGACGCGGTCACCCACCTGAGCAGGGAGGTCGAGCCGTACGACTTGGTCTACGCCGTCCATGCCCTGGCGTACATCGATCCGTACCGTCTGCTGCCCGCCCTCGCCACGGCGCTGCGCCCGGGCAGCGGCAGCGGACGGCTGGTGTTCTCCGCCCTGCACCCGAACTCCGCCGGGAATCCGCCGCCGGACGAGGTCCGGGCCTGGCCTCAGACCCTCCCCCTGGCCGGCGGCGGCGAGTTCACGGTGCCCATGTGGGCCCTCACTCCGGCCCGGTGGCAGGCTCTGCTCGCCGAGCACGGTCTCGTCACCGACGCTGCCGACCTGCTCGCCGCACCGGACGGAGACGACCCGCTGTCCTCGCCCCTCGGTTCCCCGACGGGCAGTTACACCTCGACCTGCGCGGCATGGACCCGAACCCGTCCGGCCGGGCGACGCCCTGGCCCGGCCGCTGCACGCTCTCGGCGTGGCCAACCACGCCCTACCCCGTGAACTGGAGGACCAGGCACGGCTGTTCCGCTCCCCCGCCGCTACCCGTCGCCTGCTCCCCGGCTCCATGAGGAGGGTCTCGGTGGGGCGCTCGGCGAGCTGGCTGCCGACCGTGCGCATCCGCAGACCTGCGCCGCGGGCGCCGTGGCCGATGAGGTCGATCTCGGCCCTGGTGGCCAGGTCCACCGGCCGGGTGGTGGTGCAGGCGAGACGGAACCGGATGGTGATCGCGGTGCCGACGGGCCCGGCATCGGTGCCGACCCCGGGCCGATGGGCGCGGAAGGCCTCGCGCAGCACGGAGCATCCCCGCGCTTCACGGATCGCGTCCCTCTCCTGTGAGCACCGGCGTCAAACCCGCCCATGGATTCGGTGGTTCGCCCGTCACAGGACCGCAGACCGCGGCGTGCCGCTGCCGCGCCGTGCGCACCGCGAGGGGAACGAGTGCCGGAGGCACCCCGTACACAAGGTGGCAGAATCGCTCCGGAGGGTGTCTCGCGGTCCACGCCGGTCGGCTGAAGGCCGTGGCGTAGGTGGACCAGTGGCCTTCGAAGGCGACGATCAGATCGGCGATGCGCGCGTATCCCGGTGCTGGGTACACGCCCGGGTTCAGCACGACCGTCCCGGCCCCGAGCCGTCGGAGCCCTCTGACCAGACGTCGGCAGGCGGGAAGTCCGTCCCTCGCGCAGGCGACCTGGTCCAGGAAACAGCCATCGGCCCCGTACCAGTCCCGGTGCCGTGCGAAGTCGCTCTCGACCTCGCACGCGGGGCGGTCTCCATAGCCGGTGTCCACATAACCCAGCACACGCACACCGGCCGCGCGCAGCGCTCGGGAGACGGCGGTGAACGCCGGGTCCGGGGCGCTGCCCGGGCCGTTCGCCGGGTTGAGGATGACCCCGTGGACGGAGTGGGACGCCGCGACCAGCCGGGACCAGGCCCCCGGGTCCTGGGACGGGTGAACATAGAGCGGGATGAGCAGACTCACGACAGGCGCGTGTCCTCTCGGCCGGAGCCCTGTCCCGCGGACCGGGGCTCCCCGCCGGCCGCCGCCCACAGCGCTGTCAGCGAGTCCTCAAGTCCGTACCGGGGCCGCCAGCCGAGGGCATCGGCGGCGGCCTTGATGTCGGAGCACTGCCACGACACCTCCTCCGAGCGCGTGGAACCACGGCCGTCCTCCTCGATGCGTCCGCGGAACCCGGCGGTCCGTGCCAGTGTGTGCACGAGATCACGCACCGGTACGGCGCGCCCGCCACTGATATTGAGGATGGGCGGCAAGGGTCCGGGGGCCGTGACGGCGAGCGCCACAGCCCGTGCCACATCGCGAACGTCCACGAAGTCACGGTAGGAGGACAGATCGCCCAGCCGCACCACGACGCCGTGCTCGCCTGCGGCATCCCGTAGCAGACCGAGGACCCGGCCGGGGAGTGAGGTGGGTGCCTGACCCGGACCGACCGGGTTGCCTATCCGAAGCACCACCGCGTCCAGGCCGGAGCCGGTCACCGTGACGGTACCCGCGAGCTTGGTGGCGCCGTAGAAGGTCACCGGGCGGGTCGCGGACGACTCCGTCACCTCGGTGCCGGGTGTGCCCGGACCGTACTCGGCGGCTGAACCGAGGTGAATCAGCCGGGCGCCGGGGGCGGCCTTCCGTACGGCGGCGCAGAGAGCGGCGGCGCCCCGGGTGTTGACCTCGGCGAGAGTCACGGCGTCACCCCCCACCGCCCCCGCGCAGTTGACCACGGTGTCAGGGGCCGCCGACGCGAGGACGCCCGCGAGGCGGTCCACGGTGTCGGTGGCGAGATCGATGCCGAGGTCCGCGGCGGGCGAGCGTCCGGTGCGGAGCAGTCGCGCGCCCGGCAGGGCACTCAACTGCTCCGCGATGTGCCCGCCCAGGTATCCGGTGGAGCCCAGGAGGATGATGCGCATGGTGTGGGTCAGGCTCCCTTGAGCAGATGGGATTTGCGGCTGGTGAACTCGGCGTTGGCCTGGTCGTAGTCATCCGGACGGCCGATGTCCAGCCAGTAGCCGTCGAACTCGTAGACATGAGGCGGGTCCTGGGCCTTCAACAGGTCCAGCACCACCTCGTCGAAGCCCAGGGGCAGGCCCGGGGTGTACCCGTCGAGCGTCGAGCGGGAGAGTCCGTAGACGCCCATGGAGACCCGGTAGTCCAGGCTCGGTTTCTCGGTGAACCCGACGACCTTGTCGGCGTCGGTGGTCAGGACGCCGAAGTCGATGCGTACCTGACGGGCGTAGGTGGCGATGGTCAGTGGGGCGCCGACGGCCCGGTGGCGGACCAGCACGTCCGTGAAGTCGAGATCGGTGAGGATGTCGCCGTTCATCACCAGTAACGATTCCGGAAGTCTGTCGCGCATGGTGAGCAGCGGGCCCATCGTCCCCAGGGGACTGTCCTCGATCGTGTAGTCGATGGCCAGACCCCACTGGGATCCGTCCCCGACATAGGCGCGGATGATCTGGCCGAGATGACCGATGGCGAGCGTGCAGCTGGTGAATCCGGAGGCCGCCAGCTGGCGTAGCACGATCTCCAGGATCGCGTGCTGGTCTCCGATGGGGACCAGAGGCTTCGGCAGTGCGGTGGTGTAGGGGCGCAGCCGGACGCCCTTGCCTCCGGCCAGAATCACTGCGTGCATGGTTCTCCTCCTCGGGGTGGCGTGCGAGCCGGGTCAGATGTTGTAGATGTCGGTCTTGTAGCGGGCCAGGTTGGCCGGGTCACAGAAGAAGTCCACGGTGCGCGCGAGGCCCTGTTCCAGCTCATGGGCGGGCTTCCAGCCGGTGGCGCCGCGCAGCCGGGTGGCATCCGCGACCAGCCGCATGACCTCGGAGTTGGCGGGCCTGACACGCTGTGCGTCCTCACGGACCGCGATCGTGGCGTCCATCAGCTTGCCGATCATGGCGACCAGGTCACCGACCGCGGTCTCGCCCCCCGTACCGGCGTTGAAGGTCCGGCCCACGACTTGAGCGGCCTCCGCCGTGCCGACGGCCAGGAATGCCTGGGCGGTGTCCTCGACATAGGTGAAGTCCCGGGTGGGGCGCAGATCGCCGAGTGTGATGGTGCGTGCGCCGGCGGCCACTTGGCCGATGACGCTCGGGATGACCGCCCGCATGGACTGCCGGGGGCCGTAGGTGTTGAACGGCCGCAGTGTCACCACCGGGGTGCCGAAGCTCGCGTGGTAGCTGTCGGCCAGCCTGTCCCCGCCCGCTTTGGAAGCGGCGTACGGGGATTGGGTGTTGATGGGGTGGTCCTCGGTGATCGGTACGGTCAGTGCCGTGCCGTATGTCTCGCTCGTGGACGTGTGCACGAGCCGGGGTGTGCCCAGGGTACGAACCGCCTCCAGCACATTGAGCGTTCCGGTGACATTGGTGTCCACGTAGCTGTGCGGGGCCCGGTAGGAGTACGGGATCGCGATGAGTGCGGCCAGGTGGTAGACGCAGTCCGCTCCCTCCACGAGTGCCCGGACCGATCCCGGGTCACGCACGTCACCGAGCTCGATCTCGACGTGCTCCAGGACGTCCTTGGACAGGGTCTCCAGCCAGCCGTACGAGGAGAAGGAGTTGTACTGCGCCATGGCCCTGACCCGGTGCCCGGATGCCACCAGCGCCTCGGTGAGGTGCGATCCGATGAATCCTTCGGCTCCGGTGACGGCGGCGAGTGGTGCGGAGTTCACCTGATGATCCCTTTCTGCGGTTCGTGCGAGGAGCCGGGGCGGTCCATCGCGTGGAGTGGTGCTTCGTGGTGGTGTGGTGGGTCTGTGTGGCGGCCGTCCTGGTGGCCCGTGGCTCCGGGGACCGGTGATCCCGGGTCCGCGTCCTTCGCCGGTTCCCCTTCCCTGGTGTTCCGTGTTCCGCCTCTGGAGTCGACCTCTGTCGTCCTTCCGGTGCCGACCCGCGTCATGCGCCCGGTCCGGTCCGGGATCCGGCGTGCTCAGGCGTGGGCGGAGGGACGTCCGAGCACCGACAGGGCGCAGATCACCAGCACCACCGCGGCCGGGCCGCAGCTCAGCACCAGTGCGACCGGAACCGCCGACGGATGGAGGAAAGTGAGCGCTCCGGCCCCGCAGGCAGCCGCGAGACACACCGCGGCGGGTGGCCAGGCCACGCCGAACGCCTGGAGCAGCAGGGCGGTCCACAAGGTGGTGGCAAGCAGCAGTACGGGTCCCGGCTCGGCCCCGATGATCAGTGTCGCCGGCAGGATCGGCAGCAGATAGCCGAGCAGACAGAGTGTGATGATGCCGGCGGAGCGCCTCCTGAAGGCAGGAAGTGTGGACGTCGCCCGCAGGGCCGCCGCCGACATGCCCCGGTAACGGTAGAGCAGCCACTCGGCCGGTCCCATGCTCAAGGAGAGCATCACGACGGCGTACGGGTGATGCCGCCCTTCCAGCATCACCAGCACGCCCGCCGCGAGGCCGAACAGTCCGTACGGCAGCGAGCGCAGCAGCCCGGGCCGGCCTGTGCCGGCGGCGGGCTGCTCCGTCAGGGTGCTTCGCAGTGCCCGCCCGGCCGCCGCGGCGGCACCCACCAGCGAGAGCAGGGGCAGTCCGATCCGCAGCGGAGTGCCGGGCTCCCACCACGGCAGCGCCGCCGCCCCCACCACCATCGGCAGCAGCGCGGCCAGCAGCACCAGCTCCTGTCCCAGTACCAGCAGTACGCCCGCCGACGCGAGATACAGCGACTGCCCCGCGACGAACAGCGCCATCGGACCCCGTCCGGTGAGCACGACCCCCGCCGCCACGGCCACCGCGGCGCCCATCGGTGCGCCCAGCAGGAGCGTACGGCCGGCCTCCCGGCGCCCCGTGGCCATCCGCAGATAGGCACGATGGCTCAGTGCCTGGCCCCAGGCCCATGAGATCAGACCTGCCAGAACGAGGGCGTACGCACCACCGTTGGGATCCCAGACCTGTCCGATGAGCACATAGGCGAGTCCGGGCAGGGCGAAGAGCACTCCGCGCAGCGCACAACGGACGTGGTCGGGGCGCCATGGGTCGGTGGCCGGTGCCGCGGGCTCGGGGAAGGTACGGGGTATCTTCTCGTACAACACGGTGGCCAGGGTGAACAGGTCGGGGTGCCCGTACCGTTCCCGGATCACCTCGGCGGTCAGCCCCTGCGACTCCAGGAGCGCGGCCACCTCGTAGGGGTGCACGGCGGGGCCGATGGAGTCCGCCAGGTCTGCGGCGAGCCGGTCGACCGCACCGTCGTAACCGGGACGGGAGCCCGCCTCGCCGGGACGGGTGGCATCGGTATCCGGCACCCGGAGTACGAGTGTCCGGTCGTCGCCGTCGTGCGGCACGCCACGGTCCTTGAGGAGCCGCAGGGAGAGCGTGTCCTCGCGGCCGACGTCCGGCCCGAGCGCTATCGGCCCGCTCATCCGGCCACACTCATCAGGTCCGCGACCGATGTGCCGCCCGTCCCAGAAGCGGGCGGGGCACCCGTGCCCACCGGGATACCGGAAGGCAGGCCCCGGCCACCGGCCGACAGGTCGAGGTATATGGCGCGGAAGGTGTCCACGGTCTGGCGCAGGGTGAACTGTTCGATCACACGCAGCCGGGCGGCCGTCCCCATGGATCTTCGCCGCCCGGGGTCACCCAGCAGATCCGTGGCGGCGGCGGCCATCGCGGCGGGGTCGCGCGGCGGTACGACCAGACCCGTGTCGCCGACCGCTTCCCGCACTCCGCCGACGTCCGTGGAGACGGTCGCCCGTCCGCAGGACATCGCCTCGATCAGGGTGAAGGGGAAGCCCTCACTGATACTGGAGAGCATGACGACGTTGCCCGCGGCGTACGCGTCCCTGATGTCGTCGACGCGGCCTTCGAAGGTGACCGCGTCCGCTTGTCCGAGTTCGGCGGCCAGCGCCTCGCATCGCGCCCGGTACTCCTCGCCGCCGCGCGGGGTACCGCCGAAGAGCCGGAGCCGCGCCTGTGGCACCTCGCCCCGGACCAGGGCGAATGCCCGAATCAGGGTTTCCAGGTCCTTGATCGGGTCCACCCGGCCGGCCCAGGTGAGGGTGGGGACATCCGGCTCCGGACCGGCCGCCGGAAAGGCCGCCGGGTCGACCCCGTTGTACACCGTGCGGATCAGTCCCGGATCGGCTCCCCCCCGCTCCTCCCACAGCCGGTTGTAGCGGTTGCCGGGGGTGATCAGGGCCGCGCGCCGGTAGGTCTCCTCCGCCAGCAACCGGTAGAAGCCGAGTATCAGGGCTTTCACGGGCCAGCGGTACGGGGCGGTGCGATAGCCGAGATATCGCTCGCGCAGGTAGACGCCGTGTTCGGTCAGCAGCAGCGGTACACCGTGCCGCTCAAGCCCGGTCAGCCCCGGGAGTACGGCCACACCGCCGCTGACCGCGTGGGCCACCCCGTGCTCCGGGGGCGGCGCCGCCAGGGGACGGAGGGCGTGTTCGAGCAGGGAGGTCGCGGTCACCGCGTCGTACAGCGTGGGGCGGGCTTCGGAGGTCGGCAGCCCCGGGCGGTTCCACACCGCGGCGAGAACGGCGAGTGCCCGGTCACCGCGGAGGAAAGGGCTGAGCAGACCATCCGTGGCGGCCCGCGCCAGTTCGTGGAGGGCCGGGCCGAACCCGTCCTCGGCCCGGGGATCGAGAAGAGCTGTCAGGAACCGCTCGTAGACCGTGGCGAGCGTGTTGCGGCTCCGGCCCCGGGGCTCCCGTCCCGGTGGGGCCGGGCCCCACAGAGGGACGGGAACGACCCGGGAGACGTGGCCGGGAAGGTCCCATACGACCGGTTCCCGGCCGGTTCCGGTCACGGCTATGACGTCGAATTCCACGTCCGGCATTCCGTTGACGAGTTGGTCGCACCAGACGCTCACTCCGCCGTGGCTGTGAGGATAGGTTCCCTCGGTGAGGAGGGTGACGCAGGCCGCGCCGGAGCGGCGCGCGCCGCGGTGAAGGTGCATAAGGAGTGCTCCACGAAGCTGTGCGGGGAGGGCGGGTTCCGGCTCCCGGAACTCTCGGCTCGGGTGCGGTGGCTCAGCTCTCCCGGCTGTACGGCACCTGTCGCAGCACTCCGGCGGGCACCCGGGCCCGCGGCGCGGTCTCGTTCGTGGCGGGCGTGCCGGCGCCGTCGTGGACAGCGCCGGGAGCGGCGGACGACGGCAGGGTGAGAGCGAGCGGCTGTGCGGTCGCGGTCACCCAGCCGGACACCTTGCCCGCGTACGCCTGGCCGAAGGCGGTCGTGCCCCGCGTCGTACCGGCCGGCATGGTGGCGGTCATCGCCACCGCGGCGGGCGCCTCTACCGTGACCGTGTCACCGATCCGGTAGGCGGTGACATCGCCGGCCTGTACGGCGGACTTCCAGGCGGATCGTTTGTGCAGTTCGGCGCCGATGTCCTTCATCCGGAGGTTGACCACGGGCGTGTCGTCGGCGAAGAGCCGCGCGTAGCCGTCGAGGACTCCGTTCAGCACCGGATAGGCGATGCGGTCCTCCGCCAGGTTCGACTGATGGATGAAGTGCGGCTTGGGGTCGTTGGCGAGGACGTGCCCCAGGGCGATCCGGGTTTCCAGCGGTGCGATGTACTCCGTGTAGCCGGTCGTCGTGTTCAGCGGGGTCGCCAGGCAGGTGGTGGTGGCGGGGTTGTCCTCGCAGATACCGCTGCCGCCCTGCTGCCGGCGGGTGTAGATCCAGTTGTACTCGTCGACCTGCTCGACCACTCGCCCGGCGTTGAAGAAGATGTTCATCGGGTAGCGGGGGACGGTGGTGGCCGGGCCCACCTGACGCTGTCCCGCCTCACGGGAGTTGTCCGAAGCGAGCCAGGAGACACCGTTGTCGGCCAGCGTCGGCGCCAGGTTGGGGTTGTCGGTGGGCTGTTGTGGAAGCAGCCGCATGCCGGAGTGCTCGCCTGTGATCAGTTCGTCGTTCTCCAGGGGAAGCCCGGCGGACTGACCCCAGACGCGGTTCGTGGCGATCTCGTACGATATCTCGCTGCGGGAAACCCACTTCGTGCTGCCGTCGGGAAGGGTGTCGCATCGCCACGGCACCACGCTGACGTCCTGCTGGCAGCCCAGGAAGGCGTGTGTGTAGGTGTGGTTGATCCAGCGGAACCTGTTGCGGTCCGCGATCAGCTTGTCGGCCAGGAGGTCGACCCCGTTGTTGGCCAGGCGGTGGTCGGCGCTGCCTTCCGCGTTGTAGGCGAGGTCCAGGGTGAGGTTACGGTTGTTCTGCCAGGTGGCGGCGTAGTCGGCGTCCGCCGCGGTCATCCGGATGGGGTTCGGCATTCCCTGGCCCTGTCCGCAGTCCACGTCGGGCGTGCAGTTCAGGTCCGTGTCCCAGCGGGCGTCGGCGGCCAGCACATCGTCCACATGGACGGCGAAGTAGTTCCGCGAGGCCCCGAGGTGGACACCGCCGGTCATCCACTCGACGATTCCGCGTGCCAGCAGCCGGAACTGCTGCTGGTAGCGGTTGTAGACGAACGTGACGACCAGTTCCCGCCGTCCGTCGTGCCGGTACTCGCCGACCAGCGAGCCTCTGGTGGATCTGCCGGGTATGGCCGCGTCGACGTAGGAGGTGAAGTCCGCTCCGGCGGTCGGCGGCGAGACGTAGGCATAGCTCTCGCCCACCGAGGACGAGTTGTCCTCGAACGGTACGGCGCCGTCCAGATATCCGAAGGGTCCCGCTCGGCCGGCGGTGGTGACCTGTGCCTCGACGCCGTCCATGGAACCGGCGTAACCGTTGCCGACTGCGGACTGAAGTCCGACCGCGGGCCGCGCATAGGTGTAGGCGTCGACCTGGGGGATGCCGTATGTCCTCTCATAGGTGGCCAGAGCAGCCATCTCCGGGGAACCGGTGGAGAACGGGTTGTCGTTGGGCAGCACCACTGCCTGGAACTTGGCCCGGGGCCGGCCCTCCACCGTGTCCGCCAGGAATCCCGCGTTGATCACCGGACGTCCCGGCTGCTGGAGATCGACCTTGGTGTAGGGCGTTCCGGCCGTGTCCAGTTCGGCGGCTATGGCGTCGACGGCGGGCCCGCCGTCCGTCACGACCAGGACACGGAGGTCGACACGGGGCGCGGCGTCATCGGCCTGTGCGGGGCCTCCGGTCAGTGCGAGCACGGCGATGAGCGCGCACGCCGTGGACAAGGCCGTGCGTATGGACTTCTTCTGCATGGTGGCGCAGTCCCTCCCCTGGGCAGGGGTGTGTCCGCCATGGATGGAGCGGACACACCCCCAGTGCGACGCCGTGCCCCCCTCAGGTACCCGGTCGCCGCGCATCCGTCTCGTCACATAGTGAGGGCCATGTGTTGGTTTCGTGTTCGCGTCACGAAACTTGACGAAAAAGCGCGGGCGTTCACCCGGTCCGCACCTCGGACGAGGTGATCTCGTCGGGCCTCACAGGGCCGGGATCCGGGAGCCGCACACCCAACCGGACCTCAGTGCTTGGGCGGGTGAGGAATCATGGTCCGGGCGCCCGGAGCCCCCATGGATCCCTTCACCGAATGGTTACCCCCTCAAGCATCTCGGGCCGTGTTGGCTGAAATGCTGCCATGACGACCGTCCGGGGGATGTGCACGCGGCCGGCCGCCACCGGTGATCCCACGGGCACCGCACGGAGCGGTCAGGCGCAGAGCACCCGGGTCTCCGGGGTGAACACGGGACCGCCGCTCACGTTCGTCTGATCGCTGAACTCGGTGTAGTAGTAAGAGTAGAAACCTATGTTGCCGTTACAACCGGAGTCAGCGGCGATCTGGAGTGTCAGCGTGACGGTACGGCTCTGACCGGGCGGGATGGTGGCACCGTAGTTGGCGCCGAGATCGGCCGGGCCGGTCCCGGAACAGGGAGTGCTGCCCGTCGGGGTGGCGAGGCTACAGCCGGTGAAGCTGTACTTGAGGTCAGGGCGCTGGGTGGTCAGCCAGGTGGGGTTGATCGTCTGGTAGACGAACAGGATGTCGTAGGTCTTGTTGTTGGTCAGCGTCATCGACAGGTTGACCGTTCCGCCCGGCTGGGTGGTCGCGCTGTCGATGCTGAAGGCCATTCCGGCGGAGGCCGCGCCGGCCGCGTTCGCTGCGGGCGCGAGACCGAACAGGGCGAGGAACATGGCAAGGACCATGGCAAGTCCCAGGCGTCTCTTCTGTGTGATTCGCATGACCGGGACGCTAGAAGGCCGCGAGTCTTCCGTCTGCACCTCGCGGCGTATGGAAGTCGGCGGGCGTCCGAAAGCGACTCTCCGGGATCCGGGACGTGAACGGGGCGTCACAGAGTGACGCAGGACACGTTCGCGCACGGCAGGGCAGGTGAGCGAGGCCGGCGCGGACCGGGGCGGCCGGCCGGACCGCTACGGAGAACATGCGGGCCCCATTGGCGGATATCCAGCGGGATGGGAACGTCCGAAGCGGAGCCGGACGCGTCCACTCCCACGGTTCGTCACGGCGTAGCGCCCTGCACGCGAGGCTGTCGCTATCCGGTCCGGGCGGCCAGGAGCCGGGCGCGGGTGTGGGTGGTCGTACCGCCTGAGGGCGTGTCACGCGCCCATCTGCTCAACGGCGCGTGTCCCCGACTCCCCTCGTGGAGCCGGCCCCGGACGGCCACACGCACCAGGAACCAGCAGCGGACACCCCGCTACGACGCCGCAAGCCGGCCGGCATCTCGCGCAGTCAGCAGCTCGGCTGCGCTCGCCCCCTGAGAGTGATCGGGGCGATCGAGTGGGCCTCCGAGTGGACGAGGCTACGGAA
>NZ_VCLA01000184.1:40042-50038 GCF_009600885.1 Streptomyces jumonjinensis
CAATCCCCCATACAGAAGGTATCGGCCCTCACGGCCATAGCCAGATCCCGAAGGCCGACGTCACGCAGGACCCCAAGCGTCTGCGTCCCGGGGGATCGGGACCCTTCCGAGCCGCCCTATCGGTAGTTCAGTCTGCTGAGCGCATCCCCCAGGGCCGCTTTCAGATTGGGTGGATGCGCGGGCGGCGGCTGGGCAGCGCCGGGCGGCAGTACGGGCGCGAGTACCGGGAAGATCCGTCGTCTCTCCGTCCGGCCGAAGTCCATGGGGGTCTCCGATGCCTGGAGCAGCACGGCGCCTCCGTCCAGCGGAAGGACGCAGTGGAACGCCTCTGTCTCCTCAAGGCGTTGGGCGCCGCCGAGCCTGGCCACCAGTTCGCGCGGGCAGATCGTGACCCAGGCGTAGCCGCGCAGGAATTCACGGGCCTGGTGAATGGAGTCATCGTGATGTCTGTTCAGCTGCCGGTCCACCTGAGTGATCAGATCGAAGTCCCGGTACTCCACTCTTCCGAACGACGGGTTCAGGGCGTTCACAGTCTCCCTGAGCGATTCGACGATCCATGTGCAGTATTCGGCATCCGACAGTGCTTCATCACCGCAATTGAGTCTTGCGGAGAGTTCAGCGTGCCCCTCACCCGAGACCACCGACGATGCTCTCACCACGCCCAGATCGGTGTCGCCCGCCTTGTAGAGCAGGTTCGTCCAGTACGGGGCTGGGGGCAGATCATCGAGGAGGTGATCCCAGTTCCCCTGTGCACTCTTGAGACGTTCCCTCCTGCCGTTCTCACGGCGCATGAGCATGCCCCCGGAGGAAACACCTTTGATTCCTTGGCGCTCCCGGTCCGCCACGCCGGAGAGGAGACTGGAGAGCACACCCCGAAACCAGTGAGGGGCCGGCGGCACCGCGGATGCACCGGTCGAGTCGACATCGACCTCGATGAAGAGATCCACCGCCAGCCTTCCTGCTTCGCCTGAGAGTCATCAGCACGCACCGCCAAGACACGCTGATCCACCGCTCGGGATGCTACTGAAAGACGGACTTCAGGTGTCGGACCACGGGGCGGCGGTGCCCCGGCACCGGCCGGTTGCCGAGCCGGCGCCTGCCCGTCCTGCAGCGGTCTGGCCTTCGGGGCACAGCGCTGAGCCGCTCACGCACCATCCGGCTGAGCAGGCCGCACCAACGGCGGCGGTATCCCGGCCGGTCTTCTCGTGCTGTGGAGCCGGCACTGCTGGAGACCGGACATCCGTGGGAGATCACGACCGAACTGCGGCCGCTGCTTGAGTAGACCGCGCGCGCCGCCCCAGTTTTGGCTGCGGACATCACAGAACGGATCACCGCGCACCCCGTTGGCCTCTTCGGCGGTGCGCCGGCCCCGGGCCGGGAGGATGGGACCGCATCAGGCCGGTCGGCGTGCACCGACCGGCCTTGAAGGGAAAGAGTCCCGGGCCGCGCTGGCGGGTCGCTGGGAAGGCCACCGGGGTGGCCGGGGTGCAGCAGGAGCGTTCACCCGGCAGGCGTGGGAAGGCGAGGTGGCCATCAGGCGGGCGCGGTGAGGGCGCGGGGCCGCTGCCTCATTCGCCCGTCAGCCGCACAAGGCGCGCTCCACGAGTCGCTGCACGGCACGCTCTGCCCTCATCAGCTGGGTGAAATCGGCGGTCTTGCCGCTGGCGGTGACGACGACCGACCGGCTGCCGTCGTCGGTGAACCCGGTCCTGACCGTGGTGCCGTCGAGGTCGCCGCCGTGGCCCCAGCGGTGTCCACCGCAGCCCAGGGGCTGCCGCATCAGCCCGAGTCCGTAGCCGAGACCGGGCATCGCCTCCTCGTACACCCCGCCCACGGGCACCGTGCGGCGCATCTCTGCGAGCTGAGCGGCGGGCAGCAGCCGGCCGCCGAGGAGCGCGGTGTAGAACCGGTCGAGATCGCGCCGGGTCGACACCAGGGCGCCCGACGCGTCGGCGGAAGTCATATTGCGGACCGTGGTGTCGGTCCAGCGGTCGGAGCCGCGGAACTTGTGGTAGGTGCGTGCGTGGGGTGCCCGCAGATACGGGTCGTCGCCGGGGGCGTAGGTGTCGCGCAGGCCCAGCGGGCGGATGATGCGACGTTCCACCTCCTCGGCCCAGGGGCGTTTGGCGGCTTTCTCGATGACCATCCCGGCGATCAGATAGCCCGGGTTGGAGTAGTTCCACCGGGGTGCGGGGTCATCCGGTGCCGCGGGCGGGAAGTCGGGCTGGTGCCGCATCGCGTGCGCGATGGATTCCTTCGGGGTGAACCGGTCGAATCTGGTGCGTTCGAAGTCCTCCGCGGTGTCTCCGGTAACCTCGATATGGTCCCAGTTGTAGATGCCGCTGGTGTGCTGGAGCAGATGGCGCAGGGTGATCCGGCGGCCGTCGTTGCCGTTGCCGCCGACCACTCCCGGCAGCCATTTCTCGACCGTGTCATCCAGGGACAGCCTTCCTTCAGCGACCAGTTGCAGCACGACCGTGGCGACGAAGGTCTTGGTGACGCTGGCCGCCCGGAACACCGCGTCGCGCGAGGCGGGCCGACCGCTGCCCAGGACCGCCTCCCCAGCACCGGCGTGGGTACGGCGGTGTCCATGGCGCACCTCCACCGCGATGCCGACGTAGCCGGCATCCTTCAGGGTCTGCTCAGCCTCGCGCGCGAGCCGGGTCGGGGACAGAGGTGCGATCCAGCGGTCCCCGACTGCCGCGGCGGACACGGGCGCGGCGGACGTGGCGGCGGTGGCGGGCACTGCGACGGCACCCGCGACGAGCGCGGCGGTCACTGCGGCGGTGACGACTGCCCTTGAACGGGTCTTCCTCACAGGTGTGTTCATGGCGCCCACGGTGCCAAGCGGGCGGCTGTCCGACCATGGTGCCAGCCCCCGGCCGGGTGTGTGCCCAGCCCCCGTTCCCAGGAGGGGACAGCCCCCCGTCACAGACGGCGGTGGCCGCCACCACAACGGCGAGGGCGTCGGCAGCTTCCGGGCTGAACTGGGACAGGGCAGTGGCGAGGGCGTCGATCGCTTCGAGGGCGTCATCGGCCGCCGCGAGGACGACCGACTTGGACGGGCGGTCCACCAAGCCGGTCCTGGTGGCCGAGACCGCGCCCCTCCCCTCCCCCCTGCCTCCGGCAAGCCGCCCTGCGCTGGCTGCCGTGGTACCCGGAAGTCGGTTACCTCAGCTCACTGCTGAGGCGGTGCAGCAGGGCAGCTGCCATGGCGTTGAGCGCCACAGCGTCTACGCGCGCCCAGGCCCGGCAGCAGCGCCACGGCCGCTGCCCCGTGCTGCTCCGGAGCCCGCAGCCGGATCCGGGTGTGACCGCCACTCCCGTGGTCGCGTCCGTGGCGCAGCCCACGAACCACGCGATCCACGGCCGGTGAGCGGTACCCTCGGCGTCGGCCAAAGATCGGGCCTGGGCATGATCGGCCTCCCACACCCCATGGCTGCGACGCTGAAGCCGCTCGGGCAGACACTGCCCGGAGCAGGCAGGCAGCAACACCTGCTACGTTACGAGTTACTGCATTGTGCGATCGAGGAGTGGCAGACGTGGCGGGTGAAGACGACATCTCCGGATGAGATCCGGATTTGACCGGCCACCGGACAGCGCTCAGCAGTGCTGTCGGCGTGGCTGATTCGTCGTACCCCCTTTTCCCACACTGCCCAGGGCAGAGGTCTGTCTGCCCTTCATTCTTCGAGGTCACTCCATGTCCGACGCTGCCATCGTCTGCTCGAATCTCTCCTTCACCTGGCCTGACGACACCCCGGTCTTCACAGATCTGTCCTTCACCGTGGCCACCGGCCGCACGGGCCTGGTCGCACCCAACGGCTCCGGCAAGAGCACGCTGCTCAAGCTGATCGCCGGAGAGCTCAAGCCCGCCACCGGCTCGGTTTCAATCAACGGGACACTGGGCTACCTCCCGCAGAGCCTCCCTCTGACCGGAAACCTCACGGTCGCCGAGGTGCTCGGCATCGCCGCGGTGATCCGCGCCCTGGACGCCGTCGAATCCGGGGACGTGAGCGAGGAGCACTTCACCACCATCGGTGACGACTGGGACGTCGAGGAGCGCACCCGCGCCCAGCTCGACCGTCTCGGGCTGGCCGGCCTCGCGCTGGATCGGAGCCTGAGCACGCTCAGTGGCGGCCAGGTCGTCTCCCTCGGCCTCGCCGCCCAGCTGCTCAGGCGCCCCGATGTGCTGCTGCTCGACGAGCCGACCAACAACCTCGACCTGGAAGCCCGGCACAGGCTCTACGACGTGCTGGCGGACTTCAACGGCTGCCTGTTGCTGGTCAGCCACGACCGCGCGCTGCTCGACCGCATGGAACGCATCGCCGAACTCGCCAGCGACGAACTGCGCTTCTACGGCGGCAACTTCACCGGGTACCGGGAGGCCGTGCGCGCCGAGCAGGAGGTCGCGGAGAGGAACGTCCGCAACGCCGAGCAGGAGCTGAAGCGGGAGAAGCGGGAGATGCAGCAGGCCCGCGAGCGCGCCGAGCGCCGCCAGAGCAACGCCGCCCGCAACCTCAAGAACGCAGGGCTGCCCCGTATCTTCGCCGGCAACATGAAGCGCGGCGCGCAGGAGTCCGCGGGCCGGGCCGGCCAGATGCACGCGTCCCGGGTCAGCGAGGCCAAGGCCCGGCGCGACGAGGCCGGACGCGCCCTGCGCGAGGAACAGCGCCTCACCCTTGAACTGCCCGACACCCAGGTGCCCGCTGGACGCAACCTCTTCCTCGGCGAGGGGATGCAGGTGCACCATGCCAGCCAGGCCGTGTTCGCCGACGGCGGCGTCGACCTGACCATCCGCGGCCCCGAGCGGATCGCGCTGACCGGGCCCAACGGAGCCGGAAAGACCACCCTGCTGCGGCTGATCACCGGGGATCTCACGCCGGACAGCGGGGAGATCACGCGCAACGACGGACGGATCGCCTATCTCTCGCAGCGCCTGGACCTGCTGGACCTGGACCGCACCGTGGCGGAGAATTTCGCCGCATTCGCTCCCGAGCGGCCCGAGACGGAGCGGATGAACCTGCTCGCCCGATTCCTCTTCCGGGGTGCCCGCGCGCACCTGCCGGTGGGGGTGCTCTCCGGCGGTGAACGGCTGCGCGCCACCCTGGCCTGCGTGCTGTGCGCCGAACCGGCCCCCCATCTGCTCCTGCTCGACGAGCCAACCAACAACCTGGACCTGGTCAGCGCGGGCCAGCTCGAGAGCGCGCTCAACTCCTACCAGGGCGCCTTCATGGTGATCAGCCACGACGAGCGGTTCCTTGGGGAGATCGGAGTGAACCGCTGGCTGCGGCTCGCCGACGGAGCTCTCAAGGAGACCGGAGCCCCCGCGGTGTGAGCCGTCGGCGTGTTCAACGGCCCGCGTCCGAGGCCCGTGTCCGGCGGGCCGACCCATCGATCACGTTGGACGGTTCCCTGTGCCCCGGCCCGCTCTGCTCGCCCACGAACTCGTCCGGCGACCTCGGGGGCCGACGTGTTCTCGGCAGCGTCTCCCTGACCGCTTCCCCCGGCCACCGCATCGGCCTGATCGGGGAGAACGGTATCGGCAAGTCCACCCCGCTGTGCGTACCGGCCGGCGTGGACCAACCCGACGCAGGAAACATCTCGCGCCCTGGTGACATCGGCTTCCTGCACCAGGAAATGCCTTTCGAGGCCGCCTCGTCCATCACGGTGGTGATGGACGAGGCGCTGCGCGAGGCCCGCGAGGACGTCACGGAGCTCGAACGACTCGGCGAGGAGCTCGCCCGTGTCCCCGGGGACTCCTCAGGGTGCCGGGTGCGAACGATGCCCCGGCCCGCTGACGGGGTGTGAATCCGGCGGCCTCGCCGGACGTCGCGTAGTCCCCGAAGGGAACGCGCACCGGCTGTCCGGTCCGGGACGGCGGGGCCCTTCAGCGCCAGTCGCCGATCACCCAGGCCAGCAGGCGGGGGCGGGGCGCAGAGTCGCACGGAACGATCGTCCCGGTGGAGACCGCCCGGTAGGTGACGACGACCTCGATCACCCCGGCCGCCCGGGAGAGGTCACCCAAGACATCGCCGGGTTCCCCGATCATCGCCGGGTCCTCGGCCGCGGTCGCCGGTTCGGAGGTGGTGCAGCCGACGTGCGCGAGGGGCTGGCCGAGGTACCAGCCGCCGACGAAGACGGCGTACAGGACAGCGGTGGCGCCTAAGCGGCGCGGGGTTATCCAGATGGGCATGCGCGGAGTGTTCCACAGCACGCGCAGCGAGCACTCTGTCCCACGACACATGCAGCGGTTCTGGCTCCGATGTCCCGGCTGGACAACGGCCGTTCATCGCGCGCGAACGCACCCCGCCGCCAGGTGCCCAGCCTCGGCTCACAGTTTCTGGGGGCGGGGCGAGCCGCCCCCAGAAGGGGTCGCGCGGCGTTTGTCAGATGCCGAGGGTGGTGAAGGGGCGGCAGACGAACGGCTTGGAGTGTTCGGGGTCGAGCCGGTTGAGAACGAGCTGGGTGACGTTCGGGTCGATGGCCAGGCCGAGGTGGCCGGCCGAGTCCAGGCGGCATCTGTCCTGGAGCACGATGTTGGTGACGCTGTCTCCCGTGAGCAGGCCGCTGGTGTACGGCGTGACGACGGTGTCGTAGCGGGTGACGATGCTGGTGTACGTCGGTCCGGGTACGGCGACGGGGCCGTCGTTGAGCCTGGCGAGGAAGGCCGAGCCGGGCAGGTAGTCCGTGCAGGCTCCGCAGCCGACGCCGGTCAGCGGGCCCTGGAGCTTGAGGGCGGCGGCCAGCGTTGCCAGGCCGTTCAGCGTGGTGCCGCGGAAGTTGGATCCGAAGCCTATGAAATCGTCGACCTTCGTAGCTCCGCCCAGGTACTTGATGTAGTACGCCGGGACGGTGGTCCCTTCGGAGTGGCCGACGATGTCGACCTTGGCCGCTCCGGTCGTGGCGCGCACGCGATCGACGAAGGCACCCACCTCTGCGGCGCTGTCCGTCATCGGAGCGAGCCCGCCGGCCAGTCCGCCCAGCACGGTCTTGCCGTACGTCTCGGAGAAGACGCAGTAGCCGGCCGAGCGGAGTGCGGGGGCCAGGGTCAGGAAGTTGTCCCAGCCGTTGCCACCGAGGCCGTGGACGAGGACCACCGGCTCGGGGTGGGCGGCGCTGGGCCGGCAGGACCAGTTGTTCCACCCCGATCGTGGCGGTGTGTCGGCGGAGGCTGTCGTGGTCAGGGTGGTGGAAGCGAGTGCGGACAGCACAAGGGCTGTCAGGAACGTGCGGAGCTTGGCCATGGGGCGACTCCTTGTTCGCGGGTATATTACCCGGAAGTAGAGCACGTACCCTTGTTACGAACAAGGCATCGTTTCCAAAAAGGAAAGCGCATATGGCTTGATGACCCGAGAGCGCTCCCCGAATCGCGGCACACCAAGCGTGACGCAGCGTCAGGGTGCGCTGAGTCCGGAGCTGATCACTGTGTAGAAACGGTCGAGCCCGTCCTGGAGAGACGCGCGATCGGCGGGCCGCGCGGTGTCGGCGTCCAGGAGCCAGTCGGCGATGATGTCGAAGAGTCCGCCGATCAGCCCCATGGCCACCGCCCGCGGGTGCGGGCCCGCCGCGACGCCGAGCCGCTGCCAGGCCGTCTCGACGAAGGACGCCGCCCACCGGCGGTTGGTACGGCGGTGCACCTCGGCCAGCGGTGTCACGGCACGGCCCTCGCCGAACGTCACGCGCGCCACCCGCACATCGTCCACGAAGGCGTCCGCGAAGTGCCGGATGAGAGCCCGCGCGGCCTCGCTCTCGTCCCGATCGTCGTCCAAGGCGTCCAGGGCCGACGTGAGACGTCCGGTCACATCCACGACGATGCGGTCGAGCAGCGCCAGGTACAGGGCTTCCTTGCCAGTGAAAACCTCGTAGAAGCTCTTGGTTCCGACGTACGCCTGCTTACAGATCTGCTCGATCGAGGTGTCCTGATAACCCTGGGCGGAGAACAGCTCCAACCCCGCGTCCAGCAGATCCTCACGGCGCCTGGCCCGTCGCTCCTCGGCGTCCAGCCCGCGAATCCGCCGGCCTTTCGCGCCCTCATCGTCCACCACCGCACCAACCACTGGCCCAACATACAGGCCCTCGCGTCATCGGGCCGCCCGGACCAGCACATGCGGAAGGTGTGCGCGAGGGTTCACGGGTCCTGCCCGGTCGAGCACGATGATGGCCGGCGAAGTAGCCAGGCGCGCGCCCCGGTGAGCATCGTGGCCGAGGGGCAATGCCCGGACAGTCTTCCTGCACATCGACTCTGGCCTGCGCGAGCCACCGCCACACCGTCACACCTGCGGCCTCGGCCATCACCAGCACACCCCGGCCCGGCGGGTCCCCCACACAGGAATGGGCAAACCCCTGACAGCAACTCACCACCCTGCTTGCAGGCTGACGGCAACCGCGCAGTCACTCTGTGAGAGCCAAACCCAGTCCCGATATCCCGCAAACCCAGGGACAACCACCGCCGTCATCACCACAGCTTTCCATCACCCGGCAGGCCCCGCACTGCATCCTTCCAGCCGCAGCACCGGCTACGCCCTGGCCAAGCAGGACGAGTACCCGGTGACGGCCCTCCGTCTCGGCAATGCCTGCCAAGTCGTCACCGCAGACCTTCACCCGCTCCTCGGCATCACGCCGGAGTCGGCGGCCGAACCAGCCGGAGCCGGCGCGTAACCGGTGCGGCGGGGAGTCGTTGCGGATGTTTCCGTCGTGCTCCCGCGCGCCGGGGTTCCGCTCTGCGAGCGACCCGCCCTGCGGAGAAGACCGGCCAAGCTGCTGTCGTCGTAGAGGAGAGAGGTACGCCATGGGCGATGCGCCTGTGCTGCGGACGATCATCGGGAGACCGTGGATCTTCCGGGCACGCTGGAAGGCATCCGGGCCTCGCTGCCCGAGGAGCAGCGGGAACAGTTCGAGAGGGAGGTCTGGTCCGCTCCTCTGGCGGAGATTCCGCTGATCGCCGCGCGCTGGGGCCCGCCCCAGGAGGCCCACGACGAGGACGAGGCCCTGGTGCAGCAGCTCAGGGCAGGAGACTTCAGCGGATTTTCACCAGCCTGGGGGACGACACCCTGGAGGCCGGGCGGTGACCGCCCGGCCCTATCGGGTGCGATACGCCGACGTGGCCCTGGCGAGCCTCAGGGCTCTCCCCTACGATCCTGCTCGACGTACCGCCGTCCTCTGGCGCGCTGCCCATGACCGCCGAGGCGCGATTCGACGGCCCGGCCTCAGGGCAGCCCCGGGAGGCAGAACAGCCAACCGGGGCCAGCCCTGAGGACCGGTCACTTCCGCCAGAGCAGGTGGTGCGTCACCCCGCTCGGGCTGGGAACGACCTCCAGGTGGAACCGGTCGAGCAGCTCATCGGGGGACTCCCAGAGTCGTAGTCCAGAACCGAGCTTCACCGGTGAGACCGCCACATGCAGGGTGTCGACGAGGTCGGCGTCGAGGAACTGCCGGATGGTGGTCACCCCGCCGCCGAGTCGGACGTCCTTGCCCTGCGCCGCCTCCCGGGCCTGCTCAAGGACCGTGGCAGGGTCGCCGTCGACGAAATGGAACGTGGTGTCGGAAAGCCTGAGCGAGGGACGCTTGTGGTGGGTCAGGACGAACACCGGGGTGCGGAACGGGGGCTCGTCACCCCACCAGCCCTGCCAATCATGGTCGTGCCAGGGCCCGCGCTGGGGCCCGAACTTGTTGCGGCCCATGATCTCGGCGCCGATGTTACGGTCGTAGTCCCGCGTGAGGTAGTCGTCCAGGCCCCGGCTTCCCCCGGGGGCGGTGCGCATGGGCCAGCTCGCCGTGGCACCGGCCCAGGCGAACAGCCTCTCGGGCTCGACATGACCGAACGGCCTCTCAAGGGTCTGGTCCTCACCGGCACCTATTCCGTCACTCGAGACGTTGAAGTTCTGGACTCTCAGTAACTGAGCCATGCGTTCCTCCTGTGATGTGGCGATAACGGTGGTGAGACTATCCGGGCCGAGAAAACTCATCGCTGCGTCCGTGACCGGCCAGAAATTGGGC
>NZ_VCLA01000184.1:50444-58844 GCF_009600885.1 Streptomyces jumonjinensis
TCACAGACTGCGGTCGGCCCGTGCAGTGACTTCATTTCTCGGGTTCTGGCCCACTTTTCGTGTCGGAGTCACTGTGGGTGATCAGCGGCTGTGCTGAGGGCCTGGAGGATCTGCTGCACTTCCTGGTGCCATTCGTCGGCGTCGGCACTGTCCACCCACCCTGTCATCGACTCGGACCCGTCTTGGAGGACGCAGTGCAGTGCTTGCCGGGCCATTGCGCGAAGCGATGTCGGTAGTGCAGGCAGCGGTTCTCTTGGCCCGTCTTCAGGGTCGATCACGATCCGGCTGTCCGCGATCATGCTCGCGACGAGAGCCGCAGCGGCGACTGCTTCGACACCGTCCGCGCCGGCCACCTGTGTGCCCGCGTTCGCAACCCGCTGGAATGACCGCTCGAACACGTCGATGACCTGCTGGGGAGCCAGTCCCTCAAGTTCATCGACGAAGTCTGCGGCGAGATCGCTGTCGAACGGGCCAGTTCCCCACGTTCCCATGCACGTCTCCTGGTATCGCTGATCTCGGACCGACACAGCATTCCAGCAGCCACTGACAACGGTCATGGCGCGAGGAGGACTCGCTTTGGAAGCAGCGCGAAGCCTGCTCGGCCGAGCATCTGGCGTTTGAGCATCTTAAAAGTTACGTGGGATCTCCTGGGTGTGATCACGTCTCCCTGGTGCAACCACGGACTTGGGAGATGGCTTGAGCGGCACGACGATGCTCACGGCGAAGTGGCCGGTGCTCGGCCGGCACGAGCAGGCGGCTCATGTAACGCAGTTCACCGCAGGGGACTTGATGGTGGAAGGAACGGGCTGAGTGCGTCCACTGTGGCAAGGTCGGGGCATGCCCTTTGATCACAACGACCACTATCACCGTCTGCTGTTGCGCCAGGTGCCGCGGAACTGCGGTGTGGCACTCGATGTCGGCTGTGGGACCGGCAAGTTCGCGCGTCGGCTCGCTCACCTGGGCATCGGAGTCGATGCGATCGACCCGTCGCAGGAGGCCGTCTCGGAGGCCCGCGCGTTGTCCGAGCGGATAGCCGACGATCGGAGCCCGCACTTCCAGCACGCGGACGTGACCGAAGTCGAACTTCCCAAGGCGCACTACGACTTCATCTCGTGCCTCGCCAGCATCCATCACATGCCGTTCGACACCGTCGCTGCGTTGCGTGACGCGCTTGCGCCCGGCGGGATCCTCGTGATCTTGGGCTGCTATCCGGAGAGGACCTGGCTCGACTGGGCTTGGAGCCTGGCAGCTGTGCCCGTCAACGCCGTCGCCAGGCTGGCCGTCGCCGTGGAGGAAAAACTCCGCCCTGCCTCTGCTGCGCATGGTCGGGAGCAGGTGAAGGCACCGGTGAGACAGCCGGCCATGCCTCTGCTCCAGATCCGCCGGGAGGCCGCGGTGCTGCTGCCTGGATGCAGCATCCGCAGGCTCCTCTTCTGGCGCTATCTGCTCGTCTTCCGTAACAACGGCTGACGGGACCACGTGGAGTCTCCCCCTGCTCCGCCCGTATCAACTACACGTTCCGATCACTGTGGTTCGCGGTGCGGGCAGACGGCTCACTGTGCTGGTTCCTGCGGCCGCCTCGCGGAGTCGGACGATCTCCTCGTGCTGTGCGGCGAGCTGGGCCAGGGGCTGGCTGCGGAAGTCGATGAGCTCGTTGATCGTCCGCTCGGACTGGGCGAACCGTTCCCGGAGCCTGGTGTTCTCTGCTTTGAGTCGGGCGGCCTGGGCCTCGCGAGGATCGGGGATCCCGCCGGCCTCGCGCATGGAGTTCAGGCGTCGTTCGAACTCGACGTGGAGTAAGAGTAGGGGCGGGTACCGTAGAACGCTGTGCGGTCAACCGCAGCCTCGCTGGCGAGGGTCTTGACGTCGCACTTTCCGCGAGGCGGAGTATCTCCGCATAGGAGCCGGTCCTTGGCGGCCCGGATGCGGATCTCGTTCTCGGCCCGCTGGGCTTGGCCTCGCTTGGTCAGCAGGTTGAGCACGTCACGGCCGCTGCTCTGTGTTCTGGGTGCGGTTGCAGCCGTCGGGTCGAGCTTCTCGCCGATGCCGGCGAAGAACTCGGTGAGGCTTCGCGCGCCGAGGCCAGCCGGGAGAATGCCCTGCTGGTAATTCCGGAACTCTTCCAGGACCAAGTCCAGGTTCCGATCGCTCTCGTGCTTGTTGACCTCGGCCAGCAGCTCGGCCTGAGCTCCGCCGGGGCGGGATAATGGTGGAGTCGGGTGTCGGAACCCTCGGAATGCCTGCAAGATCATGCGATGTGATTCTCCCACTCGCTCAGTGCATGGCTCTCGGCCCTGGACTCCCGGCTCTCCAGGAGCACTCCTCAGTGGCCCGTGTGGCTCCCTGCCCACACCGTGGGGGTTCGGCCCGACCACGGGCTTGCGTGCTCGAGTTGTCCAGCGAGGCGGAAAGGCGGCCTTCGCGTGCGGCTGCTTCCCGTTCGGCGGGGGTCACCTCGCCCTTGGCCACCAGCTCCGCGAGCCCGACCGCGTCGAAGCTCACGTACTCGGTAATTCTCACTGTCACTCCCAGCGGTGATCGCCGGGCTCCGGCGCGTGGGGCGGCGGCCTATAGGTGATCAGCACATCGCGCCCCCTTCCCCGTACCATTCTGTCCGTACGTCTGAACTCCCCCAGACCCACGGGGGTTTACGGAAGCGAGGACGTCTCGGTGATCGCATTCCAAGCAGCCTTCCTCCTGCTCCTGGCCGCCCAGGCCGTACTGGTCGTACGGAACGGCCGCGGCTGGAAGCTGGAGTCGGCCGTCACCGCCGGATTCGCCCTCGCCTTCCTCCTTCTGCCGCCCGACGGCGACTGGAACCTGATGGAGACAGCGGTCAGGGTGTACGTGGCGGTGGGCGTCGCCCCCCTCGCGGAGAAGGTACTCCGGAAGGCCGGAACGCCGCGGGAGGCATTCGAGGACATCCGCACCCCGCGCTTCTGGGTGGCGGCGGCGGCCTGTGCGCTGCTGGCCGCCCTGATCGCGCGCGTTCCGCTGTAGCGGTCACCGGTCCCGGCTCCGTGGCCTGCCACAAGGCTGATCTCCGTGGCCTTGTCCACGTCCGGTGAGGGCGAGCGAGGCTGTGCGTGCGGGCGCCGGCTTGGACCACGTGGTGGAGGCCGGTGCTGCTGCCCGCCGCGTACGGCGTCGTCGCGTCGGCCGGGAGGCTCTCCCACGGGCCCGCACCCAAGGTGCGGACCGGCGGGACCGGACGGCCTCGCGCTCACGAGCGCGACGCCAGACCGCCGCGCAGGCGGCGACGCGCCAGTCGACTCACACAGGCCAGCAGCTCGCCCCACTTCTCCGTAAGCCCTATATCCGACACGCATCACCGGTCCGCCCGGTCGCCGGGCTGATGACCAGCTGCGTCCTCACCGTCGCGGCGTCGAGGGGGTCTCCCCCGCGGCGCCGGCGTTCTCACCGGTCGAGTGCGGTGCGATGCCATCAGATGGCCGGCCCATTGATCACGGTGTTCCCTGGCGGCCGGCCGGAGCGCAAAGCGGGGGATCGACACGTTTCCGGGCCGCTCGTCGGCGTGTCGATTGGTCCTGCTCCGTCCGCCGGAAGATCCTCCAGAAGAAGAGCGTCGGCGGCGGAAGGAGGCCTCGGTGGACCGGAGCAGGCACCGCCCGGGCCGTTCCTCCCGCACGCCGATGACCGCGGCGGCGGTGGCCGTGTGCGCCCTGCTGGGACCCGCCTGCTCGCCCGCCCCGGATTCGGCCCCCGGACCGGGTACGACGAAGGCCTCGTCCCACTCGGCCGCCCACGCGAAGGGCCCGCGGAAGTGTGATCGCACCCTGGTGGGTGTGGCGCACCCCGACGACGACCTGTTCTTTCTGAATCCGGAGATCAGACGGACCGTTCGCGCCGGATGCCCGGTCGACACCGTGTATCTGACCGCGGGCGACGCGGGCAGGAAGAACCGTCTCAAGGCGCTGGAGTTCGTGGACCGCAGGGAGTACGGGGTACGGGCGGCCTATGCGGAGATGGCGGAGGCGGCCAACCGCTGGGAACGGGCGGATGTGCGGGCGGACGGCGTCCGTGTCAGGTCCTACCGGCTCGCGGACAACGCCCGGGACACCGATGTGCGGCTGACCTTCCTGGACCTCCACGACGGCCTCCCGCGCGGCCAGGAGCCGAACAGCCTGCTCAGGCTGTTCGACGGGAGCAGAAAGAGCATCGAGCCGTTTCAGAGCACCGGGAGCTATACCGAGGACCGGCTGCTCGCGGTGGTGTCCGCACTGGTCCGGCTGAGCGGGGCGGCACGCATCCTGACGATGGACCACGACAACGCGTCGTTCGCCTTCGGCCTCGGCGGCGGTGTCGATCACAGCGACCACGGCGTCGGCGCCCGGTACTTCCGGAGGGTGGGCTACGCGCTCGGGGTTCCCGTGTCGTCCTACCTCGGCTACACCATGACTCCGCTCAAGGCGAATCTCACCCCCGGAGAGTCTGCCGAGAAGGACGAGGTGGCGCGTTGGTATCTCGCCCACCGGAAGTGCCGGGCCACCGGGACGTGCGCGAACGTCGCCCCCTTCAAGGGCCCGCTCCAGAAGGACTGGAGTCTGTGGATCCACCGCCAGTACGAGCAGATCCACCGGGCTCCACGCGCAGGGGAGATCCTCGGGGACATCGGCCGGACCACGTACTTCACCGGAAGGGATCCGGCACAGTGCCTCCACGCCGGCACCGGGCCGCCGAACGCCGGCGGGGTCGGCATCCACGGCTGCGACGGATCAGCCGCGCAGAAGTGGGACATGGGGCACGACGGCACGATCAGGCCCCGCGACGACCCCGGCTCCTGCCTGACCGCGCTCGCGCCGGCGGTCGGGCTGGAGCGGTGCGAGCCCGGTAGCCCGAGCCAGCGGTGGACCCGTGAGCCATGGCGGAGCACCACCTGGAAACGCACGGCCTGGCGGATCTCCGGGAGTGCGGACCGCTGTCTGTACCAGGACGACCGCGAACTCCCCGCCCGCTGGGACGACCGCGACCGGCAGAGCCCCGAACTGAAGCTCTCCGGCTGCGGCACACGGCCCCTGCCCGAACTCTACTGGCGCTGGGGCGGCTGACGCCCCGGACCCGCCCCGCCCCGCCCCGCGCCTTCACGACGGGGGCTCAGGGCTGTCCCGTCCCCTCGGCCGCCGCGTCGCCGAACCGCGTCAGGGCCAGCGCTCCCGCCACCGCCGCCGTGAATCCCGCGACCGCCAGCCACTGGAGACCATCGCGGGGGCGGTCGCCCAGCCAGACGACGCCCACCACGGCGGGCCCGGCCGTTTCGGCCAGGACCATGCCCGCTGTCGCCACGGTCACCGAGCCGCGCTGCAACGCCGAGGTGAGCAGGAGAAACCCCGCCGCTCCCCCGAGCACCAGGGCGTAGAGGGCAGGGTTGCCGAAGACCCGGGGAACCCCGAGGGAGTCGATCAGCCGGACCGCGACCTCGACCACGCCGAAGCCCGCGCCCGCGCCGAGACCCAGCAGCAGGGCGCGCGGCCGGTCCGAAAGCCGCCCCGCGAGCGCCCCGGCGAGGAGCACGACGAGGACGGCGCCGAGCAGGGACCAGCGCAGGGCGGCCGGTCCAGCGCGGTCTCCCTCCGGTCCGGAGGCGAGGGCGATCATCGCCAGCCCCGCGCAGACCGTGGCCACGGCGGCCCACTCGGCGGTGGTCAACCGGGCGTCGAGGAGCCAGGCGGCGACCACGGCGGTGACCGCGAGACTGGCAGCGAGCGAGGCGCCCACCGCGTAGAGGGGAATCGACCGCAAGGCGACGATCTGGAGGAGGAACCCGAGGCCGTCGAGGGCGAGACCGGCGGCATAGCGCCACTGGCGCAGAGCCCGCAACAGCAGCACGGGGTCGACGCCGGAGCCGGAGCCGGTCTCCACGGCACGTGCCGCGATGGCCTGGAGAACAGAGGCCGTGCCGAAGCAGCAGGCCGAAGCGAGTGCGCAGACCATCCCCAAGGACACGGAAAGGACTGTAGGCCAGAGCACGGCGAAGAGCCGGGGGCAGGCCGACGACCATGCGGGGCACACGCGTACGGGGATGCCAGGGTCGTCCTCGGTCCAGGTCAGCGGCCGGGCGATACGTCGACCGACCCGATGTACTCCTGGGTCTCCTCGTCCGGGAGCCGGACCGACTGCGCCCAGAAGTAGATCAGCAGACTGAACACCGCGATGATCGCCATGTCCCACCACAGGGGCAGGGCGCCGGTCGGGGTGCGGAGCAGGGCGGGCCAGAGGGGATCCCGGGCCCGGACGAAGCCGGCGTCCTGGACGAAACCATGGCCCCAGCTCTGATTCTGGACGATCTGGAAGAGCGCGATCAGGGAGACCGAGGCGAGCGTCAGCGGGACGGCCCGCCATCCCCGGGCCGCTGCCGCTGCCCGCACGGTCGTGTACAGCGGGCCCCACTCGCGCCGGGCGAAAGAGGCCGCGGTGTTCAACGGATGGTCTCCAGACGCTGGCGGTGCAGCCACTTCGGCAGTCCGGGCGCTTCCAGGAAGCCCTCGGCGCGGGCGCTCGCGACAGCGATGCGCGGCAGGTCGGTGCTCTGGGCGTACAGCAGGAACCGGGGCTCCCAGATGGGGCGGTACTTGGCGTTGGCGCGGTAGAGCGACTCGATCTGCCACCAGCGGGAGAAGAAGGTCAGCAGCGAGCGCCACAGCCGCAGGACCGGGCCGGCTCCGAGCCGGGAGCCGCGCTCGAAGACCGCGCGGAACATCGCGAAGTTCAGCGAGATCTGGCTGATCCCGAGGTCGCCCGCGTGCCGGATCAGTTCCAGCACCATGAACTCGAACAGTCCGTTGTCCGAGTTGCGGTCACGCCGCATCAGGTCCAGGGAGAGCCCTTCGTGGCCCCACGGGACGAAGCTCAGCAGGGCACGCGGCCGTCCGTCGGCGTCACGGCAGACCAGCATCGCGCAGCGACCGTCCCTCGGGTCGCCGAGCCGTCCCAGCGCCATGGAGAAGCCGCGTTCGGTGGCCCCGTCGCGCCAGTCGTCGGCGAGCTCGATCAGCTGGGCCATCTCGTGCGGCGGCAGGTCCTCGTGACGGCTGACGCGGACGGTGTACCCGGCGCGTTCGACTCGGTGGTGCGCCTGGCGGACACCCCGTATGGCGCGGCCCTCAAGGGTGAACTCGCCGGTGTCGACGATGGCCTCGTCGCCCAGTTCCAGGGCGTTGAGGCCGTGCCGGGCGTAGACGGTGCCGCCTTCTTCGCTGGCCCCGATCACGGAGGGGGTCCAGCCGTGCTCGCGGGCCTGGGTCAGCCAGCGGTCGATCGCTCCGGGCCATGCCTCCGGGTCGCCGATGGGATCGCCGGAAGCGAGCGAGACGCCGCCGACCACTCGGTAGGTGACGGCGGACTTGCCCGACGGCGACCAGATGACGGCTTTGTCGTGGCGCAGGGCGAAGTAGCCGAGGGAGTCCCGGTCACCGTGACGGTCGAGCAGCGCGCGCAGCTCTCGCTCGTCCTCCTCGGTGATCGGGTCGACGGCCCGGCGGGATCTGAATGCCGCATAGAGGACGAGCAGGATCAGCGCCGTGCTCATCAGGTTGATGAGCACATTGGCCCAGCCGGGGGTGACGATGTCCGCGAAGCGGACATCGTCATAGGCGAGCGAGACCATGCGGAACACGCCGTAGTGCCAGCGCTCCAGGAAGTCGGAGCGCCCGGGGTGGGAGGCGGCGTTGGTCACCGTGACCATGGCGGCGGCGAGCAAGGAGCCCACCGCCAGCCCGCTCACGCCGACCGCCGCCGCCAGTTTCGGATTGGCGCGATCGCCCTTCGCGTAGAACTCGCGCCGCCCCACGATCAGGGCGGTGACGAAGACCGCGCTCACCAGGGCCGCGACCCAGTTCTGGGGGTGCTGCCGGTACACCGGCAGCGTCAGGGCCAGACCGGTCAGCACCAGCGCCGTACCGCTCAGCGCGAGATTGAGAATCCACGCGGCCCGTTTGCGCCGCCGCATGGTGATCGCCAGGAACAGGGCGAAGGAGCCGGAGAAGAAGCCGGGGGTGAGCAGATAGAGGGGGAAGAACTCATCGCCGTTGCGCCGCCTGATGTCGTTCCCGAAAGAAATCCACACGGCGCTGAGAAAGTCGACGAACGCGACGATGCGCAGATACCAGACCGTGTACGCGTACGAACGCCGTGGCCACCTGCCGCGCTCTGCGGCCCGATGCGGACTCGGTCGGACGCGCCCCATGCGAGCGAGCCTAGAGGGCGCGGGGCACGGGGAGGCGCTACGACGGCGTGGTGAACGGGTGGACTTGCCGTCCGGAACGGGTACAGCAGTGGGAGCGCGCTTGTGCCGTGGCATTCTCCGCCGCCCGCGGCATCATGCCCATCCGCCCCGGTGCAGCCCTCTGTGGCAGATGACAGATGGCCAGGTAGCAGCAATTG
>NZ_VCLA01000184.1:59157-64061 GCF_009600885.1 Streptomyces jumonjinensis
GGCAGGGGCGTGTCCGGTCCGAATGTTCGTCGCCTGGCCGTGATCACGATGGAGGGGTCCGGCTTCAACGAAGGGGGCAGCGGGGGCCCTGGTTGCGCAAGTACGCCCCCCTGACCGGCAAGGGATTCATCAACGGGGCCACCATCGTCATCCGCAACGACACCAGCAACATCAACGACAGCCCGCACTTCGACGGCGGGATGAAGCCGATGTGGGACGAGCAGGAGTCCCGTACGTAGGTCACAGGCCGAACAGGATGCCCGGCGTACGTGCCGCCGTACGCCGGGCACCCCGGTGCCCGGGCCCCGTACCCTTCGGCACAGCACGCCGGGCCACCCCGGTCCGGAACCTCCGCACGGCCCCGTCGAGGGCCATCCGGTCGTCCAGGCTTCCACGACCCCGGTCCGCCCGGGGAAGCGGCTCAAAGGTCTCTCCCCGCCGGACAGTTCATGACGGTGTATCACCCGAACGTGATCCACCACTCACGATCGTGTGACGATCGACTCCTAGCAGGGCTTCCAGGAGGAGATCGCGTCGTTGAACACGTTCCCTCCGAGGTTCCCCACCTCGTATCCGTGCGGCACCCTGAAGTGCCTGCCCTCGTAGTTGTTGTGCTCCCAGAAGCACATGGTCATGCCGGTCGAGTTCCTGATGGAGGAGATCGAGTCCTGCCAGCGGGGGTCCACGGCGATGTGCCTGGCAGGGTCCCTGACGCTGAGCGGGGCGTGTCCGCAGTCATTGAAGTACGCGTGTATGCAGATGACGTTCCCCGTCCTTGCGGTGCTCACCGCGGGTGCGCTCTCGGCCGCGGCGGCGGTCCCTGCCAGGGCGGCTGACAGCGTCATCGCCGGGCGCCGGCCGCGTTGGAGGAGACGGACGGGTACGACCTCGGCACCAGTCTGCGGATCGTCGGTGTCACCGCGGTGCCGGGCGGATGCGTCGTCACCCAGCCGTGGGGTTACGCGCCGCAGATGCCGGGTGTCCTGGCCCGGCTCTCCGCCGGCACCCGCTGCTACGGCCTGTACGCCAACCCCAAGAGCGGCAATCAGGGCAGCATCGCCCGCGACGGGTCCATCGAGGCGTCGGATCTCCACCCCGGCGGCGGCCCGGCTCCCGGGGATGCGTCCGAGGAGGTTCTCGCGGCCTACCTCTATCACTATGCGGCGGTCGCCTACGCGTGCAGTTTCGCTGGACTGCGGCTCGCCGACGCGCGGGCCGTGTCCGGACCGCCCGACGCCTGGGTGGAACTGCCGGACCGCGATCACTGGCGGAGCTGACCTGCCAGGATCCGCCCCGGGCCCCGCACAGGGCTGCGGCACCGTGCTGGAAGGGGACGGAGCTGCGTGGTGCGTGGCCTTGCCCGGAGGGGGACTCAGGGCTTCTGCCCGGTGCGCAGGCGGTGGATCTGCGTCGCGATCAGACTTTCGGGGAAGTCTTTCCCGAGGTCGTGGAAGGCTGCGATGACTCTTCCGGTGCGGACCACGGTGTAGTCATCCTTCTTCTTCCACCTGGGTGTGGTGCCCGGTGGGGCCGGGAACATTTCGGCGTCCAGGGGGATGGTCTCGCGGAAGCGCACCGCCTCGTCGCCCACCCTGGGTGGCCGCTTGGTGCCGACCGTCGCCCAGAACGTTCCCGACCAGCCCTTTCCCCGGTAGGAGCGGCAGACGCCGACGGCCTTCTCGAGCCGGGCGAAGGCCGCCTTTGCTTCCTCCGTGGAGCGGTAGGCGGCGATCGTCGACCCCCCATTGGGGCGGCTTTTCCAGTTGAAGTCCTGCTGGACCACCGCGTCCGCGTCCTGCCCCAGACGCACGTCGACCAGTGGCTGGCACGCGGGTTCGGACAACGGCGGAAAGACACGCTGCCGGTCTGACGGCTGTTCCTCGCGCACCGGCGCTCCGCCAGCGCCCAGCCCGGGCAACTCGCCCTCCATCAGCGTCAGCGACGCCAGACGTTCCACTGTCAGCGGCTCGGCCGGCACCGCGGCGGACGGACTCGACTGCCGGTCGCGGGCGCTCCGGCCCCCGTCCGCCTGCCCCGCGGAACACCCCGACACCGTGACGACCGCCAGCACAACGGCCGTCCGCCTGGCCCGCCATAACACATCAGAACGCATCGTGAACTCTCCCTCACAGGACTATTTCTGCGCAACGGGCGGACTACCCGCCCCCGGACGGCGCAGCCGGAGCAGTCCCGCACAGGATCGCACTCCCGACAGCGGCGACGAAGCGGGGGCCTGACGGCACCCGGCATACACATACGGACGTTCAGCCCCGACCGAGCCCGACGCTCTGGTGCACCCCCGATTCCAGCCCCGTGCCGACCCACGCAGCAGCCCCGCCCCGTTCGCCCGTCAGGTCGGTGTGCTCAGCGGCCTTCGCCGGGCGCTGGCCGACCAGGGCGCCGCTCGGTATACGCGGGCCGTGGGACCGGCTGCCGATCCGGGCACGGGCTGCGCCGGGTCGGCGGTGCCCTGGACGCCTGTTCCGTAGGCAGTCGGGGGGGCGGAGCGCACTCTCGTCGGCCTTTCATTCGCCGCCGGGTTGAATCGGGCGGGCTCACGCGGCGGTTGCAGAACCGCCGCTGGGCGTGTGCGGGCAATGCGGTCCGTCTTCGATTCACCGCAACGCACGGCGCACTAGCGCCTCGTGACGCACCGCGGGATGTCGCACAACCGGTGGGTCGGATACTCCCGTCCCGGAGTCTTCGTCGCAGCGCCGAACTGCACTCGCCGCCCTCGCTCTCGCTAGCGCCGCGCTCATCACCACTACCGGCACCGCCGACGCCAAGGCCCTGAACACCCACTCCTGCGACAGCTCCGTAGCCGTCATCGCCATCCCCATTGACCTACTATCATCCGAAAAGGTCGATTGCGCCGACGCCCCCATCTAGCCCCGGCCCATCTACCGGCGGTCGGCCACCAGCCTCCCCCGCAGCAGCGGGGGCGGAGCTCCTTCCAGGTGATCCGGCGATGTTTGCGGCGCAGCCATTTCATGACCTGGCCCGATCCCTTATGAGACGGGCCGCCGAGGTGATCTCCGCGTTGACGGTGAACCCACGGGTCCGCCCCCCGGCCGCGTGTTCGCTTCCCGTGGGATTCCTCGACTGGGGACTCGCGACCAGCTCTGAATTCCCCATCGCGCCGGGGCTGAGGACGGACCCCGGCCGCACCCCGGCACCTGGCGGCTGGGACCCGTACACGTACAGAACTCGCCTCCCGTGCTCCGGAGCACGGGGGGCGTTCGGGTGTGAAGCCGGGGCGCGGGTTTGCACAAGGGCGTCGCGGGCCATGCGGAGCGGGTAGTTCCGTCACGGCGGGAACTCCACGGGACACGAGTCTGAACCCGGATCCGGCCCGACGCGGTCGCACGGACGGACCGCAGCGGCTTCTCTCCCGCCTTCCTTTCTCCCGGTACGGGCTCTCACACCCTCTCGTCTCCCTGTCCGTGTTCTGCGTACATGCGTACATGCGCACCTGCGTACACATGCACCTTCCACCACAGGAGGCTCGATGTTCTCGTTCCAGCTTCACCGCCGCCGCGCTGCCCAAGCGCTCGTCGCGCTGCTGCTCGCCTGCGGTGCGACCCTGGCAGCACCCCCCGTCCAGGCCGCGTCCGCCGCACCCCCGACCGCCGCCGCTGCCGCCGCGCCGCTGGTCGAGTGCGCCAGCGGCAACCTCACCCTGAACTTCAGCCCGGGACTGCTGCTCACCACCGTCCAGCACGAGACCTACAGCGGGAACGGAAGGCTGACCGCCTGTGTCGACTCCAGATACCCGCTGAACGTCTTCAGCGGCGCCGTCAGCGTGTCCGGCCAGGCGGATCAGTCCTGCCTGACAAGCCAGAACGACTCCGGGACCTTCACCGTGATCTGGAACGGCGGCAACGGACCCACGACCAGTACGGCCGAGATCATGCAGCTCGGCCCCGTCCAGTCCGGCGACGCGGTCGCCATCACCAGCTTCGTCACCTCCGGCCGTTACGCCGGTCAGATCGTCATCATCGAATGGCTCGGCCTGCCCATCGGACCCGGCTCCTGCGCCGAACCTCCCGGTGTACAGACCGTCAGCGGCATCGCCAACGGCACCGTCCTCCCGGTGTAGCACCACCCGGAGACCTCCCGGCCGTGCCGATTCCGGCATACCGCCCACGGGCGCGGTCCGGCGCGGCCGGGATCTTCCGTCCGCTTCACACCCCTCAGGAGGTTTTGCCATGACCCTGCCTTGGGTATTCCGCGGCGGGCGGCAGCTCCGCGATCGTGGCGTCCGCACGCTCCCGGACCCGGCGGTACAGCCCCGCGATACGGGCGGATCCGCCGCCGCACCCCTCCCGGCCGTGCGTACCCGGCCGCAACCACCGTCGTCTACCGCAGCCGCGGCCGGAATCGGATCGGCCGCCCGCCTGCATGCCGGTCACCGCGCCGTGAACCCCCCGTCCACGGGGACGACGGCCCCGGTCACCTGCCGCGCGTCGTCGCTGCCCAGCCACACCGCTGTCGTGGCCACATCCCCTGCTTCGACCAAGCGGTTCATCGGCTGTGACTCGGCGAACGTGCGTTCGTGGTCCTCCGCCGGCACATCGAGGCAGCGCGCGATCTCCACCAGCATGCGTCCCTCCAGCGCCGGATCGTCGCGTACGGATCCCGGGCACAGGGCGTTGACTCGGATGCCGTGCGGGGCGTAGTCAAGGGCCGCGGCGCGGGTCAGGCCGATCAGGCCGTGCTTGGAGGCGACGTATGCGGCGAAGTAGCGGTAGCCGACCATGCCCGCGGTCGACGACACGTTGACGATGCTGCCGGAACGCTGGGCCGTCATCGCGGGAATCACCTCGCGCATGGCCCGCCAGGACCCCGACAGGTCGATGTCGAGCATCAGGCTCCACTCGTCGTCGGTGATCTCGTGTGCCGGG
>NZ_VCLA01000184.1:64405-66092 GCF_009600885.1 Streptomyces jumonjinensis
GAGCGCGGTGCGGGTTGCCGCGCTGAGCTGTCTGCTGTCGCGTACGTCGCCGACGCACTCGGCCACGGACGCGCCGGCCTCCCGGCACGCGTCGGCCGTTGCGCCCAATTGGCTTTCCGTGCCCAGAGGATAGGGACATCCCTCGATGTCGGCGGCCACGTCGAGGAGCACGAGGTCGGCCCCTTCCTTGGCGTATGCGACCGCGATGGCGCGTCCGATGCCGCGCGCGGCGCCGGTGATCAGAGCCCGTTTGCCGGTCAAGCGCATATGTCGGTCTCTCCGCTCTCGGTGTGGGACTGTCGGACGTGGAAGGTGGGTTCCTCGCGGCCGGTACGGAATACGGTCAGGCCGCTCCGGGCGATCCAGGGCGGTGCCGCCGACGAGGCCCTGGCTGCCGCCGTCCTGACGCCGTCCGGGAGGTGGGTTTGCGCAGCCCCGCGAAGGCGGTCTTCAGATGGTCGAGCGGCGCGCGGTCGGTCATGCGGGGTTCTCCTCGGTCCTCAGCGGGGAGCCGGGCTGGGTGGACAGGCGCGTCAGTATGTCGGCTGTCGCCTGTGCGAGGCGCTCGGCGGTCGGGCGGGGCACGCGGGCGGGGTTCAGATACAGGCGGCCCGTGATGGTGTCCTGGGCGAGTTCGGCCATGAGCGTCAGGTCGAATCGCGGGGGCGGCAGGAACACCCAGGGGTGCGTCACCACTTCGGCGAGGTGCAGGTTCCAGTGCTCGTCGATCGCCTCTTCGATCGAGAACGCCACGTTGCACAGGGGCGGTGCCACGCCGCCGCCCCGGGCGGGGGCCAGTGCACGGACCACGTGCTGGAAGGGGATCTCCTTGTTGACGAAGGCGTGCAGGGCCACGGTGCGCACATGCTCGATGAACTCCTTCATCCGGGCGGCCGGCCGGGGCGCGATCCGCAGCAGCACCGTGTTGTCGAAGGAGCCGACGACCCCCTCCAGGGCAGCCGTCGGCCGGTCGGTGACGGGGGTTGCGACCACGCACTCGGCTGTCTCCGCAACCTGCGACAGCGCGGCGGCGAAGCCCGCGAGCAGCACGACGAACGCCGTGGTCCCGAAGACGGGACCGGCGTCACGGACCGCCTGGACGGCTGCGGGCGGCAGCGCGAACTCGACGACTTCGGTGGACCGGGGCTCCGGCGCTGCCGCGGCCTCGCCCCCGAAGGAGACGGTCTCCGGCGCCCGCGCCAGGTGTTCGCACCAGTAGGCGAGTTGTTCCGCGGCCTCCTCGCCGTCCAGCCATGAGCGCTGCCACGCCGCATAGTCGGAGTAGCCGGCGGTCAACTCCGGCAGCCGGGGTTCGCGGCCGGACGCGAAGGCGTCGTACAGCTCCCAGAACTCGCGCCGCAGGATCGCGCCGGACCAGCCGTCCACGGCCATGTGGTGCAGCACGAGCAGGACCACGTACTGATTCCGCTCGCCCGCCGGCCGGATGACCGTCAGCCGCAGCAGCGGTCCCTCCCCGAGGTCGAATGGCCGCAGTGCGGCCGTTCTCAGAAGATCTTCCAGCTCCTCCTCGCCGGCGGCCATGTGAGACGTGACGTCGACCGGCACCGCGTCCGGCGGCGGAACCCGGCCCTCGGGCACCCCCGACTCGTCGTCCACGCAGGTGCGCAGGGCATCGTGCCGCGCGATCAGCGCCTGGGCGGCACCACGCAGCGCGGGCATGTCCAGG
>NZ_VCLA01000184.1:66468-71797 GCF_009600885.1 Streptomyces jumonjinensis
ACCGGGCGGGCGGGGGGGCCGGTGGGCAGCGCGGACCGGGGCGGTGGCAGGGGCGGCATGCGTCGTTTCCGTTCTACTCCGGTTTCCGCACCGGTTCGAGGCCGGTGCGGGTGGTGCGCAGCGGGCGGGAGGCCAGGGCGAGCAGCCCGGTCCCGGCAACCGCGAGCGCGCACATGGCGACGGCGAGGGTGACGCCGGCCAGGCCCGCGAGATTGCCGAGGACGTTGTTCATGACCAGGAGCGGCAGGCTCTGCACGAGCGTCAGCAGTGCCTGGATGCGGGAGAGGTGGGACTCGGGCGTCACGGTCATGATCAGTGGGCCGATGTGTGAGGAGAACAGTCCGTTGCCGAGCCCGGTGACCAGTCCGGCGCCCAGTGCCGCGCCGGAGTCGGGCGCCAGGGCGAGCGCGAGCACGCCGAGACCGGCCACCATCAGGCCGCATGCGGCCATCAGACCGGGCCGGCCCAGCGGACCCCTCCGTACGACACCGAGTGTGACGGCGACCATGCCGAGGCCCTGGGCGCCGACCACGAGTCCGGTGGCGCCCGCGCTCCAGTGCTGCTCGCGGGCGAGCAGGGGCAGCAGCAGCGGCATGACGGGCAGCAGGCACCCGGCCGCCGCCGCCACGAGGAGCAGCCCCGGCCGCAGTACCGCGTCGCCGAAGCCCACGCGTACGCCGTCGGCCGCCTCTCGCAGGACGTTCTGCCTGGCGCCGGCCGCCGGCAGGTCCTGGCTGGACTTGATCGTGATGAGTACGACGAGGACGAGAGCGAAGGTGACGGCGTTGACGAGCGCCGCTCCGGCCAGACCTGCGAGCCCGACCAGGACACCGCCCAGTGGGCCGCCGCCCATGGTGATGAGCTGTGCCCCGGCCTGCCGTAGCGCGAGCGCGCGCGGGAGGCGGTCCTTGCCGACGAGTCGGCGCGGCATCGACCCCGAGGCGGGTAGGTAGAAGGCGTCCACGACGCCGATGAGGACACCCGTGGTGATCAGCAGCCAGGGCTCGGCGCCCAAGTGGTACGAGAACGCGGCCAGCAGAAGCGAGACGACGAGCATCGCCGAGTCACCGGCGATCATTACGCGGCGGGCCCCGAACCGGTCGCCGACCGCGCCGCCCACGAGGAGCAGTGCCACGCGGGGCAGGTTGACGGCGGTGAGGACCAGGCCGGCCACGGCTCCGCCGTGGGCGGTCGCCGCCCAGCCCAGCGCGAAGTACAGCATGGAGTCGCCGAGGAAGGACGCGAGTGCGCCCGACAGCCAGACGAGATAGGTACGGGGCAGTCGGGGCGGCCCGGCCGGGACGCCGGGCCGCGGCGCGTCGTCCGCTGTGGCCGGCCTTCCGTGGTGTTCGGTGTTGGCGATGGGATGTCTCCGGTGATCGGGACACGGCGGGCGCTGGGGCGCGTTCCGGTCAAGAGGTCGTCAGGGCGCGCACGAGGTCGTGCACATACGGCGCCCGGAACATGGAGTAGTGCGTCCCGGGCACGGTACGTATCCTGCTGCCCGCGGTGCCGAATTCCGGCCAGGCGTCGAGCAGGGTGCCCGCGTCGGCCGCCCGGACGACGACGAGTTCGCTGTCCACGCGCCGGGGCACATACGTGTCGATCGCGCCCACGGTCGCCATGAAGACCGCGAGCCGATTCCGTACATCGCCGATGCCGACGCCGCCGGGCAGCAGTGCGTACTCCTCGATCAGGGCGAGCAGGGACTGCTGGTCGAGCGGGCCGGGCAGGGTTTCGGGAACAGCGCGTCCGGTGAGTCCGGCGAGGTCGGACACGAACGCGTGGAGCATGCTCTCGGCGGTGACCGGGGCGGCCCCGGGGAAGCTGCTGTCGAACAGCACGACCGACGGCACCTCGTGGCCGAGGCCGGTCAGCTGCCGGGCCATCTCGAAGGCGACGACTCCGCCGGTGGACCAGCCGCCGAGATGATAGGGGCCCTGGGGCTGGTGCGGGAGCAGGGCGCGCACATGCGAGGCGGCCAGCTCCTCGATTCCCGTGAAGGGGTGGGGGACTGAGTCGAGGCCCGGAGCATCGAAGCCGTAGACCTCCCCGCCGCCTGCTCCGCCCTCCGTCCGGGCGAGCAGGCTCGCGAGCTCGCGGTAGCACAGGGCGCTGCCGCCACTGGGGTGGACGAGGTACAGCGGGGCCCGGGAGGCTGGGCCGGCCGGCCTCGCGAGCAGCAGTGGGTCATGGGCGCCCTCGGCGTTCCCCGCCGTACCGGACGAGCGGGCCTGTTCCACCAGCCCCGCCAGCTTCTCCACCGTGGGGGCGGTGTAGAAGTCACGCAGCCGCACCCGCGCGCCGAACCGTGCCTCGATGCGGGAGGCGATGCGGGCGACCTGAAGGGAGTTGCCGCCCAGGGCGAAGAAGTCGTCGGCGGGGCCGGCCGGGCGGCCCAGGACGTCCTGGAAGATCTCGGCGGTCGCGGCTTCGATCGCTGTCAGCTCCCTCGGCATGGCGGGTTCATGCCTGTCCGGGACGATCGCCGTCGCGGACAGAGCCGTACGGTCGATCTTGCCGCCGCTGGTGAGGGGGAGGTCGTCGAGCACGGCGAAGTCGGAGGGGATCATGTGCGCGGGCAGCCACTCCCCCAGTCCTGTCCGCAGCTCGGCCGCGGTCACCTCGCCGGTGACGGTGACGTACGCGGCGATCTGCTGCTCGCCTGTGCTGTTCGGCCGCACTGTGACAGCGCAGGCCCGCACCTGCGGCTGCCGCCCGAGGGCCACCTCGATCTCGTCGAGCTCGATGCGGAAGCCACGCACCTTGACCTGCCGGTCGACCCTGCTGAGGAACTCCAGTCCGCCGTCGGCGCGGTAGCGTACGAGGTCCCCTGTGCGGTACAGCCGCCCGCCCGGTTCGTCACCGAACGGATCGGGGATGAAGCGCGCCGCGGTCAGGCCGGCCCTGCCCGTATAGCCGCGGGTGAGCTGGGCGCCGCCGACGAGCAGTTCGCCGGGGAGGCCGACGGGGACGCGGCGCAGGCGCCGGTCCACGACGTACAGGCGGGTACCGGGCAGCGGACGCCCGATCGGTGGAGAGGTCCCGGACGGCCGCGTCACCTCCTCGAAGGTGACGATCACGGTGGACTCGGTGGGACCGTACGCGTTGAAGAACCGGATGCCCGGGTGGGCGGCGAGCCGCGAGGCGACGGCCGGGGGGCATGGCTCGCCGCCGGTGACGACGGTGCGCAGCGACGGCAGGCCGGTGATGTCCAGGGTGGCGAGCGCGGTCGGCGGGACGAACGCCAGCGTCGTCCCGGTGGAACGGATGGCCTCGGCGAGGTCGCGGCCGAGACGCTCCTCGCGCCCGATCAGGCAGACGGTGCCGCCCGCGCAGAGCGTCGTGAAGATCTCCAGGATCGAGGCGTCGAAGCCGGCGGACGTGAACTGCAGCACGCGCGTCCCAGGGCCGACGCCGAGGTGTGCGGCGCTCGCTTCGACGAACTGCGACAGACCGCCGTGCCGGACCATGACCCCTTTCGGGCGGCCCGTCGATCCGGAGGTGTAGATGAGATAGGCGATGCCTTCGGGGTCGCTGAGGACGGGTGACGGAACCGTGCTCCTGGTGGGACGGGCGATTTCCACGGCTTCAGACGGTGCCGGACGGCCGGGCGCGTCAGGCGTTTCGACGCGGTCGGCACGGCTCACCGGGCCGCTGTGCACGGCGGCGCGGCTCACCGGTCCGCTGTGCACGGCCGGTTCGCCGTCCTCGCCTGATCCGCCGTCGTCGCCCGGTCCGATGCACAGTACTGATACGTCCTCGGGCAGTTCGAGCCCTTCGGGCAACCCGGCGGCGCCCACCAGCACCAGCCGGGCGCCCGAGTCCGCCAGGACGTATCCGATGCGGGCCGGTGGGTCGGCCGGATCGAGTGGGACGTAGGCACCGCCTGCCCGGATCACGGCCATCAGGGCTACGACCAGGTCGGCGGAGCGCTCCAGGCACACGCCCACCACGGCCTCGGGGCCCACTCCGGCACGCCGCAGCCGGGCCGCCATGTCGTCCGAGCGGGCCACCAGTCGGCCGTATGTGAACACCGTGTCGCCGCATCGGAGGGCGGTCGCGCCGGGGGCGTGCAGCGCCCGCGCGGCGATCAGCTGGTCGACTCGCCGCCGCACCCGCGCGGACGGCACGGCATGCGCGGCGCCGCACCACTCGGCGAGCGCGGCCGTCTCCCCCTCGGAGATCACCGCCAGTTCGGAGACCCGGGTGTCCGGTGCGGCCAGCGCGCTCGTGAGCAGCACCTCCAGATGCTCCAGGAGCCGTTGGATCCTTTCCCGCTCGAACAGCTCGGTCGAGTACTCGGCTTCCACCACGAGTCCGTCGGGCCTCAGGATCGCCAGGACCGACAGGTCGAAGCGGGACGCCCCGAATGCGTCGAAGTCCAGCGGTTCCGCCTCCACGTCCGCCATGGCGAACCTCTCCGGCAGCCCGTGCTCAAGCTGGAAGGACACCTGGAACAGCGGGTTCCGGCCCACGCTGCGGGCGGGCCGCAGCTCGGACACCAGGCGTTCGAAGGGGACGTCCTGGTACTCGGAGGCGTCGAGGACGACGTCCCTGACCCGTTCGACCAGCTCTCGGAACGTGGGGTCGCCCCGCAGGTCGGTGCGTGCGACGAACATGTTGACGAAGAATCCGATGAGGTTCTCGACCTCGGGGTGCGGCCGGCCTGCGGAGGGGACGCCGACCGAGATGTCGCTCTGGCCGGTGTAGCGGTGCAGCAGCGCGTTGAACCCGGCGAGCAGGACCATGAACGGCGAAGCGTGCTCGTCGCGGGCGAATCCGGCGAGCCTGCTCCCGAGCTCGGGCGGCATCACCCGGCGTACGCCTGAGCCTTCGCCGGTCGGCTGTGCGGGCCGCGACCGGTCCGTGGGCAGTTCGAGCGCGGGAGCGCCCGCGAGCTGCCGCCGCCAGTAGGCCACCTGTTCACCGAGGGCCGCCTCGGTGTGCTGCTCCCGCTGTCGCAGCGCGTAGTCCGCGTACTGGAGCCGGGGCGTGGTGAGCCCGAGCGGGGAGCCGGTGGCGAGGGACGTGTAGAACGCCGCCAGTTCGCGGACGAGGAGTACTCCCGACCAGCCGTCGACGGAGATGTGGTGCAGGGAGAGCTGCAGGATGTGGTCGTCGGGGGCCAACCGGATCAGCAGTGGTCGCACCAGTGGCCCCTGCGCCAGGTCGAACGGCGCACGGGTCTCGGAGGCCACCATGGCTTCGGCGGCGGTCCACCGGTTCCGCGGGTCCGTGATCCCCGACAGGTCGTGTACCGGCAGCGGCAGCGGGGCCGGGGGATCGATCATCTGGAGAGGTGTGCCGTCCACGTCGGGATAGCGGG
>NZ_VCLA01000184.1:72280-75418 GCF_009600885.1 Streptomyces jumonjinensis
GAGAGAGGGAGACGGGTGGCCGAGGCGGGGCGCGGCCCGATGGGCCGTTGCTGTGCGGCGTGGTCCATGTCGTCACCCGCCGGTCAGGCGCTGGAGGCGCGTCGGATCTCGGCCAGCTGATCGAGTTGCCGGGCGACCGACGCCACGGTCCGCTGGGCGAAAAGATGCCGCATGGTCACTCTCAGTCCGGTCTCGGCGCGCAGCGCGGAGACCACGCGGGTGGCGAGGAGCGAATGGCCGCCAAGCTCGAAGAAGTCGGCCTCCACGATGTCGACGGGCTGTTCCAGGGCGGTCGACCACACCTTCGCGACCAGGACCTCCGACGGCGTCGCGGGGGCGGTGCCCTTGCCCGGTCCGGATGCCTCGGCCTCGCACAGCTCCACGAGCGCGGCCTCGTCCACCTTGCCGGCGGGTGTGAGCGGCAGCTCGTCGATCGGGACGAGGTGCGTCGGCGCCATGTGGTCGGGCAGCACCGATCCGAGGTGTGTGCGTAACGTCTCGGCGGCGGACTCCTCCCCGGAAGCCGTCATGAAGGCGAGGCCCAGGGTCACCCCGGCGGGCCCGGGCACCGGGAACGCGGCGGCGGAGACGACACCGGGTACCGCGAGCGCGGCGGCCTCCACTCCGGCGGGCTCCACCCGGAAGCCGCGGATCTTCAGTTGCTGATCGCTGCGCCCCATGAACTCCAGGCAGCCGTCCGGTCTGCGGCGCACCAGGTCACCGGTCCGGTACATCCGGCCGCCGTCGCCGGAGGGGGCGGGCAGAAAGCGTGTCGCGGTCAGTCCGGGCCGGCCGCGATAGCCGCGTCCCACCCCCGGCCCCGCGATGAAGAGCTCGCCGGTATCGCCGTCCGCCACTTCGCGCAGGGCCGGATCCAGGACATGGAGGCGGTAGTTGGGAAGTGGCCGTCCGATGGTCGCCGGGTCGTCACCGGCCGCGGTGTCCGCCCAGGTCGCGCAGATCGTCGTCTCGGTGGGGCCATAGGCGTTGAGGAACCGGCGCCCGGACGACCAGCGCTCGGCGAGCTCCGGCGGGCAGACCTCGCCCGCGGCGACGACGGTGGCGGGCCCGGTGCCTGGTGGGGGCACGTCCTGGGCGGCGAGCAGGGAAGGGGTGGCCGTGACGATGCCCAGCGGCTCCGCGAACAGATCGTCGGCTCCGTCGCGCGGATCCGCGAGGACGACACCGCGCCCGCGCGACAGTGGGATCAGGGTGGACCACAGCCAGCCGTCGAACCCGGGCGCCAGCACATTGCCGCCGTCCAGGCCCTCCCGCGGGGCGAGTTCGGCCACGGCGGCCAGGAGGCCGGCGACGTTTCCGTAGGTGATGCCGACGCCTTTCGGCTCACCCGTGGTTCCGGACGTGTACACGATGTAGGCGAGGGAGCCCGGCAGGGGAACGGGGGCGGGCGGCGTCCCGGCGGCCGGCGGGTCGTGATCGGCCGCGGGGTCGATCACGGGGACTCCCGGCTCGCCCAGGGGCAGGGCCTTATCGGCCACGAGCACGGTGACACCCGCGTCGCGGGCGGCTGCGGCGAGCCGAGCGGCCGGATGCGCGGGATCGAGGGGTACGAACACGCCACCCACACGCCACACCGCGAGCAGCGCTGTCACGAGGTAGCGGCTGCGTCCCAGGTGGACCCCGACGGGCGTCTCGGGGCCCACGCCGTGCGAGGTGAGACGCGCGGCGAGTGCCTCGACGCGGCGGCCGAGCTCGGCGAAGCCGAAGGCGCCGTCCTGGGCTCTGACGGCCCTGACGTCCGGCCGGGTTCTGGCGAATTCCGCCACCCTGAGGGCCACGTTGAGTTCCGCGTCGAAGTCGACGACAGGGCCATCCATGAATCGCTCCTGTTCGGTGAACAGACCGAAAATAAGGGGGTGGCGTAACGACCGTCGGCGTAAAGATCTGGCTGAAATATGCGGCAGGACAGCGAAAAAACCCGCTTGTCGCCGACCGGACCGGACAGTATTCGATGAATTTCCAATGTTCAAGACTGGTCCTTTGCGGCAGCCTCGCCCATACTCACCCATGGATCGAACACATGCCCGACCGCCCGTCGGGGATTGATCAACGGCGCAAAGACTGGTGCAGACTTCACAGACGACTCCAGGAGCCCCGGGTAATCCATGCGTGATCCAAACCCAAGTACGCCAGGTGAAGACGTGCTCCACGCGTGGTTGTCCCGCGTGGCGAATACGCCGGCTCCGCTGCTGCCCGTGGCGGACCGAGGTCGGCCGCTGCCCGCTTCGCACGCCCAGCGCGGCATGTGGCTCGCCCAGGAAGTGGCCGGGCATGAGAACCGCTCCCTGACCGCCGTCCACAGCTACCGTCTGACCGGCCCGCTCGACCTCGACGCGCTCCGCACGGCACTGGACGTCCTGGTCGCGCGCCATGAGGTGCTGCGCACGGGATTCGCGCTGCGTGAAGGGGAACTCCACCAGGTGATAGGCGCCCCGGCCGGCCTGGACACAGCCGTCGTGGACACCGCCGGAGACGCCGAGCTCACCGCACTCGTACGCGCGGTCGCCGACACACCCTTCGACCTCGGCCGGGGCCCACTGCTGCGGGTACGTCTGTTCCGCCTCGACGCGGACACACACGTCCTGTGCGCGGTCTTCCACCACATCGCCAACGACGGCTGGTCGATGGACGTCTTCCACCGGGAGCTGGCCGCCCTGTACGGCGCGGCAGCAGACCTGCCGGGAGTCAGCGATCCCGCGACCCTCGCCGACCTGGCCGATCTGGACGAACTCGCCGTCCAGTACCCCGACTTCGCCGTCTGGCAGCACGCCCGGGCGCAGGATCCCGGCACCCACGCCGACGCCCTCGCCTACTGGCGCACCAGACTCGCGGACGCTCCGCCCCTGCTCCTCCTCCCCACCGACAAACCCCGCGCCGACGTCCGCTGGGGCACCGGCGACCGCGTCGGGTTCCGGATCCCGGCAGAGACCGCCGAACGCGCCGCCAAGGCCGCGAGCGCACACGGCACCACGCTCTTCACATTCCAGTACGCGGCCTTCCAGGCGCTGCTGGCGGCCTGGTCGGGGCAGACGGACGTCGTCACGGGCATCACCACGGCGAACCGGACCCTGCCCGAGACCGAGCCGCTGATCGGCTTCTTCGTCAACGTCCTTCCGC
>NZ_VCLA01000015.1 GCF_009600885.1 Streptomyces jumonjinensis
ACCCAGCACACCAACAAACCCCCCTCCGAGCGTTACCGGATCCTTCCGGCTCTGCCTTCAGGACCAGCCCGCTATGCGGGCGGCTGGCAGCAGGAGAGTGCGGGTGGCCTCGGCTGGCTCCTGGACTGCGGAGCTCCCGAGGCTGGTGAGGAAGGGGCTGGACTCCGCCTGCGGCTACCAGCTCCGGCACCGTGGTCGCCGGGCAGTCGAGCACGATCCCGTCGACTCCGTACGCGGAGCCGTCGCCGTCGAGGACGGCGAGCGGGCCGTGCGGGAACCGCGGATCCGTTGTGGCGGGCCTCGCCGCCTTCGTCGCGGCCGGCCGCCGCGACGACGTCACCGGGCGGGCGGCAGGGCGCTCCGGCTCCGGCACGGCCCGGGTGGCGGGAGCCTGCGGTGCGGCCGTCTCCTCCGAGACGGGCGCGGCGGCCGGTCCGGTGAACGTCTCCGGTGTCGGCTGCGGAGCGGAGGCCGGATTGGGTGCGGCGGTGGGAGTACCGTGGGCGGGGTATTTCGCCGCCCAGCCGTTCAGCAGCCGCTGATACGCCTCCAGGCGCGGCGACTTCGGCTCGGAGCGGCCGTTCTCGTAGTTCTTGACCGTCTGGTCGACGTCTTCAGTGCGGTCGCGAGGCGGGCCCGAGTGATCCCGGCGGCCTCCCGCAGCCGGGCCCGCTCCGCCGGGGACGGGAGCTGGGGCTCCTCCGCCAGCAGCGCGTCGATGTTCGCGAACAGCTCGAAAGACCCCCGCGCGGGCGGGGACGATGTTTCCTCAGTTAGGCCGTTTTGATGGATCTCGGTGGGCTGGGTGGATCTCGTGGTTGGCCGGGCAGGACACCCGTATGGTGCGGCGACACGAACTCACGGACGCGCAGTGGCGGAGGATCGAGTCTCTTCTGCCCGGCAACGGCAGGCCGGGCGGGCGGTGGGCGGATCACCGCAGAGTGATCAACGGGGTGCTGTTCCGGGCGCGGACCGGGGTGCCCTGACCTGCCGGAACGGTACGGTCCCTGGCAGACCGTCTACGAGCGTCATCGCCGCTGGTCGGCCGACGGCACATGGAAGGCCGTCCTTCAGGAGTTGCAGATCGAGGCCGATGCCGACGGCCCGGACGGGACGCTTGCCCGCCGGGCGGATCGGCAGGAGTGGGCCGTGAACATCGACTCGACATCCTGCCGGGCGCATTAGCACGCGGCCGGGGCACCCCGCAAGCCTCCGGCGGACCACCCGCAAAAGAGGGCGGGGCACGTGAGGAGGCCGATGGGCGTGAGGCGTTGGGCCGCTCACGGGGCGGGCTGACCAGCAAGGTCCATCTGCTCTCCGACGACCGGGCCCGCCCGCTGCACTGGCTGACCTCACCCGGTCAGCGGGGTGACAGCCCGATGTTCGCCCCGGTGCCGGACGGCTCGCGCATCCGGCACCGCGGCACGGGCCGCCCGCGCAGCCGGCCGGACCGGGTACGCGGCGACAAGGCCTGCTCCAGTCGTGACAACCGCGCCTACCTGCGGCGGCGCAGGATCAAGGCCACCATCGCGCAGCCCGATGACCAGAGGGCCCACCGCAAGCGCCGGGGACAGGCCGGGGCCGGCCCCCGGCCTTCGACAAGGCTCAGTACCGCCGCCGCAACGCAGTCGAGCGATGCGTGAACAAGTGGAAGCAGTTCCGAGCGGTGGCCACCCGGTACGACAAGCGCGGCTACATCTTCAACGGCACCCCGACCGTTACCCCGATCGTCATCTGGCTCCACGACACCGTTCAAGAGCCATCAGAAACGGCCTAGCCCGAAGGCCGCAACCCAGCTTGCAGCGAATGTTCTTCCGCGCACAGGCATGCTTGACTGCCCCCCAGGGGTGAGTGCATGAGTGATCGAAAGGTGTGATGATCTTGCGAGGAGTTCACAGCGTTAGCCAGAAGGTATCGAACGGGCAATCGATTTCTTAATTCTCCGTGAACAAGCAGTTCCCCTGGGTGACTACAGAACCTTTCCCCGTCGATCCTCGCCGCCGTTCGAAGCCGACCGAACTGTGCCGCCCCTCAAGCGATCCCTCTGAGGCCGCGGCATGCGGAACGGTCTTCCCATAACCGAGCGAGCCAAGGTCCACAGGGCCCTGTGCAAGGCGGATCCCCCTCCGCGTGCCGCTGATCGAGGACGAGGCCACCTCCAGCTTCCTGTGCCGCACCGCGGCGACCAACAACATCCAGCTCCCCTGGACTGAACGTGTCGGCCGGGCCGGGTCGTGGTTACGGGGCAGGGGATAGTCACTCGGCGGGGCCTTGCACCGATCTGGTCATCACCGGGTGGCTGATCCGTGATCGCCGCCTCGCCGGACTCCGCAGCGACTCGCCCCCACGACGGAAGAAGTCCGGCATCAGCGAACCCAAGGCTTCCCAAGGCAAACCGGCGCGCCGTAACCATGTCGCGATCATCCGGTAATTACTGCGTGATTTTACCCTTGCTGAGAATCCTTCAGTCTTAACTCTTTTAGAGATTGCACTTTCGGACCGGTTCAGGAAGCGGAGCGCCAGCCATCCTTTTTCTCGGTAACACCTGGTGATAATCAGGGCATGCCTGATTTCTAGTCAGTTTCTTCTTTGGAACCGGTCAGTTCACTGTGATCGAGTCGGCAGGGGCGGGTGCAGGGCATAGCGTCTGAGACTGCCGCAGACCCCGGCGGCACGGGGCTTGTCGAGGATTGTGGCGGCACTGGAGGACTAATGTGCTCTACGGTTATGCCTGCCGCTGACGTGCGTATAGCAGCCCTGGCGGTCACTGGGGTGACCGTGGTTTCGGCTCACGCGGCGCATCGGTACCCACAGTGGACGGGATCGAGAACGGCACTACCTGAGCACCCGGTTGTGCTTCACCGACGCCGGCAGCATGCGGCTCGCAGGAACTGAGGCACCGCCGACGGGCCCAAGTTGAGGACCGCATCCGGGCTGCGCGGTCCACTGGCCTGAGCAGCCTGTCCCTGCACGATACTGCCCGGAACCCAATCTGGCTGGAGATCGTACAGGTCGCACTCACTTTCCTGGCCTGGCTGCGGAATTCGAGCATTCGCGCTGAGTAATTCAGGCGTTAAAAGCGTCGACATCGCTCTCCGCTGAAGATTTATTGCATTCGTACGACCGTCCCATTGATGTCGAAAAATCTGGAGATCACGCAATGAAGCCTGACCGGAATCGACTCGCGCCGACTCTCTCCATCGTCCTCCTGGCCATGAATGCCGTGACTGTCCCAGCATCGGCAGAGGAGAGTCCGAAGCCGCTCACTGATCCCACCCGGGCGGCAGCGCTGACACAGAAGCTCGGCGATAACCGAACCGGTGGCATGTACTACGAGGACGGGCACCTCGTGGTCACGGTCACTGACCAGGCAGCCGCGGAGACCGTCCGGGACGCGGGAGGGACCCCGAAACTGGTGTCCCGCAGTGCGGCTGAGCTTTCGTCCCTTCACCGCGAGCTCGACCGACTGGGGAACATCCCCAATACAGCGTGGGGTGTCGAGGCCAAGACCAACCAGGTGGGCGTCACGATCTTCGATGGGGTGCCCCCCGCCAGCCGGGCCAGGATCAAGAAGGTTGCGGCGGCTCACCCGGGTGCGATACGCATCGACCGGATCAAGAGCAAGCTGAATTTCAAGGCCACAGACCTCCGCGGTGGCAATAAAATGAACTCTAACAGCGGGCATTGCTCTGCTGGGTTCAACACCAAGAACTCGGCAGGGACGATCTATACGCTTACTGCCGGCCACTGCGAGGAGCGCACTGGAAACACTTGGTACATCAGTCACAACAGCACCAAGATCGGCACTCAGACTGCGTACAACTTCGGAACGGGCACCGAAGGCATATGTGATGGTGTCTCTCGCGCTTGCGACTGGGCCACCATCAAGGCAAACGGCCCCAACATCAACCCACTTGGGATGGTCCGATACGGGACTGACGATTACCGTCAGATTGATGACTCCCGCTTCCCGATGGAACGGGAAGCCATCGACAGGATCGGGGCCTTCAGTCAGGATACGACGGGCATCATTACCAGGAACACCACGACCGTCAACATCGCAGGCAAGACGCTGTATGGCATGTTCGAGTCGTCGGTCTGTGCTCTGAGTGGCGACAGCGGAGGGCCGGCACTCAACGGAAAAACGGCCCTGGGCCTCCTCTCCGGCGGCACCAACGAGACGGTGTGCGACTCCTCCTCCAGCGGCACCTACCGGAACTATTTCACGAAGGTGGAGCGAGTGCTGATTCAACGGGGCCTGCAGGTCTACTGACGGCTCGCCCTATCCAGCTCGACTGTGGAACCTGTTCTGGACCAGCCGCGTCACACGGACTGGACAGCCTGCCACTCCGTTCGCCTGGGAGGTCACATGCGCGAAAGAGCTTCACGCTCCGTCAACCTGTTTGCCGGGGTCGCCTTGTCCGCCGCCGGCCTGGGGGCCGGCTCCGGCTGCGGCAGCCAGCAGGAGGCCGAAGGCGGCACGGACGTGCAGGCGCAGCGTGCTCGGCAGGTCGCCGCGGCCTGGGACGGGTCAGCCGCGGCGACCGCGTGGCGGGCTGGCTTCCACCCCATGGGCGATGTGATCCAGCTGCCGCGGGGCGGCCTGCGGAGCAAGGCCGATGAGCAGGCGTACCAGGACCGCGGTTCGTCCTGGAAGGCGAGTTGCCCGCCACCTGGCCCAAGGACGGCCGGGTGGCCTGGACCGGGGGTGGATCGCTTGCACGACCGCTGACGGGGGCGGACGAGGCGTACCAGACACTGGCCGGTGCTCGCGTCGGCGGAAAGCCGCGCCTCACTGTGACCGGGGTGAAGCTGGGTGAGATGAGCGTGGCCAGCAGCCGTGGACCGGCGACGGTCCCGGCCTGGCTGTTCGATCTGAAGGGCTATGGCTCTCCCCTCAAGCAGGCCGCCGTCACCCCGTCGAAACTTCCTCAGCCGCCGATTGAGCGGAGCCGCGACATCGCCGGACATTCGCTCAATCAGCTGGTCCAGGTATCTGCGGACGGGCGATCGGTGACCGTGGTCGCCCTTCATGGCGCCTGTGACGACGGCCCCGTGGTCGATGTTCTGGAAACACGCGGCAGTGTGGTGCTGTCGGCCTCTGTCAAGGATCGGAAAGACGACGGCAACTGCACCAAGCAGCTGCTTCAGCAGCAGGTGACCGTGAAACTGGACCGATCCGTCGGCGACCGCGTTCTGCTCGATGCACACACCGGGCGCCCGGTCCCCTACAAGCCACCCCACAGGCCCTCGCCGAGCTGGAGCTGAGCCGCACACCTTTTCGCCTGCCGCTGGGCCAGGTCGTGCACGGTCGCCTCTGCTTCGCCGTGCTCGCCGCGGGAGCATGTATGAAAGGTCGCGTAAGTCCGTGATATGACACCCTGGCCGGGGGCTCGGCCTCAGGTTGATGTTCCCCCGATGTACGGGAGGTGCTGATTAGCTGGTCAGAGCGGGTTGGCGTGATGGGAGGTTCGCTTGCCCGGCCGTCGCCTGGTCGGCGTAGTGCTTCTCTTCGAACTCGATGGGGCTGAGGTAGCCGAGGCGTTTTTGGATGCGGTGGGTGTTGTAGAAGCCGTCGATGTACTGGAACAGTGTCAGGTTCGTCTCGACCCGGGTGGCGAAGAAGCGGCCGCGGACGCACTCGGTCTTGATGAACATCCACAGGTTCTCGGCGAGGGCGTTGTCGTACGAGTCGCCCACCGACCCTATGGATGCCTCGACTCCCGCCCGTAGCAGACGTGTCGTGATCTTGATCGATGTGTACTGGCAGCCGTGGTCGACGTGGTGGACCAGCCGTCCAGGTGCGACTTCGCGGCTGGCCAGGGCGTACTCCAGCAAGGACAGGGCCAGGTCGGCGTCCGCGCGGGCGGAGGTCTCCCAGGCCCACCACGCGGCGGGAGAGGGCGTCCCGGATCGCCGACAGCCACAGCGGCCCTTCGCCGGTGGGGATCATCGTGAGGTCGGTGACCCACAGCCGGTTCGGCTCACTCGCGGTGAAGCCGCGCTGGACCAGGTCCGGGGCGGGAGTGGCTTCCGGGTCGCGGCGGGTGAAACCCTTGCCGTGTCGGCGTGGGCTGATTCCGTGCAGTCCGGCCTCGCGCATCAGGCGCTCTACCCGCTTGCGGCCGGTCGCATTGCCCTCGCGCTTGAGTACGGCTCCGAAGGACCTCCCGGTACGGCTCGCCGGAGAACAACGCCCGCGCGAGCACGAAGTACACCATCAGCCTCGGCGGCAGCAGCCGGACCCGCACCGCACCGGTCCAGCGCTTCGCCAGCGCCGCGTCCACCAACTCCGGCGGAAACACCTCGGTCAGGTCCCCCAGCCCGATCCGGTCCACCAACCGAGCAACCATCGGACACCACCCCCTGGTATCCGTTGAACCGCCAAATCAACCCTATGCCAACGGCATTGAAGTTAAAGACCAAGCTGGGGCCTGTTGTGTAAGGGCTCGTAGTGCGGTGGGGTCATAGGCGGCCCGTCGCCCGTCACCCGCCGTCCGTCATCCGCCTGGAGTGAGAATGCCTTCCATTGCCGGGGACAGTGGGTAGGCGCGCTCTGCGGGGAACAGCCGCTGAGCCTTGGCGGCATGCCCGGTTCGTATCAGTGCAGCGGCCTTGTGGACCTGGGGGGTGAGGTCGGTGAGACTGACGATCCAGTCGTCGGTGAACGTGCGGATCAGGTGGCGACTGATGCCGACCTGGATGCTGTAGTGGTTCAGTGCCGCTCCGCGCGACGAGCGCTCCGGGTCCCACTGGACATGGACGGCTGCGCGAGCCACGGCCGCCGGGTCCGCGGTCGTCAGCACGGCCCGGGACAGGGCTTCCTCCCAGCCTTCCCGGGTCACCCGCACGGCGAGAATGCGCTCCTGGCCGGGCTTGCGGGCCCAGTTGCTGCGGTGCATCAGCCACAGGAACGAGGGCTTGATCCACGTCATCCGGTGGAACGAGAACGGCGCGACGAAGCGGCCCGCCCGCAGTGCCGCGTCAGCGATGGCAGGCGAGTACGCCTGGTAGACCACGATCGTGCGAGCGTCGTAGTCGGCACGAATTTGATATTGGGACGCCATGCACCGCACCCTGCCATCTGCTCCGCTGACGCAGCGAGCCATTTTCCCCGCCGTCCCCGGCCCGGTTCGAATGTGCTGGTCGCAGCCACTCGTCGATGGCTGCGACCAGGACGGTTGCCACGTAGCGGACGCCCTCACCGCACCACGTTCGGCTACTGGGCACGGAACGCCCTCACCGACCATCGCTTCGGCACGGTACCCGGCATAGGGAGGTCGCCGGGCACGGCGCTGAGGCCCTGGGTATCGGCGATGGCCTGGTATACGCCGTCGGAGGTGAGGCGCGGGACGAGGGTGGTGTGGCCAGCTGGTCCAGGCCCCGGACTTCCTCTCGATCGCCCGGTTCCGCCGCCGCCACCTCGACGCGCTCGCCGGCCTATTTCTTCAATCTCTTCACCTCGCGCAGAAGCTCGGCATGGTCAGGCCGGCCCACAGTCGTCTGAACCGTTGTGCGCACCGGCACCCCCACGGTGGCAGCGGATTACGCCGAAGGTGTGACCCCTCCCCCGGCACCCCCTGCCCGTTTCGCAGGCCCCGGCAACCTCCAAGGAGAGGTCCGGTCACTCACCGGCGGGGCGGGCATGACCATCGGTCACCCACCCCGGGCCTTCATGTCAGTGACGCCTTGTACGGCGAACTGAGAGCCGAACAGGGCCCCGGAGGAGAAGAAGACCCGAGACGGTATGACGGGTGCTCAGGGAGCGCTCAGACACGCTCAGAGGTGGCAGGCAGGGCACAACTCACCACCCGGCATCCCGTCTGAGGCGCGGAACCGCGCGTCGTGCTCCGCCGACGGGTTGCCGTCACCGCACTCGCCGCACCACGGCGGCAGAACATAAGGAACGGCCACCCCGGAGCCGGGAACGGCGGCAGTGTCCGACCGCTGCCTACATCGAACAGGCGCGTGCCGAGGGCCGTGCGGGCGGGTGGGGAGCCGGCCGCCGAAGGAGGTGGCGTGTTCGACCCTGCCTCACACCATGGCCAACCGCGATCTGAAGGCCACCATCACCTTCCACCGCCGCACGATCGAGGCGCGGGCCTTCGCCGGGGGCCTGGACCGCGTCGCCGCCCGGTACCCGGTGCCGCGGGGCCGTGGACGCCTAGCGGTATCGGCAGCGTGAGAGCCGCCTGTACGTCCCGTATCAGTACACCAAGGGCCCGTTACCGCTCGGCCGGTGGATCTCCGGCCGGTGCCGCGCCTACCGAGTCGGAACCGTGGTGAAGGAACCTCGCCGCCGTCCGGACGGACTCGGAATGGCCCCGGACCGGGCTCGCCGCCATCGGCCCCGGCGCGAACAGCAGCGGTGGCTCGGCAGTTCGACGCGACCCGCTGCCCGCCGCTTCCACGTCCGACCACGCCGCTCGGTCGTCGAACCCACCCTCGGCCGGGTGCCCATCCCCTTCTGGGACGGGCACCCGGCACAGTCAGGACGATCGGACCGTCATGTGGTGCAGGAACACGGGCAGCAGGTGGTGACGCGGACATCGTCGATGACGGGTCCATAGGCGCCTGGCAGGGTGCTGGCGAAACCGAGGGTCGTCGTCGGACCGTTGGCCACGAAGGTCACCTGCCGTTGCACATAGCCCATCGCGGCGAATGTCTTCCCGGTGGAGTCGAAGGAGAAGTCCTGGAAGTTCTGCCCGTTGACCAGGACCTTGCCGGTCTTCACCGCGGGGCCGCCCGCCGGATTCGCGGCCAGCGCGTAGGTGACCGTGTAGGTCCGCCCCGCGACCGTGGAGAAGGTCTGCGCCACCGCGCCCGCCTGGGCGCCGTTGAGGTCGACGGACTGGTCGCCCTCAGCCGCCTGCCAGAAACCGGCGCCGATCAGGTCCACGGCTCCGGAAGTGACCTTCCACGGCCCGATCGACTGCCCGCTGGCGATGCTCGTGAACGAGTTCGCCGGCGCGGTGGGGTACTCAAAGCTGCCGTCGTCGAACCGGCTCACGGCCGCCGCCGACGGAGCGGCTAGCGCCGCACCCGGACCGGCCGCGAAGAGCCCTGCCGCGACGACGACAACGGCTAAGGAACGTGCGAGCACCATGACTGCCTCCCGAAGAGCGTGAATTCCTCCTACAGCACGCTCCGCATCCCGATGAGACTGAAGGGGTGAGAAGGCTTGCGCTCAGGCGTGCGGGAGTGCCGGACAGGGTGCGTGATGCACGAGCACACTGATTCACTCCAACAAGCCGGTTGGGACCGCCACGACCCATCCCGCGCATTCAGGCTCCCCCGGCCGGGATGACGTGCGAGAGACCGTGAGACGCGAGCGGTCCTCGGAACGGCTTCCAGATCGCCGGGTCGGCCAGGTTCGTGAAAAGCCCCTCGCAGGTGTTCGTATCGCCGGTCACCAGGCCGTACACGACCGGCCTGCCGGATGAGTCCCGGTCGAACAGCGGTCCCCCGCTGTCGCCGGGACCCACCCGCGACTCCGCCGTACCCGCGCAGATGAACTGCTCGTCCCAGATGCCTCCCTCGGTGTCGAACTCGGAGACGGGAAGCCTCGCCTCGCGCAGCCGCGACGGCTTCTCAGGGTTCGCGAGGTCGGTACGGCCCCAGCCCGCGGCGCGTACGAGACGCCCCGGCCGCAATTCCGTTCCCAGCCGGGGAAGGGCCGCACTCGCCTGGTCGGCGGGGTCGTCGAGCACGATGAGACCCAGGTCCGTATTGGTCAGCGTCGAGAACCCGGGGTGGCTGTAGACGGAGAAGCGGTCATCGGTCACCACCGTTCCCCCCGGGGCATTCGCATCAGCCCGCCCCAGGACAAGCCGGATCTTGACTCTGCCTTGCTCTACGAACTTGGCGCAGTGCGCCGCCGTGGCGAAGACCCGGCTGTCGACGAGCGCCGCGCCGCAGTAGTGCGACCATGCCCCGCCGTCACCCTGCCGTTCGATCTGCACGACGAACGGCCGCTCGCCGTCCGCCACCGGCTTTCCGCCGACGATCGCCGAGGCGGACGGCGTAGCGGTGAACACGATCCCGAGGCCACAGAGACTCGCAAGGGCTGCGATCGCCTGTCGGCTTATCGACCTGCGCAAGGGCGCACTCTCTTTCGTCTGCCACCGGGTGCGGCCCCGGCGGGCTTGTACGGGGACGGCGCCCGCATCCGGCCGTCCCTTCCGGGCCCGATCCTGAGCCCAGCGGTCTTCCAACCGGTGTCGACCGCGTATCAGACGTGTCAGGACATCCCCTCAGTCATGTGTCGGCCCCGGGGGCGGCAGTCGAGGCTCCGAGGTGCTCCGCCGCCGTCCGCCAGGCCGCGGTCACCGCCGCGTGAGCGCGCGCGGTACGGGCCGTCCCTTCACCGGTCAGCACGAGCGGAGCCCCGATGTGGACATGCAGACGGGGGCGGCGCAGAGGTGCGGTGACCGCCCCCGCGAGCTGTTTCGCGCGGTTTCCCGAGGTGAGGCGGCGTGCCCCGGCCTGTCCCAGGGGGATGACCGGGGCGCCGGTGCGGTGGACGAGCCGGGACAGGCCGCTGCGGAATGCCGCCGGGGCCGCCTCCGCGACGTCTTCACGCCGGGGAAGGCCGCCCTCGCCGTAGATCAGGACGATGCGTCCCCGGGCGAGGGCGTCGGCGGCGCCGTCCAGTGCGTCGGCGGCTCGGCGGTCCCTGCGGTGTACCGGGATATGTCCCTCCCGGGTGAGGGCCCGGCCGAGCAGGGGAACGCTCCACAGACCCGCTGTGGCCAGGACGACCGGCTCGACGCCCAGGCGGCGCAGCGCGGCCAGGACGACGGCCGGGTCGGCCAGTGAGGTGTGGTTGGCGGCGATGACGCTGCCCGGCGCGAAAGCGGCGCCGGCGTCGGCGGTGACCGTCAGACGGCCGGCGGCGGACACCAGGGCGTCGGCGAGGCGGCTGAGCATATGCGGTTCCTCCTGGTCACGAACGATGGTGATCTTCATCGTGGGCCGGGAGCGCGCCGCGGGCGTGAGTACCGGTACTCAGCCTCTACTGGGTTGTGCTGAGCGTTCAGCCCGGGCGGCGAGGCGCCGCCGTGGCCGTGGCCGAGGCCGGTCAGCGGTAGTCGGCGAAGAACGCGCGGATGTCGTCGAGCAGGAGGTCGGGGGCCTCCATCGCGGCGAAGTGGCCGCCGCGGTCGAACTCGGTCCAGCGCACCAGGTTGTTCGCCTTCTCCTCGTCCCGGCGCAGCGCGATGTCCTGGATGGTGAACAGCGCCACCGCCGTCGGCACGGGCGACACCTCCGGCTCGTTCCACGCCCGGGTGTCCTCGTAGTAGAGCGCGGCCGACGAGCCCGCTGTGCCGGTCAGCCAGTACACGGTGACGTCGGTCAGCAGCAGGTCGCGGTCGACGGCCTCATGGGGGAGTTCCTTCGCGAGGTCCGTCATGTCCCGGATCTTGTCGACGATCCAGGCGAGCTGGGCGACGGGCGAGTCGGTCAGACCGTAGGCGAGGGTCTGCGGCCTGGTGGACTGGATGGCGAGGTAGCCGCCTGCCTCGGCCATGAACTCGTTCATGCGCCGTACGCGGGCTCGTTCGCGCTCGGTCAGCGTGGGGTCGTCCTCCGCCGCGCTGGGGTAGGTGGTGCCGCCGTTGATGTGCACGGCGACCACCTTCTCGGGCGCGGCCAGCCCGAGGGCGCGGGTGATGCCGCCGCCGAAGTCGCCGCCCTGGGCTCCGTACCTGTCGTAACCGAGTCTGCGCATGAGCTCCGCCCAGGCCGCGGCGGTGCGCTGGGTGTTCCAGCCGGCTTCGCGGGGCGGGCCGGAGAAGCCGAAGCCGGGGATCGACGGGATGACCAGGTGGAAGTCCCGTGCGAGCGGCTCGATCAGTTCGAGGAACTCGACGATCGAGCCGGGCCAGCCATGAGTGAGGATCAGCGGCAGGGCGTCGGCGCGTTCGGAGCGGACATGGAGAAAGTGGATGTCCTGTCCGTCGATCGTGGTGGTGAACTGGGGGTGGGCGTTCAGCCGGGACTCCCACGCCCGCCAGTCGTAGCCGTCGGCCCAGTAGGCGGCCAGCTCCTTCAGATACCCGACCGGGACGCCACGCCCCCACCCCTCGCCCTCCATCTCGCTCGGCCAGCGTGTGCGGGCGAGCCGTTCGCGCAGGTCGTCCAGCGCGGTCTGCGGGATCTCGATACGGAAAGGACGGATGGCGTCGTTGTTCATATCCGCAACGCTAGGCATCGATTAGGTCAGTATCGGTCCTAGTTGCCCATTGCCGCAGGGACATGGGCTCCCCGTTAGATCGCGTACCGCCAACTCGTCAGCATGTACGCGCCGTACCAGCTGCCGAAGAGCGTCGCCGCCGTCAGCCCGAGCGCGAGACCGCGCCTACCGGCCCGGCTCAGGCTCCCTGCGAAGGGCAGCAGGAACACCACGGCGGGGATGAGGAGCCGAAGTTTGGAGTGGTAGTAGTTGCTCTGCGCGAGAGTCAGCACCAGTACGGTCGTGCCGTAGACGAACAGCGGGGGCCATACGCCGCGCCGCCAGGCGGCGGCCGTCGCGCAGACCGCCCCGATGAGGAGGACCGCCGTGCTCACCGGGATCCAGCCGTCCCCGCGCAGCAGCGCCTCACGCAGGAACGCGAGGAATGACGCGCCGTTGTCCCAGCGGGTCCCCCAGCCCGCTTCCTGGACGAGGAACCAGGCGTCGAGCCGTCCCAGGCGCCAGCCCACCCAGAGCAGATAGGCGGGGGTCCCGGCGCAGGCGAGGACGATGGCGAGGAGCGGGCGGGCGCTGAGACGTCCCTCGCGTCGCATCGGGAGCACCGCGGCGACCACGAGGCCCGCTGTCAGGGCGAACGCCGCGGGCCGGGTCAGCCCGGTCAGCAGGGCCAGGGTGCCCGCCGTCAGCCAGGCTCCCCGGTGGGCTGCCAGCAGCGCGCCCGCGGCCAGCGCGAGGAACAGGGCTTCGCTGTACCCCATGAGCAGTGCCACGGCCATGGGCTGCGCCCCCGCGAGCAGCGTGATCGCGATGGCCGCGGTACGTGCCCCGTACAGCCGGGTCAGCAGCGCGTACACGGCGAACAGCGCCCCCACCAGGGACAGATGCGCGACGGCGATGGCCGCGGTGCCCGCGTCCAGGCCCGTCAGCCGGTAAAGGACTCTGGTCAGCAGGGGGTAGAGGGGAAAGAAGGCGAGGTTGTTGCCGGTCAGTTCGCCGGATTCGTCGTAGGTGAAACCCTGTGGGTAGCCGTCGGCGGCTATGGACCGGTAGAGCGCCGCGTCCCAGGAGAGCAGTCTGTCCCGGACGCCGGGGCCGCCCGGCGGGATCATCATGGCGAGGATCGCGAGGTGCACGGCCGTGCTCACCGCGTACACCGTGAGGACCGTGCCCACGGCACGGCCGGTTCCCGCGCGCGGTTTCGGCAGTGCCGAGAGCCGGGAGAAAACGATGGCGGTCGGGCGTACGGTCCAGGGCTGGCTCTGGGTCTGGTCGGCCATCGGGCTCCTCGCAAGGTCAGGTTCTGCTGGCCTTACGCCGGAGCCCAGGGGTGAGGTTGACATAGCGTGATGTAGATCACTGGACGCCCTCGAACAGGGCGCGATACGGCGGGGCCCGCCGCCGTCGATCCCGCGCACCCGCGTGCGAGCACTGTCTCCGCTCCGGGCCGATGTCCCCGGGCCGCGCCTCGGGGACACTGGCCCGGCTCAGCGACCAGGTGCCGCAGGAGTGTCGATCGGGGTCGACGCAGGGGGCAGACTCGTCTCCAGCGAGCCCGGGAGCGGGCTCGTCTCCAGCGACGTCGGGGGCTGCGGCAAGGTGGGACTCGGGGTGGGACCGGGCTGCCTGGTCGGGGGGAGCTCCGATGTGATGCTCGCGGGCGGCAGCGGACTCTCCGGACCCGGATCGGCGCCGGTGAACACGGCCGCGACCACCGACGCCACCGCGCACAGCACTCCGGCTCCCGTCACGGCCAGCGCCCTGCGACGCCGGCGTTCCCCCGCCCGGGCCGCGAGAGCGCGTACGTCCACGGGCCGCGTCCACTCCCCCGCCTGGTCCGCGGCGGAACGCAGCTGAGCCGCCACCCGGTCGTCGTGGTCAGACATCACGGCTCTCCCCGGTCTGTGCGTAGTGGTCGAGACAGCCGGCGAGCTTGACGCGGGCCCTGGAGAGATGGGTCTTGACCGTGCCCGTGGACAGCCGGGTCTCGGCCGCGATCTTCTCCACCGACAGATCGCAGACATAGAACAGCGCGGCGCACTGCCGCTGCCGGGAGGGCATCGAGCGCAGAGCCCGTTCCAGATCGACCATCCCGGGTCCGGGGCCCTCGCTGACCCCGGAGTCCCCCCGCCGGCTCCATGCCCGCTGCCCTCGGGCGAACCGCCGCCAACGGCTCACCGCGAGCCGCCAGGCGACGGTCCGCACCCACGCCTCGGGCCCCCGCTCGCACTCCAGTCGGCGGCGGGCGCCCCAGGCCCGCACGAACGCTTCCTGGACCACGTCCTGGGCCTCGTGGAAGTCGCCGGTCATGACGTACAGCTGGCCGGTGAGCCGGCGCACGGACCCGCTGTAGAAGTCCGCGAACTCCTCCTCGGTCAAACGTCGGCTCTCCTTGCAGATGTACGGGTACGCAATGACGTTACGCCAGGCCGGATCGGATGCCGTCCCTGGGCTCCGACAAGCGCTCCGGCTCTCGGAATCCCGGCCCGTGCATCGCGTCCGGACCAGGGCTCTTGACATCCCTGAGGATCGCTGTCGAGAATGACATTTCTTCTGTTTTCTCCAGCGCGATCCTCGATCCTCACGACCTGTTTCCACCGGGAGGAAAGATCCGCAATCCGGAGTTCAGCCCGACGGGTGCCTCAGAAACCGACGGCTGCCCATGATTCTTCCTCCCGAAGACGAGACCGCGAATCCCCGCGCCCGGATACAGGGAGTGGAAACCCTCGCAGACGACTGGTTCATTCTGCGCCGGTACACACTGCAGTTACTGAGACATGACGGAGATATCCAGAAGTTCTCAAGACTCAGCGTCGAATGCGGCGACCGGGCATCCGCGCTCCTGTATTCCAGGTCACGCGGCACCGTCCTCCTCACGGACCAGTTCCGGCTGCCCGCATTCCTCCACGGCGACCCAAGCGGCGCCCTGTTCGAGGTTCCCGGAGGACTGGTGGGTGAGAGGGCCGCGCATGAAGCGGCCCGCCGCGAAGTGGAAGAGGAAGCGGGGTATCGAGTGAAGAGGCTCGATCATCTCGCCACGGTCTATCTGAGCCCACAGCTCAGCGCGGAGAGAACACATCTCTTCGCCGGCGAGTACTCACCCGAAGACCGGGTCGGCGCCGGGGGCGGGATAGCCGAGGAGGGGGAGGACAACAAGGTCTTCGAACTGTCCCTCGACCGCGCCGTCTCCTTGGTGCTCCAGCAGCCCGCCGCCGATGCGAAGACCCTGATTCTGCTGTTCATGGCCAAGTCCCTGGGGCTTCTCACGGGCCCTCCCGGTCCATCGGGCCGGCTCTGAGCGCGGTGCCTCGCCCTCTTTCCGCTCGCCGTTAGACTACCGCGATGACAGAAGAAGGCAGGGTCGTCTTGCAGACGCTGAATCTATGGCGACAGGGCTTAGGGAAAGTACCCGAGACGGTCTGGCGGAACCCTGAGTTGCGGGTGCTGATCCTCGCGGACAACGGGCTGACGGAAATCTCCCCCGACATCAGACGGCTGAGCCGCTTGCGCACCCTGGACCTCGGGCACAACAAGCTCTCTTCCGTGCCCGACGCGATCGGCGAACTGCCTGAGCTCACCGACTTTCTCTATGTGCACGACAATCAGTTGACCGAGCTCCCAAATTCTCTGGGACAACTCACCGAACTGCGCTATATGAATGCGGGCGAGAACAGACTCACCGAGCTCCACCCGTCGCTCGGCGACATGACCGGACTCATCGAACTGCGCGCTCAGCACAACCGATTGACACGGCTCCCGGAATCGATCGGCGGCCTGCGCCGGCTCCGCGAGCTGTGGATGCGCGGGAACGCACTCGGCTCTCTGCCCGAATCCACGGCCGGACTGACCGAGCTGCGCCACGCGGACCTTCGCGAGAACGCCCTGACCGAGATTCCGGGCCCGCTGGCGGCTCTGCCCCTGCTGCGCCAGCTCGATCTGCGCAGCAATCGCATTCGCACCCTGCCGGGCTGGGTGGCCGAGATGCCTTCCCTGGAAAAGCTGGACCTGCGTTGGAACGATGTCGAGATCCCGCGAAGCCTGCTCGCCGAACTGACGGATCGCGGCTGTGTCGTCCTGAAGTGATGCGAAACAGCTCCGCGATCAGAGTTCTCCGAACACACCGGACCGTTCCGTCATTGGCAGGACTCGCAGGATTCGGGGTTTTCGAGGGAGCAGGCGACCGCGTCTTCAGGGGTGGTCTGGGCGGGTGTGGGTGCGGTGGCCGCGCGGGCGATGCGGGTGGCGGGGCGGGAGCGGAGGTAGTAGGTG
>NZ_VCLA01000185.1 GCF_009600885.1 Streptomyces jumonjinensis
CGCGCCCATGCTCGCCGCCGTCGCCCCGGTGGTCTCGGCGGCCGATCTGGCGATCTGCCATATGGAGACCGTGTACGGCGCGGACGGGGACTACAGCGGCTACCCCGCCTTCAAGTCCCCGCCGCAGGTGGCCGCGGGGCTCGCCGCCACCGGCTACGACACCTGCTCCACCGCCTCCAATCACTCCCTCGACGACGGCGCCGACGGGATCCGGCGCACCCTGGACGCCCTCGACGCGGCCGGCGTCGGACACGCAGGCTCGGCCCGTACGGCCGCCGAGGCGAACGCCCCCGCCTGGCGCAAGGCCGGGGGAGCGCAAGTGGCCCAGCTGGCGTACACCTTCGACACCAACGGCCACGAACCGCCCGAGGACAGCCCCTGGGCGGTCAGCGCCATCGACGAGCAGAAGATCATCGCCGATGCGCGCTCGGCCCGCGGAGCGGGGGCCGACGTGGTCGTCATCAGCCTCCACTGGGGTACGGAGTGGCAGACCGAACCCGATGAGCAGCAGCTCGGCCTGGCGAAGACGCTCACCGCCGCCGCCACGGGGGGCCGCCCCGACATCGACCTGATCATCGGCACCCATGCCCATGTGCCCCAGGCGTATGAGAAGGTCAACGGCACCTGGGTGATCTACGGCATGGGCGACCAGATCGCCGGACCGATGTTCGACTACACCGGCGGCTTCGACGGCCGGGGCAACCAGGGCTCCATCGGCCGCTTCACCTTCGCCCCGCCGGCCCGGCCCGGTGAGCGCTGGACCGTGAGCAGGGCCGAGTTCATCCCGCAGTGGTACGACATCGACGAGGGCCGGGTCGTCAATCTGCCCGACGCGCTGGAGCGCGGAGCCGACCGGGACGACTACCGGGAGGCCCAGGAATCCATCCGGGAGGCCGTTCTCAGCCGGGGGGCGGCGAACGACGGGCTCACCATGGCCCGCTGACCGGTCATGAAAACCCCGGGGGACGTACGTGCGTGGGGACTTCGTACGGCTGCTCCCATCGGGTGCTTTCGCGCACGGGGGCGTGTTGATCA
>NZ_VCLA01000016.1 GCF_009600885.1 Streptomyces jumonjinensis
GGCCCCCCTGCCCCCTGACACCTCCTGGCCCCCTCTGATCTCCTACGGCACCACCCGTACCTCCCCAGATCCGTCCGAGCCCGCCCCGGCCCCTCGCGTCAACGGCCGGCGAAAGGAGCATCACTCGTGATCACTTCCCCGCAGACGCGCACCGTCGGCGGCAGCGGCCCGGGCGCCGCGTCCGACTTCGACAGCGAAGAAGAGATCCTCGGCCTGTACCGGGCCCATCTCAGCAAGGGCCGCGCCACGGTCGCCGAGCTCTTCGGCAGCCATATGGAGGTCTCCTCGCAGGGCGCCTGGCTCGACACCAGCGACGGCGAGCGGTTCCTCAACTGCGGCGGCTACGGCGTCTTCATCATGGGCGCCCGCCACCCCATCGTGATGGAGAGCATCGAACGCCAGCTGCACACCCACCCGGTCGCCACCCGCATCCTGCTGGAGCCGACCGTCGCCCGTGCCGCCGAGGCGCTGGTGTCGGTGGTGCCGGAGGGCCTGGACCGCATCCACTTCGCGGTGGGCGGCGCGGAGGCCGTGGAGACCGGGCTCAAGCTGGCCCGGGCCAACGGCTACCGGCGTTCGGTGTCGATGACCCGCGGCTACCACGGCAAGTCCATCGGCGCCCTCTCCGTGACGGCCAAGGAGGTCTATCAGAAGCCCTTCCGGCCGCTGCTGCCGGATGTGACCCATGTGCCGTTCGGCGACACCGAGGCGCTGGAGGCCGAGCTCTCGGCCCACCCCGGCGAGGTGTGCGTGATCCTGGAGCCGGTGCAGGGCGAGGGCGGTGTGATCATTCCGCCCAAGGGCTATCTCAAGCGGGTCGAGGAGCTGGTGCGCGAGCACGACGGCTTCCTGATCCTCGACGAGATCCAGACCGGCATGGGCCGTCTCGGCGAATGGTGGGGCGCGGATCTCGCGGGCATCACCCCGGATGTGCTGCTCGCGGGCAAGGCGCTCGGCGGCGGAGTGCTCCCGGTGTCGGCGGCGATCGCCGGCCGCAAGGTCTTCCGGCCGTTCGACAAGGACCCCTACATCCACACCGCGACCTTCTCGGGAGCGCCGCTGCTGATGGCGGCCGTGCAGGGCTCGATCCGGGCCATCCGGGAGGAGCGGCTGGTCAGCCGGGCGTCCGAGCTGGGTGCGCGGCTGCTGCCCGCCATCCGGGAGATCGCCCTCGGCAGCATCCCCGAGCTGGTGGTGGACGTACGCGGCGAGGGTCTGCTGATCGGAGTCGAGCTCATCGAGGGCGGTCTCGCCGGAGAGCTGCTGATCGAGCTGTTCAACCACGGCGTCGTCGCCAACCACTCCATGAACGGCAGCAGCGTCGTCCGCTTCACCCCGCCCGCGATCCTCACCGACGGTGAGGTCACCCATCTCCTGGACTCCTTCGAACTGGCCTGCCGCGATCTCGTCGCCAAGCGGGCGCAAATGCCGGAAGGCGGCAACTGATATGCGACACGTGGAACTCGCGGCTCTGGTGAAGGGCGCGAAGGCCGAGGACGTCCAGGCCGCGCTGGCCGCCTGGGAGCGCTACCCGGAGCTCGCCCCGCATGTGCGGGCGACCACCGTGCACTCCGGCTTCCCGGAGGAGACCGGCAGCTCCAGCTGGGAGCTGCACTTCCGCAGCGGGCTGCTGCGCTGGACCGAGGACGACGTCTTCGATGTGACGGCGCTGAAGACCAGTTTCACCCAGAGCGACGGCGACTTCGAGGAGTTCGACGGGGTCTGGTCCTTCCGCCAGCAGGACGACGACGTGCTGGTGGAGTTCGCCGGGGACTTCGACTTCGGGATTCCCTCGCTGGAGGGCATCCTCGACCCCATCGCCGAACGAGTGATCAAGGAGACGGTGGCCTTCGCCATCGCCGGCAGCTTCCCGTCGGTCACGGTGCTCGGCGAGGAGTCCGGCGGCGGGTCGGACGCCATGCAGGAGCCCGCGCAGCCCGCAGCGGCCCGGGGGTGAGGGCGTGGACCAGGTCAACGTCTTCGACACCCCGGTCACCGCCCGGCTCCATCGCGCGGAGTATCTCGTCGCGTTCGCCGCGACGATCACCCTGGGGATCATGCACATCGGGGACATCCGCTGGCTCCCCGCGGTCGGGCTGTTCCTCTACATCGATCTGATCGGGTACATCCCCGGGGCCATCGCCTACCGCCGCAGTACGACCAAACAGATATCCCGCGTCTACTACGTGCTCTACAACATCATGCACAGCCTGATCACCCAGGCCGCGGTCGCGGGCATCTGGTGCCTGACAGTCGGGCCCGAGTGGGCGCTGCTGGCGCTGCCGTTCCATCTCTTCGGCGACCGGGCCCTGTTCGGGAACTTCTACAAACCGTTCGGACTCCACTTCGAGCCGGTGCGCGAGCCCGGTTACGCGGCCCTGGTCGCGGAGGTGACGGCGCGCACCCAGGTGCCGCCGCTGCCCGAGGCCGCGGCGAGCGCTCCTGAGCCGGGCGCACCGGAAACGGCGAACGCGAAAGCGGGCGGACCGGATACGGCGAAGGCGGTGAGCGGGGCCGTCACGGTGCCCGCGCACGCCGGGGCGGGTGATCCCCGATGACCGCGCTGACCACCGGGATCTCCAGCCCGCTCTCCCCCGCCGTCGCCCCGCCTCCCACTCGTCCGCACACCGAGTCGATGCGGCGCAGACGCCGGGCCCTGCGGCACCTCGCCTCCGCCGTGACGGTGGTGACCGTACGGAACGGGGACCGGCTGCACGGAGCCACCGTGGGATCGGCCACGCTGGTCTCGCGGAACCCGCTGCTGCTGGGGCTGTGCCTGCGGTCCGGGTCGGCGACGGCCGGGCTGATCCGGGAAGAGGGCCGGTTCGCGGTCAATGTGCTGGCCGGCGACCAGGCGTCGGTGGCGCGCTTCTTCAGCGACCCGAACCGCCCGCTGGGGGCGGCCCAGTTCGCCGCCACCGGCTGGGACCCGGCCCCGGGCTCCGGCGCCCCGCTGCTCCGCGGAGCGCTGGCCCACTTCTCCTGCCGGATCGCCACCCAGGTGCTGGTCGGAGACCACGAAGTACTGCTCGCCCATGTGCACGACGCGGTCGCCCGCGATGGAAAGCCGCTGCTCAGCTATGACGGCAACCTCCACACCGTGGCGCAGCCGTCCGCCGGTCCCATAGCCGCGCACCCCGCGCCGGGCTTCCCCGGCGCGGCCGTCACAGCCGCCGCGCAGCCCGCACCCAGGCCCCGGCTGCACACGCCCATCGAACAGGAGGACTGACAGTCATGACCCTCATCGGGGCCCCCGAGACGGACTTCGACTCCGCGCCAGGGCTGCTGGACGGCGCCCGGGACCTGGAACTGACCGCCGAGCACTGCAATCTCGCGTACTGGATCACCCAGGTCGCCCAGGGCACGCTGCGCGGCCGGGGGGTGACCGGCCACGCCGAGAGCGCCCCCGTACCGGACTTCATGAAGGCGCCCGGCCCGCTGCGCGAGGCGCTCGTCCTGGAGCTGGGCTACCGCTCGCTCTCCGAGGACATCGCCACCCGGCTGCTGGCCCACTATGTGGCGAACGCGCCCGGCGTGGCCGAGCTGGAGTTCTTCGCGACCCAGCTCATCGACGAGGCCCGGCACGCACGGGTCTTCCGCAACCATCTGGTCGAGCTGGGCATGGAGCCGAAGACGCTGCTCGCCGACATCGACGAGATGGCGGCCGACTACCGCCGCCGGGTGCTTCAGCCGGTGGAGGACTTCACTCTCGACATCGTCCGCGACCAGCGCGACTTCGCCGGCGGCGTCGCCGTCTTCACCATCGTCATCGAGGGGGTGCTCGCCCCCGCCGCCGAGCTCAGCGAGCGCAAGTGGGACCCGCTGGACCCGGCCGCGGGAGAGATCTCCCGCGGGGCCGCGATCGACGAGATCCGGCATCTGACCGTGGGCAGCTCGGTCCTCCGCGACCATCTGGCCAGGTACCCCGAGTACCGGCCGCGGCTGATCGAGATCCTGGAGGCGGGCCGGGAGCTGTGGGACGCCGTCCCGGACCGCGAGTTCGTGATGCACCGCGAGGAGCTCTTCCAGAAGGGCATGCACGACCACGCGGACATCGTCGGCGACTACGAGATCTGGCCCGGCCGCCGGATGATCGAGACCACTCCGTCGGAGCGGTACGACATGGCGGAGTACTGGACCGACGAGATGGCCGTCGCCCGGATGGAGCACATGGGGCTGTCCGACGCGGTCGGCATCCTGGCGACCGGGACGAAGGCCCCGACCGCTCCCCCGGCCGAGACAGTCGCCGCCGCCGTCGCGGCGGCGGCGGAGCGGAGCTGAGGCCGCCATGACCGCCCGTGACGACCGGCCGGAAGGCCGCCCGGCCCCCGGCCGCCGCCCCGCGCCGGCCGCGGTGCTCACCGGTGTCGGCGGCTGGGTTCCCGACCAGGTGGTGACCAACTCCGATCTCTGCCGGCGGCTGGACACCTCCGACGAATGGATCCGCAGCCGGACCGGAATCGCCAGCAGGCGCATGGTCACCCCCGGCATGGCCACCTCCGATCTGGCGGTGGAGGCCGGGGCGCGGGCCCTGAAGTCGGCCGACGTGTCCCAGGTGGACGCGGTGGTCCTCGCCACCACCACCCCCGACCGGCCCTGCCCGGCCACCGCGCCCGATGTGGCGGCACGGCTGGGGCTGACCGGAGTCGCCGCGTTCGATGTGTCGGCGGTGTGCAGCGGATTCCTGTACGCGCTCGCCACGGCCCAGGGGCTGATCGCCGCCGGAGCGACGCGGCGGGCCCTGGTGATCGGGGCCGACGCGTTCACCACGATCGTCGACCAGGACGACCGGGGCACCGCCGTGATCTTCGCGGACGGGGCGGGCGCCGTGGTGCTCACGGCGGGCGACCCGGAGCAGCCGGGGGCCATCGGCCCGGTGGTGCTGGGCAGCGACGGCAGCGGCCGTGAGCTCATCGAAGTGCCGGGCGGGGGCTCCCTGGAGCGCTCGGCCCGCCGCGAGCCCGATCCCTCGGCCCGCTACTTCCGGATGCAGGGCCGCGAGATCTTCCGCCAGGCGGTACAGCGCATGTCGGAGGTCTCCCGCGAGGCGGTGGCGGCGAACGGCTGGCAGCTGGACGACCTGGACCGGGTCATCGCCCACCAGGCCAACAGCCGCATCCTCCAAGCGGTCGGGGACGAGCTCGGACTGCCCGCGGAGCGCCAGCTCAGCAATATCGACCACGTCGGCAACACCGGCGCGGCGTCCATCCCGCTGCTGCTCGCCGAGAGCGCGGAGAACGGCTCGCTCGCCGCCGGGCACCGGGTGCTGCTCACCGCCTTCGGCGGGGGGCTGGCCTGGGGGGCGACCACGCTCGTCTGGCCCGAACTGCGGGGGAGATGAGCCGGGGCGGCCACCGCGTTCGGCGAAGCCCGAACCAGAGCCGGAGCCGGAACCGGGATCCGA
>NZ_VCLA01000186.1 GCF_009600885.1 Streptomyces jumonjinensis
GGGACGACCAGCAGGTCAAGGTGCGCGGCTACCGCATCGAACTCGGCGAAGTCGAGTCCGTGCTCGGCGAGTTCCCCGGACTCGCCGAATGCGCCGTGATCCGCCGCGAGCAGGACGGCGACGCGGCCCTGGCCGCCTACGTACATCTCACACCGGCCGGGACCGTCCAGGAGCTGCGCGCCCACGCCGAAGCGCGGCTGCCGGAGTGGATGCGCCCCTCGACGTACACCGTGCTCGACGTCCTGCCGCTCACACCGTCCGGCAAGCTCGACCGACGTGCGCTGACCGAGCCGACGGCAGCCGTGGGCACACCGGCCCACGACCGGGACGACGCGCCCCGCACCGCCACCGAGGAACTCCTCATCCGCATCAGCGAGGAAGTCCTCCGGGTGGAAGGGCTGCGCCCCCTGGACAACTTCTTCGAGGCGGGCGGCCACTCCCTTCTGGCGATCCGGGTGGTGGCCCGCCTGAAACGGAACGCCCAGCTGACCATTCCGATGACCGCCGTTTTCGAGAACCCGGTCCTGCGCGACCTCGCCGCGTACGTCGATGACACCATCCGCGCACGACTGGCCTCGGAGGGGAGCCGATGAGCAGCCCCACCGTGCGCGTCTTCTGCCTGCCCTTCGCCGGAGCCGGCGCCACCTTCTACCGGGGCTGGCCCACGCCGCCCGAGGGCATCGAGATCGTCCCGGTCCAGCCCGCGGGCCGCGAGGAGCGATACGGCGAGGACCCGTACGACAGCATCGAGGCGGCTCTCGGCGACCTGGTTCCGGCGCTGCGCGACCAGTGCGCCGACGGCCGCCCCTACGCCCTGTTCGGCCACAGTTTCGGCGCGATCCTCGCCTATGAACTCGCCCGCGAACTGAGCACCGCCCCGGCGGCCGGACCGCTGTGGCTGATGGCGAGCGGTTCCGCGGCTCCGGGTGTCCCGCTCGGCCGCTGCTCATCGGAGCTGGACGACGACGAGTTCGTCACCCGTGTCGAGCAACTCGCCGGCTACGTCCACCCGGCGCTCGCCGACCCGGACCTGCGTGAAGTCGTACTGCCCGTGCTCCGTGCCGATGTACACATCCACGAGACGTACCGACTCGCCGACGCGCGGCAGCTGTCCGTGCCGGTCACGGTCGTACGCGGAACCGACGACCACCAGGTCGGCGCCGAGGACTGCCGGGCCTGGGCGGAGCGGACCACGGCCCAGTGCGTGACGCGGGAGCTGCCGGGCGGCCATATGTATCTCGCCGACGACCCGGCTCCCCTCTTCGCGATCATGGCGCATCTCGGCTCCGGACTGCCCGGGGGGCGCAGGTGACCGTCCTCACCGGCGCGCTGGTCGTGCGGCCGTCGGTGCCGCTCGGCGCCGACGCCGTCGACCGTGCGCTCGCCTCCGTCGCTCTGCCGTCCCCGCGGACCGTGGGGGCATGGGCCGAACGGCTCCCGTACGCGAGCACCGACCCACGGGCCGCGGCCCTCCGGTGCCGCACGGCCGGGCGTCCGTTCGCCCGGGACGCCGGAGCGCTGCTGAGGGTCGCCCTGCTCGACTACGCCGACGGCGTCCAGGACGTGGTGATCGCCGCCCCGGCGTCGCTGCTCGACGAGACGGGCCTGCACGGGGTGGCCCTGCGGCTGGCGGCGGACGCCCCGCCTGTGGCGCTCAAACCGCCGGGTGACGGTGACAGCCGGCACCGCACGCCGCCGGCTCCCGTATGGGGCGGGCCGGGGCCGGGCGGCCCCGAGCGGTACGCGACCGCCCGCGTTCCGCTGCCGTCGCTCACCGGCGACGCGGCGGCGTCCGCTCTCGCCGCTCTCGGCGGCGCTCTGGCGCACCGTGAACCGGGACATGGCGCCGTCGTGTCCGTACGGTGCCCGGGGGTCGCGGACGGCTCGCTCGACGCCGTCGACCGCGTGTTCGACCTGCGG
>NZ_VCLA01000187.1:0-6826 GCF_009600885.1 Streptomyces jumonjinensis
CAGCAGGCGGTCGGCCGCACCGTGAACGGCACGGTCGACACCACCACCTGGTCGGCCCTCCTCGACGGCCCGGTCCGCGACCGGATCTCGCTCGCCCGACAGATCCGCGACGCCGCAGCCATCACCCTTGCCACCGCCCACTCCGGCGGTGTCGACGCGGCGTCCACGGCACGGCAGAACATCGTCGACACGGCCGATGGAAAGGGCGCCGCCACCAGCCCCTGGAGCGATGTGCCCGGTCAGCGGGTGTTCCTCAACGCCCAGATGCTCAATGGGCTGCTCAAGCTCACCACCGATCACGGCTACACCCTCTCCATCTCCGAACTGGTGGGCGGCGACCACTCCGCCAACTCCCGGCACTACGTCGGAGTCGCCGTCGACATCAACTACATCAACGGCACGCATGTCGGCAGCGGCGCCCCGCACGCGGCGGCCATGGCGGCCTGCACCAAGCTGGGCGCCACCGAGGTCCTCGGCCCCGGGGACGCGGGCCACAGCACCCATATCCACTGCGGATGGCCCCGCCCCTGACGGCGGAGCACCCTCCCAGCCGCCGGACAGCATCCTTCCCACCCGCACTCCGGCGGGTGGGAAGGAGCACACCGGCGGACGTACCGCCCTTCGACTCCAGAAGATGGACACGGTCGTCGTCCAACGCTCGACGCCGCTGCGACCACGGCAATCGATGACGCTCAGGGCGAACCGCAGCCAGACCTCCGGCGAGACCGCCCGCCGGCCGGGATCTCGACGAACCCCCTCCACCACCGCCTCGGCACCGCAACGGGGTGCACGCGAGTCATCGCGTTCCGCCGTGCACTCGTTCGTATGGTTGCCGCGCACGGATACGCCGCTCCCGCAAGGACGTTGGCCCGGAACCGGGCGCCGTGCCGGCGGCGTCGCCGTACGCGGCGCGGGGGCGGCTGATGCGGAGGCGCCGTCGGCAGGAGGCATGGTTGGTCCTGTACGAGCGGCCGGGTTCACCGCGCGAAGTCCCGCTCCGGATGCCACCGGCTCGGCATCCGGGGCCGGGTGCGCCGCCCGTAGCTGTAACGATGCTCTTGCCAGGGTGGGTAGCATCCAGCAACAACATCAGGTATGACGAGAGAGAGAACCGTCGTGTCCAACGAGCCGGAGAACACCCAGATCCAGGAACGGTATGCGGCGCAGTTCGCGGCCGATCTGGAGAACAACCGCAAAGAGCAGGAGACCATCACCACGAAGATCGCGGAGCACCAGGACCGCCTCGCCCACCTGCAGACGGAGGAGAGGTGGCTGGCGGGGATGCAGGGCACCCTCGCGGATGCTCCCGCTGCTTCCACGGGTTCCACCGATTCCTCTGTAGACGCCGACTCCGCAGAGGCCGACTCCGCTGAGGCGCCCGCGCCCGGGGTCGTTCCGCGTCCGAGGCGGCCGAAGAAGACGGCCGGCGCGACGGGGCGGAGCCGGAGCAAGGCCGCGGCCAAGCCCGTGGAGAAGGCGGCGCCCAAGGCGGCCGAGAAGAAGGCCGTGAAGAAGGCCGAGAAGAAGGTCGCGAAGAGCCCGGAGCCGGGGCGGCCCACTCTGCGTGAGCTGGTCACGGCTCTTCTGGTCGGGCGTTCCGGCGAGCCGCTCATGGTCAGCGACGTCGTCCGGGAGCTGACGGAGACCCACCCCGAGCGGGTGGCCTCGACCCAGGTGGTGCGCAACGCGCTGGAGGGCCTAGTGGCGAAGGGAAGCATCGAGCGGGAGCGGAAGCAGGGGTCGGTGATGTACACGGCGCTCCGGCCGACGACGTCCGAGCCGCAAAGCGCGGCGGCAGCCGGCGCCGAGGCTGCCGGGCCGGTCGCCGAGGCCGCGGACGAGAAGGCCGCAGCCGAGTCGTAGCCGGGTGGGGCCGGTGCTGGGACGACCGGTCCCGGTGCCCAGGCCCCCGCGCCGCGTCGAGCGGCATCGCCCCACGGCGAACGCGATGGCAGCCGACCGGCACGGGGTTGTCGTCAGCCCCTGCGGGCGCATCGGACTCCGCCTGCCGCGCGCCCTTGGGCCGCACGGTGGGGCGATGCCGCTCGGCGCGGGCCGGAACCCCTCGACCGAAGGCCCCGGACCCGCGCGGGTCCGGGGCCTTCGGTCGCATGGACCGCGCTGTCACGGCCGCGGCCTGCGCCCGATGCGCCGGCCGTCGGTGTCATGACCGCTCTGAAAGACCGGGCCGCGTCGAGCGGCGGAGAACCGAACAGCCCATGGCCCCGCTCTCCCGACGGGACTTCGACGACACGGCCTGACGCGCGGCGCCGGAGACGAACCGGCTCACGGCGCGGCGAAGTCCACTTCGGACGAGGACAGCACCCGGATGCTCCGCCCGGGGAAGTCCATGTACCGGTAGATCCCGTTGTGGTGCGCGATCGACCGCTCGGACGAGATGTACTCCCCGGACTCGGGCCGGTCGGATGTGGTGTGCCCGTCGGCGACCAGCACCACGTCGTACCGGTGGCTCAGCGCCTGCCGTGCCGTGGTGTCCACACAGAACTCGGTCGCGAACCCGGTGACGACCACCTCGGTGACCCCCAGCGCCTTGAGGGTGTCGTCGAGATCAGTGTCCAGGAAGCTGTCCGCGCTGGTCTTGTGGACGGTCTCCTCGCCGGCTGCGGGCGTGAGCTCGGGCACGATCCGCCACCCCTCGGTGCCGGCCTCCACCCCCGTACCCCGGTGCTGAATCGTCACGACCGGTACGCCCGCGGCTTTCGCGCGTTCCCGCAGGCCGGCGATTGCGGCGACCGTCTCGGCGGCCCGGAAGGCGAGCGACACCAGGGTGTTCTGCATATCGATGACGAGAAGCGCGGCGGTATGGGGCATGGGCCCACGGTACCGGCCCCGTTCCGGGCCGTCCCTCCAGACGGGGGGCGCACGGCGATGGCACCGGCGTACGGGGGTGTTCGGCTCACCGCGTCATGCGGAGACCTCCAGGCGGTGGGCCCGGGCGGTGAGGTGGCGGCGTTCGGGGGTGCTCGTGCTACCGGGTGCCCCTGCGGCACACTGTCACCCCTTGGTCGGAGCGGGAAACGGGTTCTCGACATCCGACGACAAGCTGTTCCGGTTTTCTTTCGCGCACGAACACCGGCGCGGTGCGACCGGTCACCCTGTAAGCCCGGCCCTCCGCGCCGGAGTCGGCCGTCGTGGCCCGACGCTGAACCCACGAAGGAGACTCTTCCCATGAACACGTCGACTTCCATCGACGTCCCGGACGCGTTCGCCGCGTCCTACAGCGCCCACGGCGCCTCGGCGCGCGCCTGGATCGCCGGGCTGCCCCGCCTCGGCGGAGACTTGTCGGACCGCTGGGAACTGCGGCCCGACGGCCCGGCCGCGTACGGCATGGCCTCGCTCGTCCTGCCCGTGCGCCGGGCCGACGGCACACCCGCCGTCCTCAAACTCCAGCAGCTCCGGGAGGAGACCGCCGGGGCCGCGGCCGGTCTGCGGGCGTGGCGGGGCGACGGCATCGTGCGCCTGCTCGACCACGACGAGGAGAGCGGAACCCAGTTGCTGGAACGGCTGGACGCGACCCGGACCCTGTCCTCGCTGGCCGACGACCATACGGCGATGCGGATCCTGGCCGCGCTGATTGCCCGTCTGACCTCGGTACCCGCTCCGAAGGGTCTGCGGCGGCTGTCCGACCTCGCCGCCGCCATGCTCGAACAGGCTCCGCGGGCCGTGCCGGCGTTGCGTCACCCCGCCGAACGGCGACTGGTGAGCACCTGCGCGTCCGCCGTGGCCGAACTGATCGGTGAGTCCGGCGACCGCCTGTTGCACTGGGACCTGCACTACGACAACGTCCTCGCCGGGGAGCGGGAACCCTGGCTCGCCATCGATCCCGAACCGCTCGCCGGCGACCCCGGATTCGAGCTGCTGCCGGCGCTGGACAACCGGTGGGACGACGTGGTGGCGACGGGCGACGCCGTACGCACGGTCCTCCGCCGCTTCGACCTGCTGACCGAGGCCCTCGGCCTGGACCGGCAGCGGGCAACCGGCTGGACGCTCGGCCGCGTTCTGCAGAACGCGCTGTGGGACGTCGAAGACGGGAAGACCGCGCTGGAACCGGCGCAGGTCACCATCGCCACGGCCTTGCTGCACCGCTCGTAGCGGAAGGGGCGCACCGGCGCGGACCCGTGCTGATGCGCCCGGGTGACAGGGCGGGGCCGACCGGGGGAGAGGGGCGAGCCGCGGGCGGGCCGGACTCCGAGTCACGCCCTAGCGTGCGGCGGGTGAAGAGCCTGCGCACCGCCCGCCGTCGCCTCGCCGCCGTGCTGGCCGGCCTGAGTCTCGCTTCGCTCCCCGGTGCCGCCGCCGGCGCCGACGGCTGGCTGCCGACGGGCCAGGGGATCACCGCCGGCATCAGCGGTATCGCGGTGGCGGCGCAGGACGGCGCCGGGACCGAGGTGCTCGTGGTGCACGACAACAAGCGTCCAGGGGAGCAGCGGGTGTCCCGTATCCGTATCCCGCCCGGCTCCGCACCGCACGGCGAGGTGTTGAGCTGGGACGGCGAGCGGCTTCCGGTGGACCTGGAAGCACTGAGCGCGGTCCCCGGCGCCGATGGGGAGTTCGTCGCCCTGGAGAGCTCCGGCCGCGGCTACCATCTGCTCCTGGGCCAGGACGCGGTGCGGGTGCTGCGGGAGTTCACCGTTCCCGGTGTCGCCCCGGGCGACAACTACGAGGGATTCGCCCTGACCGTGCAGGCGGGACGCCTGGTGGCGGTCTGGGCCCACCGGGGCCAGGACCAGGACCCGGCGGTCCTGCACACCGCGGCACTCGACTGGAGCGGACTCGTCTTCGGCCCGCAGCGCACCGCGGGCGTCCGGGTGCTCTATCCGCCGGAGAACGTACGGCACATCAGCGATGTGCACGTCTCCCCCTCCGGCCGGGTGACCGTCACCTCGGCCTCCGACGCGGGCGACGACGGTCCTTTCGACTCCGCCGTCCATGACGCCGGGAGCGTCCTGACCGGATTCGACGGTCAGCCCTGGCCCGCGGTACGCGAAGAGCCGGTGCGGCTCGCGGTCTTCCCCGGTCACAAGATCGAGGCGCTGGACTGCCTGCCCGGCGCTGTCCGGGGCGTTCTGGGCACGGACGACGAGAACGCCGGGGGCTCACTGCGCCCGGCCGAGGTCTGCCTTCCCTGACCGGCCGTCCCTGGCCTCGCCGCGCGCCGCACCGCGGCGCCGGGACCAGCGGCGCGGTCGGCTGCGAGCGTCCGCGCCGTGTCTCCGGTCCGTCGGGCGCCGCGCGGTCCGGCCGTCCGTGCCGTGTACGCCGGCTCCACCCGGGATACGGCGGCGGTACGAGCGCGGAGGGCGGTGGTGAGGGTGACGGATCCAGAGGTGCCGCGGGCGGCGCGGGTGCTGGCCCGGCTCTCTCTGGCGGGCGCGGTGGCGGCGGCCGTCGCTCTGGTGTCGATGGTGGGCGCGGGGGGTCTGCTGATCGTGGTGGGCGGCCTTGCGGGCCTGGCCGCGGCGGCGGTGGGGGCCTGGTGGTTCCTCGCCTACCGCGGGGTGGTCCGGGCGCTCGGAGCGCTGTTGGTGGTCGCGGCCCCGGCCGGCGTCATCGTGCTCTGTACGAGCCGTGGCCTGTGGGGCCCGGCACTCGTCTCCGTGGCGCTGTGGGGCGCGGCGCTGGCCTGCGCGCGGTCGGCACTGCGGAGGGCGAGACCGCTGGCCGGGATGCGCGCCGAGCGGCGACGGCCGCCGCGCCGTCCGGTGCTGATCATGAATCCGGCGTCGGGCGGCGGGAAGGTCGCCCGGCACGGGCTGGTGGAGAAGGCCGAGGACATGGGCGCGCGGGTGATCGTCCTGCCGACCGACGCCCGGGCGGACGTCACCGCGCTCGCCCGGCAGGCCGTGGCCGACGGCGCGGATCTCCTCGGGGTGGCGGGCGGCGACGGCACCCAGGCCCTGGTGGCCGCCGTGGCCGCCGAGCACGGTCTTCCGTTCCTGGTGATCCCCGCGGGCACCCGCAATCACTTCGCCATGGATCTGGGCCTGGACCGCCAGGATCCCGCTCGCTGCCTGGACGCCCTCGCCGACGGGGAGCAGCTCAGCGTGGATCTGGGGTTCGTGTCGGGCCGTCCCTTCGTCAACACCGTCTCGTTCGGGGTGTACGCGGAGATCGTCCAGAGCCCTCAGTACCGTGCGGACCAGGCGGGCACCATCCTGGGCGGGCTGCCCGATCTGCTGCTCAAGGAGTCCGGGAAGCGGCTCGAAGCGCTCGTGGACGGCACCCGGCTCTCCTCGCAGCAGGCGCTCCTGATCAGCAACAACCCCTATATGGAGACCGATCTGCTGGGTGCGGGCCGCCGGCTGCGACTGGACACCGGGACGATGGGCGTCGTCGGCATCCGGGTGGAGGGTGCGGCCCAGGCCGCGGAGATCGCGCTGCGCGGCACCCAGGCCACGGGGCTGACCGTCCTGACAGCCCGCCGGGTCGATGTCACCTCCACCTCCCCCGACCTGCCGGTCGGGGTCGACGGCGAGGCCCTGATGCTGCCCGCACCAGCCGTGTGCACGCTCCACCCCCGCGCCCTGCGGCTCCTGGTCCCGCGCCACCGTCCCGGAGCCCCCTTGAGCCGCCCCCGGACGAGCTGGCGAAAGATCATGCTGCTCGCGCTCGGCAGGAGACCGCCCGCGTCGGACACGGCCGTCCACCGTTCGGAGTGAGAGACCCCGGACCGGCCCGGGGAAGCCGAGGCCCCTCGGGTCCGTGTGCGTGGAATGGGGCGGCTGCGAAGGAGGCGGCCCGGCCGGGATCATCCCGCGACCCGGCGTCCTCGCTCTCTTGTGCCGCGGTCGGCCGGCTGCGTGAC
>NZ_VCLA01000187.1:7185-9417 GCF_009600885.1 Streptomyces jumonjinensis
AGGTTCATCACGCGGTTCTGCGGGCGATCGAGCAGGAGCTCGACGCGCGGCACCGTCTGTCGGTGAGCGAATTCGACACGCTGGTGAACATCCCGCTCGACGGTACGCGGCTGAAGGAGCTCAAGGAGCGGATCGTGCTCACGCAGAGCGCGGTCAGCCGGATGTGCGACCGGCTCGCGCAGCGGGGGCTGGTGACGCGTACGCCCATCGAGGAGGACCAGCGCGGCGCGATGATCCGGCTCACGGAGGAGGGGCGGCGGCTGCTCCGGGCGGCGGCGCTGACCAACGCGGAGGTGGTGGACCGGATGTTCGCCGGCCGGCTCTCGCCGGAGGAGCTGCTGTCGCTCGACGGCATGCTCGGCCATCTGAAGCTGCGGGAGCACGCCCGGGACTGCGACACCGAGAAGTGAGCCAGCTCACACATTAAATCCGGAGGGAGAGGAATGGTGCACAACCTCCGACCGTTGAGATGAATGCGCAAGCAACAAAATGACTGCGCGAAACAGGTACCCGGGCCGCCATCGCGGCCCCGCCTCAAGGAACGAGGAATCATGAGCGGCAACAGCTACCTCACCGACCGGCTCACCCCCGAGAACACCGGGATCCTGCTGGTCGACCACCAGGCCGGCCTCATCCTCGGCGTCCAGGACCACGATCAGAACCAGGTCCGCCGCAACGCCCAGGCCCTCGCCCGCACGGCCAAGGTGTTCGGGCTGCCGATCGTGGCCACCACCTCCGCGCCCCAGGGCCCCAACGGTCCTCTGCTGCCCGAGCTGGTCGCCGAGCTGCCGGAAGGCGTGCCGATCATCCACCGCAGCGGCGAGGTCGACGCCTTCGACGACCCGCGCTTCGACGAAGCGGTCCGCGCCATGAACCGCCCCAACCTGGTCATCGCGGGCGTCATCACCGACGTCTGCCTGATGTTCGCCTCCCTCTCCGCGCTCGGCCGCGGCTACAAGGTCCACTCCGTCCTGGACGCCTCCGGCACCACCAACACGCTCGCCCGCGAGACCTCCCTGCTCCGCCTCCAGAACGCGGGCGCCACGGTCAACAGCACCGTCGGAGTCATCTCGGAGCTGCTGCGCGACTGGAAGAACCCGGGCGGCCCCGGCACCGCCGACATCTTCAGCAACCTGGCCATGCCGTTCTACGGAGCGGTCACCGCCAGCCACACCTCCGCCAGCGGCAACAACCGCTGACACCCCGGCGGCAGCGGCGCCCGCCGTCCCGTCACCGGGGACGGCAGGCGCCATCCTGCCCGGCATATGCGGTAGCCCCGGGAGCATCGGCCCGGGGCTACCGGTGTGGGTCGTGCGGATGCGCGAGCGCTCCGCCCGTCAGGCGTCGAAGCGGTGGCGGGCGGCCTCGATGTGACCGAGGTGCCGGTGGGTCCAGTCGCACATCCCGTGGACCGTCTCCCGCAGGGCCTTGCCGGAGAGTCCGCGCGCCTCAGGTCCGCGCCCTCGGGCGAGCCCCTAACTGTTGGGTCACCATAAGGTTCCTCAGTCACTGAAAAGTGCGTTCTTCCATGTCGGCGGCCACTCTCCTACGGTTCTTCAGTAACCACAAGAGACCGTGAGCGTCCCGGTTCGGTGGAAGCGAGCCCCTGGGCTCTGATGACGAGGAGGCATACGGCATGGCCATCACCCTGGTGGACCCCAGCGGATTGCCCACGATCGGCGCCTACCGGCAGGTGTCGATCGCGACGGGGTCGAAGCTGGTCTTCATCGCCGGCCAGGTCGCCTGGGACGCCGAGGGGGTCACCGTCGGCGAAGGCGATCTCGCCGCTCAGGTCGAGCAGTGCTACCTCAACATCGGCACCGCCCTGGCAGAGGTCGGCGGCTCCTTCGACGACGTGGCGAAACTGACCGTCTACGTCGTCGACTGGACCCCGGACAAGATGCCCCTCTTCCTGGAGGGGGTCGCTCGGGCGTCCGCGAAGCTGGGGGTCACCCCGGTGCCGCCGGGCACACTGCTGGGCGTCGCGGCACTGGACGTACCCGATCATCTGGTCGAGGTGGAGGCCACCGCGGTCATCGACTGAGCAGCTGAACCGGCTCGCGTTCACCGAACCGGGGCGGCTGCCGGGCCCACTGGCCCGCATGGTGAGCCGGACCGCCGCGCGGCTGCTGAACCGTGCGATCTTCCGTGCCGGCGAGTTCACCGCCGCCGGCTTCCCCAACCGGCGCCACAAGCAGTATCGGCAGCCACCCGGGGACCTCGCGAGAGCCG
>NZ_VCLA01000187.1:9843-10471 GCF_009600885.1 Streptomyces jumonjinensis
GAGCGCCAGCGCGGGCCCGCCGACGTAGCAGGCCAGCCGCATCTCGGGGACGTAGAACCCGGTGGCGTACACGGAGAGCAGCGCCATGATGCCCAGGGCGGGCGTGACCCGGCCCCCGCGCAGCCGCAGCGTCGACGGCGGCCGGTCCGCGTCCTTGCGGAAGGCGTAGAGGGTGCACAGGATGATGATCCACACCGCGATCACCCCGAAGGTGCCGAGCGCGAGCATCACGGAGAAGACCCGGGCCCCGAAGAGCGCGGTCAGCCCCGCGGTGACGAGGAAGCCGAGCGAGGAGACGAGGACGGCCCGGCGCGGTACGCCGTGCCGGGTGGTGGCCCCGAGGGCCCTCGGCGCGAGCCGGTCGCCGCCGAGGGAGTGGAGCATCCGGCCGCTGGCGTAGAGGTTGGCGTTGGCGGCGGAGAGCGCCGTCACCAGCACGACGAAGTTGGTCACCGAGGCCGCCGCCGGGATTCCGGCCGCGTGGAACATCATCACGAACGGGCTGGTCTCGGTGGAGTGACCGGAGGCGAGCTTCGGCCACGGCATCACCGCGAGCATCACCGCGATGGCGCCGAGATAGAACAGCGTCAGCCGCAGAATGAGCGAGCGCAGGGCGCCGCGCAGCGAC
>NZ_VCLA01000187.1:10865-18922 GCF_009600885.1 Streptomyces jumonjinensis
GGCGAAGCTGAACAGCACGATGGACATGACCAGCCAGATGGCGAGGGTGCCCTCGGGCAGAAAGCCTCCGTGCGAGGTCCAGTTCGACACCCCGGTCGCGGGCATCTCCGGGAGGCCGAAGACGATCAGTACGACACCGATGACGATGAAGGCGACGACGGCGAACGCCTTGATCGCGCTGAGGACCGACTCGGTGGAGCCGAAGTTCTTCACCCCGGCCGTGTTGACGGCGGTGACGGCCCCGGCGAAGACCACGACGGCCAGCCACAGGGGCACATCGGGCCACCAGAACCGCAGATAGATGGCGGCGGCGACCACCTCGCTGCCGATGCCGACGATGAGCGCGAGCCAGTAGATCCACCGCACCGAGAACCCGGCGAACGGGCCGAGATAGCGGGCGGCGATGGTGCCGAAGGACCCCTGGACGGGCAGGGCGCTGACCATCTCGCCGAGGGCGAAGGCCACGGTCAGCGCGATCAGGGCGCCGGCGGCGTAGCTGATGAGGACGGCGGGCCCCGCGACGGAGATGGCGGCTCCGGCGCCGAGGAACAGTCCCGTGCCGAGCGCGGAGCCGAGCCCCAGAAGGGCCATCTGACGCCGCCCGAGCCCCCGGCGCAGACCGCCGCCCGTTGTCATCTGTCTGTCCGTACCCATGTCACTCATGTCACTGCTCGTGTCCGTACTCATGCCAGCACGTCCATGGCGAGAACGCGGGTGCGGTCCGGCGCCGCCCAGTTCGCTGAAGCTCGTGGAGAGGGGCGAGAGCCCGACGCATATGCCGCCGGGGGACCGGAAGTAGATGATAACGCCCTGGTCGATGAGGAGGTCGGCGCTGTCCTCGGCCCGGGGCGGGGGACATCGACATGACCGCCGGCCCGGGGATCGGCTGCCGCGGCCCGGCGGCGGGCCCGCCGCCGGGCACACATCGGACGGCGCGAGCGCGGACGGGTCCCGGCCCGACCGCGGAGGCCGCGCGCCGGATACGCGGTGAACCCGCCGCTCACCCCCCGGTGAGAATCCCGAGGGCGGTACGCGAGAGCAGCGCGTCCGTTGCGGCGGACGGGGTGCCCGCCACTCCGGAGCGCATCAGGGAGCCGCCCTCGATCAGGGCGATGAACACCTCGGCGCGGGCCCGGTGTTCCTCCGGCGGGACGTCGGGGGCGTGGGTGCGGATGCGGTCGGTGAGCAGATCGGCGTACTGGCGGTAGAAGGCGCGGACGCGTACGGCGACGGCCTCGTCGCGCGCCGCCAGGGCCCACAGCTCGACGAAGACGCGCACCAGCTGGGCATCGGTCTGCTGAGCGAGCAGCAGAGCGACCAGTTCGTCCAGCCGTCCGTCCGGGACCGCCTCGGCGACCCGGTCCAGGGAGCGCTGGAGGATCCGGGCGAGCAGCTCGGCGACCAGAGCGTCCCGGGAGGGGAAGTAGTACTGGAGATGGCCGAGCCGGACGCCCGCCGCGTCCGCGACGGCGCGGAGGGACAGGGCCGTGTGCCCGCCGCCGACGAGGGTGGCCTCGGCGGCGTCGAGGAGGGCCGCCCGGCGCGCGGCGCCTTTGGCGGTGGTCACGCCGCCGCCGTGGAGGAAGCCGTGGCAGAGACCGCGGGCGAAGCCTCCACGCCGACCAGGACGCCCGCCGCCTCCAGCGCCGGCAGAACCGTGTCCGGCAGCGGATGCGAATCGGGGAAGGCGAGCCCGGCCGCCGCCGGTGCGCCGTCGTCGCCGAGTACGCGCCGCAGACCGAGGAGCCCGCCGACGGCGGTCATATGGGCCTGGCCGCGCGCGTCCGTCACGGTGGCGGTCAGGGAGCCCCCCGGTCCGCGCACCTCGACGCGGACGGTCGCCGTGCCGCCCTCGCCGGGCGAGTAGAGGAGACGGCGGCGCACGGACCGCCAGCGGTCGCCACGGGCGTGCCGGAAGAATCCGCTCCTGCCGAGGGCGATCAGGGTGGATGTGGAGGAGGTGCTGCTGAAGCCGATACGGGTGGTGACGGTACGGGCCCCCAGGGTCAGCGGCAGGGTGAACTGCTCGGGTGTGTCGATTCTGGCCACCTTGGTGCGGTGCCGGCCGATGGCGAGCGTACGGGTGCTCGTGAGCGGGCTCACCACCTCGCTCCGGCCGTCTTCGAGCACCTCGAAGTCGACCCCGAGCCGGTCCATGAACTCCACCGAGTCCGCCCCCGCCCGGTCGGCGAGGTCGTAGCGGATCGCGGTGTCGACGCTCTCCGCACCGCCCAGCCGGTGCGCCAGCGCGGCGGCGACCAGCGGGACCACCCCGCCCATCCAGCCGGATGAGAGCAGTACCGGACCAGTCGGCGAGGCGATCGACGCCAGCGCTGCCGCGCGCTGCATCCTGGCCGTCCAGCGGGTCACGTCCACATACGGGATCCCGCCGTTCAGGGCCGCCCGCAGCACCCGGTCGTCCGGGTCGTTCACCAGGCTCACCACGGCTCGTACGGAGGCGTGGAACGGCTCGGGGGCGGACAGGTCCCACCGGCGGGCCTCGGCGGAGACCTCGCGGCACAGCTCCGCCGCCTTCTCGGGCGAGCGCCCCGCGAGCAGCAGCGGCCACCGCCCCAGGGTCGCCCGCGCCAGTTCCGCGCCCACCGTCCCGTATCCGCCGACGAGCAGAACCGGGCCCTCGGGATCGTGCACCAACTGATCGATGTTCATGAGCACGACTATAGGTCATATGACCTATAACTGTGGACGCTCACGCCTGACCGGTCTCGAAACGGGTGATCGCGTCGCCGGAGACCGTGAACCTCCAGGCCGTGCGCATCTCTCCCCAGGTGTCGTTCCGGTACCGCGCGACCAGCGACAGTCCGTCCTCCGACTGCGACTCGACAGCCATGCGCGCGTGCGGGGCGAAGACCTCACGTTCGGTCCATTCGGCCGGATCACGGTCGCTGCCGTCGTCGGACATCGTCACGCCCGGGGCGAGGACGGCCTGGAAGCCCTCCCGGTCCCCCGCGTTCACGGCGGTGACGAAGGCGCGCACCGCGGGGTCGATGAGCTGGTCCACGGTGAGGGGCACGACGGTCTCCTTCGGGACGGGCGACGGCCGATGCCGGCGGCCTGTTCCATCCGTACACCGGCGGGCGCGTCCGCGCCCCCCGGGGCCCCGCACGAGGGGCCCAGGGCCGGCCGCGAACGGCACCGCCCACGACCCCCGGCATCGCGGATCGGTGCGGACGCCGCGGACGCGGGAAACCCGCGATCGGCCCCGGCGACGGCGGCGCAAGGCCGTGCGCGCGTGATCATTTCGCGTCGGCGCGCGGCGCCGCCTTCGTGTGACGATCCAGGGATCCGGGTCAGCGACTCGGTCAACTCGCGTGCTCGGCACGGCCGTTGAGGACGGCGGCCATGTCGCCGGGGCTGACGAACATCGAGGCTGCGCGCCTACGGAGCTCTGCCGTCGAGTCACAGCCCCCGCGCGGTCGGGAGCCGCTTCCGCAGCCTCATCAGACGAGCTGCGAGATGCTCTTACCGACCAGCCAGAAGCCAAGGGACAGCGACAGAACCACAACCGTACGGTCCTGATTGTCGTCCAACCAGTGGCGCAGCCGTTGAAGTCTCTCTCCCGCAGCTGTGGGGGCGAAGACGGCGTGGAGCTCCAGGGTGAGCTGGCTCGCCGTCGCCAGCAGGCAGAAGCCGAGCAGGACGAAGTAGGCGGCTACGCTGTCGAGCTCTGCCTCGACCACCGTGGCGGCGCCGGCGGCGACCAGCCCCCACGGCTGGAGCAGGATCGCGAGCCCGGCCGCCGTCCAGGAGCTGACGTCATGGAGCCGTGCCATCCATGCCGGGGTCTTGCGCGGACCTCCGGCCGCGCGCCGCTTGCGCTCGCCGTACACGATCAACCCGACGCCCACCGCGAGCTTGACGGCCACCGCCGCCGTCGATGAGGCCGTCCTGGGCGCAGGCGGCTGCCCACCGGTCAGCGACAGCACCGCGGCGATGACCGCCACCAGGCACGCCAGCCAGGCGAGGATGAAGGCAAGTGCCTTGCGTACGCCCCGATCCGAGGACAATACGAGGACGAAGGCGATCAGCGGGAACGGCTCCAAGGTGATGACCAGGCCGATCAAGAGCAGCTCAAGGACCACCGCAGGCTCCCGGGATCACCGTCGGAGCCGCAGGCCCCAGTCCGGCACGGGTCACCGGCGACATCGGACGCCTGCTGTTCCCCGCCGGGCCGCAGCGGTCGTGCGTGCGCCGACCACCACGGCGCCCCGACCGGACCGCCCTACCGGCATACGTATCGTCTCCTCCTCGGCGCAGCCGACCGGAAGGCGATTCACAGCGCCCTTGGCCGCGCACACGCAGCATCGCTCCGTATCGGGGCTGATGATTCGCGGCGGTCCGGCCATTCGGCCAACACCGTCCGAACGGCCCTGTGCCCCGGCGGCGATTCACCCGCTTGGCTCCCCTGCCGACCGGGATCGCGGGGTTTCTCCGCCCGGATCGAGCGCCTGGTGGCCGCAGAGGAGTTCATGAACGCGTAGCGCCCGGGCCCGGGGGCGGGACGGCCCGAGGAGCGTCGACCTGGTACCGCGCACGGTCGAACGGGCACCGCGCGCGACGGTTCGAGTCCTCGGGCCTCGTGGGGGCGCCCGGTCGCTGGTCGACCCGAGCCCCATCGGCTCACCGGCTCAGCGGCTCACCCCGGCCAAGGACTGCCGGGGACTGCCGGGGACGGAGCGCCGGTCGCTGCGGCCGGGCGTCATCCGCACAGGGCGGTGTCGAGGAGAGCGTCGATGTTCTCGCGGCCCTGCGGGCTGGGGGATCTGTCGGTGGTGGCGGCGATGGTGGCGGCGCGGCCGTCCTCGGTGACACCGGGGCGGGTCGTGTAGCCGGGGAGGTCGCCGCCATGGCCCCACCTCAGCCCGCCGCAGCTCAGCGGCGTACTGGTCACCCCCAGTCCGAACCGGGTGCCGGCCGCCCCGAAGTGGTCGGGAATCTCGACGGTGGTGCGCATCTGGTCGAGCTGTGCGGGCTTGAGGAGCTCGCCGCCGATCAGGGCGGTGAAGAAGCGGTTCAGGTCGCCGGGTGTGGAGACGATCTGTCCGGCGGCCCAGGCCCAGGAGGGGTCCATCTCGGTGAAGTCCTCCAGCGGGCCACCGGGCTTCACCGGGGAGTAGCCCTTGGGGTGGGCCTTTCGGATGCCCTGCTCGCCCACGCCGGGGAAATAGGTCTTGCGCAGTCCGGCGGGGACGATGATCCGCTGCGTGATCTGCTCGGCGAGCGGGCGGCCGGTGACCTTCTCGATGAGCAGGCCCGCCAGGACGGTGTTGGTGTTGCTGTACGACCAGTCCGTCCCGGGAGCGAAGAGCGCCTTGTGCGCCAGCGCCATGTCGATCAGCGTGCGGGGCTGGAGGTAGGTGTGCCGCTCCTCGGCGGGGTCGCCGAGGAAGTCGGTGTAGTTGGGCAGTCCGCTGGTGTGCTGGAGCAGTTGACGCACGGTGATGTCGTGGCCGTCGATGCCCTCGCCGCGGACCAGGTCCGGCAGGTACTTCTCGATGGGGGCGTCGAGACCGACCTTGCCCTCACCGACCAGTTGCAGGACGACTGTGGCGGTGAAGGCCTTGGTGTTGCTCCCCGCCCGCACCTGCCCGTCCACCGGCACCTTCGCCCCGGTCCTCAGGTCCGCGACCCCGGCGGTGTAGTTGCGGGTGCGTCCGTCGCGGCCGGCGACGGCGGCCAGGGCGGCAGGGTACTTGTCGTCCGCCACCAGGCGGTTCAGCCCCTTGCGCACCGCATCACCGGAGCCACCGGCCTGTGCCGACGACGCGGACAGTGTGCCGCCCACGGCCAGGGCGGTGGCCATCACCGCGACCATCGCGATCCGCCGCCGCCCGGTCGGCGACGAGGCGCGAACACGACGGAGCTGAAGCGAAGGAACAGGCATGGAGAACCCTCCTGGGGGCCGTTGGAAGATCCGGTTATCCGGATGGGTTCAGCCTGCGCGTTCAAGATCCACGGAGCTATCCGGGCAGGGGGCCCATGCGACGTGGGGATATCCCCCGGCCCTCCAGTCGTCGGCACAGGGCGCTGTCGCGCCGGCTGGGCGACGCCGGATCGTGACGGATCGGCGGCCTCCGGCGCCTCCGCTCCGGAAGACGCTCCCGGACGCTCCGAATGCCGCCACCCACACGGGTGGCGGGTGGCCAGGCTGTCCCGGCCGTGAGGAGACGGCCGCTGACACCCGGCAGCGAGGGGACCGACTCGGTGCGCCGCAACGCCGCCAGGACCATGGGCCGCTGATCGTCGTTCTCCGGCCAGACGACCGTTGACACGGGCGATCCGCCGGGCGGTTCTTGCAGCGTGTCGTCCGCCATGGGGGAGCGTGGCCAGGGGACGCCGGGATCCGCAGCCGGGTTTCGCCCCGTACCGCAGACGGCCTGGCACCACCGGCCGGCCGATCCGCCCCCCGGCACCGTGCCCACATCGGTCCCATGGACCGTGATGCCGGTCGGCTTGACCTCCTCGCTGTGAACTCACGGACACCGGCGTCGTGCTGAGGACCGTTCGGACCGGAGGCCGGTCTGTCTAGAATCGGAGACCGATCACGATCCGAGGGGCACGGAGGCCGAGGGTGGAGCTGACCGGCGCACTGACCGAGGCCGACTGGGAGTCGTACCGTCCCGCGGCCTTCGGGGCGGCCTACCGGATCCTCGGCACCGTGGCCGAGGCTGAGGACGTGACGCAGGAGGTCTGGTTGCGCGCCGCCGCGGCCGACCTGTCCGGGGTGCGGGATCTACGGGCCTGGCTGGTGACCCTGGCCGCCCGGACGTCCTACAACGTGCTGAAGTCGGCGCGCGTCCGGCGCGAGTCCTATGTCGGGCCCTGGCTGCCCGAACCGCTGCTGACCGGGCCCGACGCCGCCGCCCAGGTGCTCATGGACGAATCGGTGAGCACCGCGATGCTGGTGGTCATGGAGCGGCTCACCCCCGCCGAACGCGTCGCGCTGGTGCTGCACGACGTCTTCGACTTCCCGTTCGGCCGGATCGCCGAGGTCCTCGGCGGCACACCCGCCGCCGGCCGCAAGCTCGCCTCCCGCGCGCGGGCGCGGGTCGCCGCGGTCAAGGAGCGTCCCCGGGCGTCCAGGGCCGAGACCGAACGCGTGCTCAAGGCGTTCAAGGCAGCCGCCGACGCGGGGGACATGGCCGGGCTCGTCGAGCTGCTGCACCCCGATGCCGTCTATGTCGGCGACGGCGGCGGCAAGGTGACCGCCGCGCGCAGGCCCGTCCGGGGCGCCGCCCCGATCGCCCTGCTGGCGGTCAGGCTGATCGAGATCAGCCGCCCCGACGCGTTCCAGATCATCGAGGTGAACGGGCACCCGGCCCTGGCGACCTACCGCGGCGGCGAGCTGGTCTGGCTCGACACCGTGGAGATCGCCGACGGGCGGATCACGGCGTTCAGGAGACTGGCCAATCCCGAGAAGTTCGCTCACATCGGTCACATCTGAACCCGCCGTCTTGTCTCCCTGCCGAACCCCCCGATCCCCGGGGGCGGAGAGAGGACGACACGATGGCGCACGTTGTGATCATCGGAGGCGGTTTCGCGGGCGTGTGGAGCGCGGCGGGAGCGGCGCTGGCACGCGCGGACGCGGACCTGCGCATCACGCTCATCGCGCCGAACGAGCACATGGTGCTGCGACCGCGCCTGTACGAGCCGGAGCCGGACCTGGCCAAGGTGGCGCTCGGCAGGATCCTTGAGCCGATCGGCGTCGAGCATCTGCGGGCCTCGGTGACCACGATCGACACCGACCGCCGCGTGGTGGTGGCCGCCGGCGAGGAGATCGGCTACGACCGCCTGGTGCTGGCGGCGGGCAGCAAGCTCGTTCAGCCCCAGGGCCTGCCCGGCGCTGAACGGCTCTTCGACATCGACACCCTGGACGGGGCCCGGCGGCTCACCGGCCATCTACGCGACCGGAAGGACTACTCCGCCGTCGTCGTCGGCGCCGGGTTCGTCGGTCTGGAGGCCGCGACCGAACTGGCCGCCCGGGGGCGGGTGCTGCTGGTGGACCGGTCGGAGGCGGTCGGAGACCAGCTCGGCCC
>NZ_VCLA01000187.1:19259-32388 GCF_009600885.1 Streptomyces jumonjinensis
GAGCGCCGACTCGGGACGACGGTCACGGAGGTCGGCGACGGATACGCCGTCCTCTCCGACGGCGCCAAGGTGGAGGCGGACGCGGTGGTCTGGTCCGCGGGGGTCAGAGCCAGCCAGCTCACCCGGCAGATCTCCGACGAGCTCGACCATCTCGGCCGGGTGCCGGTGGACCGGCGACTGCGCGCCCTCCCCGAGGTGTTCGTCGCCGGGGACACGGCCGCGGCGGCATTCGACGCCGAGCACACCGTCATGCAGGCATGCCAGCACGCCACCCCGCTCGGCAAGGTCGCCGGGTACAACGCCGCGGCCGACCTGCTCGGCCTGCCGCTGCGTGACTTCACCCCCGGCCCGTACGTCACCTGCCTGGACCTGGGCGGCGCCGGTGCGGTCTTCACCCGGGGCTGGGACCGCAGGGTGATGGCCTCGGGCGCCGACGGCGCGGCCGTCAAAAAGTGGATCAACCACCGCATCCACCCGCCGGTCGACGACGCCCGGAAGATACTCGCCGCCGCCGACCACGTCTACATCGAGCTCCCCTTCTTCCCCCTCTCCGAGGGAGAGGCCGCCTCCGCTGTATGAACCCCGTGCTCGGAGGACGGAGCTCGGGCAGTCCGGCACGCGGGGACGCCCTCCTCTTCAGCCACCGGAATCGTCCCACCTGTGGGGTGTTCTGAGGGGTATTGGTGAGCGGGTGAGGCCGCTGGGGGAGCGGAGCCGTGAGGGCGCGTTCCGCTTGGTCGAACGGGTGGCGGCCGTGGCGGCGCGGGGCTTACGATCCGGAGCACGCCGCCGCCGCGGACGGACCCACCCCATGCCTCAGGGAGTGCGCCATGCCCTCGTACAGCCGTTTCTTCATCGCCCTCACCGCCTTGGTCGTCGGAGGGCTCCTGCTGATCGGCGCCGCCGCCCAGCTCGCTCGGATGATTACCCCGGACACCACCTCGCAGGCGAGCCAGAAGCGGATCAGCGATGTCGCTCCCATCCTCATCGGCGGCTTTCTGATCGGCGCCGCCGGGCAGTTCGCCGACCAGGCCCCGGCCGATGCCCCCGAGGCGTCTTCCGGGCATGCCGTGCTGGCGATGAACAAGGCCGAACTGGTCGGCTGAGCCATACGCCGGCCGACGCCTCGGCGGCGGGCGGCCCACCAGGCTCACGTTCTGCCCGCAGCGCCGCGGGCAGAACGACTTCTGCGTGCGCCGGTCGCCGATGCGGGTCAGCGCCGAGCGGGCGTCGCCGCCGACGGTGCCCTCAGGGAAACCCGTCCTCACCCGGGTCGTCGAGGAGCGCGGCCGGCTCGTCGGCGTACGGAACCGTGAACCGTCCGCGAACCCAGCACCGCGAGTAGGTGGGCCGCCCGGTACCGTACGCCGTCGTCCGGGGCGGCGAACAGAGCGGGGAGCACCACTGCCGTGCGTCGGCACAGCCGGGTTCGGGCCCTCGCACCGTCCGTGCCCGCAGTCCGGCCGCTCACCGGTCCCGGCGTCCGGCTCGTTGCGCACCTCACGCACACCCCGTACGCACCTGTGCCCGGCCCGGGAGATCGGGTCGCCCCGCCCGGAACGGCTGCGGGGGAGAAGACAGTGTCACTCGTATCGCGGTCGACGTAGAAACCTCGCTGCTCGACAGGGCTTGGCCCCACCCCCTGCAACCTCGGCCTCCTCCGGCCGTTGCCTGTGGGCCTCCTTCTGGACGGTCAACCCCGGTTCGAGATGTGTACACGGCTGGTGACCACGCGCGGACGGGGGCTGTCCCGCCAGGCGATCAGCCAGCACCTGGCCATACTGGAATCCGCAGGTCCGGTCCATTCGCGGCACCAGGGCCGCTACAAGTTCCACGATCTGAACACCGGACGCCTGGAGCGCATCGTGACCCGGTGGCTCAGGCCCGATATACCGGAGGGCACCCCCATGAAGATCCACCTGTCCAGCGTCTTCGTCGACGACCAGGACAAGGCCCTGCGCTTCTATACCGACGTGCTGGGCTTCGTGAAGAAGGCCGAGGTTCCGATAGGCGACGACCGGTGGCTGACCGTGGTCTCGCCGGAGGATCCGGACGGGACCGAACTGCTGCTGGAGCCTGACGGCCATCCCGCGGTGAAGCCGTACAAGGCGGCGCTGGTCAAGGACGGCATCCCGGCCATGTCCTTCGCCGTGGACGACGTACATGCGAAGTTCAACCGGCTGCGCGAGCTCGGGGTGCACTTCACCCAGGATCCGCTGGAGACGGGCCCGGTCACCACTGCGGTTTTGGACGACACCTGCGGCAACCTGATCCAGATCGTGCACAGCAAGTAAGAACCCTGGAGGGGGCGCCTACGCTGCCGAAGTCAGCCAGCGGCCGGTGAGGACGGATCAACACCCAGCATCGAATCGACATCGGAGAAGCCCTCGCCGCTCGGACCGGTCCCCGGGAGCGTCCCGGTCCGCGCCGCCGAGCGCTGTGCGGGGATCGGGTGGATGGTGGAAACAGGTGCTGGTTCGAAAGGTGTGATGTCCAGTGCGAGCCACCTATCTGTACGGTGCCGGGGATGTACGGGTCGAGGAGACGGCCGTTCCGCGGATCGTGGAGCCCACGGACGCGGTCGTACGCGTCACCCTGGCCTGTGTCTGCGGCTCGGATCTGCACCCGTACCGTTCCCTGCCCGCCGCCGAGGAAGGCGTGCCGATGGGGCACGAGTTCCTCGGGGTCGTCGAGGAGACCGGCTCCGAGGTCACCGGCCTGGCGAAGGGAGACTTCGTCGTCTCGCCGTTCGCGTTCGCGGACAACACCTGCGCGATCTGCCGCGACGGCTTCCAGACCGCTTGCCCGCGCGGTGGCTGGTACGGAAACGGTGGGGTGGGCGGCGCGCAGGCCGAGGCCGTCCGGGTACCGCAGGCCGCCGGCACCCTGGTGAAGCTCCCCGGGGATGTCGACGGGGCGCTGCTGCCGTCCTTGCTGACCCTGAGCGATGTGTACCTCACCGGCTACCACGCCGCCCACATGGGCAGGGTGTCCGCGGGGAAGACGGTCACGGTGATCGGTGATGGGGCAGTGGGCCTGTCCGCGGTGCTGGCCTCCGCGCGCATGGGCGCCGAACGGATCATCCTGATGGGCCGCCACCAGGCCCGCACCGATCTGGGCCGCGAGTGGGGCGCCACCGAGGTGGTGGCCGAGCGAGGAGAGGAAGGCGTCGCCCGGGTGAGGGAGCTGACCGGCGGCGAGGGATCCCACATCGTGCTGGAGGCCGTGGGACTGATGCCCGCCTACGAACAGGCGTACGGCATCGTGCGCCCCGGCGGGATCATCTCCCGGGTCGGCGTACCGCAGTACGAGGAGGCCCCGGTGGGCTTCGGCTCCCTGTTCGGGAAGAACGCGACCCTGACCGGCGGCCCGGCACCGGTACGCGCCTACCTCGACGCGGCCCTCCAGGACGTCCTGGACGGCCGCATCGACCCGGGCCGGGTATTCGACGCCGAAGTCCCCCTCGACCAGGTCGCCGACGCCTACCGGGCGATGGACACCCGCACCCACCTCAAGGTGATGGTCCGCCCCTGACCACACGCACACCGGTAACTGCGGCGGTCAACGATGACCGACCACCATCGGAGAACCATGCTGCGGGTGTACGTCACCAGCGACGACATCGCCCGGGTACGGGACGACCCCCGCGCGTGCGGGGACCGCGCCACCGCGTGCCCGTACGCGTGAGCCACCACCGGACGACCCCCGCCTCTGCGAAGGCCGGCCGGCGCCCCCGCGCCGCGAGGGCTGGAAGGCGTTTGTGTCAGGGTGGCCGTATGACGTGGAACGGCGACGATTACCAGGCCCGGTTCGACCGCATCACAGCCGAAGGAGGAGATGTCCACGGCGAGGCGGCGCTGGTGCGCTCCTTCAGGCCCGCCACCGTGCTCGACGCGGGCTGCGGCACCGGGCGGGTGGCCATCGAACTGGCCAGCCACGGAGTAGCTGTGACGGGCGTGGACATCGACGAGTCGATGCTCGCCACCGCCCGGCGACTGGCGCCGGAGATCCCCTGGCACCGGCACGACCTGGCCGGCCTCGACCTGGGAACGACGTTCGACGTCGTGGTGATGGCGGGCAACGTCCCCCTGTTCACCCCGCCGGGAACGGAACCGGCTCTGGTGGCCGGAGTGGCACGCCATGTCCGGCCGCACGGCCGCCTCATCGCGGGATTCTCCCTGGACCGCGGTTACACCCTGGACGACTACGACGCCCACTGCCATGCGGCGGGACTCACCCTCGAAGCCAGGTACGCGACCTGGTCCCGCGAGCCCTACACCAGCGGGGAGTACGCCGTCTCGGTGCACCGCCGACCCTGACCGCCCCCACGGCAACAGCGGCGCAGCCCCTGGCCGGCGCCACTGGCCTCCGGCCGCGCGAAGGCCGTGCCAGACCCTTGCCGCCAACGCCCTCAACGCCGAACCGACCGGACACAGGACAGACCGCACACCCACCACCAGCACGAAACCGTACGACGACATCCCGGACGAGACCCCACGCAGGCGGGGCCGACATCAGACGGCCGAAGTGTGCTCAGGCACCGTAGCGGCGCTGACGGGCGGCGTATGCGCGCAGGGCGCGGAGGAAGTCGACTTCGCGGAACGCCGGCCAGTACGCGTCGCAGAAGTACAGCTCGGAGTAAGCGCTCTGCCACAGCAGGAAGTTCGACATGCGCTGCTCTCCGCTGGTGCGGATGACCAGGTCCGGGTCGGGCTGGCCGGCTGTGTACAGATGGCGCGCGATGTCTTCTGCGGTCAGATCGGCGGCGAGGTCCCGCATCGACCGTCCGGCTTCGGCCTGCTCGTGCAGCAGCTCCCGCATCGCGTCCACGAGTTCCTGGCGACCGCCGTAGCCGACGGCAAGGGTCACGTGTGCCCCGGTGGTGCACTCCCGCGTGGCCTCGACCGCCTCTTTGAGCGCACGCGCGGTGGTGTCGGGCAGCGTGTCGAGAGCTCCGGCGATGTGCACGCGCCATAGCGGCTGCGGCTTTGCGAGCTGGGCTGTCAGAACTTCCTCGATCACCTGCATCAGGAAGGCGACCTCGGCGTCGCCCCGCCGGTGGAGGTTCTCGGCGGAGCAGACGAATACGGTTACGTGCCTGATCCGGAGGGCGTCGCACCAGGACAGCACCTCATCCACATGCTCCGCCCCGTACTTATGGCCGAGGCTCGGATTCCCGATGCCTCGCCGGCGCGCCCAACGGCGGTTGCCGTCCATGATCAGCCCGATGTGCCTGGGGAGTTCCCCGCCCCGGAGTTGCTGGCGAAGCCAACGGGCGTACAGGGCGTAGAGCGGATCGGTGACGCGCACAGCGGAGCCTTTCGGGAGTCGGAGGGGCGGGCAGGTGCCGGCTCCCCACGGCGTGCATACTACGGAGCAATAGCACGCGGCGCGTGTTATTGCGGAAACCTGTTGTCCACTGCCTGGGAGTACCAGTGCGCACCAACGATGCCCAGATGCTCGTCCTGTCCGCGCTGGTGAACGGTCCTCTGCACGGATACGCCGTGAGCACCGCGATCGAGCGGATGACCGGCACACGGCTCGGTCGCGGCAGCCTGTCCAGCGCGCTGGCCCGGCTTCACGGCAAGGGCCTGATCGAGTACCTGGACGCCGAGGGGAGACGGCGCCCTATGCGATTGACCCCGGCCGGCCGCGAGATGCTCCAGTGCGAGATCGAGTCCCTGGCTCATACCGCCGGGCGTATGTTCGAGACCGTTGTCCCTGACAGAGCCGCCTACCAGGATCGGCTGGCCGCGACCGATCTCGCGCGCTCGTACAAGCAGGCCGCGCTCGACGCTCTGGCCGTCCAGTCCGGGCACGTGGTCCTGGACCTGGGCTGCGGCCCGGGCGCCGACCTCGAAACGCTCGCACGCGGGGCAGGCCCCACAGGGGTGGTCATCGGCATCGACTCCGATCCGCAGATGGTCCGCCGGGCGCAGGCCCGAGCCGCCCGCCTCGCGCGAGCCGGCGTGCTGGGGGCCGACGTTCACGCGCTGCCGCTGCCCTCAAGCTCCGCCGACCGCGTGCTCACCGATCGCCTGTTGCAGCATGTCGCCGACCTCCCTCGGGCCCTCGCGGAGGTACGGCGAGTCCTGCGCCCCGGGGGCCGCCTGGTGATGGCCGAGCCGGACTGGGACTCGCTCGCCGTCGACCACCCTGATCTGGAGGTCTCCCGCGCCTACACCCGTCACATCACCGACAGGATCGTGCGTAACGCGGTCGTCGGACGACAGCTGCCACGGCTCGCCCTGCAAGCCGGATTCGCTGTTACCTCGGTCGCTCCGGCCACATCGGTGTTCCGGGACGTTCATGCCGCCGACCAGGTCCTCGGTCTTCAGCGCAACACCGAGCGCGCCGTAGCCGCCGACTACCTCACCGACCGGCAAGCCGGCAGTTGGCTCGACCACCTCGCACAGGGCCCGTTCTTCGCCGCAGTGACGCTCTACATCGTTACAGCGGAGAAACCATCACAAATCTGACAGTCCAGACGAACCGCGATTCGCCCCATGCCCTCCCGAAGCCCGACATGAGCACGATCCCGAGCGCGAGGCGTCAGCCTGCCGCTGAGAGAGCGCATATCGGTGGGATGACCGATGTGCGGGGAGCGGGGGCGTGGCCATAGTCGTCGGGAGATCGTTTGCGGGTGGCCGTGGTGCGCCCGAATTTCGAAAGGACCTTCAGTGGGCACGTATGCAGATCTGGTGTTTCTCGGCGGGCGAGTGGTCACGGTCGATGCGGAGTTCTCCGTCGCCTCCGCCCTGGCGGTGACCGGTGGGATCATCAGTGCCGTCGGCGGGCGGGACGACGTCACGCCGCTCGTCGGTCCCGACACCCGCGTCGTCGACCTGCGGGGGGCGACGCTGCTTCCCGGTATCAACGACTCCCATCTGCACGGATGCGCCTTCGGCATGTCGACGCCGCCGCTCTCCGTCCCCCTCGCCCACCCCGCCGTGGCCTCCATCGCGGATGCGGCCGAGGCGGTACGGGAGGCCGTCGGACAGGTCCCGGACGGACAGTGGATCACGGGGCACGGCTGGGACACCGGTTACCTCGACGAGTGCGTCGCCGACCCGTCGCGGCTGCCCTCGCGGCACGACCTCGACGCCGTCAGCCCGGACCACCCCGTCGTCCTGTACTCCTTCTCCGGGCACGCGACCTGGGTCAACTCCAAGGCACTGGAGCTCATCGGAATCGGGCGGGACACCGTCGCGCCGCCCGGCGGGGCCATCGTCGTGGACGAAGCGGGGGAGCCGACCGGGCTGCTCCACGAGGGGGCCCAGGCCCTCGTCCAGAACGCGCTGCCGCCGCTCAGCCGGCAGGAGCGTACCGACGCGATCAGGGCGAACCTCGCCACGCTGGCCGGGCTCGGCGTGACCAGCTACACCGAGCCCGGGCTCGGCCCCGGCGGCGACGGCATCATGCGGGGCGCGCTCGGCGCGGAGACCCTCGACGTCTACCGCCGGCTGCTGGCCGACGGCGAGCTGACCGCCCGCCTCGGCGTCCTGCTCCTGCCCACCGGGATGGCGAGCACCGCCGAGGAGTTCGCCCGTACCCTCGCCGACCTCGGCGAGTCCGGCGACGCAGATCCGCGCCGCCTCGCGATCCACGGGGTCAAGATCTTCGCCGACGGCATCGTCCCCAATAAGACGTCCTGGATGCACGAGCCGTACGTCGGCGGCGGCTGCGGCTCCCTGTGCGTCGGCGGCGAGACCGACGCCGAGCGGGTCGCCGAGATCGGTGACATGATCCGGCACGCCCACACCGCCGGGTACCAGCTGGGCGTCCATGTCACTGGCGACCGGGCCTGCGACACCGTCGCGGACGCCTTCGCCGCCGCCATGGCCGAGCACCCGCGGTCCGACGCCCGCCACTACGTCATCCACGGCGACCTCCTCACCGCCCACAGCATGAAGGTGCTGGCCGCGCACGGCTTCGGCGTCAATATGAACCCCACCATCAAGTGGACCGTCGCCGACATGGAGGAGGAGTTCGTCGGCGTCGAACGGGCCGCGTACGCATGGCCCTACCGCGATGCCATCGACGCGGGCGTGCGGGTCGCGAGCGGCTCCGACGCCCCCGTCACCTACCCGGACTGGCGCCAGGGCGTCGCCACCATGGTGCTGCGCGAGTCGAAGGCCGCCGGCCGGGTCAGCGGCCCCGAGCAGCGCATCGGCCTGGCCGAGGCGATCCGTACGTACACGATCGACGCGGCCTGGCAGGACTTCGCCGACGACTGGAAGGGTTCCCTGGAGCCGGGCAAGGTCGCCGACCTCTGCGTGCTCGACGGGGACCTGCTCACCGCCGACCCCCACGACATCCCGGAGATGCCCGTCGTCCTCACTGTCATGGACGGGCAGGTCGTGCACGACACCCTTCGCGATTGACGTATTCCCGGCAAATGATCATCCTGGGAGGATGACAGCGGAGCGGAGCACGGCGGACATCCTGGACGCGGCCGTCCATGTCCGTGAGGTCGCCAGGAGCGCCACGACCGGCGCGACCGGCGTCGACACGGTCCTGGCGGCGTTGTCGGAGGTGATGGAGTACGACCACGCCTCCCTGGTCCGCTGGGATCCGCTGCGCCGGCGCCACGCCACCCTGGCCGGGAACTACCCGGACGATGCCACGGCCTACATAGAGACCCGCCTCCACCACGACCCGGTGTTCGCCGTGCTCCGCAGCCCGGCCCGAGGCGGTCTCTGGCTCAGAGACGTCCCCTGGCAGCTTCTGGCGGCCTCCCCGGGCTTCCAGGAGGTGCTGTCTCCCCTCGGCATCGAGGACGGCGTGGCCCAGTGCCTGTTCGCCGCCGACGGCCGGTACGTCGGCATGCTGAACGTCAGTACCCGCCGGCCGCGGCGCGCGCCCGATCCGGCGCGCGCCGTGGTCACGCTGCTCACCGAGAGCCTCGCCGTGGCCGTCGACCCCCGCGCAGGCCGGCCGCCCGAGGCCCGCGCCGCAGTCGACCCCGCCACGGATGCGCGGCGGCCCGGCGGGCTCTCGCCACGGGAGCTCCAGGTGCTGGCCGAACTCACTACCGGCCGCACCAACCGGGAGATCGCCGAGCGGTTGCACATCACGCCGCGCACCGTAGGGACCCACATCGAGCACATCCTCGCGAAGCTCGACCTCCCCAACCGCGCCGCCGCCGCCGCCCGAGCCGCAGGCTGGGGGATCGAGATCTCCCCCTGACGCGAGCCCGGCAGCGCAGAACGCTTGGACCGCGGGCGTGTCCCCACGGGACGCTCCGTTTTCCTCACCTGTCCTCCCTCTGCCGGTTCTCGGACCACAGGAGGCCCGGCAGGCGGGGCCGACGCCGCATTCGCCGTGTCTCTCGCAGTCGGCTCGGGAAGGTCCGGCGCGGCCACGACGCGGCTGTCACCCTTGGTCAGCCTGGCGGAGTTCCGCGACTGTGCAGCCGAGCTCCCTTCTGAGCCGTCCGGCCAGGTGGGCCGTGTCGCGGATTCCCCAGCTCTCCGCGATCACCCAGGCCGGCCGGGACCGGAGGGCGGGGTCGCTCAGGTCCTCTGCCCACAGGCGCTACGACGGAGGCTCCCTGCATGCTCGGCGTATCGGCTCAGCCCTGCCTCCAACCGCTCGCGCAAGTCGAACAGCCCCACCCTGTGTCCGGCCAGGAACTCGATCCACTCCTTGCCCCCGGCACGTAGTTCTCCCACGAACTCGGCGCTGGCGCCCCGGTGGTCGGGAGCTCACACAGCCACCGGTTCACCGTGTCGGGTTCCATAGGGCGTAGTCGCATCCCATGCAAGCCGCCAGAGAACCCGCAGGTCAGCCCTTTGCCCGAGTGGCAACAAGGCCCTGCCGACCACTGCCGTGCCGGTACCGCAGGCGTCCAACACCATGGAATCTCAGTCCGGTTGACGGCCCCGCCCGGCCCGATTCGCATCTGATGCAATCGGCGGCAGTTGGACCAGCGGTACAGCCGTTGGCGCTATGGGATGGTCCTGGACGCCACGCGGTGCCCGCCGTCCTCGGCGGCGGCCGGCGCAACCGCTCCAGCTCCGAATACGGCTTGCTTTCCGGCGTCGTCAGCGTCGTCAGCGTCGTCAGCGTCGCCACCAGGTCACCGGGGAGCGCCGCGCCCGCCCGCCGGGCGGCTTTGGCGACCGTGACGTGGAGGCGCTTCTCCGCGACCTGCCGGGCCACTACCGACACCCGGGGCAGCAGCACGCGGTGACGACTCAACCAGCCAGTCCACCGCATGGTTGAACAGCGCCACCGGCCCCTCGGCGTGCGCCCACGCCCGGCCGTGCAGGAGCGTACGCTGCACCGATGTCCCCCAGGAGCGCAGACCAGGGAAACGGTCTCGTCACCCGTAAGGGTGGTGTGGTGTCGCCCGGATGAACCGGACATCCCAGGCCGTCATCCCAAGGATCGTGAAGACGAAGAACGCACCGCCCGCGGCTGTGATCGCCGCTCCCGTCGTCCTCCCTCTCTCATCCAAGGCCCGCCTCACCCCCGACGCCCCAGCCGCTCCCGCCGGCCGGCACCCTTCCGTCGCCCCCGAGGCACGCCCCCGGCTCGCGGCCACCGCTCTCATGCCGGGTGCGCGATGACGCCCGGGAAGTCGCGGCGCGCACTCCGACAGCCGGCTCTCCGGACCGTCCTACCCGCTGGGGGCTCGTACTCATGGACTGGCAGACCGTGCTCGCCCTGCTGGCGGTGGCCGCGATGGCCGGGTGGATCGACGCGGTGGTCGGCGGCGGCGGACTGCTGCAACTGCCCGCGCTGCTGATCGCCGGGGGTTCGCTCCCGGTGGCCTCGGTGCTGGGCACCAACAAACTGGCCGCGACGCTGGGCACGCTCGCGGCGGCCCTGACCTACCGGCGCAAGTATCCGATCTCCCGGAAGGTGGTGGCGGTCGGCGGCGGCACGGCGGTCGTCGGGTCGGCGGGCGGGGCCGTCGTGGCCACCGCGATCTCATCCGACTTCCTCCGGCCGCTCATCCTGCTGCTGTTGGTGGCGGTGGCCGTGTTCGTCCTCCTCCGCCCGCGATTCGGGGCGGACGGCCCGGAGAGCGAAGGGCCCGACGTCCAGCGGCAGACTCCCGAGCGGCACCGGGTCGCCTGGCTGGTCCTGCTGGCCGGAGGCGGGATCGGGTTCTACGACGGCCTGGTCGGACCGGGGACCGGCACCTTCCTCATCATCGCCTTCACCAGCGTGCTCGGCCTGGAGTTCATCCGCGCGCTCTCCACCGTGAAGATGATCAATGTGGGCACCAATCTGGGCGCGCTGCTGGTCTTCGCGGTCCAGGGCCAGGTGCTGTGGGTGCTGGGTCTCGGAATGTCCCTGTTCAACGTGGCGGGCGCGCTGGTCGGCGCACGGATGACGATGGCGCGGGGCAGCGGATTCGTCCGGTCCGTGCTGCTGATCGTGGTGGTGGTCATGGTGATGCGGCTCGGCTACGCCGAGTTCGCCTGAACGGACCGATCGTTCGCGTCGGCGACGAGGTCAGCGAGCGGTCCGACACGTGTCCCACCGAGGCGAGGCACGGACCGAAGTCGAAGAGCCACCCGGGAATGGACGCGGATCCCCTTTCCGGAACCAAGCAGACCAGAACCAATCAGACCAGAGCGAGTCAGACCAGAGCGAGACCAGAGGGAGTCACCATGGCGAAGTCACCCGACAGCGTCCTTTCCTGCTTCGACGCCAACCGTCAACCGCTGCCCGACAGCGTCCTGGCGTACGCGTTCCGCCAGTTGCTCGGGAACAACGGCTATGTCCAGATCGTCGACGTCCCGGACAGCTTCGACCATGTGGCGTTCCTCAAGCGGCTGGGGGACTTCCAGCCGACGCCCACCGGCACCGTCATCGGCGATCTCAAGCCCGAGCCGGACATGGACGACGTCTACCACGCGCAGAACCGCCGCCCCCTGGTGCCCCACACCGAGGGGTACGAGTTCCACGGCGCCCCTCCGCGGTACATGGCCCTGTGGTGCGTGAAGCCCGCGTCGGGGCTCGGCGGTGAGACGACGATGCTGGACGGGAACCGGATTCTGCGGGAGTTCACCGAGGAGGAACGGAAGCGGTTCACGGAGACCGCCTACGCGTGGAAGTCGACGGAGGGACTCGCCCGGCGCGGTGTGCGGCACAACGCCGAGCACCCGGTGCTGGAGGAGATCGGCAGCGAGTTGGTGCTCCGCTTCTCCTACAACAATCTGATCGTGCCCGAGGGGGACGATCTGGCGGCCCGGCTCCTTGAGCGCGGCAAGGAGATCTACGACGAGAACCACATCGCCGTGGAGTACCAGGAGCGCGACATGATCGTCTGGAACAACTGGCGGATGCTGCACTCCCGGAACGCCTTCGACGATCCGACCCGGCACCTCAAGCGCGTACAGATCGCCGCTCCGGCTGCTTAGTGGCGCTTTGTCAGGTGGTGTCGTGGGGCTGCCAGGGGACGGTTTGTCGGCAGGTGGGGCAGGTGCCGGTCCGGGTGGCGATGAGGTGTTGGAGGAGTGCCAGGGCCTGGTGGAGGGTCAGGCCCCGGCAGGGGCTTGCGGGCGGGTCCGCTGTTCGCTCAGGAACAGGTGGGCGGCGGTGCCGAGGGTGACGTGGCGGTGCCGGCCGGCGAAGTAGCCATCCCCGTCGCCGGGACGCAGCCTTCGGAACCGACGCCCACAAGTCCTGGGCAGGAAGCAGATGTTCGAGGAGGACGGTGATCTCGCGCAGGGTGAACTGTATACCGATTCAGGCGCGGGGGCCGAGATCGAACGGGTAGTACGCGCCGGGCTGCGCGGGGCAGCCCTCCGCGGTGACCTTCGCAGGTGGCAGCCCCTCCGAGGCCGCCATGACCGCGGCCGCGACCAACGCACTCGCCGCAGAACCGCAGGGCGCTGTTCAAGGTCTTGGACGGAGAAAGTATCGCCGACGCCGTCCGTGAGGTCGTGAGGTCGTGAGGTCGTGAGGTCAGTCCAGGCCGAGTTGGATGAGCGCGTCTCATCGCCGCACTTCGCCGAGGCCCCCGCCGACCAGGCGCGGCCGACGCCGGGAACGCTTTCTCTCAATTAACCTGATTTCATGTGTGGTTGGCTACGGGAAGGGCATGCTGGGCGCAGAGGAAGCCCCGGCTTCCTTGGTCCCTGCCGACGTCACCATTGGCGTCGGCCGC
>NZ_VCLA01000188.1:0-595 GCF_009600885.1 Streptomyces jumonjinensis
GGGCTGGAGACAGGGATCTACGGCTGCGAGATGTGCATAGCCGAACTGGAACACATGGTCAGGAACGCCGTGACAGAACGAGACCTCTCCCCCACGGAATACCGCCTACACGAACGGAACCCGTGAGGGCGCAGAGCCTCCGAACCCCAGGACCGCCACTGCCCCCTACACGGGCGCCCGCACCACAGCCGGCGTCGTCATCTTGTTCTCCTCCAGCTCTCGCGGTCCCAGTTCTACGCTGCGAATCAGGACACCGGGGAAGTCGTCGAAGAGGCTCAGCGCCTCCGCGATGGCCCCGGTCAGCGTCTCGGCCTCGAAGGTGCACCAGAACTCGGCCGTGTCCGGGCCCTCGACCAGGCCCATGCGCCCGTCATTGAAGTCGTCGAGCCCGTCCAGGGTGTCCGACTGCTCCGGGGTCAGCGGCTCCTGAAGATGCAGAATGAAGTCCCACTTACGCACAGCCACGGTGGTCCTTGATGAAACCATCGATCTTCTTCGCCTCGTCTCCCTGACTCTGGGGCGTGCAGTGAACGCGGTACTTCTTATCGCACGGGCAGCAGATCACCCACCCCCAACGATGCCGGTTCTTGTCATG
>NZ_VCLA01000188.1:605-6952 GCF_009600885.1 Streptomyces jumonjinensis
AATCCCCATAGCCATACGTACTACTGGCCGACCGCGACGAGGACACGGAACCAGAGGCGCGACCACCCGATCGAGCTACCCCCAGGCGCGACCGTCTTCGCGGAGCCGGAAGGGCTTCCAGGACCGTCGTCTGCGCTCGCTTGGTAGACGGACAAGCGACGAGCAACGTCGGGGATCGCTAACCTACGGGCAAGAGCACCTATCCAGCACGGGATGAACATCCCAGCACACCCGCACTGCCTGAGCAGTCAGTAGTGGTACCGGGCGGCGAGGACCACGATCTCCTTGTCCGTCACCAAGTAGACAAGACGGTGCTCGTCGTCGATCCGCCGCGACCAAACCCCCGGCAGGTGGTACTTCAGGGGCTCGGGCTTGCCGATCCCCGAGAACGGATCACGCTTGACGTCCTCGATGAGCTTGTTGATCCGGGCGAGCATCTTGCGGTCGTTCTTGAGCCAGGACGTGTAGTCCTCCCAGCCCTGATCCTCGAAGACGAGCCTCACGCGGCACCCGCACCCGCACCCGCGTCCGGCGAGTCCGGATCGATCAGCTCGCGCTCCGACACGTTGACGTGGGCCAGGGCGTTCTCGTACGCCTTGAGCAGTCGACGGGCATTCGCCGGAGAGCGCAGCAGGTACGAGCCCTCGCGCAGCGCCGCATAGTCCTCGGCCGAGACGAGCACGGCATTGCCGTGCTTGGAGACGATCTCGATGGCCTCGTGATCGTCGTTGACCTTCTTGATCAGCGGGAAGAGAGCCTTGCGGGCTTCGCTCGCGGTTATGGACATGACCTGACCCCTTCCATCAAGTGGTACCTGATAACGTACCACTCTCGACGCCCCCCAGGTGGGCCGAGCGGTTGACAGGCGATCAGGTCTCCCAGCACGGGATACGACAAGGGGCCGACTCCCGGAGGAGTCGACCCCTTCTGACCTGCGCGTTCGCCACGTCACCGACGTGGCGCCAGCTCATCCGCTCAGACGTTGAAGCGGAACTCCACCACGTCCCCGTCCTGCATCACGTACTCCTTGCCCTCCATGCGCGCCTTCCCCTTCGCGCGGGCCTCCGCCACCGAACCCGTCTCCACCAGGTCGGCGAAGGAGATGACCTCCGCCTTGATGAAGCCCTTCTGGAAGTCGGTGTGGATCACACCGGCCGCCTCCGGAGCGGTCGCGCCCTTCTTGATGGTCCAGGCGCGGGTTTCCTTCGGGCCTGCCGTCAGGTAGGTCTGGAGGCCCAGGGTGTCGAAGCCCACTCGGCCCAGGGTGGCGAGGCCCGGCTCTTCCTGGCCCATCGACTGGAGGAGTTCGAGCGCCTCGTCGTCGTCGAGTTCGATCAGCTCGGACTCGATCTTCGCGTTGAGGAAGATCGCCTCTGCCGGGGCCACCAGCGCGCGCTGCTCGTTCTTGAAGTCCTCGTCGACGAGTTCGTCCTCGTCGACGTTGAAGACATAGAGGAACGGCTTGGTCGTCAGCAGATGCAGCTCGTGCAGCAGCTCGCCCTGCTCCGTGCCCTTGGTGATGCCCGCCGAGAACAGGGTCTGGCCCGACTCCAGGATCTTCTGCGCCGCCTCGACCGCCGCCAGCACGGCGACCTTCTCCTTCTGGAGGCGGGACTCCTTCGTCAGACGCGGAACCGCCTTCTCCACCGACTGGAGGTCCGCGAGGATCAGCTCGGTGTTGATCGTCTCGATGTCGTCCTTCGGCGAGACCTTGCCGTCGACATGGACGACGTTCTCGTCCTTGAAGGCCCGGATGACCTGGCAGATCGCATCCGACTCACGGATGTTCGCCAGGAACTTGTTGCCCAGGCCCTCCCCCTCGCTCGCACCGCGCACAATGCCCGCGATGTCCACGAAGTCCACGGTCGCCGGAAGGATCCGCTGCGAGCCGAAGATCTCCGCGAGCTGGGCGAGACGCACGTCCGGGACGCCCACCACACCCACATTCGGCTCGATGGTGGCGAACGGGTAGTTGGCCGCCAGCACGTCGTTCTTGGTCAGGGCGTTGAACAGGGTCGACTTGCCGACATTCGGCAGACCGACGATTCCGATCGTGAGCGACACGTTGGCGACTTCCTGAGTGAGAACCGGTGGGAAGGGGTGGAGACTGAGCGACGGAGACCGGCCGGCGGCCGGTCGGCGTCGGCCCGGACAGGGGCCGATCCCCCAGTTTACGGGCGGGGCGAAGCGGGCGGCGACGCCATCCGGGAGTCGAACCTTTCGCCAAGGTCGGCCAAAGGGCGTGTCCTGTGCCTGATTCCTCCTGTCCCGCCGCCTAGGTTTGTCGCGTGGAGCAGCACAGGATCAGTCCCCCCCGGAGCAGGCAGCGGCCTCAGCCTCCGCTGCCGTCGCAGAGCGCCCTCGCGGACCCTCCGGGCGTATACGGCGTACGGCACCCCGCCCGGCCCGTGCCGCCCGTGGTGCAGGCACTGCGCCGGCTGCCCGGACCCCGGCTGACCGGACTCGGCGGCGGGCTCTTCGCCTGTGTCGCCATGCTGGTGATCGGCGCGCTGGACTGGCTGCTGTTCGACGGCTCCGCTCTGGTGTACGGGGTGCTCTTTCTGCCCGTCTGCGCGCTGACCGCCCTCTGGGTGCGGGGGCCGGACCTGGTCACGGCCCCCATCAGCGTCCCCATCGCCTTCGCCGTCGGGATCGTGCCGATCTCCGGTGGGGAGGGCGGCCTCGGTGCCCAGATCATGGCCGTGGTCACCGCGCTCGCCGTGCACGCGGGCTGGCTGTACGGCGGGACTCTCGTCGCCGGGCTGATCACCTGCGTACGGAAGGGACGGGAGATGGGCCGGCGCAGGCGTCGCGTCCGCCCCGGGCCGCCGCCCGGGCGCCGCCCCGGGTCCTGACCCCGGGCGCCAACGGAACGGCCGGCCCCGAGCAGCAGCTATCCGCGCGCCGCCATCGCCGCGCCCACGATCCCCGCGTTGTTCTGGAGCTCCGCCGGAACGATCTCCGCCCTGATCCCCTCGATGTGCGGAAGGAACTTGTCCGCCTTCCGGCTCACCCCGCCGCCGATGATGAACAGCTCGGGCGAGAAGAGCATCTCCACATGGGCCAGATACTTCTGCACCCGCCGCGCCCAGTGCTGCCAGCTCAGACCCTCGTCCTCCTTGGCCTTGGTCGACGCGTGCTTCTCGGCCTCCCGGCCGTTCAGCTCCAGATGGCCGAGCTCCGTATTGGGCACCAGACGGCCGTCGATGAAGACCGCGCTGCCGATCCCCGTACCGAGCGTCAGCAGCATCACGGTTCCCTTGCGGCCACGACCCGCGCCGAAGGTCATCTCCGCGACGCCCGCCGCGTCCGCGTCGTTCAGCAGAGTGACCTCGACGCCGTCCAGCCGCTCGCTCAGCAGCTTGGCGGCGTCCAGATCGACCCAGCCCTGGTCGACATTGGCCGCCGTACGGGTGATCCCGCCCGTCACCACCCCCGGGAAGGTGATCCCGACCGGCCCCGTCCACGCGAAGTTCTTCACCACCTCGGCGACCCCGTCCGCCACCGCGTCCGGCGTCGCCGGATGCGGGGTCAGAACCTTATGACGCTCCTGCGTCAGCTCGCCGCGCTCCAGATCCACGGGAGCGCCCTTGATGCCCGATCCGCCGATGTCCACTCCGAACAGGTTCATGGATCCAACGTTACGGGCAGCTCCCGGCCGTCACGCGTCAGAAGCGCTATCCGCAGAACCCGCCGCCGCCAGCAGCTCCGCCGCCTCCGCGCGCAGATCCCGGCGCAGCTCCTTCGGCAGCGAGAAGGTGATCGACTCCTCGGCCGCCTTCACCAGCTCGACATCCTGGAAACCTCGCTGGGACAGCCACTCCAGGACGCCCTCGACCAGGATCTCGGGCACCGAGGCGCCCGAGGTCAGACCGACCGTGGAGACGCCCTCCAGCCATGCCTCGTCGATCTCCTCGGCGAAGTCGACCAGATGGGCGGCGCGCGCGCCCGCGCCGAGCGCCACCTCGACCAGCCGCACCGAGTTCGACGAGTTCTTCGAGCCGACGACGATGACCAGATCCGCGTCCGCGCCCATCTGCTTCACCGCGATCTGGCGGTTCTGGGTCGCGTAGCAGATGTCGTCGCTCGGCGGGGAGATCAGCTGCGGGAACTTCTCCTTCAGCTTGTCGACCGTTTCCATCGTCTCGTCGACCGAGAGCGTGGTCTGGGACAGCCACACCACCTTCGACTCGTCGCGGACCTCGACCTTCGCCACATCGTCGGGGCCGTCGACCAGGGTGATGTGGTCGGGGGCCTCCCCGGCGGTGCCGATGACCTCCTCATGGCCGTCATGGCCGATCAGAAGGATGTCGTAATCCTCATTGGCGAACCGGACCGCTTCCTTGTGGACCTTGGTGACCAGGGGGCAGGTCGCGTCGATGGTCGCGAGGCTGCGCCGCGCCGCCTCCTCATGGACGACGGGGGACACACCGTGCGCGGAGAACATGACGATGGCCCCCTCGGGGACCTCCGCCGTCTCCTCGACGAAGATCGCTCCCTTCCGTTCCAGGGTCTGCACCACGTACTTGTTGTGGACGATCTCGTGGCGGACGTAGACCGGCGAGCCGTACTGCTCAAGGGCCTTCTCGACGGCGATCACAGCGCGGTCCACGCCCGCGCAGTAGCCACGGGGAGCGGCGAGGAGGACGCGGCGGGCGGGAGACGTAGCAGTCATGCCCCCCATCGTAAGGCCGCTCAGAAGAGGCGGGAGATCACCGTACGGGGGAACACTGATGACGGCAGCCAGGGACGGAGAGCCGGATGACGACGGGCACGGACGGACCCGGGGCGGGGCGGGGACACTGTGACGGCGGCGCTGGCGAATCCGGTGGCACCGCAGGATCCGGTGGATCCGGTGGATCCGGTGGATCCGGTGGATCCGGTGGCGGGCTGCGGCGCACGCTCGGCTTCCGTGACCTGGTCGTCTACGGTCTGCTCTTCATCGCCCCCATGGCGCCCGTCGGCGTCTACGGAGCTCTCGACGCCACATCGCAGGGCGCGGTCGCCCTCGGCTACGCGGTCGCCACCGTCGCCATGGCGTTCACCGCGCTGAGCTACGCCCAGATGGTCCGGGTCGCCCCGCAGGCGGGCTCGGTCTTCACCTACGCCCGCAAGGGCCTGGGCGAGGGGCCCGGGTTCATCGCCGGATGGATGGCCCTGCTCGACTATCTGCTCATCCCCGCCGTCGCCTATCTCTTCTCCGGGATCGCGATGGAGGCGCTGGTCCCGGGGGTGGACCGGTGGGTGTGGACCGGGATCGCCGTCGTCCTGACCACCCTGCTCAATCTCTGGGGGGTACGGGCGGCGGCCCGGGTCGGCTTCGCGGTGCTCGCGATGGAGATCGTGGTGCTGCTGGTGTTCGTGGTGTCGGCGGTGGTCGTGCTCGTACGCGACGGGGCCCAGCGGGAGTGGCTCTCGCCGATCACGGGGGACACCGGTTTCTCGATGGCGGCCGTGTTCGGCGCGGTATCGGTGGCGGTGCTGTCGTATCTGGGCTTCGACGCCATCGCCTCCTTCGCGGAGGAGGTCACCGGGGGCTCCCGGCAGGTCGCGCGGGCGGTGCTGTTCTGTCTGGTGCTGGCCGGGGCGCTGTTCATCGTGCAGACCTATCTGGCAGCGTTGCTGGAGCCGGTCTCCTCGGCCCGCCTGGCGGCGGAGCCCGAGCGGCAGGGGACGGCCTTCTACGACGCCGTGGACGCCTCGGTCGGGACCTGGCTGCACGATCTGATCGCGGTGAGCAAGGCGATCGGGGCGGCCTTCGCGGCGCTGGCGGGGCAGGCGGCGGCAGGTCGGCTGCTGTTCGCCATGGCGCGGGAGCGGCGGCTGCCGCACGCGCTCGCCCGTACGGACGGGGGTGTGCCACGGGTGGCGCTGCTGCTGGCGGCGGCGGTGAATCTGGTGGCCGCGCTGTGGGCGGCGCGGCGGGCTGACGGGCTCGGGCATCTGGTGTCGGTGGTCGACATCGGCGCGCTCACAGCGTTCGTCCTGCTGCACGCGAGCGTGGTCGGCTGGTTCGTGGTCCGCCGGATGGCGGGTCCGCCGCGCTGGGGGCGCCATCTGGTGATCCCCGTGCTGGGGGCGGTGATCCTGATCGCGGTGATCGCCGAGGCGGCCGGGTCGGCGCAGGTGGTGGGGGTGGTGTGGCTGGGCGTGGGGCTGGTGGTGCTCGCGCTGCTGTGGGGGCGTGAAGGGCACAACGGGCGGGAGAGGCGTACGGGGGCTGGGCGGTGAGGGGGCCCTTGCCGGGTGCGGGGCTTCGGGGTGCTTCGGGCTGGGTGGGGTGGGGTGGGTGCGGGTCCGCTCCGGGCGGGGTGCGTTGTGGGCTGGGGCCGGTGGGGTAGGTGCGG
>NZ_VCLA01000188.1:7417-28391 GCF_009600885.1 Streptomyces jumonjinensis
AACCCGACTACGGGGGAACGGTCGGCCCAGCCCCTGAGGAGCGCGGACCCCTCGCGCAGAAGGTCGCCGTCGGGCGCGTTGTCGGAGGCGGCCGATACTCTCGCCGGTATGGCTCTCCACACATCCCCCGACGCCCCCCTCCCCGTGGGCGGGGGGTCCCGGCTGATCGGCGGGTGGATCGACCGGCTGGGCGCGATCTGGGTCGAGGGGCAGATCACCCAGCTGTCGCGGCGGCCCGGCCAGGGGGTCGTCTTCATGACCCTTCGGGACCCGTCCTATGACATCTCCGTGAGCGTCACCTGCTACCGGCAGGTCTTCGACGCCGTCGCCGACATCGTGGCGGAGGGCGCGCGCGTCGTGGTGCACGCCAAACCCGAGTGGTACGCGCCCCGGGGGCAGCTGTCACTGCGGGCCGTGGAGATACGGCCGGTCGGCATCGGTGAGCTGCTCGCGCGGCTGGAGCAGTTGAAGCGGTCGCTCGGGGCCGAGGGCCTCTTCGCCGCCGACCGGAAGAAACCCCTCCCCTTTCTGCCGCACCGGGTGGGTCTGGTCTGCGGACGGGCCTCGGCGGCCGAGCGCGATGTGCTGGAGAACGCGCGGCGGCGGTGGCCCGCCGTCCGGTTCGAGGTGCGCAATGTCGCCGTCCAGGGAGTGCACGCGGTCTCCCAGGTCGTCCAGGCGGTCAGGGAGCTGGACGAGCTGCCCGAGGTGGATGTGATCATCGTCGCGCGCGGCGGCGGCAGCGTGGAGGATCTGCTGCCGTTCTCGGACGAGCAGCTGGTCCGCGCGGTCGCCGAGTGCCGTACGCCGGTGATCTCCGCCATCGGCCATGAGCCCGACTCCCCGCTGCTCGACCTGGTCGCCGATGTCCGGGCCTCGACGCCCACGGACGCGGCGAAGAAGGCCGTACCGGACGTGGGCGAGGAGCTGGAGCGGGTGCGGCTGCTCAGGGAGCGCTCGCTCCGGACGGTCCGGGCGCTGCTGGACCGGGAGGAGCGGGGGCTCGCCCATGCCCTGGGCCGCCCGTCGATGGAGCATCCGCACCGGATGGTGGACGAGCGGGCGGCGGAGACCGACGCCCTGCTGGCCCGGAGCAGAAGGGTGCTGGGGCATCTGCTGGACCGGGCGGACTCCGAGCTCTCGCACACCCGGGCCCGGGTGCTCTCGCTGTCGCCCGCCGCGACCCTGGACCGGGGTTACGCGGTGCTCCAGCGCGAAGACGGAGCCGTGGTGCGCTCACCGGACGACGTGGCGGCGGGCGACGCGCTGCGCGCCCGGGTGGCCCGGGGCGAGTTCGCCGTACGGGTCACGGACACGGACTGAGCCCCGGGCTGAGCTCCGGACTGAGCTCCGGCCCCACCGCGTACACCACCGACACACAGGACTCTCTGGAGGAATCATGGCCGCCGACACGGACGGGACCGCACTCGGATACGAGCAGGCGCGGGATGAGCTGATCGAGGTCGTCCGCCGGCTGGAGGCGGGCGGTACGACCCTGGAGGAGTCCCTGGCCCTCTGGGAGCGCGGCGAGGAGCTCGCCGGAGTCTGCCGCCACTGGCTCGAAGGGGCCCGGGCACGCCTGGACGCCGCCCTCGCGGGTCCGGGCACTGCGGGCGCGGGTCCGGGCACGGCGGGCGCGGAGCCCGACAAGGACTGAGCGCCGCGCGGAAGCAAGAGCGCCAGACCAAGGGCGTCAGATCGAGAGCGCGGGGTGGAACGGCAGGCCAGGGGCGGCCTGGGGTGTGAGGCCGCTCACAGGCAGCAATTAGTTGAAATTTAATCTATGACCTTGCGGTTGCACCGCCCGTTGACCTCCCCATGCCCCGAAAGGTGCGCCCGCATGTCCCTCGCCCTCGACCCCGCCGCGCAGGACCTCCTCTTCCGCGAGGCCCGCACGGCCAACGCGTTCACCGACGAGCCGGTGACGGATGAGCAGGTCCAGGCGATCTACGAGCTCGTCAAGTTCGCGCCGACCGCCTTCAATCTGAACTCGCTGCGGATCGTCCTGGTCCGCTCGGAGGAGGCCCGTGAGCGCCTGGTGCCCCACATGTGGGATGCCAACCAAGCCAAGACCGGCTCCGCGCCGCTCGTCGCGATCCTCGCCGCCGACAATGAGTTCCACGAGGAGCTGCCCCGGCTCCTCCCGCACTTCCCGCAGGCCAAGGACCTCTTCTACACGGAGCGCCCGGTCCGCGAGAAGGACGCCGGCTTCAATGCCGCGCTCCAGGCCGCGTACTTCATCCTCGGCGTCCGCGCGGCCGGGCTCGCCGCGGGCCCGATGACCGGCTTCGACTTCGCCGGGGTCCAGAAGGAGTTCCTGGACGACGACCACACCCCGGTGATGATCGTCAACATCGGCCGGCCGGGCTCCGACGCCGCCTTCCCGCGCTCCCCGCGGCTGGCCTTCGACGAAGTGGTCACCACCGTCTGATCCCGCCACCGCGCACCGGGCCGCCGCACCTCGCTCATGAGGTGCGGCGGCCCAGTGCGTAGCCGGCCGGAGCCGGTCAGGCCCGCGAGGGCCGCGGCTCCGGCTTCGACTCCAGCGCCTGGGCCATCTGCGTCAGCCGCTCGGGCGCGGCCGTCCCGGTCACCACCGTGGTCACGCCCTTCTCCTCGCGCACCAGAGCGTCGTACTTCTCGCCCTTCCAGAGCTGCCAGGTCTCGCCATTCACCTTCTGCGTCTTGCCGGTGTCCTCGGCCCGGTGGGTGACCTTCGGGATGAACTTGCCCTTGGCCTCGGTGGACTGCTCGACCGCGACATACTCCCGGTCCGGGTCGAGGAACCCGAGATGCCAGGCGTTCGCCTCGAAGCCCTTGTACGACACCGAGGTCGCCTTCCAGCTCGCGGGCAGCCCCTCCGGCGCGACCACGGGATAGGGCGCCGCGCGCTGCGCCGTCACCAGCTCCACGCCGTAGTCGACCGCCTTGACGGGGTCGGCGTCCTCGTCGTTCGGAAGGAACAAATAGATCACTCCGACGACGGCGCCGATGGCCACCATCGAGAGAACCATGTCACGGACCGTCTGTCTGCCTCGCATACCTGCCACACCCCCATCGTCGCATCAAGATGGCGCGCTCAAACGTGGGCCCCCATGCTCATTCTGTCGGCATGCGGATACTGTGTTCTGTGGGGGATGACCCCGGATTCCCCGCCACAAAACCCTCATTCCGGCCGCCAAAACCCTCGTTCCGGCCGTCGCCGTACAGAAAGGTGCGCTCCGATGACCGAGCACAACCTGCCGTCCCAGCTGGAGGTCTCACCCGAGGCCCCCGACCGCAACCTCGCCCTCGAACTGGTGCGGGTGACCGAGGCCGCCGCCATGGCCGCCGGCCGCTGGGTGGGACGCGGTGACAAGAACGGCGCCGACGGCGCGGCCGTGAAGGCCATGCGCACCCTGGTGCACACCGTCTCGATGAACGGTGTCGTCGTCATCGGCGAAGGCGAGAAGGACGAAGCGCCGATGCTCTACAACGGAGAGCACATCGGCGACGGCACCGGCGCCGAGTGCGATATCGCCGTGGACCCGATCGACGGCACCACGCTCACCGCCAAGGGCATGCCCAACGCGATCGCGGTCCTGGCCGTCGCCGACCGGGGCGCGATGTTCGACCCCTCCGCGGTCTTCTACATGGACAAGCTGGTCACCGGCCCGGAGGCCGCCGACTTCGTCGACATCAACGCCCCCGTCTCGGTCAACATCCGCCGGGTCGCCAAGGCCAAGCGGTCATCGCCCGAGGATGTGACGGTCGTCATCCTCGACCGGCCCCGCCACGACGGCATCGTCAAGGAGATCCGCGAGACCGGCGCGCGCATCAAGTTCATCTCGGACGGCGATGTCGCCGGCGCGATCATGGCCGTACGCGAAGGCACCGGCGTCGACATGCTCATGGGCATCGGCGGCACCCCGGAAGGCATCATCACCGCCTGCGCGATCAAGTGCCTCGGCGGCACGATCCAGGGCAAGCTCTGGCCGAAGGACGCGGCCGAGCGGCAGCGGGCGCTCGACGCGGGCCACGATCTGGACCGGGTGCTGCTCACGGACGACCTGGTCCGGGGCGACAACGTCTTCTTCGTCGCGACCGGGATCACCGACGGCGAGCTGCTGCGCGGGGTGCGCTACCGGGCGGAGACGGCGACCACGCAGTCCCTGGTGATGCGCTCCAAGTCGGGCACCATCCGGCAGATCGACTCCACGCACAAGCTCTCCAAGCTGCGGGCGTACAGCCAGATCGACTTCGACCGCGCGCAGTAGACCACACGCATTCGACCACACAGAGCGCTCCGCGTCGGAGTACAGCGGAGAGGGGTCGCCCCAGGCGCGGTGGGCGACCCCTCGGTCTGTGGCACGCCATCGACTCAGGCCGCCGACTGAGCCTTCTTCACCTCGACGTCCCGCCGCCTCCGCCTCGCCAGCACCACCCGGCGCTCCGCCGCCGTCAGCCCTCCCCAGACTCCATAGGGCTCCGGCTGGAGCAGTGCGTGTTCCCGGCACTCGACCATCACCGGGCAGCGGGCGCAGACTCTTTTCGCGGCTTCCTCACGGGACAGCCGCGCGGCCGTCGGCTCCTTGGAGGGGGCGAAGAACAGTCCGGCCTCGTCCCTACGGCACACCGCCTCCGCGTGCCAGGGCCCGTCCTGATCTTCCCTGGCAGGGACGCGCTGAGAGGGCACAGCGGTCACCTGCAAGGACTGGTACGACAGTTGCAGCACGGTCTACTCCTGACGACGGCTTCGCGAGCGAGAGACGATGGAGCTCTCCCTACCCGCTGTACGCACGCCTATGCACTGAGTGGCGCACGGTTCGGGTCACCGGAGCCGCGCACCGGCGCTCATGGCCGAAAAGCGGACAGGAGCGGTGCGCCCTTCCCGGCCGTCGCCCCGGAAACCCTGTCGTCAGCCCAGGAAGTACTTGCGCATACGGTCCTGGAGATCGGCGACCCGCCGCCCCCGCTTCGGCTTGGCCTCGATATTGCCGAAGACCGAGTAGCCGTTGACGACCACCACCGGAGCGTCCGGTTCCACCGCCTCAAGGGTGCGCACCTCGAAGTTGCCGAAGATCCCGCTGCCATTGCCGCGCAGGGTGATGTTCTCCGGGACCCGGACCTCGACATTGCCGAAGATCGACGTCGCGTTGATCACCGTCATCCGCTGCTCGAAGAGCGCCTGGGTGAGATCGATCTCGATGCTGCCGAAGACCGCGAAGGCGTTGGTGCGGCGGCTGACGCGCCAGCGGCCCTTACGGAGGGAGCTGGAGAAGACGGCGATCAGATTCTCCGCGGCCCCGGTCTGCTCCTCGGCGCCGTAGGAGTACGCCCCGGTCTCCGGGGCCTTACGGGCCTGGGGCAGATCCTGGATGAGCGGCTGGAGTTCGCCCACGGTCTTGGCCCGGAGGACGGCGTCGATCCGCTCGGAGTGCTCCTCGGGGTCGAGCCGGCCCTCCGCCAGCGCGTCCCGGAGGATGTCCGCGATCCGGTCGCGGTCGGCGTCGGACGCCCGGAGGGCATCGGACACCCGGGCGGCGGCGCCGGGCTCAGCGGGGACGACGGGCTTGGGAGGCTGCTTTTCGAGGTCCACGGGGTCAGGGTATCGAAACGCGATAGATCGCGACTAGGGCCTGTCTGGTGGATCAGGCCGGATCAGTGAGCGGGGTCTGGTGCATGGGGTCTCCCCAGGCCCGCAGGGCCTAGGGGACGGATCGCAAGGCGGAGGAGGAAGTCCATGCGGTGGGGGCACTCCCCCTGGGCTTCGCCCGGGGGCACCCCCACCCGGGCCGCCAGGCACAGGGGGCCATTGGCGACTGACGACAACGCTGGGGGCACCTCCCGTGCCCGCAGGGCTACGGGGGAGAGCGTGCGTGCCAGGGCACGCGAGCCCGGCAAGGTCCACCAGACAGGCCCTGGGGGCCCGTACCCCCAGAAGGGGGCCCGCGGTGGCCGTTCACTGAGTCCTACCTCACCGGAAACCCGGGCCGGGCGCGTTCTACGCTGGGGGGCGTGCCGCTGCCAGCGCCACGTCTGCCGAGTGAGGAATGGCCGTCATGCCAGAGTTTGCGTACTCAGATCTGCTCCCCCTGGGAGAGGACACCACGCCGTACCGGCTGGTGCCCGCCGAGGGTGTCAGCACCTTCGAGGCCGACGGGCGTACGTTCCTCAAGGTCGAGCCCGAGGCGCTGCGCAAGCTCGCCGCCGAGGCCATGCACGACATCTCGCACTATCTGCGCCCCGCCCATCTCGCGCAGCTGCGCCGGATCGTGGACGACCCGGAGGCGTCGGCCAACGACAAGTTCGTGGCGCTGGACCTGCTGAAGAACGCGAACATCGCGGCGGCGGGCGTGCTGCCGATGTGCCAGGACACCGGCACGGCGATCGTCATGGGCAAGCGCGGACAGAACGTGCTGACGGCGGGCCGTGACGAGGAGGCCCTCTCCCGCGGTGTGTACGACGCGTACACCAAGCTCAATCTGCGCTACTCGCAGATGGCTCCGCTCACCATGTGGGAGGAGAAGAACACCGGCTCCAATCTGCCCGCGCAGATCGAGCTGTACGCCACCGACGGCGGCGCGTACAAGTTCCTCTTCATGGCCAAGGGCGGCGGCTCGGCGAACAAGTCGTTCCTCTACCAGGAGACCAAGGCGGTCCTCAACGAGACCTCCATGATGAAGTTCCTGGAGGAGAAGATCCGCTCGCTGGGCACCGCCGCGTGCCCCCCGTACCACCTGGCGATCGTGGTCGGCGGCACCTCGGCGGAGTTCGCGCTGAAGACCGCCAAGTACGCCTCCGCGCACTATCTGGACGAGCTGCCCGCCGAGGGCTCCCCCACCGGGCACGGCTTCCGCGATCACGAGCTGGAGCAGAAGGTCTTCGAGCTCACCCAGCGCATCGGGATCGGCGCGCAGTTCGGCGGCAAGTACTTCTGTCACGACGTACGGGTGGTGCGGCTGCCGCGCCACGGGGCGTCGCTGCCGGTGGCGATCGCGGTGTCCTGCTCGGCGGACCGCCAGGCGGTCGCGAAGATCACGGCGGAGGGCGTCTTCCTGGAGCAGCTGGAGACGGACCCGGCGCGCTTCCTGCCGGACACCACCGACGAGCATCTGTCGGAGGACGGCGCCGACGTGGTGCGGATCGATCTCAACCGTCCGATGGACGACGTGCTCGCGGAGCTGACGAAGTTCCCCGTGAAGACCCGGCTCTCGCTGACCGGTCCACTGGTCGTGGCGCGGGACATCGCGCACGCGAAGATCAAGGAGCGGCTCGACGCGGGCGACGAGATGCCGCAGTACCTCAAGGACCACCCGGTGTACTACGCCGGGCCCGCCAAGACCCCGGAGGGGTATGCCTCGGGTTCGTTCGGGCCGACCACGGCGGGGCGGATGGATTCGTATGTGGATCAGTTCCAGGCGGCCGGCGGCTCGAAGGTGATGCTGGCGAAGGGGAACCGCTCGCGCCAGGTCACCGAGGCGTGCGGGACGCACGGCGGCTTCTATCTGGGGTCCATCGGCGGGCCCGCGGCGCGGCTGGCGCAGGACTGCATCAAGAAGGTGGAGGTCCTGGAGTACGAGGAGCTGGGCATGGAGGCGGTCTGGCGGATCGAGGTGGAGGACTTCCCCGCGTTCATCGTCGTGGACGACAAGGGGAACGACTTCTTCACCGAGCCTGCGCCCGCGCCCACCTTCACCGCCATTCCGGTGCGGGGCCCCGGTCTGGGCTGAGTCCCGCGACGCACCCGGACGCCGGACGGGCCGAAGCACTCGGCCCGTCCGGCGCCCGCCCGCCCCCGCCTCAGGCGAAGCGCTGGCTCGCCGCCCCCGAGCACGGCTGGAGCCGCAGCGCCTCCCGTGCCGAGGCATGGGTCACACAGAGCCCCCGCGCCTCCGCCGGGCGGATCGTGCCGCCGTCCCGGACGAAGCGCTGGTTCCCCGCCCCCGAGCAGTCCCAGACGATCAGGGCCGCCCCGGCCCGGTAGTCGGCGCGCGGCACGTCCAGACAGCGGTCCTGCGACAGCTCGGTGTGGAGCGAGCCGCGCTCCCGGTCGTGCCACCACCCCTGGTTACGGCCGCCGTGGCACTCCCAGCCCACCACCTCGGTCCCGTTGCGGGTCACCGAGCCGGACACATCGGCGCAGCCGCCCGTCGCCTCGTTCCGCAGCGGGCGGTAGAGGTCGTCCCAGGCCCCCGCGTACAGCACCGGCCGCCCGGTGGAGGCGGTGTCCGCGCAGCTCGCCTCGCGCAGCCCGGAGGCGTACAGCTGGGTCAGACAGGACGCGAAGGCCGCGTGGCCGCGCGCGTTCGGGTGGAAGGACTGGCGGACCGAGTTGGCGTCCCAGGGGAGGCGGGTGACGTCGATGTACAGGCCCCGTACCCAGGTGTTCTCGGTGCAGACCTCATGGCCGTGGAAGAGCCGTGAGTTGTCGAGATAGACCGCCCCGGTGGCGCGGGCCGCCTCGCGCATCCCGCGCGCGAAGGCGGGCACGGCCGCGTTCCGGCCCCAGGCGGTGTCGGAGTCGTAGCCCAGACCGCCGCAGGCGAGCTTTCCGGGGAAGTTCGGGTTGTCCCGGAAGTCCGGTCCGACCGGGCTCGGGTAGCCCATCACCACCAGCTGGTAGTCGCCGTCCGCGTATCCGGCGTCGCGCATCACCGTGCGCAGATCGCGGACGGTGCCCTCGACCTTGGGGACCAGGGCGTCCACCCGCGCCTGCCAGCCGGACGCGTACTTCTGCTCACAGGGGCCCTGAAGGGTGACATAGCGGGTGACGCAGTCGGTCATCACCGGGGAGAACTGGAGATCGTCGTTGGCGCCCGCCACCAGCAGGATCATCTTGATGCGGGTGTTGCGCGCCTTGATGGCGAGCTGATCGCTCTGGACCAGCTCATCGGCGTACTGCTTGCCGCCGCCGATGCGGATGTTGCCGGTGTACGCCCCGGAGCAGGCGACGTTGTACGTCTCGTCGGCCGCGATCCCGGTCCGGTGGATCGCGGCCTCGGGCGAGCGGTGGCACCAGTTGCCCGGCGGCCCGTCGGTGCCGGGTTCGTAAGCGCCGACGCCCTCGCCCGAGATCTCGCTGTCGCCCAGCGAGATCAGCCCGGTTCTGCGCTCGGCGAGCGGGCGTTCGGCGGGGTTGCCGTACAGCTTCTCGGCCTCGGCGGCGCGGACGGTCTCCAGCTCGGGCGGGAGCGGCACGGAGACGGCTCCCCTGGGCTCGGCCGCCGAGGCCGCCGAGGCCGCCGTGGCCGTCGTGGGGACCGCAGCCCCCAGTAATCCCGCGGCCAGTGCCGCGACCGTGGCGACCGTCCTGCGGCACCGGTGTCGGGTGTGTCTCATCGCGCCTCCTGGGTGAGTGGTTGAGACAGGTATTTACTGGCCGGTAGCGCAGAGGGGAATAGCCACGGCAGAAGAAGAGCTCAACTCGTCGACGGGCCCGGCCCCGCCGGAACCCGGTCAACCCAGTCAGGAGGGACAGCAGAGCCATGACCGACGGCGACGACTACCGCACCGAGCACGACTCCATGGGCGAGGTCAGGGTCCCCGCGCACGCCAAATGGCGGGCCCAGACCCAGCGGGCCGTGGAGAACTTCCCGGTCTCCGGACAGCGGCTGGAGCGGGCCCATATCGAGGCGCTCGCCCGGATCAAGGGCGCCGCCGCCCGGGTCAACGCGGAGCTCGGGGTGCTCGACGCGGACATCGCGGACGCGATCGCCGGGGCCGCCGCCGAGGTCGCCGGGGGCCGCTGGGACGAGCACTTCCCGGTCGACGTCTTCCAGACCGGCTCCGGCACGTCGTCGAACATGAACGCCAATGAGGTGCTGGCGACGCTCGCCGCCGAGCGGCTGGGCCGACCGGTCCACCCCAACGACCATGTCAACGCCTCCCAGTCGTCCAACGACGTCTTCCCCTCCTCCATCCACATCGCCGCCACCGCCGCCGTCACGGGCGATCTCATCCCGGCGCTGGAGCATCTCGCCGCGTCCCTGGAGCGCAAGTCCGCCGAGTTCGCCGAGGTGGTCAAGTCCGGCCGTACGCATCTGATGGACGCCACCCCGGTCACCCTCGGGCAGGAGTTCGGGGGGTACGCGGCCCAGATCCGCTACGGCGTCGAGCGGCTCCGGTCCGCCCTGCCCAGGCTCGCCGAACTGCCGCTCGGCGGGACCGCGGTGGGCACCGGCATCAACACCCCGCCCGGCTTCTCCCCGGCCGTGATCGCCGAGATCGCCCGCACGACCGGGCTGCCGCTGACCGAGGCCCGCGACCACTTCGAGGCGCAGGGCGCCCGGGACGCCCTGGTGGAGACCTCCGGCCAGCTGCGCGTCATCGCCGTATCGCTGACCAAGATCGCCAACGATGTGCGCTGGATGGCGAGCGGCCCCCGCACCGGGCTCGCCGAGATCAACATCCCCGACCTCCAGCCCGGTTCCTCGATCATGCCGGGCAAGGTCAACCCGGTGATCCCGGAGGCGGTGCTGATGGTCGCCGCCCAGGTGACCGGGAACGACACCGCCGTCGCCGTCGCCGGAGCCGCCGGGAACTTCGAGCTCAATGTGATGCTCCCGGTGATCGGGAAGAATCTGCTGGAGTCCGTCCGGCTGCTGTCCGCCGTCTCCCGGCTGTTCGCGGACCGCACGGTCGACGGCATCACCGCCAACGCCGAACGGGCCCGGGAGTACGCCGAGTCCTCGCCGTCCGTGGTCACCCCGCTCAACAAGTACATCGGCTACGAGGAGGCCGCCAAGGTCGCCAAGAGGTCGCTCGCCGAGCGCCGCACGATCCGCGAGACCGTCCTGGACTCGGGGTACGTGGAACGCGGCGACCTCACCCTGGAGCAGCTCGACGAGGCCCTGGACGTACTCCGGATGACGCGTCCATGAGCGGGATCGCTGCGCGATCGGGACCGTACTCCTAAAATCTGCTCATGACAGGCACGGAACGCATTGAACGCTGGACGCCCGGGGACCATATCCTCTGGCGCTATCGCGGCCAGGCCCCGGACCTGGCGGGCCGGCGCGTCCAGATCTGCCGCCCGGTGACCGTCGTCCAGGACACCGAGGAGATACTCGCGGTGTGGATGGCGCCGGGCACCGAGTGCGTCAAGCCGGTGCTCGCGGACGGCACTCCCGTCCACCAGCAGCCGCTGGCCACCCGCTACACCGCGCCGCGTACGGTGATGCGCGACCGCTGGTTCGGCAGTGGCGTGCTCAAGCTGGCCCGGCCCGGCGAACCCTGGTCGGTCTGGCTGTTCTGGGGGGCCGGCTGGGAGTTCAAGAGCTGGTACGTCAACCTGGAGGAGCCACGCACCCGATGGGCTGGCGGTATCGACTCCGAGGATCATTTTCTGGACATCTCGGTCTACCCCGACCGCAGTTGGCTCTGGCGCGACGAGGACGAGTTCGCCGAGGCCCAGCGGGCGGGCCTGATCAGCCCCGCGAAGGCCCGCCGGGTGCGGGCGGCGGGGCAGGCCGCGGTGGAGGTCATCAGCGCCTGGGGAGCGCCGTTCTCGGACGGCTGGGAGCACTGGCGGCCGGATCCCGGCTGGCGCGTTCCGGAGCTTCCCCCGGATTGGGGCAGCACCCCCGAGCGGCTGGCGTCATGAGCGCCGCCCCGGCCGCGCCGGCCGCCGCGCGCCCGCGCCCCGGCCCCCTCGCCGTCCCCTCCCCCGCGCGCAAGATGTCCGACTCCCGTCGAGGAACACGTTCCGGCGCATACGGCGTCATGAGACTCTTGATACGCCCCCTGGGGGCAAACGTAGGATCGTCGTCCGCGGGACTGCGCCGTTCGGCAGGTGTTCGGTAACCATTGAGCGCAGCAACGGACCTGACCGTAAGTCATCACGAGTCACTTCTAGGGGGTGGAGCCGTGCCGGATGCCCGCCACCCTGTCGACGCCACCCGCAGAGCGGGTATACCGCCTCACGAGGCGTTCGCATCGCACACCCGGCCCAGACGGACGGAAGCCCACGCGTGACGGAGCAGCCCACCTCCCACGAAGGCCGGCAGCCCTTGGCTGCCCGGCCGCAGGAACGCACCCGGCCGAGGGCCGAGGCGGCCGGGTCCCCGGCCGTGCCCGGGCCGGCCGTCCCCACGCCCAACGGGCCGCCGCAGGACCTCGCGGACCTCGCGGCGACGGCCCGGCGCGAAGGGGACAGACTGCGTTTCGTCGGCGCCGCGACCCGCCGGATCGCCCGCGGCATAGACCTGGACGAGATCGTGCTGGGGCTCTGCCGGGCGACGGTGCCCACGTTCTCCGACGCGATCCTGGTCTATCTGCGCGATCCGCTGCCGGTGGGCGACGAGCGCCCGGTCACCCCCTTCGTGCTACGGCTGCGCCGTACCGACCGGCTGCGTTTAGCGGAGGACACCGCCGACTTCGGGGCCATGGCGCCCATCTCCGTCGTCGATCCGCACAACGACCTCACCCCGGCGGCCGAGCTGTGCGAGGTGCGGGCGGGCGGAGCGCTGTCGGAGGTGCTGCGCGGGGTGCGGCCCGTCTTCGGCGACTCGGCGGCGGCCCGTGCCGCGCTGCCCGAGCTGCTGGGCGCGGACCGGACGGTGCCGGGCGGCCATCGCGCCATCCTCGCCCCGCTGCGCGGACGCCGGCGGGTGATCGGCGCCGCCGTCTTCCTCCGGCGGCCCGACCGGCCCGCGTTCGAGCCCAACGACCTGCTGGTCGCCGCCCAGCTCGCGACGCATACGGCGCTCGGGATCGACAAGGCCGTGCTGTACGGCCGTGAGGCGTATATCGCGGACGAGCTCCAGCGCACCATGCTGCCGGACTCGCTGCCGCAGCCGACCGGCGTACGGCTGGCCTCGCGCTATCTGCCCGCGGCCGAGACCGCGCGGGTGGGCGGCGACTGGTACGACGCGATTCCGCTGCCCGGCAGCCGGGTGGCGCTGGTCGTGGGCGATGTCATGGGCCACTCGATGACCTCGGCCGCGATCATGGGCCAGCTGCGGACCACGGCCCAGACCCTGGCCGGTCTGGATCTGCCGCCGCAGGAGGTCCTCCACCATCTGGACGAGCAGGCCCAGCGGCTGGGCACGGACCGGATGGCGACCTGTATGTACGCGGTGTACGACCCGGTCTCGCACCGGATCACCATCGCCAACGCGGGTCACCCGCCGCCGGTGCTGCTGCATCTGGGCGGGCGGGCCGAGGTGCTGCGGGTGCCGCCCGGAGCGCCGATCGGGGTCGGCGGGGTCGACTTCGAGGCCGTGGAGCTGGACGCCCCCGCGGGCGCGACCCTGCTGCTGTACACGGACGGCCTGGTCGAGTCCCGGCTGCGGGATGTGTGGACCGGCATCGAGCAGCTGCGGGAGCGGCTCGCCGCCGCCGCTCAGCTCACCGGGCCGGACCACTCGCCCCCGCTGGAGGCGCTCTGCGACGACGTCCTGGACATGCTCGGTCCGGGCGACCGGGACGACGACATCGCGCTGCTGGCGGCCCGTTTCGACGGGATCGCCCCCAGCGACGTCGCCTACTGGTTCCTCGAACCGGAGGACGCCGCGCCGGGCCGGGCCCGCAGGCTGGCCCGCAGGGCGCTCTCCCGCTGGGGTCTGGAGGAGCTCAGCGACGGGGTGGAACTGCTGGTCAGCGAGGTGGTCACCAATGCCGTGCGGTATGCGGAACGGCCGGTGACGCTGCGGTTGCTCCGTACGGACGTACTGCGCTGCGAGGTCGGCGACGACTCCCCGCAGCTGCCCCGGCAGCGCAAGGCACGGGACACCGACGAGGGCGGCCGGGGTCTCTTCCTGGTCAACCGGCTGGCGAGGAGATGGGGGGCGACCCGGCTGTCCAGCGGAAAGGTGGTCTGGTTCGAGCTGCCCACCCGGCCCTGACCCAGCACTGACCCGACCCTGACCCGACCCTGACCGCGGAGCGTATGCCTACGGGCACGGTGAGACGCCCTACGCCGTCCGGCGTGGGGTGCCGCCGTGCCCGTACCGCGTCCAGGGCCGGAATCCGTCCATATGTTGCCGACAGAGTGTCGGCGGAGTTGACGGGGGTACGCGGCCGAAGCGACCACATCCGCACCCCCATGGACGGGAGGACGCTCGTGACCGAGACATCCCGCAAGGTGCCGTACACCACGAACAACGCCGGTGTTCCGGTGGAGAGCGACGAGCATTCGCTCACCGTCGGACCCGACGGCGCGATGCTGCTCCAGGATCACTATGTGATCGAGAAGATGGCCCAGTTCAACCGGGAACGGGTCCCCGAGCGGGTGGTCCATGCCAAGGGAGCGGGAGCGTACGGCTTCTTCGAAGTCACCGAGGACGTCAGCCAGTACACCAAGGCGTCCCTCTTCCAGCCGGGCCAGCGCACCGACATGCTGGCCCGCTTCTCGACGGTCGCGGGTGAACAGGGCTCCCCGGACACCTGGCGGGACCCGCGCGGGTTCGCGCTGAAGTTCTACACGGAGCTGGGCAACTACGACATGGTCGGCAACAACACGCCGATCTTCTTCATCCGTGACGCGACCAAATTCTCCGACTTCATCCACTCGCAGAAGCGCCATCCGGCCACCGGGCTGCGCAACAACGAGATGCAGTGGGATTTCTGGACCCTCTCCCCGGAGTCCGCCCATATGGTCACCTGGCTCATGGGCGACCGGGGCATCCCGAAGTCGTACCGCTACATGAACGGCTACAGCTCGCACACCTATATGTGGCTGAACGCGGGCGGCGAGAAGTTCTGGGTGAAGTACCACTTCAAGACCGACCAGGGCGTCGACTTCCTCACCCAGGCGGAGGCCGATGAGCTGGCCGGGACCGACGCGGACGTGCACCGCCGCGATCTGCACCGGGCGATCGAGTCCGGCGACGCGCCGAGCTGGAGCCTGAAGGTGCAGATCATGCCCTTCGACGACGCGCCGGACTACCGTTTCAACCCCTTCGATCTGACCAAGGTGTGGCCGCACGGCGACTACCCGCTGATCGATGTGGGCCGGATGACCCTCAACCGGAACCCGGAGGACTACTTCGTCCATATCGAGCAGGCCGCCTTCGAGCCCTCCAATCTGGTGCCCGGGATCGGCCCCTCGCCGGACAAGATGCTGCTGGGGCGGCTGTTCTCGTACCCGGACACCCACCGGTACCGGATCGGCCCGAACTACGCCCAGCTGCCGCCCAACCGCCCGCACTCCGCGGTGAACTCCTACGCGAAGGACGGCCCGATGCGGTATGTGCCGTCGAACGCCTCGATGCCGTACGCGCCGAACTCCTTCGGCGGCCCGGCGGCGGATGTGGCGCACTACGGCAAGACGGCGGGCTGGTACAGCGAGGGCGAGATGGTGCACGCGGCCTACACGCTGCACGCCGAGGACGACGACTGGGGCCAGGCGGGCACCCAGGTCCGTGAGGTGCTCGACGACGCGGCCCGGGAGCGGCTGGTCTCGAATGTCGCCGGGCATCTGAAGCAGGGAGTGACCCGGCCGATTCTCGACCGGGCGTTCGAGTACTGGCGCAATATCGACCAGGACATCGGCGACCGGATCGCCAAGAAGGTCAATGGAGGTCTGTGAAGGCTGAGCGCTGAGCGCTGACACGACGGCGCCCGCGGTCCCGGTTTCACCACCGGGACCGCGGGCGCCGTACGCATGGGACCGCGGGCGCCGTACGCATGGGACCGCGGGTGCCGTTCGCATCGGCGGCTGCCGGAGGACCGCCCGTCAGGGCCTGAAGCCGTATCCGCCCTGCTCCGCCGGTCTGCCCGGCTGGGCGGGCGAGGACGGTGACGACTGGCTCGGCCGGGGCGCGGAGCTGCTGCTCTGGGACGGCGAAGGGTCGGCCGACTCCGTCGTGGAGGGCGACGGGGAGGTCGAGGCCGAGGTGGAGGGGTCCGGCTCGGGCTCCGGCGGCGGCGCGGGCGCGTCCGTGGAGGGCGACGGGGCGACGGACTGCGGAGCGGAGGGGGGCGGCTGGGGCGCCGCGGGCTCCTTGACCTCCAGGTCGAACGCCGCGCCCGCGTCCGCGCCGAGCGCGGCGGAGGTGTACGCCTTCCAGATGCCGGCCGGGATGCCGCCGCCGTTGGCGCGGCCCTCGTTGATCGTGTCGGTCAGGGTGACCTGGCCGGTACCGTCCGGCTTCTCGCCGAAGAGGCCGACGACGGTCACCAGCTTGGGCGTGTACCCCGCGTACCAGGCCGTTTTGTTGTTCTCCGAGGTGCCGGTCTTGCCTGCGGCCTGGTAGCCGCCCGCAGCCGCCTGGCCCGAGCCCTTCTCGACGACGCTCCGCAGCGCCGCGGTGACGGTGTCCGCGGTCTCCCGGCTGATGGCCTGGCCGCCCACGGCGTCCTTCAGCACGGGCTCGCGGAGCTGGTGCTCGGCGGATTTCACGATGGTCGGGGCGACCTTCTTGCCGTGGTTGCCGAGGGTGGCGTACACCCCGGCCATGTCCCAGGTGGAGGCGTTCATCGTGCCCAGCGACATGGCGGGCCGCTCCGGCCAGCCGGCGCCGTCCTCCATCCCCATGGCGAGCGCCGTCTTCTTGGTCTCGGCGGGGGTCACATCGACGATCATCTGCGCGTAGACGGAGTTCACCGAGTTGTCGGTGGCCTCCTGGACGGTGATCGGCCCATGGTGCTGGTCGTTGATGTTCTCGGGCGCGAAGGGGGTGTCGCTGCCCTCGACCGGACGTCTGCTGTCGCCGTCGTAGATCGTGTTCAGGGTGATGGGGTCGCCGTCCTGGGTCACCGCCTCGTTCTCCAGGGCGGAGGCCAGCACCACGGGCTTGAACGTCGACGCGGGCTGGTAGTCGCGGCGGGTGGCGTTGGAGAGCCAGTGCTCGGTGGCGTCGGTGCCGCCGTAGAGGGCGACGACCTCTCCGGTCTCCGGGTCCACGGAGGTGGCGCCCGCCTGGACGGTGGCGTGCTTCTTGTCGCCCGTGCGGTCGAGCTTCGCCTCCAGCTCCTGGTCGACGGCCTGCTCCAGCGCCTGCTGGCGCTTCTTGTCGATGTTGAGGGTGATCGTCCAGCCGCCGGCCTCGATGTCCTCCTCGCTGATGCCCTGGGCCGCCAGCTCGGCGTTGGCCGCCTCCACCAGATAGCCGGTCTGCCCCTCCATGCCGGGGGCGGCCTTGGGAGCATCGGGTACGGGGAACTCCAGCTCGGCGCGGGCGGACTCCTCCAGCCAGCCCTCCTCGACCATGTTCTTCAGCGTGTAGTGCCAGCGGTCGGTCGCCATCGCCTTGCCCTTCTCGGAGGCGATGGCCCAGTCGTACTGGTTGGGGGCCTGGAGCAGGGCCGCGAGATACGCGCCCTGGGCGAGGGTCAGCTCGGCGGCGTCGACACCGTAATAAGCCTGGGCGGCGGCCTGGATGCCATAGGCCCCGCGCCCGTAGTAGCTGGTGTTGATGTAACCGGCGAGGATCTCGTCCTTGCTCTTCTCCCCGTCGACCTTGAGGGAGATCACCAGTTCCTTGAGCTTGCGGCTGAGGGTCTGGTCCTGGCTGAGGTAGTAGTTCTTGACGTACTGCTGGGTGATGGTCGAGCCGCCCTGCTTGCCCTTGCCCATGACGGTGTTGAGCAGCCCGCGGGCGGTGCCCTTGAGGTCGACCCCGGAGTCCTTGAAGAAGCTCTTGTTCTCCGCGGCGACAAAGGCGAGCTGGACGTCCCTGGGTATCTCCGACAGCGGGACGATCTCGCGGTTGAGCTTGCCGGTACGGGCGAGGATCGAGCCGTCGCTGTACTTGTAGACATTGCTCTGGAGCTTGGCCTCGGCATTGGCCTCGGGCACGGGCGTCATCACATAGACGGCGTAGAACGCGCCTATGACGAGCAGACAGAGGCCGGTGAAGGTGCCGAGGACCTTCTTCCAGGTGAAGAAGCGCCGCACGCCCTTGAGCTGGCCGGCTCTGCCGGCCTTGCCGGCCTTCCTGGCATTCCGCGTCTCGCGCTCCCGCGCCCGTCGCGCCTCCGCTCGGCCCATCGCTCGTTCCGCTCCGCTCTTCGGTTCTTCGGTCTCGTCCGCCGACGCCGTAGGTCCGGTGCCGCCGCCCGCTCTCGGTGTTCCCGCGTCCCCGAGACGGTTCGGACCAGGGGCGGTCCGGACGACAGGCAGTCCGGACCACAGGCGGTTCGGACCACAGGCGGTTCGGACCACAGGCGGTTCGGACCATGGGCGCGAGCCACGGAAAGCGACCAGGGGGAGCTCAGAAAAATAACACCGCTCGCTCCGACAAAAGTCGATCCATAGGGATTTTCCCGACGTGACAATCAGCACCTCACTCGTGAAACCACCCCATGGCGGGCGGCGGCAGAAGGTGGCGACATCCGATAATGTGTAATCAGATTGCTAGCCAAGAGCTAGCGACCCGATGGATCCCATCGGGAGCAGCCGGGCCATGGGCCCAGAGATGACGGGGGAGCACCATGACCGCCACCCACGGCGCGATGACGGCAGACGGCATACCGGAGACGCCGGTGCGAGGGAGAGCGGAGCGGGAGAGGATCACCGAGTTCCCGGCGCGCAACATCGGCGGTGGACTCGCCCTGCTGCTGGGGCTCGTCGGGCTGGCCCTCGGCGGTCTGCTCGTCTTCCTGGGGGTGGTGGTCTCCGCGACCGGCCTCAAGGTCGCCATGATCCTGACCGGATCGGTCGTCGGCGTCGCCGCGTTCCTCGCGATGTGCGGGCTCAACAACGTCTCGCCCGGCGAGGCCCGGGTGGTCCAGCTCTTCGGCCGCTACCGGGGCACGAGCCGCACCGACGGACTGCGCTGGGTCAATCCGCTCACCTCGCGGGAGACCATCTCCACCCGGGTGCGGAACCACGAGACCGCGGTGCTCAAGGTGAACGACGCGTACGGCAACCCGATCGAGCTCGCCGCCGTGGTGGTGTGGCGGGTCGAGGACACCGCGCAGGCGCTCTTCGAGGTGGACGACTTCGTGGAGTTCGTCTCCACCCAGACCGAGGCCGCGGTGCGGCACATCGCCATCGAGTACCCCTACGACGCCCATGACGAGGGCGGTCTCTCGCTGCGCGGCAACGCCGAGGAAATCACCGAGAAGCTCGCGGCGGAGCTGCACGCCCGGGTCGAGGCCGCCGGCGTCCATATCGTCGAGTCCCGTTTCACCCACCTCGCCTACGCCCCGGAGATCGCCTCCGCGATGCTCCAGCGCCAGCAGGCGGGCGCGGTGGTCGCGGCCCGGCGGCAGATCGTGGACGGCGCCGTGGGCATGGTCGAGGAGGCCCTCGCCCGGATCGCCGAGCGCGACATCGTGGACCTGGACCCGGAGCGCAAGGCCGCGATGGTCTCCAATCTGCTGGTGGTGCTCTGCGGCGACCGCTCGGCCCAGCCGGTCCTCAACACGGGCACCCTCTACCAGTGACGCCCCCGCCGGAGCGCAAACAGGTACTGCTGCGGCTCGACCCGGTGGTGTACGAGGCTCTGGCACGGTGGGCCTCGGACGAACTGCGGAGCGCCAACGCGCAGATCGAGTTTCTGCTGAGGCGGGCGCTGGCGGAGTCCGGGCGGCTGCCCGGCGGTGTGGCGCCGATCGCCAAGCGGGGCCGGCCGCCGAAGCCGGCCGCACCGCCGCCGGACGCCCCCTGACGGCAGGGGAGGACTCGCGCCCCGGGACGCGAGTCCTCCCGTACATCCCCGCACGGGGCCGGATTCCCACCACGTACAGTGCTGGACATGTCGATCGGTCACACCCTCCTCGCGCTCCTGGAAGCCGGACCGCGCCATGGTTACGACCTCAAGCGCGCCTTCGACGAGAAGTTCGGGCACGACCGGCCGCTGCACTACGGGCAGGTCTACTCGACCATGTCCCGGCTGCTGAAGAACGGGCTGGTCGAAGTGGACGGCATCGAGGCCGGCGGCGGCCCCGAGCGCAAGCGCTACGCCATCACCGAGGCCGGGATCACCGATGTCTCCCACTGGCTCGCGCAGCCCGAGAGACCCGAGCCCTATCTTCAGTCGACGCTGTACACCAAGGTCGTACTGGCACTGCTCACCGGACGGTCCGCGGCCGAACTGCTGGACCTCCAGCGGGCGGAGCATCTGCGGCTGATGCGGATCCTGACCCAGCGCAAGCACAGGGGCGATCTCGCCGACCAGCTCATCTGCGATCACGCCCTGTTCCATCTGGAGGCGGATCTGCGCTGGCTGGAGCTGACCTCGGCGCGGCTGGAGCGGCTGGCGGCGGAGCTGGGCACGCTGCCGGACTCCTCGCGAGCGGCGCGGGAGAAGGAGACCGGCATATGACCCCCGTACGGCCCGCCCGCCCCCGGAAGGAACCCCGCCGATGATCCCCGCGGGCTCTCTCCTCGTCGCCGAGGACCTGCACAAGAGCTATGGCCGCACCACCGCCCTGGACGGGGCCTCCTTCTCGATCCACCCGGGCGAGGTCGTCGCCGTCCTCGGCCCCTCCGGCTCCGGTAAATCGACCCTGCTGCACTGTCTCGCCGGGATCGTCCCGCCGGAGTCGGGCACCGTCCGCTACGCCGGACGCGATCTCACCGCGCTCACGGACCGGGAGCGCAGCGCGCTGCGGCGTACGGAGTTCGGCTTCGTTTTCCAGTTCGGCCAGCTGGTGCCGGAGCTGACCTGTACGGAGAATGTGGCGCTGCCGCTGCGGCTGGCCGGGGTGCGGCGCAGGGCGGCCGAGGCGACCGCGGCCCAGTGGCTGGAGCGGCTGGAGGTCGCGGGCATCGGCGGCCAGCGCCCCGGGGAGGTCTCCGGCGGCCAGGGCCAGCGGGTCGCGGTCGCCCGCGCGCTGGTCACCTCGCCCCGGGTGGTGTTCGCCGACGAGCCGACCGGAGCGCTGGACAGTTACAGCGGCGAGCGAGTGATGGAGCTGCTGACCGAGGCGGCGCGGACCACGAACGCCGCCGTCGTGCTGGTCACCCATGAGCCGCGGGTCGCCGCCTACTCGGACCGGGAGATCGTCGTACGCGACGGACGGACCCGCGACCCGGACTACGCACTCTGAGCAGCACGGACCCGCGACCCGGACTTCGCACACCGAGCACCACGGACCCGCG
>NZ_VCLA01000189.1:0-23306 GCF_009600885.1 Streptomyces jumonjinensis
GGAGCGCCATCCCACCGGTGGTCCGGAACAGCTCGTCGGCCCCGGGCAGACTCACTCGGCGTGACACCGGGCGAGCACCTCCCTGGCGAGCTGGCGGTAGGCGGCGGCGCCGACCGAGTTCGACGCGTAGGTGGTGATCGGCTCTCCGGCGACCGTGGTCTCCGGGAAGCGCACGGTGCGCCCGATGACCGTGTGGTAGACGTGGTCGTCGAACGCCTCCACCACTCGTGCCAGCACCTCACGGCTGTGCACGGTGCGCGAGTCGTACATCGTGGCGAGGATGCCGTCCAGCTCCAGTTCGGGGTTGAGCCGCTCCTGGACCTTCTCGATGGTCTCGGTCAGCAGCGCGACCCCGCGCAGGGCGAAGAACTCGCACTCCAGCGGCACGATCACCTTGTGCGCCGCGGTGAGCGCGTTGACCGTGAGCAGACCCAGCGAGGGCTGACAGTCGATCACGATGTAGTCGTACTCCGACAGCAGCGGCTTCAGCGCCCGCTGGAGGGTGGACTCGCGCGCGACCTCGCTGACGAGCTGGACCTCGGCGGCCGACAGGTCGATGTTGCTGGGCAGCAGGTCCATGTTGGGGACCGCGGTCTTCAGCAGCACCTCGTCGGCCGACATGCCCCGCTCCATGAGCAGGTTGTAGACGGTGAGGTCGAGCTCCATCGGATTCACGCCGAGGCCGACCGACAGGGCTCCCTGCGGGTCGAAGTCGACGAGCAGGACACGCCGTCCGTACTCGGCGAGCGCCGCGCCCAGATTGATGGTCGACGTGGTCTTGCCCACGCCGCCCTTCTGGTTGCACATCGCGATGATCTTCGCGGGGCCGTGGTCGGTCAGCGGTCCCGGGATCGGGAAGTACGGCAGGGGCCGACCGGTGGGGCCGATCCGTTCGCGGCGCTGGCGCGCGGCGTCGGGGGCGAGGGTGGCCGCGTACTCGGGATCGGGCTCGTATTCGGCGTCGGGGTCGTAGAAGTGCCCCTCGGGGACTTCCTCGTAGGCGGCGAAGTGGGTGGACTCTCGGCCACTCTCGTTGCCGGCCGTGGCGTTCACGTGTTGGCCGTCCGTCATCTTCATCGTGTGGGCTGTCGTCATGTGCGTGGTGTCCTGGCGTGTCGCGAAGGTCCGGACAGCTACGGAGCCGACAGCGTCCAGCCCGGTCGCCCTGCTGGGCCCCCGTACAGGCGACACCGCGTGACCACCTCCGGGAGTAAATGTCGACTCATTCACAAGTCGTCTTACCTCCTTGGACGTGACCAGGACTTTATCGATAGGTCAGCGTGGCACCATGCCGACGGTTGGCGACTCTATGGCGTGTCACCGCTCCGCAGCAACACAATCCGCCGGACCCGGCCCGATGTGTCGGCGACGGAACACCCTTCTGTCAAGGGTGCACGACCGACCGGAGCCGCGTCGGCCGGGGGGTTTCGGGGGTGTGCGAATCGGTTGAAGGGTTACGTTCAAGGCGAGTTGAACGTCCGAGCGCGCTGCCGGACACACGTCCGGCCGGACCTTGCTGGGCAAGATCCGGCCGGGGGCGCGATGTTGACGTGTGCGTTGACCGTCGCCGGACGTCAGCCGATGAGCGAGGTCAGCTCGGTGTGCGGCAGTCCGTGGGCCTCGGCGACCGGGCCGTAGACGACCTTGCCGTCATGGGTGTTGAGGCCCAGCGCCAGCGCCGGGTCGCGGCGCAGCGCCTCGGCCCAGCCGCGGTTGGCCAGTTCGACTATGTACGGCAGCGTGGCGTTGGTGAGCGCGTAGGTCGAGGTGTGCGGAACCGCGCCCGGCATGTTGGCGACGCAGTAGAAGACCGAGTTGTGGACCGTGAAGGTCGGCTCGGCGTGGGTGGTGGGGTGCGAGTCCTCGAAGCAGCCGCCCTGGTCGATCGCAATGTCGACAAGGACACTTCCGGGCTTCATCTTGGCGACGAGCTCGTTGGTGACCAGCTTCGGGGCCTTGGCGCCCGGGATGAGCACCGCGCCGATGACGAGGTCGGCCTCGACGACGGCCTTCTCCAGCTCGTAGGCGTTGGAGACGATCGTCTGCACCTTGGTGCCGAAGACCTTGTCGGCCTCGCGGAGCTTGTTGATGTCCCGGTCGAGCAGGGTGACGTGGAAGCCCATGCCCACGGCGATCTGAGCGGCGCTCCAGCCGGAGACGCCGCCGCCGATGACGACGGCGCGGCCCGCGTGCGTACCGGGGACGCCGCCGGGGAGGATGCCCCGGCCGCCGGCCGAGCGCATCAGGTGGTACGCGCCGACCTGCGGGGCGAGGCGGCCCGCGACCTCGGACATGGGGGCGAGCAGCGGCAGCGCGCGGGTCGCGGTCTCGACCGTCTCATAGGCGATGGCGGTGGTGCCGGACTCCAGCAGGGCGTCCGTGCACTCACGGGAGGCGGCCAGGTGGAGGTAGGTGAAGAGGGTCTGGTCCTTGCGGAGGCGGTGGTACTCCTCGGCGATCGGCTCCTTGACCTTCAGCAGCAGATCGGCGGTGGCCCAGACCTCGTCGGCGGTGGACAGGATGCGCGCACCGGCGGCGGTGTACTCGTCGTCCGTGATCGAGGAGCCGACTCCGGCGTTCTGCTCGACGAAGACCTCATGGCCGTTGCGCACCAGCTCGTGCACACCGGCGGGGGTGATCGCCACCCGGAACTCGTTGTTCTTGACCTCGCGGGGGATGCCGACCTTCACGTCGATCACGGTCCTTGGCTCAGGGGATAGGGGGTTTTTCCATACATAACCGGACGCACACGGCACACCGGTAGACACCAGGGAAATGGCGCAATGGAGCCAGTTTAATGAAGGAATTCCCCCTGTCTAGCCTTACAAACCACTAATCTTCCGCCATGGCGCTACGGATTTCGTAGGTTGAGCCGGTGCTGGAGCCTTCCTTACCCCGTACGGCCGCCGCGTCCTGGGCGTCCTCGACCTCCAGAAGCCCGTCGGCGCTCGCGCGGTGCAGCCGGGCCGAGGCCGGATCGCCGAGGCGCTCCAGGGTGTCGGCCAGCCGCAACTGGAGCGCCGCCTGGAGCCGGCGGTCCCCCGCCCGCCGCGCCCAGTCCACCGCCTCCCGGCAGGTGTGGAGCGACTCCTGCGGCCGTCCGGCGTACTCCTGCACCCGGGCCGCCTCGCTCAGCGCCCGGGCCTGGGCGGGCAGATCGCCCGCCCTGCGGTAGCCCGCGACCGCGGCACGCCAGCTGCGCAGGGCCTCACCGTACCGGCCCGCGTAGGTGTGCACGGCGCCCAGCCGCCCGTACAGCCGTGCCTCGTCCGTACGCTCCCCCCGGGCCTGGCGCTGGACGAGCGCCCGGCCGTACCAGTCGGCGGCCCGGTGCCAGTCGCCCAGCTCCTGGTACGCGCCGCCTACGGATTCCATCGCGCGGCCGGTGGCGTACGGGTCCTGCGCGGCCCGTCCGGCGTCCAGCGCGGCCCGGTAGCGGGCGAGCGCCTCCTCGGTGCGCCCGGTCCGCGCGTCCAGATCGGCGAGATTGAGCAGGGCGGCGGCGACCTCCCGGTGGAGTCCGCGGCGCTCGGCGACCGAGAGCACCAGCCGGTGCAGCCCATAGAGCTCGGGGGCCGCCGCCTCGGTGCCCCGGTGCGCGGCCAGCGCCCGCACCAGGGCGGAGACCAGCCGTCTGGCCAGGGTGTCCAGCTCGCCGTCCTCGACCGCGACCCGCGCGGCGGCCAGCAGCGCCGACTGCCGTGACCGGAGCCACTCCCCGGCGGCGGCGGGATCCGCGAACCGCAGGGCGGCCGGCATCCTGGCGAACGCGTCCCGGGCCGGCGAGCCCTCCGGCTCGGTGATCGCACGGCAGGACTGGAGCAGCCGTACCGCCCGCTCCAGCATCCGGGCCCGCGCGAGCTGCACCTCGGCGGGCTTGTCGGCGGTCTCGGTCAGCGCGAGCAGCAGCGGGGCGAGGGCCCCCGGCACCCGGTGGCGGTCCCGCTCCGGGTGGAGCAGCCCGACCGCCGCGAACCCCTTCAGCGCCTCCTGGGCGTCGGGCACGGAGCAGCCGCCGAGCGCGGCGGCGGTGTGCGCGTCGACCAGCCCGGCGGGCGCGAGGGCGAGCAGCCGCAGCAGCCGGGCGGAGGACGGCGGCAGGGACTCGTACAGCAGCCGGAAGGCGCGGGCCAGCGGCCGGACGGCCCTCGGCTGCTCGCCGTCGTCGGGCAGGGCCCGCAGCTGCCGGGTGGCGTCGGCGACCGAGAGCACCGGACGGGCCGCCAGCCAGCCGCCGACCAGGGCCAGGGCCGCGGGGAGCCCGGCGCACTCCTCGGCGACGGACTCGGCGGCCTGCGGGTCCACGGTGATCCGGACGGACCCGGTGTAGGTGGTGAGCAGCTCGATGGCCGCCTTGGGGTCCATGCCGCCGAGGGTGCAGGGCCGGACGTCGGGGATGCCGGTCAGCGGGCCGCCGGAGACCGCGACGACCAGACAGTCGCAGTTGTCGGGGAGCAGCGGATCGACCTGCTCGGCGTCGGCCGCGTCATCGAGGAAGAGCACGGCGCGGCGGTCGGCGAGCGTGTCCCGCAGCAGCTGGGAGAGCTCGTCCTCGTCGGCGCCGGGCGGGCCCTGGACGCCGAGCGCGTCGAGCAGCTCCCGGGCGGTCTCCTCGGTGGGGACGCGCCGTCCGCCCGGCTCGGTGAGCCGGGCGGAGAGCACTCCGTCGGGGTAGCCGGCCGCGATCTGCCCGATGAGCTGTCCGGCGAGCGCGCTCCGTCCGCTGCCGGGGCGGCCGGCGATCAGCAGCACCCGGGCCCGGGGGGCCTTGCGGCCCGCGATGGTGTCCAGGCCCGCCCGCTCGATGTCGGCCTGAAGGGACTTCAGCTCGCGCTGCCGTCCGAAGAACCGGCCCCGCGGCACGCCGGGCCGGTCGTCCGAGTCCACCGCCTGATCCGTCACGGGCCACGCTCCCGTCCAGTCCGCGCACACTACGAGCCCGCAGCGGGTCCGTACGGGCGTTCCGAGCGTAGTTCACTCTCTGCGACGAAACGGTGTGAGCATGTCCGGCATATCGCCTGATCGGATCAGTGCGATAGAAAGATCATCGGACTGATGGGCATCCGAACGGGCCAAGCGCGGAGGCCCGCGCTCCCCTGAGCGCATGAAGGCGGCCGGCCGTCAGGAGCCGCATCGGGAGCCGTATCAGGAGTCGAAGGCCCTCAGGCGAAGGTCCTCAGACCTCGAAGGTCCTCAGGCGAAGGCCATCAGGCGTCGAAGGGGCGGGCGGGCCAGGGCGCCTCCGCCGGGCGCAGCGCGTCGAAGCCCTCGCCGGCCAGCGCGGCGGCGGCCGACAGCGCCCCCACCACCAGGCAGGTGTTGTGCAGCTCCCCGGCGAGCGCGCCCCGTACCAGCTCGGTCAGCGGCACCCGGGCCTGCTCCATGTCGGCCTCCTCCTCGGAGACCTCGTACCGCTCGCCCTCGGCGGTCGAGAGCTCCCGGGCGAGGAAGATCCGTACGGCCTCGTCGCAGCCGCCGGGCGTGGTGTACACATCGGTGAGCACCCGCCAGCTCTCGGCCTTGATGTGCGCCTCCTCGTACAGCTCGCGCTGTGCGGCGTGCAGCGGGTTCTCCCCCGGGATGTCGAGCAGTCCGGCCGGGATCTCCCACAGCCGCTGCCGTACGGGGTGCCGGTACTGGCGCAGCACCACCACCCGGCCCTCGCCGTCGAGGGCGAGGACGGCGACCGACCCGGGGTGCACCTGGTAGTCACGGCGGACGACCGAGCCGTCGGGCATGACCACATCATCGGTACGGACACTGGTCTTGTTGCCCTGGAAGGGGGTGGCGGTCGCGACGACCGGCCACTCCTCGGGGGTGTCCTCGACGGCCCTGGCGCTGTCCATGAGTGGGGGTCCTCCCGCAGTAGATCGGGGTACGGACCGATGAACCGGCCCGTACCCCGATCAACGTTAACGCGTGGGCGTCACTGACCCGACTTGCGCTCCACGGCGGCCTTCACCAGACCGGCGAAGAGCGGGTGCGGGCGGGTCGGGCGGGAGCACAGCTCCGGGTGCGCCTGGGTGGCGACCAGGTAGGGGTGCACCTCGCGCGGGTACTCGACGTACTCGACCAGCTTGTTGTCGGGGCTGGTCCCGGAGAAGACGATGCCCGCCTTCTTCTCCAGCTCGGCGCGGTAGGCGTTGTTCACCTCGTAGCGGTGGCGGTGGCGCTCCTCCACATACGGCTGGTCGCCGTAGACCTCGCGGACGATGGAGCCCTCGGCGAGCTTGGCCGGGTAGAGGCCGAGCCGCATGGTGCCGCCGAGGTCGCCCGCGCCCTCCACATAGGCGAGCTGCTCCTCCATGGTGGAGATCACCGGGTGGACGGTGGCGGCGTCGAACTCGGTGGAGTTGGCGTCGGAGATCCCCGCGAGGTTGCGGGCCGCCTCGATCACGATGCACTGGAGGCCCAGACAGAGGCCGAGCAGCGGGATCTTGTTCTCGCGGGCGTACTGGATCGCGCCGACCTTGCCGCTGACGCCCCGGTCGCCGAAGCCGCCGGGGATGCAGATCGCGTCCACGTCGGAGAGCTGGCGGGCGGCCCCGGCCTGCGTCTTGCAGTCGTCGGAGGTGACCCACTTGACCGTCACCCGCGCCCGGTTGGCGAAGCCTCCGGCGCGGAGCGCCTCGGTCACCGAGAGATAGGCGTCCGGCAGGTCGATGTACTTGCCGACCAGCGCGACGGTGACCTCGTGGTCGGGGTTGTGCACCCGGTCCAGCAGATCGTCCCAGGTCGACCAGTCCACATCGCGGAACGGCAGATCGAGCTTGCGGACGACATAGGCGTCCAGGCCCTCGGTGTGCAGGACCTTGGGGATGTCGTAGATGGACTTGGCGTCGATGGCCGCGACGACGGCCGCCTCGTCCACATCGCACATCAGGGAGATCTTGCGCTTGATGGCGATCGGCACATCGCGGTCGGCGCGCAGCACGATGGCGTCGGGCTGGATGCCGATGTTGCGCAGGGCGGCGACGGAGTGCTGGGTCGGCTTGGTCTTCAGCTCGCCGGAGGGGCCGATGTAGGGCAGCAGCGAGATGTGGACGACGAAGACGTTGTCCCGGCCGACCTCGTGGCGGACCTGGCGGACGGTCTCCAGGAACGGCAGCGACTCGATGTCGCCGACGGTGCCGCCGACCTCGGTGATCACGACGTCGACGTCGTCGGTCGCCATCCGGCGGATGCGGTGCTTGATCTCGTTGGTGATGTGCGGGATGACCTGGACGGTGTCGCCCAGGTACTCGCCGCGCCGCTCCTTGGCGATCACCTGGGAGTAGACCTGCCCGGTGGTGACGTTCGCGGAGCCGTCGAGATCGACGTCGAGGAAGCGCTCGTAGTGACCGATGTCCAGGTCGGTCTCGGCACCGTCGTTGGTGACGAACACCTCGCCGTGCTGGAAGGGGTTCATCGTGCCCGGGTCGACGTTCAGATAGGGGTCGAGCTTCTGCATCGTGACCCTGAGGCCCCGAGCCTTGAGCAGCGCACCCAGGCTGGAGGCCGTCAGGCCCTTGCCGAGGGAGGAGGCGACACCCCCGGTGACGAAGATGTGCTTGGTCGTCATGGATTTGGGCGGCATCGCCAAGAGGGGGCTCCCGTGGTCGCGAGGGTGAGGTGCGTACCGGCGGGTCCTCCCGGTCATCCGGGGGTCGCCGTCGCTGCGGTTGCGGGGCTCCTGCGTCACACAGGCCGGCCACCGGTCCACGGGGTACCAGGGTATCAGCGACAGCCGGGGCCCGCGCCCGGCCACGCGCGATCACTCTGTCACCTCGCCTCACCAGCGGTTCACTCTTGGCCCACCCGTTCGGCACAGCCCGGTTGTCGAGACCACCACGCGGAACCCCCCGGTGCGTCGTATCCTGCTCGGACACTCGCTTTACCGAGCAACGCGCAGGGGCGCGCTCATTTGAGCAGGTGGTGGTGGGCGACGGGTGACACAGGCCAAAAGCGATATCCCCGACTTCAACCCGAGCCTAGGCTCGTCAGCGACCCTTGACCGCTAGTAAGCGCCCCGAGGGGCGGACGTGGCCGTTCGACTGGAGATGCACGTGGCCGGGCGCATCGAGGATTACGCACTCATCGGGGACATGCAGACCGCCGCACTGGTCTGCCGGGACGGCACGGCGGACTGGCTGTGTCTGCCGCGCTTCGACTCCCATGCCGTCTTTGCCGGGCTGCTCGGCACCGACGAACACGGATTCTGGCGGGTGGGCCCCGCCCATCCCGAACACGCCGAGCCGCCCGCGGCCGACCGGCGCCGCTATCGCGGCGACTCCCTCATCCTGGAATCCGAGTGGGACACGGCGCGCGGCACGGTCCGCGTGACCGACTTCATGCCGCCGCGCGACGGCGCCCCTCAGCTGATCCGGATCGTGGAGGGCGTCAGCGGGCGGGTGCCGATGCGCTCCGCGCTGCGGATGCGTTTCAGCTACGGCCGGGTGGTGCCCTGGGTCCACAAGGTCGACGGACGGACCGTGGCGGTCGCCGGACCCGACTCCGTCTGGCTGGACACCGAGACCGAGACCTACGGCGAGGATCTCACCACCTACTCCGACTTCACCGTCGCCCCCGGCGAGCGGTACGCCTTCACCATCAGCTGGCAGCCCTCGCACCACCAGCCGCCCGCGCTCCCGGAGCCCGAGGGGTCGCTGGAGGCCACCGAGGAGTTCTGGCGCGACTGGGTCGAGCACTGTACGTACCACGGCCCCTACCGTGAGGCGGTGGTCCGCTCGCTGATCACCCTCAAGGCCCTCACCTACGCGCCCACCGGCGGCATCGTCGCCGCCCCGACCACCTCCCTCCCGGAGGAGATCGGCGGCGTACGGAACTGGGACTACCGCTACACCTGGCTCCGCGACGCCGCGATCACCCTCTCCTCGCTGCTGCGCACCGGCTACCGCGACGAGGCCCGCGCCTGGCGCGAGTGGCTGCTGCGCGCGGTGGCGGGCGACCCGGAGAACCTCCAGATCATGTACGGCATCGCCGGCGAGCGCGAGCTCGGCGAGGCCGAGCTCGACTGGCTGCCCGGCTATGAGAACTCCTCCCCCGTACGCGTCGGCAACGGCGCGGCCCATCAGCTCCAGCTCGATGTGTACGGAGAGGTCACCGAGGCCCTGCATCTGGCCCATATGACGGGCCTGGCGCGGAACGACTACGCCTCGCTCCTCCAGCTGAGGCTGATCCAGTACCTGGAGAAGCACTGGACCGAGCCCGACGAGGGCATCTGGGAGGTGCGCGGCCCGCGCCGCCACTTCGTGCACTCCAAGGTGATGGCCTGGGTCGCCGTCGACCGCACCATCAAGCTGATCGAGTCCGGTGACGCGGACGGCCCGCTGGAGCGGTGGCGGGAACTGCGCGACGACATCCACCGCGATGTCTGCGACAAGGGCTACGACAAGGAACGGAACACCTTCACCCAGTCGTACGGCTCCAGGGAGCTCGACGCCTCACTGCTGCTCATCCCGCAGATGGGCTTTCTGCCGCCGGACGACAAGCGGGTCATCGGCACCATCGAGGCGATCCAGCGGGAGCTGTCCACCGAGGACGGCTTCATCCTGCGCTATCCGACCGCGGGCGAGGACGCCGGAGTCGACGGACTGGCGGGCGACGAGGGCGCGTTCCTGGCCTGCTCGTTCTGGATGGCGGACGACCTGGCGATGATCGGCCGGGTGGACGAGGCCCGCAAGCTCTTCGAGCGGCTGCTGGCCCTGCGCAACGACCTCGGGCTGCTGGCCGAGGAGTGGGACCCCCGGCTCCAGCGCCAGGTGGGGAACTTCCCGCAGGCGTTCAGCCATGTTCCGCTGATCGACACCGCCCTGCGGCTGACCGCGTCGGGGGCGTACGGAGGATAGGGCGCGGCGTCGAAGCAGCGTCGTCCCGCCGGTGGCCATGACCACCGGCGGGAGTCCTGGACCGGGACGGCGACGGCTCCGGTTCCGGCTCCGGCTCCGGGGGACGCCCGCGCGGCCCTGACGACGGGCGTCCGCGCCCCCGCCGGGTAGCGTCACAAGCCCGTACTCCCGTACGGACCGAGTGAAGCGCGAGGCGGCAGGTTCAGTGGAGACCCGAGGAGAACCCCAGGGCGGCATCACCGTACGCAGGGCGCTTGAGCTGCCCGGGCTGCGCTCGGGACTCCCGGAGGTCGTCGCCGGCGCGGAACGGCTCCAGCGGACGGTGCGCTGGGTGCACGCGGGCGAGGTGCCCAATATCGCCTCCCTGCTCAAGGGCGGCGAACTGCTGCTCACCACAGGTCTGGGCCTGGGCGCCCGCCCCGCCGAGCAGCGGGCCTTCGTCCGGCAGCTCGCGGACCGGGGCATCGCGGCGCTGGTGGTGGAGCTCGGGCCGCGCTTCAGCAGACTGCCCGCCGCGATCGTCGACACGGCGCGGATGACGGGGCTGCCGCTGGTGCAGCTGCACCGCGAGGTCCCCTTCGTCACCGTGACGGAGGAGATCCACACCGAGATCGTCAACGGACACTACGCGCTGCTGCGGCGGGCCGAAGAGGTCCACCGGCGGTGTACCGAGGTGCTCCTCGACGGCGGCGGAGTCCCCCAGGTCCTGCGCATCCTCGCCGACTTCACCGCCAACCCGGTCTTCCTGGAGACACCGGACGGACAGCTGCTGTACGCGGCGGGCCCGGCGTCCGGGCGGGCCGGGGCCGATCCGCTCCAGATCTGGGAGGGGCTGCGCGGCCAGCGGGCCGTACGCGAGTCGCCGCCGGCCGGGACGGCACTGGTGGACGTGCCCGGCGGCGGGCGGGGAGCGGCGTCCGTACGCGCCCGGCTGGTGCTGCCCTCCATCGGCGGCCCGCTGCCGGCGGTGCACCGGATGGCGGCCGAGCGCGCGGCGGGACTGCTGGCGGTGGTCCTGATGCAGGCACGCCAGGAGGAGGAGCTCGCGGCCCGGGGCAGAGGCGACTTCCTCACCGATCTCGCCGAGGGCCGCGTCAGCGCGGACGACGCCCCCGCACAGGCGCGGGTGCTGGGCTTCAGACCGGGGGACGGCCCGCTGCTGCCGGTGGTGATGCGGCTCGCCCCGTCCTCGGGGAGCTGGGCGCCGCTGGCGCACGCGGTGCTGGAGGAGCTCTCGGCGGTGGGAGCGCCGGTGCTGCTGGGGGTACGCCCGGTCGAACGCCGGGTGCCGCTGCTGGTGGGCCTGCGCTCGGAGGCCGAGCGGCCGGCGATCGCGGACCGGGTGGCGACGGCGCTGCGCGCCGGGGTGGAACGGGCGGGTCTGGAGCGCGCGGGGGCCCATCCGCCGGTCGTGGTGGTGGGCATGGCGGGCGGCTGGGCGGCGGCGTCGGCGGGGCTGCGCCACGCGGCGGAGACGGCGTCGGCTGCCGAGGGCCTCACCGACCGGCCCTGGTACGACGCCCGCCGGCTGGACACCGAGCTGCTGCTGTGGCGGCTGCGGGACCAGCCGGATCTGGCGGCCTTCGTGGACCGCGCGATCGGCCCCCTGCGGGACCATGACGCCGTGTCCCGCCCGCCGCTGCTGCCCACCCTGGAAGCCTTTCTCGCCCACGCGGGACGCAAGGCGGAGACGGCCCGCGAACTCCATCTCAACCGCCAGACCCTCTACAACCGGCTGGCCCGCATCTCGGAACTCCTCGGCACCGACCTGGACGACCCCCAGACCGTGCTGGCCCTGAGCCTGGCGCTGCGCGCCAGGAGACATGTGCCGTGAGGGAGCGTCGTCCTCTGGTGCATGGGGTCTCCCCGGGCCCGCAGGGCCTCATGGGGCGCTGCCCGTGCCCGGAGGGCTACGGGGGAGGGCCGCAGGCGAAGGGTGGGAGCACTCCCCCCTGGGCTTCGCCCGGGGGCACCCCCACCCGTGCCGAGGGCACAGGGGGCAACGGCGACCGACGACAAGGCTGAAGGTCCTCCCCCCTGGGTCGTGTCTTCAAAGTCCCGTCTGTCCGCCGTGCCCTGGCACGCACGCTCTCCCCCGTAGCCCTGCGGGCACGGGAGGGACCCCAGCGTTGTCGTCGGTCGCCGGTGGCCCCCTGTGCCTGGCGGCACGGGGGTGCCCCCACCGCAGTGGCTCTCCCCCTGGGCTTCGCCCGGGGGGACCCCCATCCTCCGCCTTGCGATCCGTCTCCCCAGGCCCTGCGGGCCTGGGGAGACCCCATGCACCAGACCCCGCCGGACCCTCCCCCTGGGCTTCGCCCGGGGGACCCCCATCCGGGCGGACGACGCTACTTCGACGACACTCCCCAGCCCTCCGGGCGCACAGCCCCCGCCGGGCGGACGGGACTTCGACGGCCCGCCCGAGGCCCCCGCTCAGCGCCCCACCAGCTCGTCGTACACGCTCAGCATCTGCTCCACCGTCTCGTCCTCGGTCTGCCACCCCGCCGACTGCGCGAGGCCCGCCGCCGCCAGCTCCGCGCGCCTGGCCTCGTCGCCCAGCAGCCCGGCCACCGCCCGCGCCATGGCCTCCGCGTCCCCGTACGGCACCAACTCCGCGGCCTCCCCCACCAGTTCGGGCACCCCGCCCACCGCCGTCGCGACCAGGGGCACGCCCCGTCGCAGCGCCTCCTGCGCCAGCAGGGACCTGGCCTCCCAGCGGCTCGGCAGCACCGCGACATCCGCCGCCGCCAGCAGCTCGGCGATGTCGTCGCGGCGGCCCAGCAGCCGCACCGGCAGCCCCTCCGCCGCGATCCGCCGCTCCAGCGCGGCCCGCTCGCGCCCTTCCCCCACGATCGCCACCAGCGGCACCGGATCCAGCTGCCGCCACCACTCGGCCGCGTCCAGCAGCGTCGCGTAACCCCGCTCCGGCGTCAGGCTGCCCACCGCCAGCACCAGCGGACGGTCCGCCGCCCCCAGCCCCGCCTTCGCCAGGGCGGCCGGCGGGCCCGGGCGCCCCGGCGGCACGGGCGCCGCGAGGGGCGCCAGCCGCGCGTCCCGGGCGCCGTGCTGACGGGCCCGGTCGACCAGCTCGGAGCAGGTGCCGAGGACGACCTCCGCCGCCCGCGCGGATCTCCGTTCCAGCAGCCTCAGCAGCTGTCCGCGCGCCCCGCCGTGGGGCGCACGGGTGTGCCAGGTGACGACGAGCGGTATCCGCAGCCCGCTCAGGGCCAGCGCGGCCCGCACGGCCGCGTGCAGCCCGTGCGCGTGCACCAGGTCCGCGGTCGCGCACACCGAGCGGAGCGCGCCGACGGCCGCCGGATCGCTGCGTCCGGGCACGGGCGCGAAGTGGGCCCCGGCCCCGGGGAAGTCGTAGACGTGTTCCAGTTCGGCCGGGGCGCACACGGTCACCCGCACCCCCCGCGCCACCAGCCCCGCGGCCAGTGATCGGACGTGGGCGCTGCTGCCCGCGCCGCCGCCGCCCAGCACTTGGACCGTACGCAGCTGTGTCACCCGCCAAGGATGCCAGTCCGTACGTGCGTTCCGGCAACGCCCTGGTGGCCGGACCGGGGCTTCTCCACCCCGGTATCACTCACATGGGTGAACGAACGCTGCGCTCGCGCCCTTCGCCGCCGGGCCCCGTCCGATGGATCGGGCCGGGCTCGCGCACTCTGGCCGGGGCTCCCCCTGGGCTCGGCACGGGGGGACCCCCACCCGTGCCGCAAGGCACAGGGGGATTCGGCGACCGACGACGACGCTGGGGGCACTCCCCAGGCTCCGCCCCTGGGGCACCCCCACCCGTGACCGCAGGGCCACGGGGAGAGACGCGGCGCCAGACCCGCGGGCGAGGCGGGCGTGGTGCGGCTGATCAGGAATCGCTCAGCGGCCCGGCGCAGCGACCGGCGAGCCGACGACGACGCACCGGGCCGGCCGGAGCCGGGCGGTCCCGGTCCCGGTCCCGGTCCCGGTCAGCGGAGCGTCGCGGCAGGGCACGAGGGCCCTCCGCCATCGGAGTCGGCGTCGGCGTCGCGATCCGCACCGATCCGCCAGCCCCTCGCCCGGTCCCGGTTCAAGCACCCGGCCCGCAGCGCGGCGGTGCGGACCCCCGAGGGCCCGCACCGGTCTACAGATGCCCCCGCGCCGACGCGAGCAGCTCCTCCGCATGGGCCCGCGCGGTCTGCGAGTCCTCCTGCCCGGCCAGCATCCGCGACAGCTCGCGCACCCGGTCCTCGCCCTCCAGGGCCGTGACCCCGCTCCGGGTCACCATGCCGTCATGGGTCTTCTCCACCAGCAGCTGACGGTCGGCGAACGCCGCCACCTGCGGCAGATGCGTCACCACGACCACCTGCGCCGTCCGCGCGAGCTTCGCCAGCCGGCGGCCGATCTCGACCGCCGCCTTGCCGCCGACCCCCGCGTCGACCTCGTCGAAGAGATACGTCGGCACCGGATCGGTCCCGGCGAAGACGACCTCCACCGCGAGCATCACCCGCGACAGCTCACCGCCGGACGCCCCCTTCGCGATCGGCCGCGCCGGTGCGCCGGGATGCGGTGCGAGCAGCAGTTCGACCTCATCGGCGCCATGGGGCCCGTACGCCACCGTCCGGCCGCCGACCGTCACCCCCTCGGCGTCCTCGCTCTGCCGGACCGCGAACGACACCCGGGCGTGCGGCATCGCCAGCGACGCCAGCTCCTCGGTGACGGCCCCGGCGAACCGCGCCGCCGCTTCCGTCCGCGCGTCGGTCAACGCCTGCGCCAGCACCGAGAGTTCCGCGCGCAGCACATCCCGTTCGGCGGTCAGCTCACCGATCCGGTCGTCGTCGCCGTCCAGCTCGGTGAGCCGGTCCGCGCCCTCCCGCGCCCACGCCAGCACCGCGTCGATGTTCTCGCCGTACTTACGGGTCAGGGCGGTCAGCCCGGAACGGCGCTCCTCCACGGCGGCCAGCCGCCGTGGATCGGCGTCCAGCCGGTCCGCGTACCGCGCGAGCTCCCCGGCCACGTCGCCGAGGAGGATGGCGAGCTCGCCCATCCGGTCGGCGAGCGCCGCGAGGGCCGGATCGTGGGAGCGTACGGACTCCAGCGCCTGCCCGGAGCTCCCGACCAGCGTGGTGGCGTCGAGCCCCTCGGGATCCTCCGGGTTGCCCGCCAGCGCGGTGTGCGCGAAGGACGCGGCCGAGGCGAGCGCCTCGGCATGGCCCAGGCGCTCGGCCTCGGCCGCCAGCTCCACGTCCTCACCGGCCCGGGGCTCGGCGCCCGCGATCTCGTCGAGTCCGAAGCGCAGCAGATCCGCCTCCTGCGCCCGCTCACGGGCCCGGGTGGTGATCTCGGCGAGATCGGCGGAGACCGCCCGCAGCCTGCGGTAGGCGGTGGCGTACTCCGCGTACGGCACACTGACCGCGCCGCCGGCGTACCGGTCGAGCGCCTCCCGCTGCCGGGCCGGACGGAGCAGCCCCTGCTGATCGGTCTGGCCGTGGACGGCGACCAGCTCATCGGCCAGCTCGGCGAGCACGCCCACCGGCACCGACCGCCCGCCGAGATGGGCCCGCGAGCGCCCCTCGGCCGATACGGTCCTGCTGATCAGCAGCGTGCCGTCGTCGAGTTCGGCCCCGGCCTCCTCGGCCCGTACGGCGGCGGGGGCGCCGGCGCGCACACCGAACCGCCCCTCCACCACCGCCGCCTTGGCGCCGATCCGCACCAGCGCCGGATCGGCCCGCCCGCCGAGCAGCAGCCCCAGACTGGTGACGACCATGGTCTTGCCGGCGCCCGTCTCGCCGGTCACCGCGGTGAAACCGGGCGACAGCTCGACGACAGCGTCGTCGATGACCCCGAGCGACCGTATCCTCATCTCCTCCAACACGGACACGACCATACGAGGTTTCCGGCGCGCGGCGCGACGCAGACCCGCCCTCGCCCGCCCGTCCCCGGGCACGGCGAGCGCAGGGGCCGCCCGCGCCGGCCCGCCGGCCGCGGGAGATCCTCACCCGAACCGGTGATCGCCGCCGCTCCGGCCCCGCGCCCGCAGGCACCGGCCCGGCCATCCCCGGGCCGCCCCATCGCCGCACAGGACCAGTCGCCCCCGCACCGCGCTCTCGCGCACATATCGGCCGCCCCGCACCGCGCTAGCGCGGCACGCCCCGCCAACCCGAGATCGGCAGCGCGAACTTGGCCACCAGCCGGTCGGTGAACGACGCGTGGTGCAGCCGGGCCAGCCGCACCGGCACGGCCCCCCGGCGCACCTCCACCCGCGCCCCCGGCGGCAGCTCCACCGTCCGGCGGCCGTCGCACCAGAGCACCCCGTGCGGAGTGTGCGGCTGCACCTCGACGGCGAGCACCGAAGCAGGCGAGGTCACCAGCGGCTTGGCGAACAGCGCGTGGGCGCTGATCGGCACCATCAGCAGCGCCTCCACCTCAGGCCACACCACCGGGCCCCCGGCCGAGAACGCGTACGCGGTCGACCCGGTCGGCGTGGCGCAGACGATCCCGTCGCAGCCGAACCCGGTGACCGGCCGGCCGTCGATCTCCAGCACGACCTCCAGCATCCGCTCGGGCGACACCTTCTGCACGGCGGCCTCGTTCAGCGCCCAGTCGCGGTGGACGATGTCGCCGTTGCTGCGCACCACCACATCGATGGTCATGCGCTCCTCGACCTCGTAGTCCCGGGAGACGACCCGGTCGACCACCTTGTCGAGGTCGTCCCGCTCCGCCTCCGCCAGAAAACCGACCCGCCCCAGATTGACCCCGAGCATCGGCACTCCGGAGGCCCGCGCGAACGCCGCACCGCGCAGCAGCGTCCCATCGCCGCCGAGCACGATCAGCAGTTCACAGCCCTCCAGCACCCCGGGCGTGGCCTCGGCGACCGTCTCGACCGAAGAGGGCAGCGGCAGATCGGCGGCCTCCGACTCCAGTACGCGAACCTGGAGGCCGTTGCGCAACAGCCCCTGCACGACGAGCTCCGCGCTGCGGATCGCCGCCGGACGGCCGGTGTGCGCGAGCAGGAATACCCTGCGCGCCGGTGTGGTCGCTGGTGGTGTGGTCAACGAGGTCCCTCCGCAACTGCTCTGTCGACGTCCGCCGGATCCAGCCCGGGCGCTCCGGCCCGTAGCCACAGAAAGTATTCGACGTTTCCGGAGGGTCCGGGGAGAGGGCTGGCAGTGACGCCCAGCACACCCAGCCCCAGTGCCGCGGCCTGCCCGGCCACCGTCACCACCGCCTCCTTGCGCAATTCGGTGCTGCGCACCACGCCGCCGCTGCCCAGACGCTCCTTGCCCACCTCGAACTGCGGCTTGACCATGAGCACCAGATCGGCGTCCGGCGCGGCGCACCGCACCAGCGCGGGCAGCACCAGCCCGAGCGGGATGAAGGAGAGGTCGCCCACCACCAGGTCCACCGGCGTGCCGTCGATCGCTTCGAGGGTCAGCTCGCGGACGTTCGTACGGTCCTTGACGATGACGCGCTCATCGCTCTGGAGCGACCAGGCGAGCTGGCCGTAGCCGACGTCGACGGCGACCACCTGGGCCGCGCCGGCGCGCAGCAGCACATCGGTGAAGCCCCCGGTGGAGGCTCCCGCGTCCAGCGCCCGCCGTCCCGCGACGCTCAGCCCGAGCGGCGTGAAGGCGGCCAGCGCCCCGGCGAGCTTGTGCCCGCCGCGCGAGACGTACTCGGGGTCGCTGTCGTCGGACGCGACGACGACAGCGGCACTGGTCTCGACCTGGGTCGCGGATTTCGTGGCGACATTGCCGCCGACGGTCACCCGCCCCGCGGCGATCAGCTGGGCCGCGTGCTCGCGTGAGCGCGCGAGGCTGCGGCGTACCAGTTCGGCGTCGAGACGGCGGCGGGCGACTCCTGCCACGTTCGGTTCAGCTCCTGAGGTCGTACGAGGGTGACGGCGAGGGCTCCCGGGACACGGGCACGGGGCCCGGGCGCGCGTCGAGCGCCGCAAGTGTTTCACGCAGCCCCTGGTGTACATCCTCATACACCTGCGGATGCGCGTCCGCAGGGAGGCGGTCGGCGTCGGCCAGCCGCGCCAGCAGAGCGTCCACTCCGGCGTCGCCGGTGGGCGTCCTGGCAACTCCCAGCGGCCCCGGCGCGGCGGGCTCCCGCGCCTCAGGGGCCGCCTGGGCGGGATCCGGCGGCACCGCCTCCCGCGCCTCGGGAGCCGGCTGCCATGGGGCGGAGTCCGGCGCGGGGCGCTCCGCCGCCGTCATCGAGTCGCTCATGCCCAGACGCTACCGCGAAGCCCTGCGGTACCGTCGATCACAATGGCCACGACAGACGAGTGCCGCAGCGCACTCCAGCGACTCAGCGACAACCTCACCCGGGCGAACGACGACGTACGCGGCGCGACTTCGCTCAACAGATCCCTCAGCTGTCACATCAGGGACCTGGACATCACCTTCACCGGCCGTCTTCAGGACGGCGGTATCACGGTGATGGACACTCAGCCGGGCCCCCCACGCGAGAAGGCGCAGATCCGGCTCGCGATGACCGGGGGCGAGCTGGTGGCGCTGGTCGACGGCGAGCTGGAGTTCGCGAAGGCGTGGGCGTCGGGCCGGGTGAAGCTGGAGGCCGGATTCCGCGATCTGCTCCGGCTGCGGACGCTGCTGTAGCGCACTGCCGCACCGGGTCGCCGGGCCCCGCCCAGGACCGTCAGGGCCCTTCAGGGCGTACGGCTCACCGCCGCACGCCTGCGCGCCACCGGCACGACCAGCGGCGTCCCCGACTCCGGATCCTCGATGACCTGGCTCTTCACCCCGAAGACCCGCTCCACCCGCTCCGCCGTCACCACATCCGCCGGTGCGCCCTCGGCGACCACCCTGCCCTCGTGCAGCGCGATGAGATGGGTGGCGTACCGGGCGGCCCGGTTGAGGTCGTGGAGGACGGCCACCAGGGTCCGGCCCTGGGTCTCGTGCAGCTCCGCGCAGAGGTCGAGCACTTCGAGCTGATGCTGGATGTCGAGGAAGGTCGTGGGCTCGTCCAGCAGCAGCAAAGGCGTCTGCTGCGCCAGCGCCATGGCGATCCACACCCGCTGCCGCTGTCCGCCGGACAGTTCGTCGACATAGCGCTCGGCGAGCTCGCCCACCCCGGTCGCCTCCATCGACTCCCGGACGATCCGCTCGTCGTCCGGCGACCACTGCCGCAGCAGTCCCTGATGCGGATAACGGCCCCGGGCGACCAGATCGGCGACGGTGATCCCGTCCGGTGCGATGGAGGTCTGGGGCAGCAGCCCGAGGACGCGCGCCACCTTCTTCGCGGGCATCGAGTGAATGGTCTGACCGTCCAGCAGCACCCGCCCCTCGGCGGGCTTCAGCATCCGCGACAGAGCGCGCAGCAGCGTCGACTTGCCGCAGGCGTTGGGGCCGACGATCACCGTGAAGGAATGGTCGGGTATCTCCACCGACAGCTTCTCGGCGATGACATGCCGGTCGTAGCCGAGGGTGACCGATTCCGCGGTGAGACGCTGCATCGTGGTGGTGCTCCTGGATCGAGTGCGCACGGGGTCGGAGGGAACGATTCGGGGCGGGACCCGCCCGGCGCACCAGCGCCGGAGCCGACACCGGCGGCAGGGGACCACGGCGCGGAATCCGGCCCCGCGACGGGCTTGCGCACGGCCGGCCGATGCGAGGTTAGGTTAACCTACCTTCCCGCTTCTCCCAGGTCGGCGGAGCCCCTCCGCGACGCCATGGCACCGCCGCCCGGCCCCCGTACGCCTGCATCGCGCCACGGCACGGCCGCCACCCCGCCTCCCGTACGCCAGACGCCGGGCCGGAGCCCGTACGCCTGCACCGCGCGCCGCGGCCCCGCCGCCCAGCCCTTCGTACGCCTGCACCGCGCGCCACGCGAACGCCGGGCCGGAGCCCCGGCACCCGGCACCCGGCACCCGGCACCCCGGATCAGACCCCGAGCCGGGACAGCGCCTTCCCCGCGTCGAGGGCGCAGACCCCGTCGCCCGCGTCGGTCCAGGCCGCCGCGCAGAGCGCCCGCAGCCCGTCCATGGCGTCCCCGCCGCCCTCCAGGACCAGCTCCCCCGCCCGTACGAACGCGGTCCAGCCCCCGCACCCGAACCCGCCGCCCCCGGCGGAGACTTCGGGCTGGCCGGTCAGCATCCCCCGCAGATCGGCGTCCACATACGTCGGCCGGTGCTCCGGGGGCGCGGCCAGCAGCCGCGCCCCGTCCGTCACCCCCGTCAGCACCAGCAGCGAGTCCACACCGCCGTTGAAAGCACCCTCGATATCCGTGTCCAGCCGGTCCCCGACCACCAGTGGCCGCACGGCCCCCGTCCGCAGGATCGTCTCCCGGTGCATCGGCGGCAGCGGCTTCCCCGCCACCTGGGGCTCCGCGCCCGTGGCGATCCGCACCACCTCCACGGCCGCGCCGTTGCCCGGCGCGATCCCCCGCGCGCTGGGAATCGTCAGATCGGTGTTGGACGCGAACCACGGCACCCCGCGGGCGATCGCGTAACACGCCTCCGCGAGACGCCCCCACGGCAGCTCCGGACCGCCATAGCCCTGCACCACCGCCGCCGGATCGTCGTCCGCCGACTCCACCGGCACCAGCCCCCGCTCACGCAGCGCGACCCGCAGCCCCTCGCCGCCGATCACCAGCACCCGGGACCCGGCCGGCAACTGCTCGGAGATCAGCCGGGCGACCGCCTGCGCGGAGTTGATGACGTCCTCCGGAGCCGTCGCCACCCCCAGCTCGGTGATATGCGCCGCCACCGCCTGCGGCGGACGGAGCGCGTTGTTGGTCACATACGCCAGACGCATCCCGCCGTCCCGCGCCGCAAGGAGCGAGTCCACGGCGTACGCGATCGCCTCACCGCCCGCGTACACCACACCGTCCAGATCCAGCAGCGCGGTGTCGTACGCCGCGCTCAGCGCCGTCGCGCTCGCGCCCGGCCGGGTCCTGCTCCGCCGACTCATACCTCTCGCCCCTCAGTCGCTGACACTCCCCCGATCATCGCTCATGGGGCTGCGCATACGATGCTCGGATGAACAGCGAAGGTCTTGCGGCCGACGATGGCCTGCGTTTACTCCCCTTCCGCGGACTGCGGTACGCCCCCGAGCAGGTCGGCTCCCTCGCCGCCGTGACCTCACCGCCCTATGACGTCGTCGTCAGGCCGGACGGACTGCACCACCTCGAATCCGCCGACCCCCACAACATCGTCCGGCTGATCCTGCCGCAGGCCGACACCCCCGCCGCCCGCCACCGCAAAGCCGCCGACACCCTCTCCCGCTGGCTGGGCGAAGGCATCCTGGCCCAGGACCCGGAACCCGCGCTGTACGTGTACGAGCAGCGCCACGACGACATCCTCCAGCGCGGCGTCATCGGCGCCCTCGCCCTCTCCGGACCGTCCGAGGGGATCGTGCTGCCGCACGAGGACGTGATGCCCGACATCGTGGCCGACCGCGCCGCCCTGCTGCGCACCACCGGCGCCAATCTGGAACCGCTGCTGCTCACCTACCGCAGCACGGGCGGCACGACGGGGACGACCGCCGTCATCGAACGGACCGTACTGCGCACCCCGCTGCTCGCCACCACCACCGAGGACGGCTTCAGCCACCGGCTGTGGGCCCTCACGGACCCCGGGGACCTCGCCGAGATCGACGCCGACCTGGCCGACCGGCAGGCCCTCATCGCCGATGGCCACCACCGCTGGGCCGCCTATCTGCGGCTGCGCGAGGAGACTCCGTCGCCGGGCCCCTGGGACTACGGTCTGGTGCTGCTCATCGACACGGCCCGCTACCCCCTGCGGGTACGGGCCATCCACCGCCTGCTCCACCGTCTCCCGGTGGCCGACGCGCTCACGGCCCTCGGCGACGCCTTCCGCGTCCAGCGCCTGGAGGTCCCGCTCCCCCGGGCGCTGACGGCGCTCGCGGACGCCTGCTCCGAAGGCAACGCCTTCCTGCTGGCGGGCGACGGCGCGTTCCATCTGCTCGACCGCCCGGATCCCGCCCTCCTCGACCGCACGGTACGCGGCGACCGCCCCGAGGCATGGCGGGCCCTGGACGCCACGGTCCTCCACTCCACGATCCTGGACGAGCTCTGGCGCATCCCCGACGCACCGGAGCACATCGCCTATATCCATGACACGGAGGCGGCCGTGACCCAGGCGGAACGCCACGGCGGCACGGCGGTGCTGATGCACCCGGTACGGGAGGACGTCGTCAGGGATCTCGCCCGCCAGGGGGTGACCATGCCCCGTAAGTCGACGTCGTTCGGCCCGAAGCCCGCGACGGGGCTGGTGCTCAGAAGTCTCACCCTGGACTGAGCGGGTCCCACGCCGGACTGGGCCCGGAACACTGGGCCCGGAACGCGGAAAGGGCGGCCTCCTCAAGGAGACCGCCCTTTCCCGTCACTACTTACTCGCTCTTGTCGCCTTCGGCCTCATCGGTCTCATCGGCCTTGGTGACCTCAGCAGCCTCGGTGCCTTCGACAGCCTCATCGGCAGCGGCAGCCTCGATGGCCACGTCGGACGTGTCAGCCTCATCGGCCGCGTCAGACGCGTCGGAGGTGTCGGACGTGTCGTCGGACGTGTCGGATGCCTCCGCCTCGACGACCAGGTCAGCGCCGTCGTCCTCGATGGACGCCACGTCGATGGCGTCGACGAACTCGACTCCGTCCAGCTCGGCCAGCCGGTCGGAGGCGTCGGTGGCACCGTCCTTGTCCGACTCCAGCGTCTTGGCGAACCACTCCCGTGCCTCGTCCTCGCGCCCGGCCGCCAGCAGCGCGTCTGCGTAGGCGTACCGAAGCCGCGCGGTCCAGGGCTGCACAGAGCTGGAGGCCAGCTCGGGGCTCTGCAGGGTCACAATGGCGGCGTCGATCTGGTCCATGTCCCGCCGGGCCCCGGCCGCGACGAGCCGCATCTCCACCTGGCCGGCCTTGTCGAGCTTCTGCACCTCGGGCTCACCGGCCATGGCGAGCGCCCGCTCGGGCCGTCCGAGCCCGCGCTCGCAGTCCGCCATGACGGGCCACAGCTCCACACTGCCGGTCATGCGCCGCGCCGCCCGGAACTCGGCCAGAGCCTCGGTGTACCGCTGCGTCGCATACGCGGCGAATCCGGCGGCCTCACGGACGGCGGCGACCCTGGAGGCGAGCCGCAGCGCGACCTTGGAGTAGCCGTATGCCTCCTCGGGCTCCTCGTCGATCAGCCTCGCGACCATGACGAGGTTCTTGGAGACATCCTCGGCCAGCCCCTTCGGCAGGCTCTGGAGCTCCTGCCGCACATCCTTGTCGATCTCCTCGCCGGTGACGTCCTCGGGGATCGGCAGCCGCTTGATGGGCTCGCGGTCGGGCCGGTCCCGGTCACGGTCGTCGCGGCGGCCGAAGCCACCCCGGTCATCACGCCGGCCGAAGCCGCCGCCGGAGGGACGGCCCCCACGGTCACGCCCACCACGATCGTCACGCGAGCCGCGGTAGTCGCCACGGTCGTCGTCACGACGGAACGACGGACGCTCATCACGACGATCG
>NZ_VCLA01000189.1:23316-23765 GCF_009600885.1 Streptomyces jumonjinensis
CGGACCGGTCGTCACGGGGACGCTCGTCGCGTCGATCGTCACGGCGGAAACCGCCGGACCGGTCATCACGGGGACGCTCATCACGACGGTCGTCACGACGGGGACCACGGTCGTCATCACGACGCCCATAGCCGCCGCCACCGGAGGGACGGCCACCACGGTCGTCACGGGGACCGCGGAACCCACCACGGTCGTCGTCACGACGGAACGACGGACGCTCATCACGACGGTCATCGCGTCGGTCGTCACGACGGAAACCGCCGGACCGGTCGTCACGGGGACGCTCATCACGACGGTCATCACGACGGGGACCGCCAGAGCGGTCGTCGCGGCGGAACGCCGGACGCTCGTCACGACGGTCATCGCGGCGGAAACCACCGGAGCCGCCGGGACCACCGGAGCGGTCGTCACGACGGGGACCACGGTCGTCATCACGACGCCCATAGCCG
>NZ_VCLA01000189.1:23929-24027 GCF_009600885.1 Streptomyces jumonjinensis
GGTCACGGTCGTCGCGACCACCACGGAATCCGCCACGGTCGTCATCACGGCGGAACGACGGACGCTCATCACGACGGTCATCGCGTCGGTCGTCACGG
>NZ_VCLA01000189.1:24278-24878 GCF_009600885.1 Streptomyces jumonjinensis
ACGGAACCCGCCACGGTCGTCGTCACGACGGAACGACGGACGGTCATCACGACGATCGTCACGACGGGGACCGCCGGACCGGTCGTCACGGGGACGCTCATCGCGTCGATCGTCACGGCGGAAACCACCGGGGCGGTCATCGCGACCACCACGGAATCCGCCTCGGTCGCCACCGTCCCTACGACGAGGCTCGCGCTCCGGACGATCGTCGGGAGAGTTGGGGGACATCGGCGTGACTCCTGTCTTCTGGTACTGCTGTCATTCTCGCGCAGCCGGCCATCGGCCGCGCTTTGACCAACTAACAAAACAAAAAAGGACCCTTGATCCAGCGTGAACGCTGGACCAAGGGTCCCTAAATATTGTTCGGCGGCGTCCTACTCTCCCACAGGGTCCCCCCTGCAGTACCATCGGCGCTGAAAGGCTTAGCTTCCGGGTTCGGAATGTGACCGGGCGTTTCCCTAACGCTATAACCACCGAAACCCTATCGGTTTCGAGCGAACAAGCACACTCTTCAATTAAGTGGTTCTACTGAAACCGGCAACTGTTCGTTGCTTCAGAACTAACACAGTGGACGCGAGCAACTGAGGACAAGCCCTCGGC
>NZ_VCLA01000189.1:24888-25027 GCF_009600885.1 Streptomyces jumonjinensis
ATCGCGGGGGCCACGGTACCCACCACGGTCGTCGTCACGGCGGAACGACGGACGGTCATCACGGCGATCGTCACGACGGGGACCGCCGGACCGGTCGTCGCGGCGGAACGCCGGACGCTCGTCACGACGGTCATCGCGG
>NZ_VCLA01000190.1:0-2019 GCF_009600885.1 Streptomyces jumonjinensis
TGGACCGTAGAAGTCTGCTCAGGGGCGCCGCCGCGACGGCGGCCGCCGGAGCGCTGCTGCCACCCGCCGCCGCCCGGGCCGCCGGCACGCCGACTCCGCTCGCCCCCCGCCCGGACCCGCGGGCGGCCACCGACTATCCGGCGGCCCACTGGACGCCCGCCTCGGCGTCCAACTACACGCCCTCCAGCCGCCCTTCGTCCTACCGCGTCGACTTCGTGGTCGTCCATGTCGCCCAGGAGACCTTCGACGACACGGTGGAGATCTTCCAGAACCCGGCGCGGAAGGTGTCCGCGCACTATGTGGTGCGCTCGTCGGACGGCTATGTCGCGCAGTGCGTACGGGAACGGGACGTCTGCTGGCACGCGGGCAACTGGGACTACAACACCCGCAGCGTCGGCATCGAGCACGAGGGCTGGGTGGACCAGCCCGCGTACTTCACCCACGCCCTCTACGAGCGATCCGCGGCGCTCACCGCCTCGATCTGCGACCGCTACTCCATTCCCAAGGACCGGGCGCACATCATCGGTCATCATGAGGTGCCCGGCGCGGCGCACACGGACCCCGGGCCGTACTGGGACTGGACGCGGTACATCCGTCTCGTCAACTTCGCCTGACCCGGCCGCCGCCGTACCGGGGCCCTGCCCCACGGGCGTCCCGGAAGCGGAGGCGAACACCTGGCCGACGGGCTCCGGCGGCCTCCACCCCGGAGCCCCCGGAACCCCCGGAGCCGGAGATCCCGGGGCGAAGGCCCGGTCCCGGGACGCTTGTCGCCTCCGTCCGCCTGGGCCACGATGGAGGCCGGGGAGGCCGAGTTGAACGACGCATGGGTGGCCCTGGAACCGGGAGCCGATCCGGCCGGGCGGATCACGGCGCTGCGCCGGGCGCACGAGGCGTATCTGACGGCGGGCCGGCTCGAACACTCCGTCCGCTCCGTGGTCGCCGAGTCCTGGCGGCGCTCGGCCCGGGCGCGTGTCTGCCCTGAGAGCGCTCCCGGCGTCGAGCTGGACGGGGACGCGCTCACCGCCTACCGCGAGGAGCATCCGCTGGCCCGGGTGATGCCGCTGGTACGGGAGCTGACCGGCGCCTACGCCAGCGACGGCGAGCATCTGGTGGCGGTCTGCGACGCCCAGGGCCGGCTGCTGTGGGTGGAGGGCCCGCCCGCCACCCGCGACCGGGCGGGCCTGATGAACTTCGTGCCCGGAGCCCGCTGGGCGGAGACGGTCGCCGGCACCAACGCGCCCGGCACGGCGATCACCGTGGACCGGCCCGTTCAGGTCTTCGCCGCCGAGCACTTCCTCCGCCCGGTGCAGCCCTGGACCTGCGCGGCGGCCCCGATCCACGATCCGGTCAGCGGACGGGTGCTGGGCGCGGTGGACATCACCGGCGGGGACCGGCTGGCGCATCCGCACAGTCTCGCCTTCGTCGGGGCGGTCGCGCGGGCGGCCGAGTCCCAGCTTCAGCTGCTCGGACCACGGCCCGACCCCGACAGCCTCCAGCTCTGCGCGCTGGGCCGTGACGAGGCGCTGCTGGTGACGGGCGGCCGGAAGATCCGGCTGAGCCGGCGGCACAGCGAGATCCTGGTTCTGCTGGCGCACCGCCCGGAGGGCATCGGCGGCGGCGAGCTGCTGATCGAGCTGTACGAGGACGAGGCCGTCACCCCGGTCACCCTCCGGGCGGAACTGCACCGGCTGCGCGCGCTGCTCGCGCCGGGGCTGCTCGGGTCGCGCCCCTATCGGCTCGCGGGCCGCGTCGACGCGGACTTCGGCACGGTCGCCCGGCGGCTGGCGTCGGGGACGGTGACGGGCGCCCTCAGCGCCTATGCCGGTCCGCTGCTGCCCGCGTCGCAGGCCCCTGGGGTGGTACGGCTGCGGCGGCGGCTGACGGACCAGCTCCGGGCGGCCCTGGTCTCGCGCGGCGACCCTGGTCTGCTGGCCGACTGGGCGTACAGCCCCTGGGGTGAGGACGACCTTCCGGTGTGGCGTGCGCTGGCCTCCGTGCTCCCCGGCGCTCAGCGGCCCC
>NZ_VCLA01000190.1:2546-3535 GCF_009600885.1 Streptomyces jumonjinensis
GGCCGGAGTACTCGGACCGGACCGATGGTGATCGCATCGCTGGAGTACTCGGACCGGAGCTGGGTACGCGCCGGGGTGCCCAGCCGTCCCCGATCACAGGAGTCACCCCATGCCGGATCTGTTCATCGCGGGCGAGTGGACCGCCGCGCTCGACGGACGGTTACGCGAGATCCGCTGCCCCGCCGACGGCACCCTGGTCGGCGCCGTGGACGAGGCGGGCCCCGAGGACGCCTCGGCGGCGATCGCCGCGGCCCGTGACGCCTTCGACCGGGGCCCCTGGCCGCGCACCCCGGCCGCCGAACGCGGCGCGCTGCTGCTGCGCGTCGCCGCACTGCTGGAGCGCGACAAAGCCGCGCTCGCCCGGGCCGAGTCCCTGGACACCGGGAAACGCCTGGTGGAGAGCGAGTACGACCTGGACGACATCGCCGCTTGCTTCCGCTACTTCGGCGCCCTGACGGCTTCGGGCGGCGGCGGGCGGATCGTCGACACGGGCGGCGCCGGGACGGACAGCCGGGTGGTGTACGAGCCGGTGGGCGTCTGCGGGCTGATCACTCCGTGGAACTATCCGCTGCTCCAGGCCGCGTGGAAGGTCGCCCCGGCGCTCGGCGCGGGCAATGCCTTCGTCCTCAAGCCGAGCGAGCTGACCCCGCATACCGCGATCGGGCTGATACGGCTGCTGGCCGAGGCGGGACTGCCGGACGGGGTGGCCAATCTGGTCCTGGGCGCGGGTCCCGAGGCGGGCGTGCCGCTGGCCTCGGATCCGCGGGTCGACATGGTCTCGTTCACGGGCGGGCTGGTCACCGGCCGCCGGGTGATGGCCGCCGCGGCGGCCACCGTGAAGAAGGTCGCGCTGGAGCTGGGCGGCAAGAACCCGAACATCGTCTTCGCGGACGCCGATTTCGACACGGCCGTGGACTACGCGCTCACCGCGGTCTTCCTCCACTCCGGCCAGGTCTGTTCGGCCGGGGCGCGACTGCTGGTCCAGGACG
>NZ_VCLA01000190.1:3841-12848 GCF_009600885.1 Streptomyces jumonjinensis
CCGGCTGGGCGGCCCGTTCGACCCGGCCGCCCGCACCGGGCCTCTGATCTCGGCCGCGCACCGCGACCGGGTCGAGGCGTATGTGGCGGCGGGGCTGGCCGAGGGGGCGGTGCTGCGCTGCGGCGGCACAAGACCCGCCGACCCGGCGCTCCGTGACGGCTTCTACTATCCGCCGACCGTGCTGGACGAGTGCGGGCCGGGGATGTCCGTGGTCCGTGACGAATCGTTTGGCCCGGTGCTGACCGTCGAACGCTTCCGTACGGAGGACGAGGCGGTGGCGCTGGCCAACGACACGGTCTACGGGCTGGCCGGGGCGGTCTGGACCCAGGACGGGGAGCGGGCCCACCGGGTGGCGGCCCGGCTGCGCGCCGGAACCGTATGGATCAACGACTTCCATCCCTATGTGCCGCAGGCGGAGTGGGGCGGGATGAAACAGTCGGGCTTCGGGCGTGAGCTGGGACCGTCGGGCCTGGCGGAGTACCAGGAGGCCAAACACATCTGGCGCAATCTCGCCCCGCGCCCGCAGGGCTGGTTCTCATGAGCGCGGGCGACGGCGGGCGCGCGGAGGAGACCGGCGCCCCCGAACGCCCCGGGCAGGGGGGAGCGCACCGGGACGACGAGGCGCTCGGTCTGCTCGGCTACCGGCCCGGGCTCAGACGCACCCTCGGCACCTTCCACACCTTCGCCGCCGGGATCAGCTATATATCCATCCTCACCGGAACCTTCCAGCTGTTCTACTTCGGTGTCGCGTTCGGCGGCCCGGCGTACTGGTGGTCCTGGCCGCTGGTCTTCGCGGGGCAGCTGACGGTGGCGCTCTGCTTCTGCGAGCTGGCGGCCCGCTATCCGGTGGCGGGGTCCGTCTACAACTGGGCCAAGACGATGGGCGGCCCGCACACCGGCTGGCTCGGCGGGTGGATGATGCTCACCGCGACCATGGTGACGCTGGCCGCGGTCGCGCTCGCCTATCAGCTCACGCTGCCGCAGATCGACGACTGGTTCCAGTTCGCCGGCGACGGCAGCGGTCCCTCGGACGCCGCCGCCAACGCGGTCCTGCTCGGTTCGGCGCTCATCGTCTTCTCCACCCTGGTGAACGCCTTCGGGGTGCGGCTGATGGCCCGTATCAACTCCGCCGGGGTGTTCATCGAGCTGATCGCCGCCGTCGCGCTGATCGTGCTGCTCGCGGCGAGCGTCACCCGCGGCCCGGCGGAGGCTCTCACCGACACCCAGGGGCTCGGCGGCGAGCACTCGCTCGGCTACTTCGGCGCGTTTCTCACCGCCTCGCTCGCCTCGGCGTATGTCATGTACGGATTCGACACCGCGTCCTCGCTCGGTGAGGAGTCCCTCGACCCGAGCCGTAACGCGCCGCGCGCCATTCTGCGCGCCCTGGTCGCCTCCTTCCTGCTCGGCGGGCTGATTCTGCTGTTCGCGCTGATGGCGGTCCCGGATGGGGCGGCGAAGGAGCTGGCCGCGGGCGGGCTTCAGTTCGTGGTCCTGGAGACGCTGGGCGCCACGGTGGGCGAGATCGTGCTGTGGTGTGTGGTCGTGGCGATCACCGTCTGTGTGCTCGCCGTCCACGCGGCCGGGATACGGCTGATGTTCGCGATGGCACGGGACAACAATCTGCCTGCCGGCTCACAGCTGGCCCGGGTCTCCGTCCGCTTCGGCACCCCGGTGGCGCCGGCCGTGGTGATCGGCGTGGTCGGAATCTGCGTCCTGGTGCTCAATGTCAATCAGCCGCAGATCTTCTCGGTGATCACCAGTATCGCGATCATCATGGTCTATCTGGCGTATCTGCTGGTCACGGTGCCCATGCTGATACAGCGGCTGCGCGGTGGCTGGCGTCCCGCCGAGGGCGCGTTCTCCCTCGGCCGCTTCGGGCTGCCCGTCAACGCGGTGGCGGTGGTGTGGGGGATCGCGATGTCCCTCAATCTGGCCTGGCCGCGCGCCGAGGTCTACAACGCCACCGGTGAGCAGCACTGGTATCTGCGGTGGGGCGCGTTCCTGTTCATCGGCGCGGTGGCGGCCGGGGGCTTCGCCTACTACTGGTTCGTCCAGCGGCACCGTACGGGTGTGCTCGACGAGCACCGGGCCCGTCCACCCGCGCGCTGACCCGCCTCGCCCTCCCCTTTCTCCGTCCATCGCTCTGCCCATCTCCCTGTCCATCTCCCTGCCCATCTCCCTGTCCATCTCCCTGCCCATGAACGCGTTCTGGAGACCTACATGCCCGCAGTGAGCAGTCCAGTCCCCGAGTACGACTACGTGGTGGTCGGCGGCGGCACCGCAGGCGCCGTCATCGCCGCGCGGCTCTCCGAGGATCCGGGGGTGAGCGTCTGTGTGCTGGAGGCGGGCCCCTCCGACGTCGGTGACGAGAGCATTCTGCGGCTCGACCGGTGGATGGCGCTGCTGGAGTCGGGCTACGACTGGGACTATCCCGTCGAACCGCAGGAGAACGGCAACGATTTCCTGCGCCATGCCCGTGCGAAGGTGCTCGGAGGCTGCTCTTCGCACAACTCCTGTATAGCGTTCTGGGCCCCCGCCGAGGATCTCGACGAGTGGGCGGCGATGGGCGCGACCGGCTGGGGCGCCGAGGACTGCTTCCCGCTCTACCGGCGGCTGGAGAGCAACGACGCTCCGGGCGGACACCACGGCCGCTCCGGTCCGGTCACCATCCGTACGATCCCGCCGAACGACCCGTGCGGCCGTGCTCTGCTGGCGGCCTGTGCGTCGGCGGGCATCGCGACCACCCCCTTCAACAGCGGTACGACGGTGCTGCGCGGCGCCAACTGGTTCCAGATCAACTCCCGTGCGGACGGAACCCGCTCCTCGGCCTCGGTGTCGTATCTCCATCCGGTTGTCGACAGCCGCGCCAACCTCGACATACGGACCGGAGTACAGGCCAAACGGCTGCTCTTCGGGGAGGGGGGACGGTGCGAGGGGGCCGAGTTCCTCCTCCCGGACGGTCTGCGCACCGCGGCGGTCCGGGCGCGCCGTGAGGTGATCGTCTCCTGTGGCGCGATCGACTCGCCGAAGCTGCTGATGCTCTCGGGGATCGGACCCGCCGCCCATCTGCGTCAGACCGGTGTGGAGGTGAGAGTCGACTCACCGGGTGTGGGGTCCCATCTCCAGGACCACCCGGAGGGCGTGATCATGTGGGAGGCGAAGCAGCCCATGGTCAGCGCCTCGACGCAGTGGTGGGAGATCGGCGTCTTCGCCGATACCGAGCCCGGTCTGGACCGGCCGGATCTGATGTTCCACTACGGCTCGGTGCCGTTCGATCTCAACACCTACCGGCGTGGCTATCCGACCTCGGACAACGCCTTCTGTCTCACCCCGAATGTCACCCGGGCCCGCTCCAGGGGCACGGTCCGGCTGCGGACGCGTGACTTCCGGGACAAGCCGAGGGTCGATCCCCGCTACTTCACCGACGAGCACGACATCCGGGTGATGACCCGGGGCATGCGGCTGGCGCGCGAGATCGTGGCGCAGACGCCGATGGCGGAGTGGGCGGGCCGGGAGCTGGCACCCGGGCCCGCGCATCGGACGGACGACGAGTTGTTCTCGTACATCCGCCAGACCCACAACACCGTCTACCACCCGGCCGGCACCGTGCGGATGGGAGCGGCGGACGACTCCGGCTCCCCGCTCGATCCCGAGCTGCGGGTCAAAGGGGTGCGCGGTCTGCGGGTGGCGGACGCCTCGGTGATGCCGACGCTGACGACGGTGAATCCGTGCATCACGACCATGATGATCGGCGAGAGGTGCGCCGATCTGATCAAGGCGGGCTGACCCGGGGCCGTTCCGGGCCGGCCCGGAACGGCCCCGGGTCGCGCAACCTCTTCGCAACGTAGGCGTCCCTAACCTCCCGGTGAACGTCGTTCGACGGAGAACGGCGTCGTCACCGGGAGGCCCTGGAGATGACCCGCTACGCAGCGCCCGGCAGTGAGGGCGCGATCGTCTCGTACCAGTCCCGCTACGACCACTGGATCGGCGGTCAGTACGTTCCGCCGGCCCGGGGCGGGTACTTCGAGAACCCGAGTCCGGTCAACGGCCGCCCCTTCACCGAGATCGCCCGCGGCACCGCCGAGGATGTGGAGCTCGCGCTGGACGCGGCCCATGCGGCGGCGCCCGCCTGGGGCCGTACGTCGGCCGGCGACCGCGCCACGGTCCTGTTGAGGATCGCCGACCGGATGGAGGCGAACCTTGAGAAGCTGGCGGTCGCCGAGAGCTGGGAGAACGGCAAGCCGGTCCGCGAGACGCTGGCCGCCGACATTCCCCTCGCCATCGACCACTTCCGCTACTTCGCCGGCGCGCTCCGCGCCCAGGAGGGGTCGCTGAGCGAGATCGACGACGATACGGTCGCCTACCACTTCCATGAGCCGCTGGGGGTGGTCGCGCAGATCATCCCGTGGAACTTCCCGATCCTGATGGCGACCTGGAAGCTGGCCCCCGCGCTGGCGGCGGGCAACGCGGTGGTCCTCAAGCCCGCCGAGCAGACCCCCGCCTCCATCCATCTCTGGCTGAGCCTGGTGGCCGATCTGCTCCCCGACGGTGTACTCAACATCGTCAACGGCTTCGGCGTGGAGGCGGGCAAACCGCTGGCGTCCAGCCCCCGGGTGGCGAAGATCGCGTTCACCGGGGAGACCACGACCGGGCGGCTGATCATGCAGTACGCCTCCGAGAACATCAAACCGGTCACCCTGGAACTGGGCGGCAAGTCGCCGAACCTCTTCTTCGACGACATCTGGGCCGCCGACGACGAGTTCCGCGACAAGGCGCTCGAAGGGTTCACCATGTTCGCCCTCAACCAGGGCGAGGTGTGCACCTGTCCGTCGCGCGCACTGATCCAGCGCGGTCACTACAGCGAGTTCCTCGAGGCCGCCATCGCCCGCACCGAGCGCATCGTGCGGGGCCATCCGCTGGACACCGACACGATGATCGGCGCGCAGGCGTCCAACGACCAGCTCCAGAAGATCCTGTCGTACCTGGACATCGGCCAGCAGGAGGGCGCGAAGATCCTGACCGGCGGTCAGCGCATCGAGTACGACGGGGACATGGCCGGCGGATACTACGTCCAGCCGACGATCTTCGAGGGCGACAACCGGATGCGGGTCTTCCAGGAGGAGATCTTCGGCCCCGTCGTCGCCGTCACTTCGTTCTCGGACTTCGACGACGCCATCAAGACGGCCAACGACACGCTGTACGGTCTCGGCGCGGGCGTCTGGACCCGCGACGTCAACACCGCCTACCGGGCGGGCCGCGCCATCCAGGCAGGCCGGGTCTGGACCAACTGCTACCACGCCTATCCGGCACACGCGGCGTTCGGCGGCTACAAGCAGTCGGGGATCGGCCGCGAGAACCACCGGGTGATGCTGGAGCACTATCAGCAGACCAAGAACTTGCTGGTGTCGTACTCGCCGAAGAGGCTCGGTTTCTTCTAGACGTGAGAAAAGGGTGCCTGAGCTGGGATGATTCCCGTCGGGCACCCTTCACGGAGTCGCGTCGGACAGCGAGCCCAAGTGACGCCCTACTCCCGATTCCTCCCGCCCGTATCCCGCCTCCGACAGGGTGTGCGGTCCGGCCGAAAGGGAGTCGAGCTCGACCCACAGCCCGCCGCGGCCGGTCACCTCCGGCGGGCGGTCAGAACCAGTATTGCGAGGGCGTTCCGTAGCATGAGCTCTGCACGACGCTCGCGCCGTCCGCCGTGCTGCCGCCGAGGACCTCCAGGCACTTCTGGGAGTGCTCGTTGACGATCTGATAGGCGCCGCTGCTGTTATCGAAAAACGCGCGCCATTTCTGCCATTTCATACCGTTGCACGTCCGCTGCGCGATGATCGCGCCGTCGGCCGTGCTGCCGTTCGCGGCGTCCAGGCACATACCCGAGTGGTGATTTCTGATCTCTGTCAGCTTTCCGCTGACTTCATTCACCCAAAGCTGCCAGTTCGTGCCGTCGCACGTCCGCTGGGCGGCGGCTGCGGCGTAGGCCGTGCTGCCGCCCGGGATCTCCAGACACTTCATCCCGTTGGCGTTCTTCCAGTTCCATGGGGTGCTAAGGGCACCCGACCGACCGTTGTCCGCCGCCGCGGCGGCCGGAGTGGCCGCTGCCGCGAACAGCAGGAGCGCCACCGCCACCATCCTGATCCGCCCCGCTGTATGAACCTTCATTCCCGCTCCCTGGATCGCTCGAAATATCTGGCGGAATCCTCCTGCCCTCCCTCGGACCCGTCCATCCGGTCGCTGCGGGAACTGTCCCGATATCCGGCACGGCGGTCCGTTCCGCACTCCTTGACAGAAACCGGCCCGTGATCCACGGGGCGAAATCGGAACTTTTCCGGCCAGGGCGCGGGAACGGACCGGATCACTCGGCGGTGCCGTCGGAGGGGCACGCCCGCGCCGGCGGCGGGGTGGCCGGTGCACTTGAGCGGGCACGGGGGTGATGTGGTGCTCGATTCGTGCAGCGCCGGTTCACGGCCCTGGTGCAGATGGGCGACGGCGGGCGGCGCGGTGTGCGGTGACCACGTGGGCCCGTGGCCGCAACCGCTCCCCGAGTCCCCGAGTCCCCGAGTCCCCGAGGATGGTGTGGCGGGCGGTGACGCGGACGGCGGATCTGGGGCACACCGGCTCTCTGGGGTGTACCACCACCTTCGAGTGCAGGAAGGAGGTTGACTGAGACAGGAGAGCCGGGCCCGGCCGGTCACCGGGCACAGGGCCCCGGGGAGAGTCGCGTTCGCCCGGACTCGCCGCCGCAGTAAATGCGTACCCCTCGCCCGGACTTCCGGAATGGCCCGCCGCAGGTCGCGACGATCACGGTAGAGGCTCCGCCGCAGTACATCCGTTATTTACTGCGGCAGTTGCGAACACATCTCCGCGATCGGGCATCCGCCCGAATGCGGTTCCGCTGTGCGGACTTGAGGGGAGGGGACCGTCAGTGCCCGATGCCGACCAGGCCCGGCGTCAGCATGCTCATCTGGGTCATGCCCCCAGATCCTCCGTCACGGGCAGGCACTCGGCGAGCAGGTCGACGACGTCGTGCCAGGCTCGCTGCGCGTGCTGTGGGTGGTAGCCGACGCCGGGGACCACGGGGTGGTCGACCGGCGGGTGGTGGAAGGCGTGCAAGGCGCCGCCGTAGACCGTGAGGCGCCAGTCGACGCCCGCGGCCTGCATCTCGGCGGTGAACGCGTTCCGTTGCGCGGGCGGCATGATCGGGTCTTCCGACCCGACCCCGGCCCACACCGGGCAGCGAATGCGCGCAGCCTCGCCCGGTCGGCCCGTGGTCAGTGCGTTGACTGTCCCGATCGCGCGCAGGTTGACGCCGCCGCGCCCGAGTTCCAGCCCGACGGCGCCTCCGGTGCCGTAGCCGACGGCGGCGATCCGGTCGGGGTCGGTCCGCGGTTCGGTGCGCAACACGTCGAGCGCCGCATGACCGATGCCCCGCATCCGGTCGGGGTCGTCGAGCAGTGGCATGCAACGGGCCAGCATCTCCTCGGGGTCACCCAAATAGCGCCCGCCGTGAAGGTCGAAGGCCAGCGCTACGTATCCCAGCTCGGCGAGAGCATCGGCCCGGCGGCGCTCGACGTCGCTGAGCCCCATGCCCTCTGGTCCGAGCAGCACCGCGGGTCGGCGGTCGACACCGGCCGGGAGCGCGAGGTGCCCGATCATCGTCAAACCGTCGGCCGGGTACTCGACCGTACGCGTCGTAATCGCCGTAATCGCCGTCATGAGACTGGACTGTAGTGATCGTCGAGCCCGGTCCGGCCGGTGTTCTGCCGCTGGCAGAACAGCGCGGGTGTCCCTCTGAAATACGGCGAGGGCTCACAAGAACCGTCACAAATCCCGTTCCCACGGCAGCACTAGCGGATCGCCTGCCCAGGCCACGGTGTTGGAGGCTGACCCTCGCGGCAGGATTCTGGCGTATACCGTCCCGCTCCCGTGAAGGGCGTCACCAGCAGTTCACCTCACGGTTCAGGCGGCCTGGCCGAGACCGGCGGCGATCAGGTCCTGCTCGCGCAGCAGTGTGAAGTCGACGTCGAGTTTCGGGTCGTACGCCTCGGGCTGGATGTCGAGTTCGTGGGTGCGGTACTCGCCGAACCGGTTGATGTGCTCGGTCAGGTACGGCGAGATGTGCGCCAGGTCCTCCGGGTCGATCTCCCATCCCTCCTCCAGAAGCTGCCGCACGATCTCCGCGATGCCCAGGGCGTTGTGGAAGATCACCGCGTTCGTGAGCAGCGCGTCGAACTTCATCGCCTTCTCCTGCTCGATGGGGTCGTTGTCGGCGATGACGCCGCGGTTGCCGAAGCCGATCCACCGGGAGAACCGGTTGAACGACTCCACCCAGGCCCTCGGCTCCCCGGCCGCCGCCCGCGGCGGCCCGCTCACCCGCACCGAACGCCGGCACCGCGAACAGCCCGGATGCCGTCGCCTCGCCCGGTCGCTGGATGTGCTGTCGCCCGGTGGTCCCGCGAGGGAACAGCGGCTCGGGCACGTCGTGCGTCGCGGTGGGTTTCCTCCTCGTCGGCGGCACGGAGACCGTCATGCCGGCAGCGCCCTGGAGCACACCGTCACCCGCGTCAGGTCCGGCACCGGCCCGGCCGACCTGCCAGCCTGCCTGCCCGGGGAGACAGACCGCACCCCGCGCCGTGGTGCGCGCCGCTCGGGCCCGCCGGTTCGACTGGCTGGAGCGGGGCGGGCGGAGGCCCGAAAGTCCCCCGGGCTCTCAGCGGACCCGGGGCGTTCTCATCAGGCGCACCTCGTCCACCCCCAGCAGACCGAGGGGCGATACCCGGCCGACCCGCTGGTCCGGGTCGGCCACCAGCCCGGAGCCGCGGATCAGGTCCAGGACAAGCTCGGCCGGCCCCTGGCCATCTGGCGTCCTCAGCACCACTCCGAACAGTGCTCGAACGGCAGACGACCCGGGGTGGTTCGGGATCGACCGTCAGCCACGGCCTCTGCCAGGACGGCGGGTGCCGGATACCGCGGTGGATGAGATGTGGGGCTTGTGTGGCGGAATGGC
>NZ_VCLA01000190.1:13251-24244 GCF_009600885.1 Streptomyces jumonjinensis
AGACCGGGCGCGGCACGAACACGGCGTCACGCCTTATCCGGTGCGACGGCACTGCTCAGTGCCGTCGCACTGGTCGTCGGGGTGGTCCCGGCCGCCGCGGGGGCCGTGCAGGGGGCGCCGCCCGGCCCCGGGGAGGTGGTCCCAGGGGCCGGTACGGCGACACCGTCGTTGGTGACCGGGCTCCGGGAGCCGGCCCCGGCCGCCGCGAGCGCTGCGGACGCGGCCCTCGGCCATCTGGCACAGCACCGGGACCGGTACCGGATCGCGGACCCCGTCCGTGATCTGGACCCTTTACGGACCCTGACTACGCCGGGCGGGCAGGAGGCCGTGCGGCTGGCCCAGGAGCACCGGGGGGTTCCGGTGCTGGGCGGCCAGTACATCGTACGGATGGAGAGCAGGAACGGGCGGCGGACCATCACCGGCACCTCCGGCCGCTATATGACCGGGCTGCGTGTGGACACCACCCCGAAGGTCACTCGGGAGACGGCGGTCGAGCGGGCCGTCGACGCCGTGGACGAGGACCTGACCCGCAACACCCTCACCGCACCGCCGGAGGAGGACGCCCCGCCGCTCACCGGCACCGTGCGCGGGCTGGTCGTGCTGCCGCAGGGGATCGGGGTGCTCAGCTGGCACGTGACGGTACGCGGCAGTGACCCGGCCCAGGCCGAACCGGTGCTGCGCGAGGTCTACATCGAGGCCCGGGCCGGTTACCCCGTCCTCGGGTACAGCGGGGTCAAGACGGTCGGCACACCGGACAGGCCCGCCGCCCCGGCCCGCACGGCCCCGCGCCCGGCGGCGGGCCGGGGCACGGCCGCGCAAGCGCTGGAGCCGGGCTCCGGGGTCACCCTCGACGGGCGGACCGTCCCGCTGAACGTGTCGTTCCTCGGCGACTCCTATCGACTGCGGGACGCGACCCGGTTGGAGGAGTACGGCCAGACACTGACGATCTGGGACGCACGGAATGTACAGGCCAGCGATGCGGTCGGGGTCTGGCCGAAGGGCCTGGACGTGTTCCGCTCCCCGACACCCGAGTTCGGTGCAGATGCGACCGGGGCGGGCGCGGTGGACGCGCACTGGGCGACCGCGCGCGTCCATGACTGGTACCGGGAGGAGCACGGCAGGAACGGCCTGGACAACCGGGAGATGTCCGTCACCTCCCTGGTGGGTGTCACCGACTACGGCGGGAGGGCGTATGTCAACGCCTTCTGGGACGGTCAGAAACTGGTCTACGGCGCAGGTGATGAAGAGTACCGCCCCATGGCCGCCGCCGTGGACGTGGTAGGCCATCAGATGACCCACGCGGTGATCGACCACTCGGCCGGGCTGGTCCACGCGGGCCAGTCCGGGGCGCTGAGCGAGGCCATCGCGGACTACTTCGGCAACACCATCGAGGCCGAGGTCCACGGCACCCCGGCGGACGACCCGGACTCCGGGCTGATCGGGGAAGCCCTGTGCCGCACGAAGACCCCCCGGGAGTGCGCCTTCCGCGACATGAACGACGGACGGACCACCTCCGGCTCCTTCGTCGGCGTCACCATCGGCACCGACAACGGCGGCGTCCATCTCAACTCCACCATCTTCGGCGGCGCGCTGTGGGACATCCGCGAGGATCTCGGGGCCGATCTCACCGACCGGATCGTCTACCGGGCGCTCACCCAGTACCTCACCCCGCTCGACGGTTTCACCGAGGGCCGGGCCGCGCTGCTCGCCGCCGCCCGTGACCTCGGCGCCACCACGCGGCAGCTCAGCGATGTACGCCGGGCCTTCAGCGCCCACGGCATCGTGCCCGGCTGGGAGAACGCCCTGGGGGTGGACGCCGATCCGGTGCTGAAGCGGGTCAACACCGCCAACTCGGTGATGGGTTCGGGCGGCGGCTGGTGGGTCACTTCCACCTCGAACGAGTCCGGCGACGAGCCGTACTCCGTGTGGACCAGGCGCCTCGACGGGCGCGGTCAGCCGAAGCTGATGAGCCCTAATGACGGGCGCCACCACGTCAACCCCGCCACCGACGGCAAGACGGTGATCTGGCAGGCGTTCGACGCCTGGATCGTGTCAGTGCTGGCCCGGCCGATCGCGGGCGGCCCGGTCAAGACCCTGTACACCGGCCGTCGTATCAGCAGCCCGATGACGGTGGCGGGAGACCTCGTGGCCTTCCCGCACAGTCCGCGGGCAGCCGCCTCCCAGGTGAGCTATCTCCGGCAGAGCGACCCGGAGAAACGGGTCATCTTCGGTGGCGGCCGTTTCCACGCGGCGCACTTCCCCTCACTGAGCCAGGGCCGGCTCATATACCAGGAAGTCGATCAAGTGCCGGGGACGCCGCCGTTCCGGCGCTTCGAGTACCGCACCCGGATGTTCGACCCGGCGACCGGTGAGAACCGGGTCCTCCGCATGGTCTCCAGCCCCGGGGTGGCCCTCGGCCAAACTGCCAGCAGCGCCACTCATGTGTTCTGGCTGGCGAGCGAGGACTACAACGACAACGGTGAGACCGCCCTGCGCCGGATTGCGCTCGACGGTTCCGGCACGGCCGTTCTCAGCCCGGAGACCGGGCCCGGGGCACTGGCCATGGAGACACTGGCGCTCTCGGACCAGGTGGTGACCGCCGGAACCCGGAGCCGCCGGTCCGCCACCCCGGGCAGTAACGCGTCGCTGCCCAAGCTCTGGCAGCTGCCTGCCTATGCCGACCCTCCTGCACAGGGCAGCACAGCCGTGCGGGTCTCCTGCAACCGGGGTGAACAGCTCCACCCTGTGGCCGGCAAGGGCCGCCAGGTGCTCTGGCTCGACGGCACCACCGGCACCACCGACGTGGTGACCCGCGCCCGGCCCTCCGGAACCTGCGGCTGATCCCCGCCCGGGAAGGGGCCCCGCGTCCCGGGCCCCTTCCCGGTCACGTCCGCCCACGCCCGTACGGGACCACCGGGGCGGGCTCTTCCCCGCACGGCCCGTGCGGGAAGACGCCCATGGGGCATGGGCACCCACGCGGTTCGGCCCCGGGGCCTGGCCTGGCGCACCGAGTGCCGGCTGCACGCCGTGAGTCGGTGCAGCGGCGGGCACGCGCGGACAAGGCTTGGACCGCGGTCGGGGAATCCCGGGATGCCGGTCGCTCTCCGGGCTGAAGCCCTCCGCACCGCCGGTACGGGAAGCGGTCACGGACCGGGGGCTGCCGATCCGGCGCGGGACAGGCTGCCCGGTTTCACCGCTGGAGGCACCGCACTCTGACAGCACCGGCGGCGGGATGGTCTCCTCGCTGCCGGAAGATATCCCTGATGACCTACCCGGCACCGGCTGCCCTTTGTTCCGGCGGGGCTGAGAGCGGGCCGCTGGTGACGCGTGCGTTGGGGACGGCGGCGGACTGCCGTACTGGTCGTGCGCAGTCAAAACGTGGGGCAGCTGTACGGGCGCCGGCCAGACCTGGAGACCAGGAAGCTCACAGCCGCCGAGGCCCGGAGCACAATCGCGCAGCGCCGCCGCGCACGGAAACCGCAGCACCCCAGCGGATCCACGCCTACCCCGCGTCGCCCAAGACACCGCCGCCCACCTCATGGGCCGACCCACGAGCGCCGCCGTCCGCAGGGGGTTGAACGGGCCGGCGCACCGGATAGGCACTGCCGACCGGACCTCTCGCGCTCGCGGCCGCGAAGGTGAGGCACTCGCCGAGGATCTCCGTGTTCGAGCAGCCGTCGTCGATGAGGTGGGAGATGAGATCGTCCCGCCGGGTGCGGCGGCGGGCCCGCACGGCGGGGCGCACATCGCCGGCGTACACCCGCAGCCAGTTGGTGTTCTGCCGCAGTGTCCAGTAGATGCCGTGCAGGCTCGTCAGTCCCGGCGTGCCGAACCGCTCCGGGAAGAAGCGCTCCAGCCGTTCCTTGATGCCTGGTTTGCTGTCCGTCAGGCCGATGACCGCGCAGGCCACCTCGATCGCGAGATCGAAGCTGAGATCGGAGAGCCGCGCCCGGCCGTCGGCCCGGAGCCGGTCGATCCGGGCCTGAGCGACGCGGACCATGACATCGCGGTAGTGCTCATCGACGCGGCGCGGGGTGAAGAACCGTGCGGTCTGGCGGCGGTGTTCGCGATGCTCAGGACCGTCCCGGTAGAGTACCGGCCGCCGGATGCGCTTCGGCAGCTTCGACACCATCTCGATCCCGAGCCCGGCCTGCACGGTCGACGTACTGCGCAGCACCGTACGCGCCTCGTCGTACCCGCGCACCTCCCACACCCCGTCACTACCCCGCGCGACGGGACACTCCGCCGCCGTCCCGCCGCGCTCGATCCTGCGGAATCCGAATCCCTCGTCCGACCCGGCCTCGGCCACGTCACCGACGTCACGGAACTCACCGGACTCGCCGCCCATGAGCGGCACCTCCCTCTTCCCGAAGACCATGCCGGGCATCCCCGCACCCGGCCTCCCCGCCCAGGCCGACGGCACACTCCCGCCGATCACGGCGCGGTGCCGTGGGGGCCGTGCCGGATGGTTCCTTCCCACTGCAACGGCGCGGGAAGCAGGAATGTGGGCAAGACGGGGACGGCGGACGGACCGGTCTCAACCACACAACGGTTGCCGTGGTGCTCGTCTGGTGGATGAGCGTGGTGTTGGTGCTGTGCTGGTGGCTGTCGACGCGGGTCTGGAGAATCCGCCCGGCGGTGGCATGGGTGATGAGGGCGAGGTGAAGTCAGCTCTGGAGCTGACCGGGCCAGAGTTGTGCTTTGCGTTCGCGGCCGTCGGGGCGGCTACACCTGGTGGCAGGGCGATGCGGCCCCCGCCGCCACGCACGTGCTGTGCGCGCCGGATCTCTCCCGGCCGGAGTCCGTCGCAGCCGAGAGCGAACACCTGGCCCTCGTCACGGTCACCCGGGCCATCGGATACCTGGAGGAGGAGAGCGATCTGCCGGGCGGCGTCCGGACGGTCAGGGCCCGCGTCGACACGGCGCTCAAGGGCACCGGTCCCGGGGAGCTGGAGCTGGGGCAGTCCGTGAGCCGCACCCACGGCGGTGGGTACACGACCGCCGGCGCAGAGACGTGCTACGACCTCCTGGAGCCCGGCCGCCAGTACGTCATCGGCTTCTGCACCGGCGGGAGCTATGACGACGGCTACGTCCTGTACTCCGAGACCGCCCACGACCACCGTGAGGTGGACGGCCATGCGGCTGCGTAGAGGAGTGCACCCCGTCGTGACCGAGACGGCCGGGGCCCTTCTCGACGAGCGTTCGGGCCGGTGGCTCCAGCTCACCGGCACGGCGGCCGTCGCGCTCCGCCTGCTGCTGAGCACCGAGGAGCGCGAGCAGGCGGTCGCCGGGTACGCGGGTCGGTTTGCCGTGCCGCGTGAACAGGCCGGGCAGGACCTCGCGTCGGTCGAGCGCGGCCTGGCGGACCGCGGCCTGCTCGCCAGATCGCCGCGGCGATGGCACAGCGGATGGGGGTGGTGGCGGTGACGTCGATCGAGTCGTACCGGACGGTTCGGGCCGGTGGCGCCCGGGAGCGGGCGACGACCCGCCTGTCGGGCGATCATCCGATCAATACCAGGATCCGCACAGCGTTACCAAAGCGCCGAGTCTGGACAGACCGTGTCGGCCCGAATACAGTGCGTTCGGGGCCTGCTCAGCAGGAAATGCAAGAGGGGGCGGAAAGCGTGGATGTCGGCTGCGGCGCCGCTTTATCTTGCAGTACGGCAGGCTCCTTTTTGCGGGAAGTGGCTCACGGAGCTGCCAAGACCCCTGCCGTCCGACGCCGTGAGTACTGAACGGAATGCATCCCGCCAGCCCGGTATCCAGCGCCACAAAGGCCGTCGGCGGCGCTGAGTCCGGACCGCGTCCGCGACACGCCCAGATAGAAGGAGAAAGGCCATCATGCCGTTATCTGCAACTGACCTCGCAAAGCCAGGAATCGCGCCGATCACGATTCGTTCGACATTCTTCCAGAACGTCTACCTGCGCATGGACGGCACCGGGGTGACCGCCAGCACTGACAACGGAGGTGGGACGGTCAACTGTCAGTACGGCACCGGCCCCTGGACGACGTACAAGGTCCACCCGCAGACCGATGGTTCGTATTCCTTCGAGTCGGCGGCCTTCCCGAATGTGTTCCTGCGCATGGATGGCACCGGGGTCCCCACCACCAAGGCCGGAGGTGGGACGGTCAACTGTCAATACGGCATCGGCCCCTGGGAGAAGTTCAATGCCCGCGCCCAGGCAGACGGTTCGTTCTCCTTCGAGTCGGCGGCCTTCCCGGGTATCTACCTGCGCATGGTGACCGGCAGTGGGGTGACCTCCGCCACCGGACCTGGGGGAACGGTGAACTGCCAGGTCAACGCCAACGGCGGCGAGAACGAGAAATTCCTTCTCGATCTAGCCTGAGGGCTGTCCCGTATCTGCTATCGGCGGGCCGGTGCGAGGGCCCACGGCTGAACGCACCGCGCCGGCCGGCCGTACTGCATCCCGCTGGAGTAGAGCTGCCCCTCGTGGTTGCGGCCCATGAATTTGATTCCGTGGATGCGCCGCTCGACAAACGTCAACCGGAGGATCTGGGTACCGTGCTCGGTCGAGAACTCAAGGAGATCGCCGGGCCGCAGGTCTTCAGCGAGGACATCGATCGTCATGGTGGGATCGTACGACTGGATCGTGATACGGGTCGGGGAGGGGATGGCTGCATGAGCCGCCCGAGTGAGCCGGTCACAGGTGGGATGATCTCGGTGCGACTGCTGTGATCACGGCGTCGGAGCCGTCTTGGATGCCCCCGTGCACCGGGCTGAGCCCGCGGGCCCTCGGGAAGCCGGTGACGGTTCTGCGGCACGCGGGTGCGGATGCGGATGCGGATGCGGATGCGGATGCGGTCTGCAAGGGCCGACCGTGGAGTCTTCCGCTGGAGGACCGAGCATTGCTGATCGCGGCTTACTGGCGCGCGAACTCGACGATGCGCCAGCTTGCCCTCCTCGCGACCACACCATGCGCGGGCTCTACCCCGACAACCGGGGTCTAGACGCCCACGAGAAGGCGCTTGACGGGCCTTCTGCCCGTCAGGCGCCTTCCGTTCGCCCGTCCCTCCGACCGCTGCCGTGTTCAACATCGGCGCGGAGGCCGGCCGCCGCCGGGTGGTGGGGCGGGAGCGTCTCAGCCGGCCGGAGGGACCGTACGGCTCATACGCACCAGGCCGGGAGCCGGGGCGCCGGCCCCCGTGGCGGGGGCCGGCGCCATCTCCGGGTGGTGCGCTCAGGCACGGTCAGCGCGGGACATGGGCCCGGGCGTCAGCGCCGGCGCGCGTCCGTGACCTTCCCCGTGAGGAGCGGGCCGTTCGGCCACTCGCCCTCCTCCTTGTAGATTTTCACCTGCATCCGGAGGGATTCCTCCGGCTCGGTCAGCGCGTCGGTGATGGTGGGCACGGACACCTCGGTGCTCGTCTCCCCCTCGGGGACGTAGACCCAGAGGTAGGGACCGTCCGTGGACAGGGGCCGCTCCGGGTCGGGGAGCTCGCCGATGTCGGCGAGCCACTCCTCGTCGACGTCCTTCGTGGACAGCTCCGTGCCCTCGCTCACCGGCATGAGGGCGAACGGCGTCTGGATGTCGGTGTCGGCGGGCTCGGAGAGCCCCACCTTCCAGGTGAGCTTCCGGCCCTCGGTGACCGAGTCTGCGACCGGGGTCACGGTGACCGTGGGCATGGGGTCGTCGTTCTCGACCCGTACGCCCCCGGAGGCGCCGCCGACCGCCGCGCCGCGCACGGCCTTGGCCGCGACCTCGTGACTGAGGTCGGTGTCGTAGCGGGAGTTGCCCTTGACCGTCGTCGACACGTCCACGGAGCCACCGGCCTTCACCGTCACGGTGCGGACCCTGGACTTGTAGGTCTGCAGGTCGAGGACGGCGAGCTTGATCACGCCGGTGCCCTTGCCGGTGACGTTGACGGGCACGCGGTAGGTGCGGGTGCCGGAGTCGCCCTCCTTGACCGTCAGCTGACCGATGTCGACCCTCGGGAGCGCGACGGGGCGTACCGCCGGGGTGCCGGGGCGGTAGCCCCAGGCGTCCATCAGCCAGAGCTTGCCGGAGCCGCTGCGCGGGGTGAGCTCCAGCGACTTCATCCGCTTCAGGTCGGCACCGGCGCTGACGGCGGCCTTCAGCGGGACGCGGACCTCACGCGCCCAGTGCGCGGCCGTCGAGCCGGAGCCGGGAAGGCCGTCGACGGTGACCTGACCGAGCCTCACCCGCTTGCCGGAGGTGTCGGTGAGGGCGACGTCGAGCCGGGTGCCCCGGGTGTTCGGCGGCACCGTCACCCGCAGGGCGAGCGCGTCGGAGCCCGCCAGCGAGAAGGCGCGCTCCGGCGTCAGCCGGACCGGGGTGCCCGGCTTGGTCCAGCGGGCCGTGACCGCGTTGCGGCCCGGCTCGCTCTCGGCGACCGCCCAGGACGCGAAGTGCGGCGACTGACCGGGGTCGGAGTCCTTCATACAGGCCCGGGTGGCGCTCGTCGTGACCTGCCGGCACACGCGCCCGTTCGTCACCGAGAGCGGGGCGTCGGGCAGGATCGCCGGAGTGCGGTTGCCGCCGACGGCATGGGTCAGCACCCGGGCGGGGCCGGCCGAGGGCGCGCGCCGGCCGGAGCCGTCGAGCAGCGGGCGTACCCGGTCGTCGCCCGCGAGGAAGAGCCGCGCGGCGGCGGCGATGTAGGTGGTGCCCGCCGTCTGCTGCTGCTTGGCGCTCAGCCGGGTCCTGGCCCCTGTCGAGCAGACCGGGTCCGGGTTGTCCTCGTCGTCCCAGAAGTCGTCGCCGGCCGGGGCCTCGGCCTGGCCGGGCGTCCACTCCCTGTTGAAGAAGTTGTGGTTGGCGCCGACCATGTACACCGCGCTCTGCAGCGCCGTGCCCCGGCCGACGCCCCGGGTGCCGTCGAGGTAGATCTGGCCCTGGAGGTCGCTCACATCGCCGTCACAGCCCGGCAGGATGGTCATGGAGGGCACGTCGGGTGTGGGGTTCTGGCCGAAGACGGTGGGGCCGATCAGGACGGTGCCGCGTATGCGCCAGTCCACCGGCCCCCGGTAGCCGTCCTCGGCGGGCGGCGGCGGGGAGACGCTGTCGAGGGCCGCCCGGTTGACGCCCTCACCGCCCCGGGAGTGGCCGACCAGGAGCACCTTCGAGAGGTTGGCGGGCTCCGTCGCGCGCACGGCCTTGGGGGCCTTCGCGGGATTCGCGCCCCACTCCGCCCAGCGGGCGAGGTGCTGGCGCACCAGGGAGGAGCGGGCCTGCGCCCCGAAGTCGGCCGCGCGGTTGTCCTGCGCGTTGACACCGTTCGCGGAGATGGAGACCGTCACATAGCCCTGGGACGCCAGGCGCTTCTGGTCGTGGAGATGGCCGCGGTAGCTCGGGACCGCCTTCTGACCCGGCTTGCACGGCCACTGCATGCCCGCGCTGTTCCCGCCGGGCTTGTAGCAGGTGGCGTGGCGGCCGTGGAGGAAGAGCGCCAGCGGTCGCTTCCCCGGCGCGTCCGTCGGGCCGACGACCGTGGCGCGCATCTCCACGGGCTCGGCGTAGCCCGGCAGCCGCACCGACTTCAGGGCGTACTCACCGCTGGTGGTGCGGTACTTCCCGGCGACACCGGGGTCGACCTGGTTGGCGGGCAACGGGTCCCGCGCCACCGCGACCGGCGAGCGCCGCTGACCGGATGCCTGGTCGGCCCCCGCGGCGTCCAGCCGCCGCGAACCGGCGACCACCTGGAGTCCGCTCACCGGTCCGACCTTCACCCCGCCGAGGGCGAGCCGGAAGGTGCGGTGGTCGTCGGATGCCTCCGGGACGCCGAGGGTCCGCTCCCCCGAGCGGAACTCGACCAGGGCGCCGCCCATGCCCACGGGCTCGGGTGAGCTCCAGACCAGCTCCCCGCCCTCGACGCGCCACCCCTCCGGCAGCCGCTCCCCGGAGGCGCCCGGAGGCGTGCCGGGTATGGGCTCGGCGGCCGGCTGCGCGTGCGCCAGTCCTGGCGCACCCGCCGCCAGCGCCAGGACCGCCAACGCAGCCGTCAGCGCGCGTGAGACCTGTCTCACTATGGTGTCTCCTCGTCGTTGGGTCATGCTTCAGCGCCCCCAGGGATCCCCGGGGGTGCACCCCGCACCGAGGAGATGGTGACGTGTCGTCACCGGTTGCCTCACCTCGGGAATCTGACGGGAATCACACAAGAATCAAACAGGAGCCGGACGCGAGTCGGACGGGAGTCATGGGGCCGGGGCGCCCGGGAAGGGCCGGGCCGTCTCCGTGCCCCGCGAAAAGCCACGCCAGGCACCTCGGACGGTAGACCCTGGCGATCACGGCGCATCGTTCGTCGGTCACAGGACGCCCCCACAGGGCCGCCTGGCCGCTGAGGGGTTCGACGCGCAGTTCGGTGACGAGGGGGCGCACGGCGGCGGCGAGTTCGGCTGCGCCGATACCGCCCGCCCAGGGCAGGGTCCCGGCGCCCGCCGCGTACGGCGTTCGGCTCTGCCCGGCTTCGCGCCACCGGCCTTCTACGAGGACGAGGGTGCCGCCAGGGCGGACACGGGCGATCCAGCCGGCGAGTGCGGTGTGCGGGTCGGGCAGGGTCCACAGCAGGCGGTGGGAGAGCAGGACGTCGTACCGCTGATCGCCGATGGGCGGGGCGGCGGCGGCGCCGACGAGGAAGCGCCCGGCCAGCCCGGCGGCCGTCGGTTTCGTCCGGGCGTACGCGACCGTCCGCGAGGAGAGGTCCACGCCGGTGACCCGGTGTCCTGCTTCGGCCGGCAGCCGGGACAGCGACCCGGTGCCGCAGCCCATGTCCAGGACGTCCGCAGACCGGGACGGCAGCCGGCAGTTCAGGAGATTCGCCCACGCGTCGCGGGTCTCCGGGGCCCGCAGGCCGTGGTCCGGCTCGTCGTCGAAGCGCGGAGCGGCGGCGTCCCAGTACTGCGCGATGGCAGCGGTGTTCGTCATTCCCCGCCCCTTTCAGCCGCCGCTGACGACTCCCCCGGTCGCCGCGCCCGGCCGGTGACCGTGGTGGGCGAGGGCCGCGTGCGGATCGC
>NZ_VCLA01000190.1:24731-42603 GCF_009600885.1 Streptomyces jumonjinensis
GGATCGACGACGATGTCCGCCTCGGCGCGCAGGGTATGCCCGATCCACCGCATCCGCACCTGCCCGGTATCCCGCACCCCCTCCACGGTGCGCAGCGCGCGTTCGGCGGTGTCGACGAGGGCGGGGTCGACCGAGTCCATCAGCCGCCGGCAGACCTCCCGGGCGGCGTCCTTGAGGACGAACAGAATCGCGACCGTGATCAGCAGGCCGACCACCGGGTCGGCCGCCCGCCAGCCGACCGCCGCGCCACCGGCCCCGAGGAGGACGGCGAGGGAGGTGAAGCCGTCGGTGCGGGCGTGGAGCCCGTCGGCGACCAGGGCCGCCGACCCGATCCGCCGCCCGGTGCGGATACGGTAGCGGGCGACCCACTCGTTGCCGGCGAACCCGGTCAGCGCGGCGGCGGCCACCGCCCACAGGCAGCTGATGTCGCGGGGGTTGAACAGCCGGTCCACCGCCATCCAGGCGGCCAGCGCCGCGGACGCCGCGATGGTCGCCGTGATGACGATGCCGGCCAGGTCCTCGGCACGGCCGTAACCGTAGGTGTAGCGGCGGTTCGCCGCCCGCCGACCCAGCACGAACGCGATGCCCAGCGGCACAGCGGTCAGCGCGTCGGCGGCATTGTGGATCGTGTCGCCGAGCAGCGCCACCGACCCCGACAGGGCGACGATCACCGCCTGGACCGCAGTCGTCGCCCCCAGCACGGCCAGGGAGATCCACAGCGTGCGCATGCCCTCCCGCGAGGTCTCCATCGCCGTGTCGACCTTGTCCCCGGCCTCATGACCGTGCGGCGTGACCAGCTGAGCGAGCCGGTGCCGCAGCCGGCCCGCGCGGGACTCCCCGCGCTCGCGCCGGCGCCCCGTACCGCCGTGCCCGCTGCTGGGATGGTGGTGGTGATCGTGCGCGTGGGTGTGCCGATTCGCCTCCATGGAGCCCACCGTGGCACACCGATTCGATTGCGGCTATAGCTGTCATACACACTGTGACCAGGTGCGATGCCTGTGCATATGCTCCATGAAGGCAACAGGACGCCGAAGCGGTTCATCGAGGTCGGCACCTGCCGTTGCCGGACGCGCGACGGACCGGATGGCCGGTGAGCGTGGTGCGTCCGCCCGGGGTACGTCGGCACGGTGCGCCGTGCCGTGCCGTGCCGCAGGGCCCGTACGGGAGCAAGGTCCCACCGGGCCGGAAGGGATCGGCGGCCCGGGCAACCTCCGGCATCCGTCCGTACTCTCCCTTCCCGGTACACGCCCGGGCGAACGGCCGTGCCGGAAGGGACGGCCCGCCGCCCCACCCCCGAAATGAGGGCCAATGAACATACGCACGGGCGCGGTCGGCGCACTGGCCGCCGGAGTCGCCGTGATGACACTGCTCGCCGGGCAGGCGCACGCGGTGCCGGTCCTGCCCACGGGCGGCTGGAACGGGGACCCCGACACCGGCCTCGGCACCGCCGTCTTCGGCCACATCGGCAGCAACTGCGCCCTGGACAAGGGCAGCATCACCGCCCCGAGCAGCGGCGATCGCGGCAAGATCTGGCGCTACCACAAGCCGGTGGGCTCCGACCGCTGCGAGAGCAAGGGCATCAAGGTCAAGGACGACGTCACCGGCAAGGCCGTGTCCTACGACTTCACTCCCAAGGCGGGCCAGGCGAACAAGTACTACCTGGGCTGGGAGAGCAGACTCTCCAGCACGGTCGACAACCACGCGATCTTCCAGTGGAAGTCCTACCCCGAGGGTCTCCAGAACTGGCCCGTCGTACTGAAGGTGGTGGACGGCAAGCTCACCCTGATCCACCGCACCACGGCCACGCCCGTCCCGGTGACCCTCTGGCAGAAGGACATCCTGCCCAACGACTGGAACCACATCGTCCTGGGCCTGGAGCTCTCCAGCGACGCGGGCAGCGGCACCATCGAGCTGTGGATCAACGGGACGAAGCAGACCTTCAGCAACGGCTCGACGGTGTGGCAGGCCCGCACCTGGGACACCGGTAACCAGCCGAAGTGGGGGCTGTACGGCGCGACCGCGCACGAGGTGAACCACGACATGGACAAGCTGCGGGTCAGCACCGACTACAACGACGTGAAGCAGCACCCGTAACCGCTCCCGGCGGCCCCGGGTTCCCAGGGCCGCCGGACCCTTGGGAGGTCGCCCGGTCGGGCCCCCGCCAGCGGGGCGACTTGCGCAACGCCCTTCCCGCCCTGGAAGCTCTCTCCCGACCGGGCGGCGGACACGGGTCCGGCCACCACCCGCACGGACCGGGCCGGGCCGCCACCGACGCGGATCGGGCCGGCCCGCCCGCCCGTACGGCGAGGAAACTCATGTACGACGCACTTCTGGCAGAGACCGTCACCCTCACCGGCCACGGCGGTGACCGCATCGAGGCGTACTCGGCACGCCCCCTGACGCCCGGTCCGCTCGGCGGTGTGGTGGTGATCCACCACATGCCGGGCTACGACCGCGCCACCAAGGAGATCGTGCGCAGATTCGCCGCCGAGGGATACGCGGCCCTCTGCCCCAACCTCTACAGCCGGGAGGCCCCGGGCGCGGCTCCCGAAGAGGCGGCGGCCATCGCCCGTGCCCGCGGCGGTGTCCCCGACGAGCGTCTCGTCGGGGACGTCGCGGGCGCGGTCCGCGAACTGCGCGGGCTGACCTCCTCCGGCCAGCGGGTCGCCACCGTCGGCTACTGCTCCGGCGGGCGGCAGTCCCTCCTCGCCGCCTGCCGGCTGGATCTCCAGGCCGCCGTCGACTGCTACGGCGCGTTCGCGGCCCGGCGTCCGCCCGAGGACTTCCCTCTCGCGGTCACCCCGGTCACCCCTCTGCTCGGTGATCTCTCCTGCCCGCTGCTCGGACTCTTCGGGGCAGAGGACGTCACTCCGTCACCGGAGGAGACGGCCGAGCTGGCAGCCGCTCTGACGGCCGAGGGCAAGGAGTACGAGTTCCACACCCTCGACGGTGCCGGGCACGCCTTCTTCGCGGTGGACCGGCCGCGCTACCGCCCCGGGCCCGCCCTGGAGGGCTGGCGGCTGCTGCTCGACTTCCTCGCGCGCCACATCGGCACGGCGAGCACGGCTCAACCGGCCGCGTAGCACCCGACGGAGCACTCACCACACGAGGACAACGGGGACAACGGGGACAACGCAGGCCATTGCCCTGGTCGACCCGTTCGCGCGGCCAGGGCCCCCGGAGCCGTCATGACGCAACCACGCGCCGCGATTGAGTACGCGACGGGACACCATGCACGTCGAGTCCGCACACCGGTACGGACCGTCCCCGATGGCCCGGGAACTCCCGTTCCGGTGTGCCCGGGGCACCCACACCGGTGATCGCCGGGACGACACTCGTGCGCCGGGGCCCCGGCGCACGGGGAGCCAGGACCCGGTCGGTCACAATCGCCGTACATCGGTGATCGTCGTACGGCGCAGGTCGAGAGGGGTACGGACGATGAGCGCGACCCAGTGTGAGCGGCTCGGCTGGCTCGGAACCGGGCGGATGGGCACGGCGATGGCCGGGCGGCTGCTGGACGGTGGAGCCGAGGTGTCCGTGTGGAACCGTACGGCGGCGAAGACCAGACCGCTGGTGGAGCGGGGCGCCACGGCCGTCGCCACGATCGACGCGCTGGCGGGTGCGTCGGACATCGTCCTGGTGATGGTGTCGGCCGACCCCGATCTGCTCGCGGTGACCACCGGTGCGGACGGATTGCTGAGCGCCCGGCGGCCGCCGGAGGTGATGGTGGACTGCTCCACGGTCTCGGCGGAGGCGTCCGCCGAGGTACGGCGCGCGGCGGAGGCATCCGGAGTGGCGTTTCTGGCAGCCCCGATCAGCGGAAACCCGCAGGTGGTGGGCGCGGGTGGGGGCTCCATCGTCGCGTCGGGCCCCCAGGGCGTCTATGAGCGGGTGCGGCCGTATCTGGAGATGATCGCGCCGTCGGTGACCCGTGTGGGACCCGCCGAGGAGAGCAGGCTGGTGAAGATCTGTCACAACTTGATGGTCGGCATGGTCACCCAGGCGCTGGTGGAGGTCACGGCGCTGGCGGAGAAGGGCGGAGTGGACCGCGCGGAGTTCCTCGACTTCATCGGCGGCTCGGCGCTCGGCTCGCCGTTCGTCCGCGCGAAGGGCCGGGCGTTGGCGGACCGCGACTACACGCCGACGTTCACGACCCGGCTGCTGCGCAAGGACTTCGATCTGGGGATGGGCGCGGCACGGGAACTGGAAGTGCCGATGCCGGTGGGCGCGCTGGTACGGCAGTTGGTGCAGAGCGCGATCGGCCAGGGCTACGGAGAGGCGGACTTCGTCGCCCTGTACGAGGTGGAGGCGAAGGCTGCGGGGATGCGGGACGGGGCGGCGTAGGGGCTGAGGTCACTTGGAGCGGATGGTGAGCGGTTCTCCGATGATGCGCTCGGCCAGCACCCGCCCCCATCCCTCCGCGTCCGCCCTCAGCGCCGCCACGGCGACGGTGCGTTCGGCCTCGATGGCGGCGGCGCCGGCCGCGAGGATCCGCTCCCGCTCCCGCTGCCCGTCCTCCCGGGCGGCCACGATGAGCGCGGTGCCCTCCTCGTGGGCCCGTTGGCGGGTGCGGGCCGCGTCATGGCGGGCGGCGGCGAGGAGGGCCTCGCGCTCCTCCCGCAGGGCGCGGGCCTCGGCGCGCACCCGCTCGGCGTGCTCCATGCCGCCTTCGATGCGCTCGGCACGCTCCTCCTGGATACGGACGGCGCGCGGGAGCAGCCACCGGGAGAGCGGGAAGAAGACGAGCGCGAAGCAGACAAGGCTGAGGATGAGGCCGTAGCCACTCGGGTTCAGCGGTCCGATGTCGAACGGAAGCAGATTGTCGTTCATGATCCACCGTACTCGTTTCACCAGGACGGAGTGCGAGAGGCACACGGGGCGCCGGGTGCTCCGAAAGGGGGATCGGGTGGGGTCCGGACGGCGGCTGCGGCCGATGCGGTGATCGCCCTGGGCTTTGCGGCCTCGCTCCAGGCCGCGCGCCTGCTGCCGGAGGCCCCTGAGAATCCCCGAGGCCCGCCCGGGGCCGCCCGGTCAGGCCCGCCCGGTCAGGTGTTCCGCGGGCTCCGGGGGGACGGAGGGGCCGTGAGCGGTGCTTCCGCTTCGGCCGTCCCCGCCGAACCGCTGCCGCCCCCTCTCACGCTCCGCTCACTCACCCATGTGGCCGAGACGGTGAAGTTGGCCTCCGTAGCCGCCTTGGCGATCACCGCTCCCGCCTCCGCGGTGATCCTGATCCCGAACTGGACGTTCACCTCGTCCGGCGGCGGAGCCGCGGAGCGCAGCTGGCCCACGACCGCGTCGACCGCGGGGCGGATGCGGGACAGGGCGTCCTGCAGCGTTCGGGCGGTCGAGCGCAGGGCGTCATCGCCCCTGCCCACGCGCTCGATCGCGGGCAGATCGTCCGGAACCTCCACCCAGACGGCGCCGCCCTCGTCCAGGGGCATCTCGATCAGTTCGGGCATACTCCGGAACTCCTCTGTCCGCGGGGGCGCAGGGCTCAACTCAACGCGCCTGAAGTGCTGTTCCGCCATGCTTACCAGAATTGCGGCGGGAATGAGGCAGTGGAGGGGGCGTGGCGTCCGCGGCCCGTAAGCCGGACCGCGGGACGACGGCCGGGCCCGCCGACGCCATCGCGCCCCGGCCGCCAGTCCGCCGGCCGTTCTGTCCTCCATCGACCCCGCCGAGGCGGCGGACTGTCTGTGCTCCATCCTGACGACGTCCGCGATGTCGGACGCCGTGAAGAAACTGAGCCCCGAGGGAGCGGCCACGGGGGACCCCTGTGGCTGACCGGCGGCAGACGCCGTCCGGGGCAGCGACACCAGGGTTGCGGACCCTGCGCACCCTGACGGCGTGCGGAGCCGGCGCGGCCCCGGACATCGGCCGTGGCACGCCGACCGGGCCGGTGGCCGTAGCCCTACGGGTGTGGCCGGAAGGACGTTCCGCCGGGTGCGATGGCGTCCTCCGCCCCGGTGCGCTCGTGTGCGGCGCCTCACCTTCACACATCGGTACGCGAACCGGCCATCCAGGCGGGCACACGTGACACAGCGACGGCCCTGACCCGAAAGAGAGTTGTCGCGTTCCGGGCGGACTGGGACAACTGGTCCGAGGCAGCCGAGCACCGCGGCACCGCCCTGTGCCGGTACGCCGCCGGCCACGCCGCGCTCACACGTCCGGCCGCCGCCCCAGCACTCCGGGTCCGGCCCAGGCGCCCGGCAACGGGAAGCGGCTTTGACACGGTACGGCTGGCCACCTCACCCGTCAGACACCCGGCGAAGGAGAAGGCCGTGTTCCAGACTCTGTTCCACAGCGAGGACGTGCCCGCGCAAGAACGGTTCGAGCGGTGGCTGGAGCTGACCACCAAAGCGTTCATGCCGACGGATCAGGTCAGTGAGTGCGCCGACTCCTTCGAGGCGTCGGCACGGACGCTGGAGTTCGGGACCCACTCCCTGGGCGCCTTGACCTTCCGGCCGCTTCAGATGCTGAGACCCCCGAAGCTCGTCCGCAAATCCGATCCCGAGATCTATCATCTGGTGCTTCCGTTACACGGCTGCTTGACCCTCGACCACGTCGGCCGGAGCACCGCGGTGGGGGCAGGGGGGATGGTTCTGTTCGACAGCTCCCGGCCGTACCGCGCGGCGGTGACCGCAAGCCAGGGTTCCGCCGAATTCCTCCATGTCGAGCTCCCCAAGGTTCTGTCCCCCCTGGCCCCTGGCCGTCTGAACCGGCTCGTGGGCGAGCGTCTGTCCGGCCGCGAGGGGATCGGCGCCATGTTCTCGGACTTCCTCATCCGCCTGGGCAGGGAAGCCGATCACTACCGCCCGGCCGACACCGCTCGGCTGGGCGGCATTCTGCTCGACGTGCTGACCGTCCTGCTGGCCCGCGAACTGGACGCCGAGGCGTCCGTACCGGCTGAATCACGCGGACGTGCGCTGATGCTGAGCGTCCAGGGCTTCATCGAGCGGCACCTCGGCGACGCCCGTCTCTCCCCTCAGACCATCGCAGCCGCCCATCAGATCTCGGTCAGCTACCTCTACAAGCTCTTCCACGAAGAACACCTGACCGTCGCGGCATACATCCGGGAACGACGCCTGGAGAGATGCCGTCGTGATCTGGCCGATCCCCGCTTGGGTTCCCGCCCTGTGCACATGATCGCCGCCCGCTGGGGCTTCACCAGCAACGCCCATTTCAGCCGCGCCTTTCGCGCCACCTATGGCGCCAGTCCGACCGAGTACCGGCACGCGGCAGTGGACAGCCGCTGTGTGGAAGGACCGTCAACAACAGTGCAAGGACAGTCAACGACTTGCTGAAGCCTGGTCGGCAAGCTCATGGCTGAGCCGTCCGGTTTCTGGGGGGGAATATGGACTTGTCCCACAGTCGAGTGTGCCCGCGCTGCCTGAACAAAGGCGACAGACACGCTTTGGGCAGTTCGGCAGTTGCACTGGAGAGGGTCGGCATGCTCAGCCGCCGCGAGTACGACGTCTTCCTTCTGTTGCCCAACGGTCCGTCGAACCGTGATCTTTCGTACGCTCTCAATATCACAGAGCGTACGGCGAAGGCCCATGTCGCGAGCATCCTGAAAAAGCTTGCTCTGGGCTCCCGGCTCCAGGCGTGCCTCACCGCCTGGTTGCATCTGACGAAGGATTGCCCCAGAGGTCAGTAGCGGTGCCGCAGGGTGGCCGCATTTCCCAGCGGCAGTCCGGTGAGGGAGGAGATCCCGAGCCCCCGGATCGGATCGGTGTCGGCTGCGCCGGTGAGCGAAGATCTGCGGCTTCCCTTTCCCGGCAACCGGATTGCACTGCCCTCACCACGGGCCAGGCTCTGGCGGCCGGTACCCGCCACGGCCGGCCGCCGCGTCCGCGACCCCGCGCGCCTCAGCGGGCGGCGGTCTCATCGTCGACGAGATGGACGAGGGCCGAACAGGCACGGACAATGGCGTCCAGGTGCTCGTGGTCATCCACGATGCCGCGCAGCAGAAATCCGCTGGTGAGGGCCAGAAGCGATGAGGCGATCAGTGTGGCCTCACCGCTGCTGACGCGCCGCTGTGACGGACCGTCCGAGAGGGGGACCCACCGCCGTACGAGCCCGCCCCCCGATCCGCTCGACGGCTTCATCGCCGCGACGGGTCTCACCCTGGCCCCGCCATGACCTCACCCCGAAGCGAAGACCTCAGGAGCGCCCGGCCCCCACCAGATGCCGGGAGTAGTCGTCGAGCGGATAGGAATCCGACATCCGGACCTGGCTCCGCATCAGGAGTTCCTTGCCCGGAACGTGACCGGCCAGGCGAACCACTCCATTGCGGAACGCGATGCCGCGCGATGTCTGGGGCGTCATCGCCTTCCCTTGGGCGTGGGCCGACTGCTGGATCCGCCTGATCCATGGGCGCAGTTCGGCCTCGTACCGGGCGGACGCCCCCGGTACGCCGTCGTCGCGTGCCGGGTGGAGCGTTATGCGACGGACGTCATGAGGTGGGTGGTGAACTTCCGTCCCCGCTCGGTGTCTTGTCGGTGTCGTCGACGCCTTCCGGATGCGGAGATCCCCTGACCACGCCGCTGACCACGCCAACCCTGGCCGACCCCCTGGCGGTCGGTACGCACACGGTCGACATCGACGGAGTGCCGCAGGGGTACCCACGTCCACGGCGCGGAGCCGGAGACATTCGCGCACGCGGTCACACGACTCGTGACCACCCGAGCCATGCCCTGAAAGCCCGGCTCCGCGAAGGCGACAGTCCCGACTCGCCCGCACAGCACGGAGGCGCGCGTCACACCAGTCGGCGTATCTCCCCCCGCACCCGGTAGAACCCGCCCGAGGAGGCATGCAGCGCATCGACCGCATAGCGGCCCCCCGCCTCCCGGATGCCCATCGGGAACTGCACCTTCCAGGACGGGTCATAGCCCTCCGAGACCACATGCACCCGCAGCCTGCCGCCCTCCTGGACGCACTCCACCACGATCCCGTCCGCGGCCCCCCTGCTCACGGTGGACAGCTGCGCGGCGGACGCCGCCGGAGTGTAGGTCGGCAGCGCCTCGGCCGACTTCACGTCCCGGGCCACCGGAACCGTGCCCTGCTGGGCGGCGGCGATCGCCGCCTCGCTCGCATCCACGCAGACCAGAGAGCCGTCCGTGGTCACCATGTACAGCTTCTCGTCCAGATACTGCATCGACAGCGCCGATCCGCCGCCCGTGCCCAGCTTCCACAGCCGGGCGCCCGCCGCGTCGAAGCAGTAGACCGAGGACGCCGAGTCACCGGCGAAGACATAGGCGCCACCCGGCGTGGTCGCGCATGAGTACACGGCCGCGTCACACCGGTACTCCGCCTCCACCGCGCCGGTGGCCTTGGACAGCCGCTGCACCAGATGGCGGCCGGTGCCCGCGTACACCGAGGCGTCCTCCTGCCAGCCGAACAGCACCGGACCGCGAGTCGGGGTGTGCCACAGCTGCCGCCCCCCGTCCCTGGCGTACGCGGTGACGCCCCCGCTGTGGCCGTGGTACACCGCCCGGCTGTCGGCGCGCACCATCCAGGCGCTGCTTCCCCCCGAGTCACGCGCCCACTGGTACTCGTCCTCATGGTCGATCACCGTCAGCCTGCCCTGGGCGTCCGACACATGCAGCACCCCCTCATGGATGTCCAGCCAGAAGATGTCCACGTAGTCCGCGATGCCGTACGCCCTGAACGGCAGCTTCGACGACAGGTCGTAGACCGTGCCGTCATCGCAGCCGGCGTAGATCCAGAAATCGTCCGCGACCAGGCACTTCACCCCGTTCGGCAGGGAGTAGCGGGCCAGCACCTCCCCGCCGTGGCTGAGGGTGTAGACATCGCCCGCCTGGTTGCCCATCCAGCAGCGGTCCTCCTCGACATGGATGCCGAAGGCCGCCGAGCCGGTGCGGAAACGCCAGAGCACCGGGGCCACCGCCCGCGCCGTCGAGGGCGCCGAGGCCACCTCGCGACGGGTCACCGGCCGGGCGGCCCGGCCGCCCCGGACCGCTGGGGCATATCCCTTGCGGACCTTCTCGCCGACCTTCTTCGCTGCCGCGGCCCGTGCCTTCTCCTCGGTGGGGAAGCTGCTGACCTGTGTCTGCCCCTCCGCCCCGATCCGGCCGTACCGGGCCTTGACCACGGTCCCCTCGACCGTGATCTCGTAGAACTTGTGGGCGCCGCCGCCTTCCTGCGACAGCTCCAGATATGTGGTCGTACCCGACATGGACACACCCCTCCCTAGGACAGGAACCGTGGCGTTCCTCCGCCCGATCCGCTGAAAAGAACGCTAGGCCCTGCCACTGACAACGGGCCCGGCCGGACGGCCGTCCATGGCCGAACCCGGGCCCAGGGGGATGAGCGGGCCGCCTCAGGGGGTGTTGCGGAACAGCCGGCCGCCGGAGACGGCCCTCGTCCAGAAGACCGGCGAAGTCACCGTTTTCACCCGGGTATTCCGCCTGCCCGTTGCCCAGGCTCCGTCGGTCTCCCCACGCCGGTTGGCCGTACGCACTAGGCTGCGCCGTTGAGTTCGGCGAGCGGACGCTCGCCGTGCCCGCCGCGTGTGCTGTGGCGGAACCCGGAACCCCGGAACCCCGGAACCCGGAACCGGGCGCCGTCGGACGACACCCGTGCTCGACAGGGGCACAGGGCCTGGAGAGGTGATGGAGACGACTCCGGACACCGAACTGCTCGGTTCGATACGGGCCGTGATCCGGCTCGCGCGCATCGCCCAGCAGGCATGCGAGGAGGCGGGGCTGACACTGGCCCAGTTCCGGGCGCTGAACAGCGCGGCGAAGGGCGGGCAGCGGGCGTACGAGCTGGCCCGTTCCACGGCGGTGAGCCGGCCTGCGGTCTCCGCGCTCACCAACGGCATGGTGCGCATGGGGCTGATCGAGCGCGGCGGGTCGGCGGAGGACGGCCGCGGCGTGCTGTTCTCCATCACGGACCAGGGCGTCGAGACCCTGCACAGGGCCGAGGAGCTGCTGGTGGAGCGGGTCAGGAAAGTGCTGGGGGAATCGGGTGACGGCGCGGTGCGCGCGCTGAGCGCGTTGCGGGTGGACGAGATCGAGGCCGCGCTCGACGCCCAGGCACTCCGCGACTTCGGGGCACGCCCCCACCGCCCCGGCCGATGACGGAGCCGGGCCCGGCCCCGGGGTCCGCCACGGTGGGTCGTCCCGTCGCACGCGGGACTGTTCCGGTCGCGGCGGGCGGCCCGGTGGCCCGGGAGGCTCCCGGGCCCCGGCTCGCGGTGCGCCGCGGACGGTTCCCGAACGGCCGCCGGATGCTTCCGGGGCGGTGTGTCCGGGGACCGGCGGGCCCCCCGTCCCTCCCGGTGCGGCACCCGCTGTTCCTCCCTCCCGTCCGAACCCGGGGTCCGTATCCGGGGTCCGTATCCGGGGTCCGTATCCGGGGTCCGTATCCGCCGGGGTCAGCCGACGTCCATTGACTTACGGGGACGGTCGTCGGCCGGATCCCGCGGTGGATGAACGGACGTCGGCGGCACCCCGGATGACGCCGCGATATCACCGCACAGATGGATCCGGGCCCGAAGGAAGAGAAACCCGGCCGCGAAGGCCGAGACGGCGACGGCGGCGCAGATCGCCGCCCGGGGCCCGTGCGCGTCGGAAATGAATCCGGCGGACACGGACCCGAGAAACCCTCCCGTCAGCAGGGTGAACACCGGCAGAATGGCGAACGCGTGGGCCCGCGTCCTGGGCGGGGTGACCGAGGCCACCAAGGGGCTCACGGACACCAGCGCGATACCCACGCAGACCGAGGCCAGCAGATGGCAGGCGATGAGCAGCGGAGCGGGCCGCAGCCAGACCCCGCCGGCGGTGACCGCGCCGAAGCCGAGGATCGCCGCCCCGGCGACGATCACCGTCCGCTCCGGACCGGAGCGGAACAGCCGGTCGAACTGTCGTCCGCCCATGATCATGGCCACGATCACCGGCAGTTGTACGAGCGAGAAGACCAGGCCGCGCTCGAAGGCGTCGAACCCGTACTCCTCGCCCAGCAGCAGTGACATCTGCACCGGCACGGTGTAGAGCGCCAGCCCCAGCACGCCGATCCCCAGGCAGATGAAGAGGAACGTCCGTACCCGTGCCATCAGCCGGAATCCCCGGATGACGCCCACCGGCGCCTCACCGGAACGGTGGTCCGGAACACCCCGCCCGTGCCCGGGATCCTTGAGGAAGACGGCGGCGGCCACGGCCAGCAGCGCGTAGGGCACCGCGAGACCGAGGTACGCCCAGCGCCAGGCTTCCCCACCGCCCGCGAGCGCCGCGGCCGACCCGGCGAGCGCGGGCCCGATCGCCTGCCCGATCGGAGTGGCCGTGGCATGCAGCGCGAAGACCCGGCCGCAGCCCTCGGCGGGGTAGGCGTCGGAGATCAGGGAGCCGAAGACGGGGTTGGAGTAGGCCGCGGCGAAGCCGGTGAGGGCGTACGCGGCGAAGAGCTGCCAGACGCTCTGCGCCAGTCCCGCCCCGATGAGGGACAGCGTCCCGACCGCCGCCGAGGCGACCACCAGGTACTTCCGGTTCACCCGGACGGCCAGCCAGGCCATCGGCAGCCCGCCGAGGGTCAGCGCCACACCGGTGAACCCGGCGGTGGCGACGAACGCGGCGTCGGAGACGCCGAAGGCGGTCCGGATGTCCGGGGCGAGGGTGCTGGTCGCCTCGCGGCTCAGCTGCTCCATCATCACCAGAGGAACGGCCAGCAGGCAGATGGCCCATCCTCCGCTGCGGAGGGTGTCCCGCAGCCCGAGCCCGTGGTGATCACGCATGACGGATTGCCTCCGGGCTCTGGGGCGGGGCGGGTCGGGTCGGGTCGGGTCGTCAAAGTCCCGTCTGTCTGCCGCGCCCGAGCATGCGAGCCCGGCAGGATCCATCAGGAGCGCCGCCCTAGGGAGTGTCTTCACAGTAGCGTCGTCCGCCCGGAGGGCGGGCCTGGCGGGGTCTGGTGCGTGCGATCGCAAGGCGGAGGAAGGAGTCCATGCGGTGGGGGCACCTCCCGGGCCGCCAGGCCCAGGGGGCCATCGGCGACTGACGACAACGCGGCGAGCGTGCGTGCCAGACCCCGCCAGGCAGACGGGACTTTGAAGACACGACCTAGAGCCGGCCGTCCAGCCAGTCGAAGGTGAACTCGGCCGCGGTGGCCGTGCCGCCGTTCTGGCAGTGCAACTGGGCCGTGCTCGCCCCGTCGAAGACCATGAACTCCTTGGGGCAGTCGAGAGCGTCGTACAGTCGGCGTGCCTGCCCGGCGGAGAATCGTTCCTCCGCGCCGTCCATCACCAGGGTCTCGCAGCTGATCCGGCCCGCGATGCCGGTGAGGTCGCAGGCGTCGAACTCCTGGAAGAGGTCGTACGGAGTCGACACCCCGTGCTTCCAGGACGAGTCCCGCAGAAACCACTCCGCCAGCGGCGACCGCGCGGTCACGGCCGAGGCGGCGGCGTTGAAGACCTCGGGCCCCTCCGCCAGAGCGTCGCCGAGGGACTCGGGAAGCCCCGCGCGGACGGATTCCCCCCAGTGCAGCACGCCCGGGTTGGCCACGCACACCTTGAGCCGCTGCTCGAAGGCCGCGGCACGCGGGGCGAGATAGCCGCCGAAGCTCAGCCCCATCAGCCCGATCCTGTCCGGGGCCACACCCTCCAGGGCGACCGCCGCGTCCACGACCGGGGTGACGACCTTCTCCCAGTCGTGGCGGAACGGGAGTTCATTGAGCCGCAGGGCGAGTCCCTGGCCGGGGCCATGGACGGCGAGGCAGTGGTAGCCGCGCCGGATGGCGCCGTCGTAGAGCCAGCGGGTGTCCTCCGGCCAGGCGTCCCGGCCCTGGAAGAAGATCAGCAGCGGCGCCTCGCGTCCGGCCTCGGGGCTGCGGTAGAGGTACGACGGCAGGAAGCTGTCCTCGTACGGGATCCGCACCGACTCCCCGGGATAGCCGGAGAGTGCGAGATAGCGGTCGTAGCAGTCGTAGGCGCTGATGGCGTTGGTCCGGGTGCGCAGGTCGTCCGATCTGCTGAAGTGCAGCAGCGAGGCGCGCCAATAGGTCGCGGCGCGCAGATAGGCGTCGCCCGCCGAGACCCGGCGGCCGTGCCTCTCGGCGGATTCGGCGCGCTGCTGAAGTGATCGGGCCCGTTCGCTCCACGCCGAGATCCAGCTCTCCTCGTCGTCGTCGCGGATGGCGCGGGCGGCCTCCAGGCACTCGCCGAGGTCGGACATGCCGAAGGTCATCATGCTGAGCTGATGCTTGAGCTGGTCGTCCATGACCTCGCCGGGGATGAACCGATGCGAGGTCCAGTGAGGGCCGGGAAAGAGCGGATTCGGCCCTGGTGTCGCGGGTGCGGACACGATCTTCTCCCTCTGCGGGTTCTGCGGCGGTGTCGGGCGCTGCGGCGTCGGGGACTCGGTGTCAGGGGCTCGGCGTCGGGGACTCGGTGTCGGGGACGTTCACGGGAAGAGTTGCTCCCGACCTCGGCGAGTAACTAGTTAAATCCTTTAATCATATGATCAATCGTAGCTGGCCCTCCCGGTCGCGCAAGTGGGGAGACGGGCCATAAGCAACCCTGCAATCAGGGCAGTTGGGGAATCGTACGAGCGGACGACGGAGCGCCGCTGGTACCCCGTGTGGGCTTGGCCGTCTCCTTCATCCGCCCACCTCTGCGATCGTGAGCGCCTCGCGCGGAAGTGCTCTACCGGCCGATCGAGCAGAGCAGGACGCGCCCGTCGCCGGTGCCGATCACCAGTCGGCCCGGCCCGGCGACGGTGAGCGCGGTCGGCACGGCGGACACCGCGCCGACGGTGAGGTGCTGCCGCCCGCGTACGGCGCCGTCGCCCAGACCGAGGACGACGATCTCGCCGCTGTCGTAGGCGACGTAGACGGCGTCAGCGGCGGTATCCAGCGCGGTGGCGTACCGATCCGCGCGGAACACCCAGTCGGGCACTCCGTCGGACAGCGACCGCCGGACGACGAACGAGCCGCCGGGCTGGAGGCCCCGGCCGTCGTACACGCTCCCGGCGTGGACCAGCGAGCCGTCCGCCGACTCCACGCCGGGGCCGCCGAAGCAGACCTCCCCGGGAACCGGGGAGTACGGGAAGAGCCGCCGCGTCCCCGCCCGGCCCGGCCCGGCCCGGCCCGGCCGGCCGGCCGCCGCGTCCCGGACGGAGCGACCTCCACGGCGGCCACCCACCGCTCCCCCTCTTCACGGAGCCGTTCACGACGCGTCCCGACCATGGCCTCGAAGTAGAGCCGGCGTCCGCGCCGGACCGTGAGAGAGCTACGGGAGCCGTTCGATCCGCGGGGCGTGAGGGCCGGGGTGCCGTCCGCGCAGCGCACCAGCGAGACGGGCCGGGAGGGGACGAACTGGTCCAGCCGCGCCCCGTCCGCCAGTGAGAGCCGGGTGACGGAGTACCCGGACCGGAACCGCTCGTCCTGGTGCACCGATGCGACCCAGGCCGATCGCTCGTCCTCGGCGACCACGATCTCGTGTCCGCTCACCCCGTCGCAGACCGCCCACTCCCGTTCTCCCGACGGCGACCAGCACTCCAGCCGCACTCCGTCACCGCAGGCCAGGATCCGGCCGTCGGAGAGCGGCTCGACCGCGCGGACATGGCGGCGCGGATTCCAGTCCGCCGCGAGTGCCGTGACCGTGTGGCGGGCGCGCGGGCCGACGTCCAGGCGGGGGGCCGCCACCCGTGGCCCGACCAGGTCGTGGTCGGTGAGCGAGTGCGGGGCCACGGCGGTCCAGTCGGGCAGGCTCACCACGGCGGTGTGCCCGTGGGTGTGCGCCCCCTCGTCCTCCCCGTCGTCGGGCGGGGCCATCAACAGTCGCAGATCGGTCTCGCCCTGCCACTCCAGATCCAGTATCCAGCGGCCGAGCCCGTGCTCGATAGCCGAGACGGCGTCGCCCGTCTCCAGGTCGAGCAGCAGCAGTTCGCCCTCGAAGAAATAACCGCCGTCGTATTGTCCGGTACCGATCGCGAGCAGCGGAAGCGTGGGGTGGAAGGCCATCGCGTGGACCCGGTGCCGCGAACGGAGCAGCGTACGGCAGACCAGATCACCGGTGCCGTACACGCCGACCGGCGCACCGCCGGCGAAGTGGTGGGTGTGAGTGCCCGCCACGGCGAGCACTCCGCGCCGGTCGTCGGCGACAGCCAGGGCGGGTTCGCCTATTTCGGCGAAAGGGCGGTCGCCGAGCACCCGGTCGACATGGAGAAGTGAGGCCATGTGGACAATTCTGCCAAGGCCCGGCTCTGACGAGCTGCCTGGCGGTTGTTCTGCTCACACGGTGCAGCCTGGCCGCCGCTGCCCGGCGTGATGTCGCTGTGGGGGTGAGTTACAGGCGGGTGAAGGAGCCGGCGCCGCGCATGGTCGCGGTGGTGACGGGGGGACCGCCGAGGAGGGTGAGCAGACAGAGGTCGCTCAGGTTGGAGTTGCTGACATCGCCGACGAAGGTGAACGTGTCGCCGACCAGCCGGTCGCCGGCGGTGGCCTGGCCGGTCATCAGAGTCTCGCCGTTGACGTTCGCGGCGACGCTGAGCCCGGTGACGGTGGTGGTGGCGGTGCCGCTGGGGGTGAGATTCCAGGAGAAGCGCGCGGTTCCTGTGGTCTGTGCGGTGGGATTGAGGCAGCTGAGTGCGGTGGCGTTGAGGGTTCCGGTGAACGTTCCGGAGACGATCTTCGTGGTGGCGGAGCTGGTGTCGAGGCAGAGGCCGGCCGTTCCGGCGGAGATGGCGATGGTCACATTCTGGGGGACGGCGCTGAGCGGCGGGGTGAAGGTGAGGACGGCCGAGGTGGCCGGACAGTTCAGGTCCGCGCCGGGCACGGCCGCATGTGCGGGCGCGGGCGCGGGCACGGTGGTCAGCAGGCTCGCGAGGGCGAATCCCACCGCGAGCGGGAACCGAGTCAGTGACATGTGCTGCTCCAGGGTGTTCCGTACGGATTCTCTGCGGCGGCCCGTTCGGGCACGATCCATGCGGGTGACGGTTCGTCAGATGGCACCGTGGTGTCCACGCCCGGGACCGCGTGGGCGGGGTACGCGCCGGTCACCGCCGCCGTCGCCGGCAGCGCGACGCCGGCGGCCCAGGCCCCTGGCCGGGGCGGGAACCTGCTGCGGGTGGTGGGAACGGCCGAAGAGCCGTGGGGGCATGACAGGTTCTCCCTCCGGCCGTCACCGTGCGAGAACAGCAGGCGCGCTTTCACGCATGCGCGTCCGCGGCATCGGGCCCGCGCGCCGGGCGACCGGTACGTCGTCACCCGTACGGCCCATACCGTGAGCGGTGCGGCAATCGTGTCCATGTCACCGTGAACCCGGCACGGAGAACGGCACAAGGCGTGCCAGGAGGAATCCACCCCATTGGGTCATCCGCCCGAACGTGAGCGCGCCTCACCCGTCACAGCGGCCGTCACGGTACCCGCCGGGCAACTGCTCGGGGGCCGTACACACACGAGACCGGCACGGCAGCGGAGAACGGGGCGCCGAGTGCCCCGTCCACGCTTCCCGCGCCGCCCGTGGTCCTGGGGCGGCTTCCGTTCCTCGGCCATCCAGCCGCCATGCTCCGCGATCCTCTCGGCTTCATGGCGTCCCTGCCGCGTATGACCGATGTGGTCACCATCTACGCCGGCAAGCGGCCGGTCCACGCGTCGGAGCGGGTCGGGACCCGCTCCGACGTGGAACGGGCGGCATCGATCAGGGCCTGGCGTGCGCATGGGACGGCGCAGCCGCTCCCGCCGCCAGGCGGAAGGGGCTGCGCCGGGGCTCGGATCGTCAGTCGCAGTTCGAGACCGCGACTGACGAGTTCCCGTTCGGGGCGTCGACCCGGGCGGCCCAGGCGAGGCACTTGTCCTTGGCGTTGGTCACCTTAACGGGACCCGCGTACTGGAGGTACATTCCACAGTCGTTGGG
>NZ_VCLA01000190.1:43179-44668 GCF_009600885.1 Streptomyces jumonjinensis
CGAGAACACTCACCAATTTACGCATGAAAACCTCCACGTATATATGCCCGGAACGCACGGATCCGGACGTGTATTTATTTGGTATCGAAAAGAAGCATGCAATGGGGATATTCGGCGACCGCGCCGCGTGAGCGCCTTGCGGACAACCGGATGTGCACCCTAGCCAGCGATCGATCACTGTGACAAGTGCATGGTGAAAATTCCCCTTTATCAGCCTTCATGCGCCACGGATGGGCATTCAAGATACCCAAGCCTTCAAGCCGTACACTCTTGCGCCGCTATCACCCCGCACAATCCAGAACAATGCCCGAATGCTCCCCCTAAGGGAGGATGATCATTACGGCGTGATCGCCCGTGTGCTCCAGGAGCATCGCCGCCGCCGTCAACGAGCTGCCGCGACCCCGCCGCCGGACGCCGCCGTGACAACGCACCGGACTCGGCGGGCCGAGGACGCCTGGCCGTCTCTCGGCCCGGCTCCGCTTGACCTTGACACAGTGTCAAGCTCTTCACTGTGGCCAAGGAGGTGGTCCGGATGACCATGCCGAAAGAGGACACGAACACGATGCGAGCTCTCCAGGGGCTGGAGAACAACAGCTCGTCGGTCCGGCTACAGGCAGCGCTGGCGGTCGGCACGACCCCGGACCCGGGGTTCATCGGCAAGCTCATCGAGCGGTGTGCGATCGAACCCGAGTTCTACGTGCGCGAAATGCTGACGTGGGCACTCACCCGCCACACGGCATCGATGACGGTCCCGGTGCTTCTCGACGAAGTCCGCTCGGAGCATGCGCAGGCACGGAGCCAGGCGTTGCACACGCTGTCCAAGATCGGGGATCGGCAAGCGTGGCCGGCGATCACACCGGCACTGCTGTCCGACGCCGACGACGAGGTGGCCCGGAGCGCCTGGCGGGCAGCGGTCGTGCTCGTACCCGAAGGTGAGGAGCACGAGTTGGCCGTAGTGTTGGCGACACAGCTCGGGCGCGGCGAACGAGAGACGCAGCTGAGCCTCAGCCGGGCGCTGATCGCGCTCGGGGAGGCGATGCTGCCGGCACTGGGCGCCGCGACGACGGGTATCGACCCTCGTGTGCGCACGCACGCGCTCGCCACGGAACGGCTGTGGCGCGACCCGGATGCCGGATTCGAGTTCGCGATCGAGGAGGCGAAGCGCGTCGTAGCCCTCGGCGGGGCCGGCCAGGAGGAGCGGTAGGCAGTGTTGATCGGTGATGTCGCGCGACGGTCCGGGGTCAGCGCCCGCATGCTCAGGCATTACGAATCGCTCGGCCTGGTGCGGCCAACGGGTCGTACCGACTCCGGCTATCGCGAGTACTCCAGCGACAACATCCGGCGAATCTTCCACATCGAGAGCCTGCGGTCATTGGGGCTGTCGCTGCGCGACATCAGGCGCGCGCTCGATGACCCCGGCTTCGCGCCCGCGGAGCTCGTCGACGACCTCATCCGCCAGACGCGAGACCGCATCACAGCGGAGACGGAG
>NZ_VCLA01000190.1:44976-49953 GCF_009600885.1 Streptomyces jumonjinensis
CGGTGCCGCGGGACCCGCCGGCTGGGAGGACGTCCTCCAGATCGTCGCGCTCCTCCAGGCGTTGGGGTCGAAGAGCGCGGGGGCGCGACAGCGTGCGGCCCTGTCCTCGGTCGAGGAAGTCGCCGTACCGGTGGAGGCACTGGTCGAGGCCGTGCTGAGCGAGTCGGACCCTAACGTCGCCGGAGCCCTTCGTTGGGCTCTGGCGCAATCGGGCGAGAACGGGCCGGCACTGCTGGCGGAGGGCCTCGGCTCGCCCGCGGCCGAGGTGCGGAGACGTGCCGTCCAGTCCATCGCCGAGATTCCGGACAGTGAGGCGACCGCACTGTTGCAGGAGGCCCTCACACACCCCGACTTCGTGGTCCGCGGGTACGCGGCTCTGGCGCTCGGGGCACGTGGAGCAGCCGACGCGGTCCCGACGCTCCTCGACATGATCGTCGAGGGGAGGAACGACGCCGACGCAGCCGACGCACTGAGCACGCTGGCGAGTGATCCCGTGTTGGCGGATCAGATCGCTACCGGGCTCGTCGACTGCCTCACCCACAGCACCATGGGATCGTCTGCACGTCGACGGCTGACACAGGCGCTCGCGGACATCCCGGGGATCTCCACGTCACGTGCCCTCGCAGATCTGGCACATGACGAAGACCGTGCCGTTGCGCTTACTGCGACATACATTCTCAAGCTGCGCAACGGTCGTTCGCCTCATAGTGTCTGAGTCGGGTCGGTGGCTGTGGGGTGTGAGATACGGGCAGGGCGGCAGCTTGACCGACGCCAAGAGGGCTGCGGGGGAGGCGTGCGTGCCTGGAGTTACGTCATCGGCATGAATTCGGGCAGGGTGAGGGCCGAATGGGCCGGTCGTCCCTCCGTGGGGGGCATGGCGCTGAGATTGCGCAGCAGGTCGTTGCGCTGCTCCAGGGCCCGGGCAGTGATCGGGAAGAGTGTGGCATCGCCCTCGCCGACCTGCTCTTGGTTCACGGTCACAAACTCACGGGTTCTGTGTTCGTAGGCGGCGAAGCCCGCGGCGTGGTCCCGGTCGGCCAGGGAACCGGCGAGCATGTACGCGCCGACGAGCGCGAGGCTGGAGCCCTGTCCGGTGAGGAACGAAGGCGCGTACGCGGCGTCGCCCACCAGCGCGACCCTGCCGTTGGACCAGCGGGGCATGCGGATCTGGCCGGCCCCGTCGAAGAACAGGTCATCCGCGTCGCGCATGGCGGCGAGCATGCCCGGGACCTCCCATCCCGCGTCGGCGAAGACCGTGGCGACCAGGTCCCGTTGGGCTTGCGGGTTCCGGAACGCGTCGAACGGCGGTTCCGGGTGGGAGAAGTTCAGGAAGGCGTGCACTTCGTCGTCGTCCCCCACGGCGTAGAGTGCCGCTGCCCTGCCCGGGGTGTTCCACATCATGGTCTCGTGGGAGAGCCCGAAGGTGTTGCGCATGGTGAACCCGGCGAAGCAGTAGCCGAGGTACCGGTGGAACTGTTCTTCGGGGCCGAACAGGAACTCGCGGGTACGTGAGTGCAGACCGTCCGCACCGAACACCATGTCGAACGTACGCCTGCCGCCCCCGCGGAAGGCGATGTCGACCCCGTGGCCGGACTGGTCGAGGGTGTCGATGGAGTCGTTGAACAAGAACTCCACGTCGTCACGGATCGCCGTGTGGAGAGCGCCGGTCAGATCCCCGCGCCGCACCTCCAGGTCCCGTCCCGCGACACCGCCGGTGACGGTGTGCGGGTCGACCGAGGCCACCTCACCACCGTCCCCGTCAAGGAAGGTCAGCCGGCGCAGGTCGATGTGCGCGTCCCGCAGTCGCGGCAGGATTCCCATCCTCCGGACGACTTCGAGTGCGGTGCCGCGCACGTCGATGGGGTAACCATCGCTACGAAGCGTGCCCGCCTTCTCGACGACGGTGACCGCGAACCCGTAGCGGTTCAGCCAGAACGCGAGGGCGGACCCCGCGACGCCGGCCCCGGATATCAGGACCTCGCGCCTCGGCGTGGTACGGATGTCCCTCAACTGATAGGTGCGGCTCATGCCTTGGCTCCTTTGCTCATGGTGCGGGCGACAAGCAGGGACAGCGCCGTGACGGCGCCGGCTATGACGAAGCCGGTGACGAAGGCCGATTCGGCCGGGACATCCGACCCGGGAGGGGTCCCGGCGGTGAGGATCGCACCACTGATCTGCACACCCACGGCGTAGCCGAGAACGCGGGTCACCAGGACCAGGCTGGTGGCGATGCCGGTGTCGCTCTGATCGACGGATGTGGCGGTGCTGGTCACCAGCGCCGTGACGCACAGGCCGTTGGCAAGCGCGATCACCGCTTTGCCGATGACGAGGTGCCAGACCTCGGTGTGCACGGCTGCCAGGGCGGTCAGGGCGGCGGCCATGATGACGATCCCGGCGGTGACCACGGCACGCGAGCCGAGACGCCGCGCCCCGATCCCACTGATCGGCCCGGCCAGCGACGCGGCCACGGCGCCGGGCAGCAGGAAGAAGCCGATCTCGGTGGCGCCGGCCCCGAAACCGTACTCGTCGGCGGGCACCGCGAACAGCTGCGGGACGAGATGGACCGCCACCGCGGTACCGACGCAGATCACGAACGTCAGCACACACGACTTCCACACCGCAGGCCGTGCCAGCATGCGCAGATCGACCATCGGCGAGGCCGCACGACGCTCAACGGCTGTCCATCCGGTCACGAAGGCGACCAGAACCACGATGAGGGCGCCGAGCACGAGTGGCTGCGAGCCGATGTCGGGCACCCATGCGAGCGCGAGCATGAGCGTGATCAGCGTCCCGCTCAAGAGAACCAGGCCGGGCCAGTCGACCCCGGCGCCGTCCGACCGGCCCGGCGGATCATGCGGCATCAGCCTGTTCACCAGCATGGTGGCCCCGATGACCGTGATCGTCGGCAGCGCGAACAGCCAGTGCCGGGACAGCCCTTCCGCCACGGGCCCGGCCGACAGCGTTCCCGCCATCCCGCCCCCCACGAACAACCCGCTGACCACCCCGATGGCCACCTTCGACTCTCCCGCGGGGAGGTGTACGCGCACCAGGATGAACGACAGGGGCAGCGCGCCCACCATCGCCCCCTGCAGTACCTGACCGAGCAGCAGCACCGGCAGGTTCGGCGCCAGGGCGGACACCAGACCACCGGCACAGACCACCGTCATCAGCCGGATCAGGACCCGTTTTCCGCCGTAGCGGTCGCCGAACTTGCCTGCGACCGGAGTGACGAGCGCGCCGGTGATGAGGAGCATGATGCTGAGTAACGCCCCTTCGGCGGGACTCATATCCAACTCGCGTTGCAGGAGCGGGAGCGTCGGCGTCACCACCGACTCCAAGGCGCCAGTTGCGACTGCCAGCATGCCGAGGGCCCCGACAGCGGCCTTCCCGATGCGGCCCGGGGGAGCCGGAGTTGCGGTCATGGACGTCCTTTCCGTCATTGCCGGCCCAGTAGGGGGTCGGCCGTACGCGTGCTGCCGCCTTGGCGGGCCCGGCGCGGACACAGCGGCCATTCACGCGGGGCGCCGTGCGCATGGTGCTTTGTGGACAGGTCCGAGGTCGTCCGGCGGGGTGAACCCGGGGAAGCGGTACCCGAGGTGGCGCATGCACGGGCTTCGCCGGGCGGAGAGCGTGTACGAGTGCGGCAGGCGCGGTCATTATTACACTACACCGTGCAGTGTAGGAGGGTTAAGATGAGCCCATGCCGACCACGAAGACACTGCGCGAGGGGTCCACGCGGAAGCGGGCCGCCATCCTCTCGGCGGCCCGGGAACTGTTCCTCGCCGACGGCTTCGACCGGTCCAGCGTCGACGCGGTCGCCGCCCGGGCCGAGGTGTCCAAGCGGACGGTCTACGACTACTTCGGCGACAAGCAGACGCTGCTGAAAGCAGTCGTCGACGCCGTCGGCCAGTCACTGATCACCACGATCCGGCGCACCCTCGACGACACCCTCACCGACCTCACCGAGGCCGCCGACCTCGAGGACGCCCTGGTCGCGTTCTCGATGCGCATCGCGACCGACATGCTCGACTCGGCGGAGTACGCAACGCTGCAACGACTGGTCCGGGCGGAATCCGGCCACCTGCCGCACCGGGGCTACAACTCCATGGCCGACACCCCCGACGAGGCACTCGCCGAGCGGTTCGCCGCCTTCGCCGCGGCCGGGCTGCTCGACGTCCCCGACCCCCGACTCGCGGCCGACCAGTTCATCGCGCTGACCTTCGGCGTCGCGCTAGACAGGCTCGGTTCCGCGAATGCCGCGGAGGACACCCGCGTCCGGCCACTCGTCGTCGAGGGAGTACGGACCTTTCTCCGGGCATACCGAACCATGTAGGGCTGGGGCAGCACGAAAGAACAGTGTGCCGTCAGCCCACGCTTCCTCCCGCTTCCCCTCCCCCTTCGCGAGTATGAGTTCATGTCAGTGGCGCTCGCGCCGCTGACGGCGCCGGCGCTCCACCGACCGCTCGCTCACCCGCAGCGCGGATCTCTCCTGCGGTGCTGTGTGCGCGGGCCCAGTTATTGCCGGTCATCGCCGACAGGCCCACGGCATCGCCGAGAACCCCGGCTGTGCCGCGCCTCACGCCACGCGTGACAGGGGTACCGCCCGCGTTGGGTGGACACCCCGTCGAACCCGGACGGTTCACCCGTCACTGCTGCCTGACCGTCCCCCGCTGGATTACCGAAGCCGATCAGATCACTCACTGTCCGCACCGCGCCGACCGGCCCGGACGACTTCGGCGGCCTGGAAGGGCGGACGCTCCACCGGGGTTCAGAGGCGTACGACGAGTTTGCCGGTGTGGTTGCCGTGTTCCATGTCGTGGTGGGCGTCTCTGATCTGGTCGAGGGTGTAGACGTGGATGGGGCCGGTGGAGAACTGGCCGGTGGCGATGCGGTCGAGGTAGTGCTGGAAGACATCGGGGGGCAGGTCGGCGGAGCCTCCGCCGTAGGCGGAGAGTCGGACGCCGCGGGGGAGGTATT
>NZ_VCLA01000190.1:50326-62142 GCF_009600885.1 Streptomyces jumonjinensis
GAGTCCGGCGTGTACGCCTTCGGGGAGGATCTCTCGTACGAGGGGGGCGATCGTGCCGTCGTCGATGATGGGGTGGTCGATGCCGTGGTCGGTCAGTGTCGGGATTCTGTCCGGGTTGCGGGTGGTCGCGAAGACGGTCGCTCCGATGTCCTTGGCGAGGGCTGCCGTGGCCAGGCCGAGGGCGGAGGTCCCGCCGCGGATCAGCAGGGTCTGGCCTGCCTGTAGATCGAGGCCGGTGGTGAGCGAGCCGTAGGCGGTCTGGAGGGTCTCGGGCAGGGCGCCGATGGTCTCCCAAGGGAGGTCGGAGGTGAAGGGGATCACCTGGGAGCGGGGCACGATCGTGTACTCGGCGTAGCCGCCGTCGAAGGTGCGGCCCATGCCGCCGACCATGGTGACCACCTGTCGTCCCGGTTCCAGCACTCCGTCCGGGTCGGCGTCGATGGTCCCGGTCGCCTCGATTCCCAGGACCCGGGGGAAGGTCACTCCCTCGGCGAGGCCGAGTCGGGTGTGGAGCTCGGACCGGTTGAGGCCGAACGCCTCCACTTTGATCCGCACCCAGCCCGGCGGCGGCTCGGGGATGGGGAGCGTCCGCAGTCTCAGATGGTCCACCGGCCCCGGCTCGTCCAGGACGACGGCGCGCATGGTCTCTCCCACAGGGGCCTCCTCACAGATCGTCTGCCGGGCCATCGTGGCCCAGCACCGCACGAACCGGCGGAACCAGCGGCACCGGCCCGCCCGTACACACCACCAATGGCCCCACCGACCCCGGTCACGGAGGAGCGCTCCCGACGGCGGCGCGGGCGCGCGGGGGCCGGCCGGCGCCGGCCAGTTCCTCGATGAGGAAGCGGCGGGCGATGGCGTTCGCGGCGGCCCGCATCTCGGGGCCGGGCTCATGGCCGATGTCCTCGGCGAGGCGGTCGCCGAGCCAGGAGGTGAGCGCGTCGGTGATCACCCCGACCTCGTGACGGCCGGCGTCGGTCAGGTCGATACGGTCGTTCTCACGGGTCAGGAAGCCCTGGGCGGTCAGACGGGCGTAGAGGGGTTCCAGGACTTCCGGCGGGAGCCGGTGGCGGGCCGCGAGCAGGGCGACGGGGGCCTCGGCGCGGGTCGCGAGCAGCAGGTCGACGTCCATCACGGCCCAGGCGCCCGCGATGTCCAGCCGGGTGGCCGAGGCCGCGACGACGGGCCGGGCGGGGTCGGGCCCGTGGCGGGTCAGGATCGCGGCGACCGTGCGCTCCAACAGCAGCGCGGAGTCGGCGGGGACCGGCGCGGAGAAGCCGTCGCCGAGGTCGTTGGCGGTGGTGCGGACGCTGGGGCGCAGCGACACCTGCGGCAGGAAGAGCGCGACCACTAAGGCGAGGAGGGCCACGGGCGCCGTCCACAGGAAGACGGATTGCAGGGCGTCGGCGTACGCCCCGGCGACCGGAGCGCGCTGGGCCGGGGGCAGCAGGTGGACGCCCTCGGGGCTGTGCACCAGCCGGGCGAGCAGATAGAGCCCGGCCGCCATGACCAGCGACCCGGCCAGGGGGAACGGCCGGTAGCGCCCCGTACGCCCGGCGACGCGGCCGCTGATGAGCGAGGCGATCAGCAGGCCGATCACCATCGGCAGGGTCCGGATGCCGGAGACGGTCGCGGAGTCCCCGTCGACGTACTGGAGGTAGGAGGGAAGGAAGGTCAGCACGGCGAACAGGGTGAAGCCCACGACGAAGCTGAGGATCGCGCACACGGAGAAGACGCGGCTCCGGAACAGCCGCATCGGCAGCACGGGCTCCGCCGCCCGTGTCTCCCTCAGACAGAACAGGGCGAGAACGGCCGCGCCCCCCGCGAAGAGCCCGACGATGACCGGGGAGGTCCAGGCGTACTGGCTGCCGCCCCAGCTGGTGGCCAGGACCAGGGCCGCCGCACCCACGGAGACCAGGGCGATCCCGGCGTAGTCGACCACCGGCCGGCGCACCGGGAGACGCCCGGCGGGAATGGCGTGCGCGGCGGCGAGGAGCACGGCCAGCGCGAGGGGCACATTGACGTAGAACGCCCACCGCCAGCTCAGATGGTCGGTGAAGAAGCCGCCCAGCAGCGGCCCGATCACGGTGGCGAGCCCGAAGACGGCGCCCATACCCCCCTGATAGGTGCCGCGTTCCCGGACCGGGACCACCTCCGCGATCAGGGCGACCGCGGTGACCAGGAGCCCGCCGGCGCCGAGGCCCTGCACCGCGCGCCAGACGATCAGCAGCGCCATGTCGGGGGCCAGACCGCTCAGCATCGATCCCACGACGAACACGAGTGTCGAGACCTGGAACACGCGTTTACGGCCGAACAGGTCGCCGAACTTGCCGACCAGGGCGGTCCCCACGGTCTCCGCCAGGAGATACGCGGTCACCACCCAGGACATGTGCGCGCCGCCGCCCAGATCCGCGACGATCGTGGGCAGCGCCGTGCCCACGATGGTCTGGTCCAGGGCCGCCAGCAGCACTCCCAGCATCACCGTCCCCACCACGATGTTGCGGTGGCGCACATCGAGCACGGGCGGCGCGAGGGCAGGGGGCGCGAGGGCGGGGTCGGCCCCGGGGGACTCCGGCACGGAGGCGCTGCTCACTCTCGCAGCCTTCCGCCACCGGGCCCGGTGCGCACCCGGGGAGCACCCGGCCGGGTACGTCTCCGGGCGGGCGGCGGCAGACGTCCTTTCAGGAGGCGTCTCGTCCCAGGGCGTCCCGCAGCCGCAGGAGTTCACGGCGGCGGGACCGCGCCCGTAGCAGGACGAGTCCCGCGGCGGCGATGAGGACGGCTCCGGCCAGGGCGGTGGCCAGTGCCTCCGCCGTGGTACCGCGAGCTGCGGCCAGTGCCGTCCCGGCGGCGCCGGTCACCGCGGTCGCCGCGAGCGCCAGCCGGGCTCCCAGCACCCGGTCCCCCGCGAACAGCGGTCGGCGCCTGCTCAGCACCCAGCCGGCGAAGGCGGACCATGCCAGCCCGGTGCCGATCAGCCCGGCGAAGGCCGCCTGGGTGCGCGCGGGAAGCGGATGCGGCTCGGTGGCCCACACCACCGCGACCAGTACCGCCGCGCACCCTCCCGCCAGGCCCACGGCCATGTGCCGCATCCGGGAGCTCAGCGAGACTTCCGCGGCCAGCGCGCGCTCCAGTTCCTCGGGCACATCCCGCTGAGCCGCGGAGTGCTGCTCGCTCATGCCTCGTATCCCCTTTCGGCGAGGATGCTCTGCAACATGCGCCGTGCACGGTGCAGTCTGCTCTTGATCGTGCCGGGCGGTACGCCGAGCACCTCCGCGCAGGCGGCCAGAGGCAGATCCTGTAGGTGGAACAGGATCAGCACTTCGCGCTCCAGGGGTGGCAGCCCGGTGAGGCCGGCTTCGATCTCGATGGTGGTCAGAACGCCGCCGAGACAGTCGTCATACGGGGCCGAAAGGTTCATGGGTCCTGAGCGATACGGGTGGTCTCCTCCGGCGCGTGGGCCGGCTCCGCCGCCGCTTCGCGCCGTCGCCCGAAAGGGTCGGGCCCGGTCTACACGGTGCGCAGGAAGTCCTCGACGGCCCGGGTGTAGACCTCCGGCTGTTCCATGTTGGGGAAGTGGGCCGTGCCGTCGATGACCGTGGTGCGGCCGTCGGCGACGGTACGGGCGATGTGGTCGGCCGCGCCGATGAGACCGGGTGCGTCGAGAGCGCCGTTGAGGGCCAGGACCGGGACGGCGATCTCCGCCGCGCGAGCCGTGGCGTGGGGCACCGGGAGGTGATGGTCCGGTTCGCCGGGCGTGTGCTTGCCGATCGTCCGCCGGGCCATCTCCCGCAGCCGTCGCACCAAGCCCGGGTCGACGTCTCCGGGTTCGCGGTGCGGGCCGGCCGCGACGACGGCGAAAGTGTCGAGCCAGCCCTCGATGTCACCGGCCGTCAGCGCCCGGGTCTGAGCGGACTGGAGCTCCCGGGTCCACGGGTCGCCGGACCCGGCGTCGCGCGCGCCGCCGCCGCTGAGCACCAGCGCGCCGACCAGGCCGGGGTGTTCCAGCGCGGTGTCGACCGCGATGGCCGCGCCCATCGACACGCCGACGACGACGGCGGGGCCCGAGTCCAGGTGACGCAGAAGGGCGGCGAGGTCGTCGGTCTGACGGAACGGCGCGCTCGCGTTGGCGGACGCGCCGTGTCCCCGGGCGTCCGGCGCGATCACCCGGTAGTGCCGGGCAAGGGCGGGGATCTGCGCGTCCCACATGGTGTGGTCCACGAAACCGGCGTGCAGCAGCACCACCGGGCGGCCCGCGCCGGTGTCGCGATAGGTCAGGACGCCGTCCTCGGACGTGAAGGAGGCAAGGGTGTCGTAGGCAGTACTCATGACACCCAAGGTGTCATCCATCCGCAATATTGGCAACCGAGGTGTCATGATGGTCGGGTGACCGACACCGAACCGCCCCTCGCCCCCGATGACCTCTCCGCCCGGCTCATGGAGGTGTTCGCCCTGGTCGGCCCCCTGTACCGGCGCGTCCAGCGCAAAGTCGAGCAGAACGCGCCGGCCGAGGGGCTCTCCGTCGGTGTGCGCGCCGTCCTGGACCTGCTCCGCGAGCACGGGCCCATGACCGTCCCGCAGATGGGCCGCGCCCAGGCGCTCAGCCGCCAGTTCGTCCAGCGCATGGTCAACGACGCCGCGGCCCGCCGCCTGGTGGAGACCGTCCCCAACCCCGCGCACCAGCGGTCCCCGCTGATCCGGCCGACCGCAGCGGGCGAGGCCGCCATCACCGCCGTGATCACCCGCGAGCGCGCCCTGTTGCGCCAGGTCGGAGGCGACCTCACCGACGCCGAGATCACCGCCTGCGTACGGGTACTCGGCCGGATGCTGGAGCTCTTCGACGATGTCGATGTGAACTGAGCCGCGCACCGGGCCACGTCCTCGCCTCGGACGCCCCGGCGCCGCCCGCGAGAAGGTCTCCGGCGCGGTCGGCGGTTCCGTCAGACGGCGGCAGGCGGAGTCGGGAGCCGGGCGTCCCCGGGATGAGTGCCGGAAGGGAGCGGCGCCTCGGTGTACCAGCGTCTCCACCCCCCGGGAACGCAGGCGATGCGCTCGACGTACTCCGCCACGAGATCCTGGTCCGGCCCGAAGTCGGGCAGAGCGCCGCGGAGGAAGGCGAACTCCTCGACGGCCTGCTGGATCAGATGGACGGCGTAGCGGTGACTCTGTTCGGCGGACAGACCCCAGTGGTCCTCGGCGGCGAGCAGCACGTTCATGACATCACCGTGGCGTCCGCGCGGACGCTCCCGGTCCACGGTGGCGATCTCGTTCTGCAGCGCCGTCATCCGGATGATCCGCGACCGCATCCGGGCGAGCACCGGATGACCGGCGACGGCCGGGGGCAGCGGGCGCTCCAGGACCGGTTCGATGAGGTCGAGAGCGAAATGCGTGCCGATCGAGTAGGCGCGGATGGCCAGGCATTCCGCCACCGGCGGTACGGCGCCGGCCCGGCGGTAGGGGCTCTCCCGGGCGGTGCCGTGGACCAGGAAGTCCCGGAATCCGCCCGCGTACCGGGTGACGAACTCCCTCGGCATGAGGGTCCTCAGCTCCCGGCCCGCGAGAGCCACCAGTCGCAGCGTTCCGTCGTCGCCGGGGCGCGGCGGGGCGCCCAGCAGCAGTTCCTGTGCCCGGTCCGCCACGCGGACCGTCTCCCGCGGGCCGGCGTCCCGGCAGGAGCCGGCCAGGACGGTGCCGTAGAGGAAGGCCAGGACCATGGGGCGGATGCGCTCCGGCGAGCCGTACGGGAGCACGACGCCCACGCTTCTTCCCAGGCCCATGGTCGCGTACAGGTCACGCGTCCCGTCGGGCAGGTGATCCAGGTGCTCCCCGACCCATCGCGCGACCCAGCGGTCCAGGCTCAAGGTCTCCGGGTGCGCGTCGCACGCCCACGGGTAGGCGGGGAGGGGAGGCGGGGAAGACGTCATGCGGCGTGCTCTCCTCTGGTCGGCTCGGCAGGCGTGCTCATGACGGGACACGGGTACGGGCCCGCGCACCCGGACGGTGATCACCGCTCGATCGCACCCGGACGGTGATCACCGCTCGGTCGCACCCGGGGCGCCGATCGCCGGGAAGGCCGCCGTAGCCGCGGGCCGTTCACCACCGGGACGGGACACCCGTTCGGCAGACTTCCGTTCGACGCATCCAGCATGTGGGAGACGGCTGCCTCCGGCCAGAGCCCCTTCCAGCCAGCCGCCGCGCTACGACGGCCGCGGCGAATGGCCGGAACGGGTCGTGCTCGTACCAGGGCCTGGACGGCGCCCCCGGCGGGGGGATGTACGGCACCGGGCCGTCGCCGCAGGAGCGCGGCTCGGCCCGGTGGACGCCAGGCTGCCGGCCTGACCTGCGGTGGCGGTGCCGTGGCCCGGGGGCGACAGCACCGCGGTCTCACCGGTAGTACACGGCGGTCCGCGTCCCATCGACTTCGTGGATCCGCACGGGGGTGTCGAAGACCTCGGTGAGCACCTCGGCGCGCATCATCGCCTCGACGGTGTCGGAGGCCGCGATCCGGCCGTCGCGGAGGGCGATGATCCGGTCGGAGTAGGCGGCGGCGAAGTTGATGTCGTGCACGATCAGGACGACGGTCTTGCCGAGTTCGTCTGCGGCGCGGCGCAGCTGGGCCATCATCCGTACGGAGTGCTTCATGTCGAGGTTGTTGAGAGGCTCGTCGAGCAGGACGTACCGGGTGTCCTGGGCCAGCACCATCGCCACATAGGCGCGCTGGCGCTGACCGCCGGAGAGCTGGTCGAGGTAGCGGTGCTGGAGGTCGCCGAGGTGGAGGAAGTCGAGTGCGTCGTCGACGTGGGTGACGTCCTCGCGGGTCAGCCGGCCGCGGCTGTGCGGGAAGCGCCCGAAGGAGACCAGTTCCCGCACCGTCACACGGGCGGTGAAGTGGTTCTCCTGGCGGAGTACGGACAGTGTCCGCGCGACGTCCTGCGACTTGGCCCGGTGCACATCGAGGCCGTCGACGGTCACGGTGCCCGAGGTCGGCTCGGCGAGCCGACCGATGATGGTCAGCAGGGTGGACTTCCCGGCGCCGTTGGGGCCGACGAGCGATGTGACGCCGCCCGCCGGGATCCGCCCGGACACCGGACCGAGCACGGTGTCGTCGCCGTAGACCTTGCGGATGTCGGTGAACTCGATCACAGGGTGCCCTTCCGGAGGAGATGGACGAGGAAGACCGCCCCGCCGACGAACTCGATGACGACGGTGAGCATGCCGGAGGCGTAGAAGACGTGCTCCATGATGAACTGCCCGCCCGCCAGGGTGATCAGCCCGATGAGGAACGCCATCGGCAGCACGACGGCGTGTCGATGGGTGCCCGACATCTGGTGGGCGAGCATCGCGGTGACGAACCCGAAGAAGGTCATGGGGCCCGCGAGCGCCGTCGACATCGCGATCAGCAGGGAGACCAGCAGCAGCATCACCGTCAGCTCGCGCTTGTAGGAGATGCCCAGGTTCGTGGCGGCGTCCCGGCCGAGGAGAAGGGCGTCGAGCCGGTAGCGGCGCTGCCAGACGACGGCGCCGACGATCAGGCAGACGGCGCCGGCCAGGGGCAGATACGCCGCCTCAGCGCTGCTGAGACGCCCGAACAGCCGTGCCGACAGCACGTCGTACTCGGCGGGCGAGAGCATCCGCTGCAGGAAGTCCGACAGGCTGCGGAAGGCGAGGCCCAGCACCACACCGACCAGCAGCAGCACATGGAGGCTGCCGCTGCGCCCGGAGAACAGCCAGCCGAACAGCAGCATCGTGAAGCCGACCATCAGCAGTGTCTGGGTGACGAGCTTCGGCATCCCGTCCGTCGCGGCGAGCACACCGCCGCCGAACACCGACACCAGGAGGGTCTGCATCAGGATGTAGACGGAGTCGAACCCCATGATCGACGGGGTGAGGATCCGGTTGTGGGTGATGGTCTGGAACACCACCGTTCCCACCGCCTGGGTGAACGCGACGACCAGCATCGTCCCGAGCATGGTCAGGCGCCGCTCGAAGGCGAAGTCGAAGGACCCCTCGATGAAGAGGAAGAGGAAGCAGACGACGGCGACGGCGGCGAGCCCGCCCGCCACAGCGAGCCGCGCGGCTGGGGGAAGCCCCCGGCGGACGGGGGCGACCGCGGCGGCCCCGGCGCCCTTGCCGTCCCGTGCGGTCTCCACGGGGGACGGGGCGGGCAGATGAGTCTCAGACATGGGCCTTCCCTCGCTGACGCAGGATCATCGCGACGAACACGACCGCCCCGAAGGCGCCGAGCACCACCGTCGCCGGAATCTCCAGCGGGAAGACGATGAGCCGCCCGACCAGATCGCAGGCGATCATCAGAGCCACACTGCTGAGCACCACCCACGGCAGATTGCCGCGGACGTCGTCGCCGCGCGCCATCGAGACCAGATTCGGCACGATCAGCCCCAGGAAGGGGATGAACCCGACGACGACGGTGGTCACGCCCGCGGCCAGGGCGACCATGATGAGCCCGATGAACATGATGCGCCGGTAGGGCAGCCCCAGGCTGGTGGCCGTGGACCGGCCGAGTCCGGCGATGGTGAAGCGGTCCGCCAGCAGATACAGCCCGACGACGATGGCCCCCACCACCCACAGCGGCTCGTAGTTGCCGCGCACCACCGAGCTGAAGCCGCCCGAACGCCAGGTGGCGAGCATCTGCAGCAGATTGGTGGAGGAGGCGATGTACAGGGTCGCCGCGCTCACCAGGGCGCCCAGCATGATGCCCACGATCGGCACGATGACCTGCGACTTGAGCCCGATCCGCCCGAGGACGACCAGAAAGACGAGCGCGCCGGCGAACGCGAAGGCACTGGCGGCCCCCATCTTCAGCAAGGGCGACGCGCCCGGCACGAGCAGGGTGAGCAGCAGTACCCCCAGGGCCGCCCATTCGCTGGTGCCGGTGGTGGTCGGCTCGACGAATCGATTCTGCACCAGCATCTGCATGATCACGCCGGAGACGGCCATCGCCGCGGCGGCGAGGACCAGGGCGAGCGTACGCGGCACCCGGGAGATCAGGAACATTCGCCGGGCTTCGGGGTCGGTGAACAGGGCGCGCAGGTCGATGTCGTATCCGCCGATGAACAGGGAGGCGGTGACCAGGGCCAGCACACAGAGCGTGGCCAGCAGGAGCGGGAGTCGGCGCATGAGGCTTCCGGGACGAGTGGGATGAGAGCGGCCCCGGCGGGGAGGCCGGGGCCGCACCGGCGTGAAAGGGTCAGCCGGCCGCGTTGAACGCGGTCGTCACCTTGTCGAAGGCGTCCGTGTAGGCCTGGATGCCCTCGGTCAGGTAGAAGTCACTCGGCAGATAGACGACCTGGTCCTTCTCGCGGAACGTCGTCTTGTCCCACGCCTCCATGCCGTCCACGAGCTCCTTCGCGGCGACGGCCTCCGCGCCGCCCTCCTCGCCCATGGCCGCGTCCCGGTCCAGCATGATCATCCAGTCGGGGTTGAGCTTGGCGACCGTCTCGGGCGCGAGCCCCGAGTTGTCGTGCACAGAGGTGCTCTCCTCGCCCTCGGCTTCGAGCACGTTCTTCAGGTTCAGCGGCTCGGTGAGGCGCCCGATGCGGCTGGCCCCGTTGTCGACCTTGCCGGCGCTGGCGACCGCGAGGAACACGCTCTCGCCCTTGGTGGCCTCGGTGGCCGACTGCTGGGCCTTCTCCAGGGCGGCGACGATCTCCTTGGCCTTGTCCTCCTCGCCGAAGATCTTTCCGAGCGTCTCGGTCTGCGCCTTCAGCGAGCTGACGTATCCGCCCTCGGCCTCGTCGGACGGAGCGACGTCGATCGTCTTGGCGATCTTGGACAGCTTGTCGTGGTGCGCGGTGAACCGGTAGCCGCCGATGATCAGGTCGGGCTCACTGGCGTTGAGCGCCTCGAACTTGGGCTCGTGATGGGTGCCCACGTCCTTGATGGACGAGTCGTTCTTCCAGTCCTCGAAGCCCTTCTGCGGCAGGAGCGCCTTGGGCACCGCGACCGGCTTGACGCCGAGCGCCTTGAGCGTCACGAACGACGTGTTGTCGAGCGCGGCGACCCGGGAGGGCTTCCGGGGCACTTCGAGCTTGCCCTTGGCGGTCGTGACGGTGACCTCGCCCTGGCTCTTGCCCGCAGCCGAATCCTTGCCGGACTCCCCACAGGCGCTCAGCACCATTCCTGCGCACAGGACCGTACTGGTCACCACGATGGACTTGCGAAAACGGACGGAACGCACGGCGGATGACTCCCAGAGCTGATGGGCAGCCGGCATCGCACGGCGATGAGGCTGCAAGGACTCGCGACTTCGCTTAGCCTAACCTAACCCTCAATTCGCCCATCATCCGGGTCCGCCCGGAGGCCGCCGCGACCTCGGGGAAGGCCCGATCGGCAGGCCAAGGGGCTTCGACGAGGGAACGGCCCGCGTCTGGCGTACCGGACGCAAGGAGGTCGAGTAAGGCGATCCTTGCCGACCATCGCCGCACTGCCCGACGGTCTCGGCACCCCGCCCCGGCGACCGCCTCGTCCGTGCCGAAGTCTTCGAACAGTGCGCCTTCTCGTCGTCGCGCCCGCCGCTCCGGTCCAGATATACGGATCAAATCTGAGGATGTACTGGCTTTTCCAGGGAAAACCGGCGTCCGATACCATGCCGCTCAACAGACCCGCAGGATCTGGAGGAGGGTGCGTATGCCCGAAGCGACCTCGGACATCGCCACGGTCAAGTCCGCCGAACGCACGGTGCGCATCCTGGAGGCACTCGCCTCCTCGCACGACAAACTGTCGGTCTCCGAGCTCCAGGAGCGGCTGGGCTATCCGCGGAGCAGCCTCCACGCCCTGATCCGCACTCTGCGCGAACTGAAGTGGGTGGAGGCCGACGACAGCGGCTCCGCATTCGGCGTCGGCCCGCACGCACTGCTCTCCGGCACCGCCTATCTCGACCGCGACCCGGCCCTGCCGTACGCCCACGAGGTGATGGAGGACCTGCGCGAAGAGACCGGCCACACCGTCCACTTCGCCCGCCGGGACGACGGCTATGTGCTCTACCTCGCCAGCCGCGAGGCCCGCGAGAGCGTCCGGGTCATCCCCCGGGTCGGCCGTCGGCTGCCGACCCATCTGACCGCGCTCGGCCAGGCGCTGCTCGCCGATCTCACCACCGAGGAGGTGGACGCCGTGCTCCCGGAGCATCTGGAGGCGTTCACCCCGAACACCGTCACCGACCGGTCGGAGCTCCACGCCGAACTGGCCCGGGTCCGGGACCGGGGCTGGGCCCTGGAGCGGGAGCAGGGCACGGTGGGGGTCGCGTGTCTGTCGGCGCCCGTGCATTACCGGATCCCGGCCTCGGACGCGCTCAGCTGCTCCATGCCGGTGGAGGCCGCCACCGAGGAAGAGGTCGAACGCATCGCGAGGGCGGTGGTGTCGCACGCCACCGCCCTCGCGAACACCTTGCGCCGTCAAGGCATCAGATGACCTGTCACGGCGTCACGGCGCCGTGCCCGGCCCGGGCCGCCGGGGTCGGCGTCCCCACCGCCACCGGACCGGCGACGACCGCCGCGACGGCGCGCGGCACCGCTCTCCCCCAGGGCGAGCCTCTCCTACTGCCGGGCGGCGGTCAGATCGGCGGGCAGACCTGAACCGGCCGCGTTGAAGCCGAAGCCCTTCTCCTGACCTGGGGCGATGGCCCCGTTCCAGGAGACGTTGGTGAAGCTGAAGCGCCGGCCGCTCTGGGTCTTGTTCGAGGACCAGTTACTGGACACATTCGTGCCCGAGGGCAGGGTGAACTCGACCTTCCAGCCCGAGACCGCGGTGGCGCAGTCGTTCTTGACGAACACGTCCATGCCGTAGCCGCTGCCCCAGGC
>NZ_VCLA01000190.1:62637-69472 GCF_009600885.1 Streptomyces jumonjinensis
GCGGCGTCCACACCGTGCCCGCCGGTGTAGATCAGCCGCTCACGGCCCGCCCAGTCGGGGACCGGCGTACCGCCCTGGTCCAGGTGCTTCCACGCGGTACCGCTCCAGCCGAACTGGTAGACCCGGCTCTTCTCGGAGTAGTACGAGGTGTAGCCCGCGCCCGGAGTCTCCTGCTTGGTCATGGCGTTGTTGAAGAAGACGTTGCGCGGGCCGCTGGAGCCGGACCACTTCACCGCCTTCTTGCCCGCACCCCACCAGATCGGATACCAGGTGGAGGCGTCGGGGCCGCCACCGCCCTCTTCACCGCAATTGCTGCGGCAGTTGGCGGACCGGTGGTCGTAGGGGATGGCCACCTCGTTGTTCTCGAAGAGGTTGTTGCGCTCCCAGCCGCCGTGCAGGTTCAGGTCGGAGTCGAGGTCGTTGCCGATGACGACATTGCCCGAGGCCGACCACTGGAAGGTGAAGTGCCGCAGGTCCCGGGAGACATTGCCCGCGTACAGCGAGTCCCAGACCCGCGAGCCGCGGAAGTAGCCGTTGCCGCCCTTGCCCTTGTTCCAGGAGCCGTCGAGCTCGTTGTCGACGATCTGGAGGTGGTACGCCTCCTCGGTGACGATCGGGTGGGACCCGGTCATCTCCGTCTTCACCCCGCGGACCCAGGAGTCGGCGGCCCACTTGAAGACGATGCCGTGCATTTCCTCGGCGGGCGCGACATTGCCGTAGTTCTGCTCGGCCTCGGACGGGTCGCGGCCCGGGATCTCATGGGTGATGCCCAGGTCCTCGAAGCCGACGCCGAGGACCGGGTCCACCAGCGGCGCGGCCTTCGAGTCGTACGTCGCCCCGGCGATCGGAGCCGAGCCGTCCGAGACGGAGGTGACCGGAACGTCGTACTCCAGCGGCTTGTCCAGCGTCAGGGTGCGGCCGGCCGTGTCCACCGCGGCGATGGTGAAGATCTGCTGCCGCATATGCATGTTCTGCAAGGCGCCGTCACGGGGCTGGATGTCCTGCTGGGCGTAGAACTTCAGGGTGTTCGCGGCGCGGATGTTGACCAGACCGCCCACCTGGAAGTTGCTCCGCGAGCCGCCGGCGGCCAGATGGACGACCGTGTCGCCGGTGCGGGCCGCGAAGCCGGTGTCGCCGGGCTTGTCGCGCAGCTTGGATCCGGACTTCCAGTGCACATTGACCGTGCCCTCGAAGAGGTCTCTGCGATTCGCGGGCGCCGCGGCGTACTCGGACGCGTATGCCGTGTGCACCCCGCGGGACTGGACGCGGAACAGGCCGCGGCCGGGCCAGATCCATCCGCCTTTGGCCGAGCCCGAGGTCATGCCGTCCTCGTCCCAGTCCGAGCCGTCCGAGGTGAGCGCGTCGTAGCGGGTGTCGGCGTCCGGCCGGAACACGATCCGGGTGCCGCCGGGGCCGCTGCCCGCACCCCGGAGGGTGAGGTAGTCGGCGTCCACGGCGATCTGACGGGTCACGTTGAGCGTGCCCGCCGGGAGAGTGATCAGCGACAGCTTGGTGTAGCTGCCTCCCGGTGAACAGTCGGCCCGGATCCGGTCGATGGCGGCTTGAAGGCCGCGGGAGTCGTCGGCCCCGTCGTTCGGCTTGACGCCGAGGCCGGCCAGCTCCGCGGGGGTGATCCGACAGGCCGCGTCGGGGTTGGTCTGCGCCGGCCCGGGGAGGTCGGCACCACCGCGGTAGCCCGCCTTCGACCAGTCGTACAGGCCGGTCACCGGAGCGCGCCGATTGTCCTGGGACAGGTCGAGGCCGCTGATCACGGCGGCGGGGGCCGCGTGCGCGTCGGCGGCTCCTGAATCCACGGCGCCGATCGCCAAGCCCGAGGCCGCGAGCACAGCCGAAGCGCCGCTGAACGCGGCGACGGCTCTCCATCGTGCGGACAACGTTCCTCCTTGCGAGGTGGGGGAAACCGGAGGGATAGTCGCCCTGACATCGTGCTGATACATATCCAGCTGGTCAATGGTTGTCCCAGGACCAACTTGCCGTCCACATATGTGGATTGAATGCAGGAGCCTTGCAGCAGCGCCTCTCGCACGGCGTCCGCCTCCGTCGGCCTGCCCTGACGGAGCGGACCGCCGCGGCGGCGTCAGCCGCCACGCGCATGTTCAGGACCGCTCATCAGCGCCCTGGTCCTGGAGCGGCAGCGGCGGATTGGAGCCCTCCTTGAATTCGACGGTGGTGAAGACGAGCGTCGTCGCGCCGGTGTTCTCCAGGTCGTGCAGCAGGTATTCGCCGGAACCGAAGGTGAAGTGCCGGCTCTCCCCCCGCTCGTACACGACATCCCGGGTGGTGCCGTCGCTGGTGTGCTGGCGGCTGCGGCCGGCGGTGACCGCGGTCCAGAAGTAGTCCAGTACGTGCCGGTGGACCGGCAGTCGCTCGCCCGGCGCGAGGCGGATCTCCCAGACGCGGACGTGATCCGTCTCGCTGCGGAGACAGCCCCCGACACGGCCGTTGAAGGCGTTGGCCTCGAACTCGTCGCACAGCTCGCGGGACCAGCCGAGACGGTCGTCGGCCACGACCGTTCCGGCGAGCGTGAGGTCCGGCGGCAGGCCGCTGTCTCCCGTCGTCACATGCTTCATATGCTCTCTCCTTCGAAGGGGCCGGGCTGATCCGGGCGGTGGCGAGGGCAGCGGTGCGCACGGCGCCGTCCCCCATCCGGGGCAGCGGCGGTCAGACGAGCCTGCCGCCCCCGTCGACATGCAGGACCGTCCCGGTGACGTACGGATTGGACATCGCGTACAGCACGGCCCGGACCAGGTCGTCCGGGGCGCCCACGCGCCTGGCCGGATTGCGTTCCGCGATTCCCCGCAGAAACGCCGCCTTGACCTCGCCGAGGCCGTCCCAGGCTCCGGAGTCGACGATGCCCGGGGAGACGGCGTTGACGCGCACGGGCGCCAGTTCCACGGCCAGCGCCTCCACCAGGAAGGAGAGCGCGCCATTGGTCGTGGCCATCACCACCCGCTCCGGCGCCGGCCGCCATGCGGCGACCCCGGAGAAGAAGGTGAACGAGCCGCCGTCGGCCGCCTGCCCCGCCAGATGCTTGGCGAGGAGCAGCGGACCGATCACCTTGGCGGCGAACGCGCGCTGCACCGCGGCCAGCCGCAGGCCGGCGACCGGGCCGTTGGCGGGCATCGCCGCCGTCGACACCAGATGGTCGAAGCGGCCGGCCGCCGTGGCGAGCGCGGTGATCGAGTCCTCGTCGGCCAGGTCGAGCGGCTGGATGCGGGCCGGGCCGGCGAGCCCGCTCGCGGTCTCCTTCAGCCGGTCCTCGTCGGGCCCGGCCAGGATCAGCTCGGCGCCCGCCGCCGAGGCCGTCCGCGCGAGCTGCCGTCCGATGTGCGAGCCCGCGCCGACGACGATCAGGCGCCGGCCGTCAAGGGCGTCCCCGGGGTGAGCGGGAGCGGTGGCGGGATCGGTCGTGGAGGCGTTCACGGAGGCGTCCTTCGCTGGGCGGCAGCGGCCGTCCGCAGAGGGAGACGGCCCGGTACGAGGACTCTCCGGCACACCCCGGCCATACGTCCAAGACCTGGTTTCTACCGCAGCCATAAAATCCGTTCATGGCAACCCTGCGGCAGTTCGAGTACCTGGTCACCATCGTGGACACCGGCTCCTTCACCCGCGCCGCCGCACTGCTGCACGTCTCCCAACCGGCCCTGTCCCACCAGGTCCGCGCCCTGGAACGGGACGCCGGGGGCCCGCTGCTCGAACGTCTCCCCCGGTCGGTCCGGCTCACCCCGATGGGCCGCGCCATGCTCCCCCACGCCCGCGCCGCCCTCGCCGAGGCGGCACGGGCCCGCACCGCCGCCCGCCGCGCCGTGGGCCTGGAGACCGGCGAGATCCAGGTGGCCACGGTCTACTCGGTCACCCTCGGCGTACTGCCCCCGGTGCTGCGCGCCTGGCACGAGCGGCACCCCGGCGTCCGCGTCCGGCTGATGGAGTTCCCCCACACCGACGCGCTCCAGGAGGCGATGGCCAAGGGCCGGCCCGACCTCGCCGTCGGCCCTGCGCCCCACTCCTGGGACGGCCCCGTGCACGACCTGGGAACAGAGGAGTTCGTCATCGTCGTACCCGCCGGTGACCCGGCCGCCGCCGACAGCGGCACCGACCGCGTGCCGCTGGCCGCCCTCGCCCGCCGTCCGTGGGTGCACTACGCCCCGGGCCATGGCCTCGCCGAAGTCCTCGACCACGCCTGCGCCGCGGCCGGGTTCCAGCCGCTGGTCGCCGTACGCACCGAGCAGACCGCCGCCGCGCCGCTGCTCGCCGCCGCCGGGCTCGGCCCCGCCCTCGTCCCCGCGAACCTCGTCCCGCCCGGCTTCACCGGCGTACTGCTGCGCCCGGACCCTCCCGTGGACCGTCGCCTGACGGTGTACACCCGCCCCCGCCCGGACCCGCTCACCACCGCCTTCCTCGGCGCGCTCGCCCGCCACACACGCGTACGGGCGCACAGCGCGGCGGCGGACCGGCCGGAGCTCCCGTGACTCAGACGGCCGGGGCGTCGGCCCCGTCGAGAGCCTCGGCGACGACGCCGGGCAGCCAGTCGGTGGTACGGGAGAGGGGGAAACCCAGTTCCTTCGCGCGGGCGTTGCTCATGGCGTAGTGGCGGTCGAAGGAGTACGGCGAGGCCGTCTCCCCGGCGGCGACCGTCCGGTACAGGGGCCGGCGGCCGGTCCGCGCGGCGATGACGGCGGTCAGGTCGTGTACGTCGAGCAGACCGTCGGAGCAGGCGTTCACCGGGCCGGTGAAGTCGGTGGCCGTGGCCGCCCACAGCAGCAGGTCCGCCAGCTCCTCGTAGTGGATGAAGACCGAGGGCCGCGTCTCGTCGTGCACGGCGATCTCCGTGCCCCGGGTGATGTGCTCGATGTAGTGCGCCAGGCGGCCGGTGAAGTCCTGGGCGCCGCCGCCGAGCACATGAGCGGCGCGTACGGAGGCGAACGCGAAGCCGGCGTCCCGGGTGAAGACCGCCTCGGCCTGGCGCTTGCCCTCGGCGTAGTGCGCGTCCAGATGCTCCGCGTCGTGCCAGGGCAGATCCATCCGCACCGGCCAGGCGGCCAGGTCCACGTTCTCCTCCGGGACGGGTGTGCCGTACGGGACAAAGGGCAGTGCGGCGGTCGCCGGGTTGTAGACCTCGATCGTGGACGTCATGACGAACCGCCGGGTACGGCCGCGGAAGACGCGGACGGCGGCAGCCGCCTGCACCGGGGTGTAGCAGAACTGGTCGATGACGGCGTCGAAGGTGCGGGAGCCGAGGGCGGCGGTGAGAGCGTATTCATCGTCGCGGTCGGCGATGAGGTGCTCGACTCCGGGGGGCGGTGCGGAGGAGCCACGGTTGATCAAGGTGACCCGGTGTCCGGCCGCCCGCAGGCGCTGGACCAGGTGTATGCCGATGTAGCGGCTGCCGCCGATGACGCAGATTCTTTGCATGACCTCATCCTGAAAGATCTACTGTCATCAGCAGAAGTGCCGGTTCACTGGACGCGTATGAAGGAGAACTGTTGATCGACATACAGCGGCTCCGCGTCCTGCGGGCCGTGGCGGAGCACGGCAGCTTCAACCGGGCCGCGGCGGCCCTCCGCCTCACCCCCTCGGCCGTCTCCCAGCACGTGGCCGCGCTGGAGCGCAGCCTCGGCGCCCAGGTCGTGGCCCGGAGCACACGCGGGGTCACCCTCACCCGGGCCGGTCGGATCATGGTCGGGGCGGCCGAGTCGGTCGCCGCGGAGCTCGAACACGCGAAGCGACAGGTCGACCGGCTCGGGACGGGCCGCACACGGCTCACCGTCGCCACGTTCACCAGCGGCGGCAGACTCCTGCTGCCCGGCGCCCTCGCCCGGCTGACCGCCGCCCATCCCGACACCGTGCTCCATGTGAGGGAGGCCGAGCCCGAGGACAGTCTGCCCCTGGTTCGCCAGGGCGCCGTCGACCTCGCACTCGCCTATCACTTCGACGGCCCGCTGCCCGGCCGGCCGGGCGGGCACTCCGCCGTGGAGTGGACCGCGCTCCTGGACGACCCCTTGCGCGTCGTCCTGCCCCGGGGACACCGACTGGCGGACCGCGCCGCGCTCGACATCGCCGAACTGGCGGCCGAGCCCTGGGTGCTCGGCTGCCTCAAGACCGAGGCGTATCTGCGGCGCTACGCCGAGCGCGCCGGCTTCGACCCGGAGATACGCGGCACGACGACCGACTACTTCTTCGCGCGCTCGCTCGTCGCCGCGGGCATGGGGATCTCGCTGATCCCCTCCATCGCGCTGGTCCCGGAGGCGCCGGGCGTACGCACCGTCCCGATCGCGGGGCCGGGGCCGGCTCGGCACATCGGCGTCGCGACGATCAGCCGCCGCCACGGCCATCCCCCGCTCGCGACCCTGATCAACGCTCTCCAGGAGCAGGCGACGGCAGTGGACGGAACCTGACCGCGGGCCGGGGACGGCTCTCCGGTTCCGGGGACGGCGCCCTCCCGAGACCGCACGCTCCAGCCCGGCGGGGCGCTCATGGGTCGCGATGCGCGCGGCGACCGCGCCGCCGGCCTCGGACGGTATGGCCGCTTTCCGCAGTGGCGCAATCATTGGGTGGTAGGGGCCGATTTCGGCACACTGGCGAGAAACGAGATCCTCCCGGATTTCGATATCCGCATGACCATTCGGCCGCGTCAACTCCGCGCCGCCGACGCACAGGTCGGCGGCTTGCCCGACCTCTTTGAGCCACTGAAGCGCAAGAGCGGACACGGCGCCGAGAGGCCCCCATCTCCGTGCGGCGAACGAAATCTCAGAGAAATCTTATTGGATCACTCAACGAGACTCTTTATCTTTTCCGATTGCCCATCGGAAAGTCC
>NZ_VCLA01000017.1 GCF_009600885.1 Streptomyces jumonjinensis
CACCGTGTCGCACTCCCCGGTGGGTGGGCGTCGCCGTACGCGCCCCAGAGAGGCGCACAGAGCATTTCCACCCCCGCTCCCCCACACCTGACAGACCATCAGACACCCAGATACGTCCTCACCGCGTCGCCGAAACGGCCGCGAACGGGAATGCAAAGCCACCCCCATAAACACGTTCACCCCGGGCCGCAATTCGACCCGGGGCGAATAGGAAAAGGGACCGGATTACATGGGGAGATCATCGTTTCGATTTCCGGGTGACTGGGTCGGCGGCGCGGTCCGGGCGGGTGAGCGGGGGGTGAACGGGGCGCTGACGCGGGGGAGGATGCCGGGCATGCGCCCACTGCTGACTCAGCGGGAGGCCGCCGCCGCGTGCGGGGTCTCCCTGTCCACGATCCGCCGCCGCCGTGAGGGCGGCGAGTTCCCCAGCACCCGGCGCGATCCGGTCCGGGGGTGGCTGATCTCGGTGGACGAGCTCCTGGCCGCCGGTCTACGGCTCCACGCCCCGGCCCCGCCCGACGAGCAGCCCACGGCGGACAGGGGAGCGTGGGCCGTGAGCACCCCCGGCGAGCACCCCGCCCACGGGGCGTCCATGACCCACGCTCAGGCGCTCATGGACGAGCTGCTCACCGCGCGCCACCGGGCCGAGATCGCCGAGGCGGAGGCCCGCCTCCTCCGTGAGCACCTGGGCGACCTCCGCCAGCTCCTGCGCGCGCTCACCCCCGCTCCCCCGGCCCCGCCCGCCGACCAGGACCTGAGCGAGGCGGAGCCGCCCACCGTCCCCGCCCAGAGCGAGGGCCATGACCAGCCCCCGGCCCCGCCCATGACCACCCGCCAGACGGACGACACGCGCCCCGCCCGCTGGTGGCGTCCCGGACGCTGACCCTCCCTCTCTCCCTCCCTCTCTCCCTCCCCACCGGAGAACGCCCCAGCCCGCGCCGACCGGCCAGAGCCCGACGAGGGAGAGAGGGAGAGCCGCTGGCGCGGCCCCGGCAGCACGGAGAGACTGGGCCCGTGACCGACCGCCGCCCCCTGGGCACCGGCCCCGCCCCGTCTCCCACGACAGACGCCGTCCCGCCCACGCCAGCACGCGCCGGGACCGCCGCCGACCGCATCACCCCGGCCGCCCCGGCCGCCGACCCCCCGCCCGGCGAGCGTCCCGCCGGACGCCGCACCCTCGGCACCGGACCCGGCACCGCCCCCTGACCACCGAGCCGCCCCACGTGCACGTGCACCCGTGCACGCAGATCCCCGCGCGACCCCGGCCAGCGGCCCCAGGGTCAGCCGCGGACGCGCAGCACCTCGGCCCGGCGTACAGGCTCGGGACGGATGTCCACCAGCCGGCTCGTGCCGTAGGAGCCGGTACGGACGTAGATCAGGAGCTCGCTCGCGCTGGCCCGCTGGATCCACTGATCACAGCTCACGGTCACGGCGCGCATCCCCGTGGTGGACCCGCTCACCGGGCCACCCAGGCGAACGGCCGGATGGACTGGGCGCGGGTCCAGACGGCGATCGCCGCGCTACCCGGGGCATGCCCCGGGTAGACCCGCCCGCCCTCGATGCTGGCGAGCATCCGCGCACCGTGATGGACACACCCCAGCACGCCCCCCACAGCGGTGTACCGGTCCCGGACCAGCACAGCATCCCCCGCCCCCTCACACCGGGTCGGATCATCGGCGTGCGCAGCAGCACACCGGGCACGGGCAGTCGTCACAGCGCTCTCCTCACAGACGGCGTGAGGGGCACCGTAGAGCCCAGCCCGCCCCCGCGTGACCCGATCCCGGCACCCGGCCCGCCACGCGTACACGCACGGCACGCACGACACGCGACACGCACGACACGCGTCGGACACCCGCCCCGGCCTGACCACGGCCTGACGGACGGACAGACAGCCCGTGAGGCGCTGTACGCCGATCTGAGGCCCGATCCCGCCCCCGGGGGCCCACGGAGACCCGGGGACGGGTGACAGACGCTCAGGGAGCGCCTGAGGGGCCGTCTGGGGCTAGGTGAGTGGATCAGCCGCCCACCGGTCGGCCCCGCCGTCAGCCGGAGCAGGGATCGTGATCCCGGCCGCAGCCGCCTGTTCGTCCGTCACCGTCAGCGCCGGGACGGGGGCGTTGCCCGCGTGCTCGATCGCCTGCCACGGCCACGTCACCCCCTCGCAGACCTGCTCCGGCCACGACCGCGCCGAGCGGGGCCCACGCCACGGCACCCAGTCCATCAGCCGCAGCGTCTCCGCCCCGGGACCCTCCGCCGGGGAGAGACCGAACCCGAACTCAGGCCAGCGCAACCACAGCGAGCTGCCGATCGGGCGCAGGTCCCGCCGCCCACCCGGACCGCCGTGCGGCGCGTGTGCCTCGATCAGCAGCGCCGCCCCCCCGGACGCGACCCGGACCGCCTCCAGAGCCGACATCAGCGCCCGCGCCGAGTCCTCCGCCGACTCCCCCGACCGGGGAGCCGCGAGCTTGTACACCGGCCCGATCGCGATCAGGTCCGGGCTCTCGCGCTCCACCCGCCGCAGCAGCCACGACCGGTCGGCGGGCTGGTTCAGGTCCAGCCCCTCCGGCCGCACGTCCACGACCATCTGCCCCCGGCCGATCGGCGCACCCTCCTCAGCCGCCGCCGCCGCCATCCGCGCCAGCCACGGCCGCGTCTGGTCGGCGCTGTTCTCCACGTCGACCAGCAGGCACTTCACCGGCCGGATCCGGGCCCGCTTCCACGGATGCAGCCCGGCCGCCGCCCGCACCAGGATCTGACGCAGCAGCAGGCTCTTGCCGCCGCCCTCCCCCGCCGTGATCATCAGCCGGTCCCACCGCGCCAGCACCCCCGGGACCACCCAGTCCGGCTCCACGTCCGCCTCCGCCAGGAAGTCGATCAGGTCCACCGGCGGAGTGTCCGTGGCGGCCAGGCCCCGGTCCCGCGCCGCCTGGACCCGCGCCACCGCCCGCTCCGCCAGCTCCTGCGCGTCGCCCTCACCCGACATCGCCTCAGACGCCGTCTGCGCCCCGGCCGCAGCCAGCGCCCGCCGCAGCGCCGCATCCCGGATCTCCCCGGCGTAGACCTCCGCATGCGCCGCCGTCGGCACCGCGTCCACCAGCTGGTGGACCGCCACCGCGCCGCCCACCCGCGCCAGGTCGCCGGACCGGGCCAGCTCCCCCGTCACCGTGATCGGATCGCACGGCTCTCGCCGCGCCCGCATCGAGCAGATCAGCCCGTACACCGCGCCGTGCTGGGGCGCGTAGAAGTCAGCCGGCTCCAGGACCTCGACCACCGCCCGGAACGCGTCGTCGCCCGCGTCCCCCGGCATCATCAGCGCCCCCAGCACCGCCCTCTCCGCATCGGCCAGATACTCCGCCCGCGCCTCGCTCATCCCGCTCACAGACCCGACCCCCGCTCCGCGATCCTCGCCCGCAACGCCGCCACCTGCTCCGCCGTCGCTGACGGACGTTCGCCACCAGGAGCAGCCGCGCCCGTCGGCCCGGCCTGGCCGGGCAGCCTGTGCCGTGGGTGCTGCGCGTGCTGCACCAGGTCCCGGTAGCCCAGCGCAGGCATCTCAGCCGCCCGCGCCGCCAGCCACGCCACCGCGTACCCGACCGCCAGCAGCTGCTCAGCCTGAGACCGCAGCTGCTCACGGGAGCCGTTCAGCAGCGGCCGACCCAGCGCCTGGACGTACGCGTCCACCACCACGTCAGCCCCCGACCCCTCCGGCGCAGCCGCCTCTCTCTCTCCGGGGTCGCTCACGCCACCCGCACCAGAGAGAGAGTCTTCTTCCTCACCAGTCTTGATCTTTTTAGCCGCCGAGGCCCCGACACCCGATGCCCCGACAGCCGGAAACCCGTAGGTCGGTGCGACCTGCGACGATGCCTTGTTTTTGCTGGTCGCGGACGACCTACGGGTTTCCGTAGGTCGTCCGCCGTCCTCACGCGGGTCGATCCACTCCGGCTCCACCCGGACCGAGCGGCACCCGGACTCCTCGATCTCCGCGATCATGGCCGCGACATCGTCCCGGGTGAACCGGATCGAGTCGGCGGAGAACTCAGTGCGCCACTTGGCGTCCACGCCGTGGATCTTGAACTTGACCACGTACGCCCGGGAGACCAGGTTGCGCATCGCGCCCGCCAGAGCCTCCCGGCCCTCTTTGCGGCGCTTGGAGATCCCCTCCACCGTCACGTCGTCGCCGTCCTTCGCCCGGAGCAGCAGGGTCAGCAGCCCCAGCGCCAGGACGTGCAGCTCCTCGTCGTCGGCCGCCCCGTTGTCGATCGCCACGAACCGTGGCGGTCGACTGGTCCGCTTCCTCACACCGCCACCCCCGCCCCGGCCGCCGTCACACCGTGGTCCTGTGGCCGAACGGCCCTGTCATCTCGTACGCTCACTAGTGCACCTATCTCGTGCTCTCGCCCCTGGGGCTGCAACCCCGGGCGGACGTTCAGGCCCCGCCAACGGCGGGGCCTGCTGCGTTTTGGTCGGTGGCGGATTCTAGGAAATGGCCAGAGGATGGCCAGGTGCGTAAACGCCTTCACCTATTCCAATCACTTTGTCTCCGGTGACATAAACGCTGCGCATTACTAGCACCGCGAAATCGTCGCTCAATTCGAGCGCTTCACGATCTGCTGCGGTAGTGATTCGCGCATCTACCGTCTTCGAGGCGACTTCTACGGAATTGCCTGAACGCTCCGCGTACACGGCTTGCCATGTCGGATCGCACGCTCGCGGCTCGTCGATCTCCGGCACCACCTCTGCGATATCGAGATGTACCCATGACTGGGACGCCTGCAAAATGAGACTCCCCCTATTCACGGTACGCACCCGGTTCACGCACTCGCCCGCTCCGAGCTGGTCAGCGACCCAGTCCGGAGCCTGCACTCGGACACTGCGCGTGTGGTGGATCGTCTCCCCGGCCTGCGTGATGCCACCGATCCGCTGCATCCCCGCGATGAGCTTCCGGCGATCAGCCACGAAGACGCCTTTGCCCTGCTGGGAGTACACGTAGCCCTCGGCTTTGAGGAGGGCGACGGCGCGGTACACCGCGTTGTCGCTGAGGGCAAACTGGTGCATTAGTGCGCGTGTGGGCGGAAGTCTGTTGCCTGCTTCGAGCGTGCCTCCATCGATGCGCGCCTTCAGGTACGCGGCCATGCCCGCGACGGTGCCTGTCATGTGGACCTCCTAGCTTCCTATCGGATGCTCTTGACGCTACCTGAAGCGTCCCCTATCTTCCTACAGGAAGCTACTTCCTATGGGAAGTTTTTTCCACTCCCGAGGGGTAATTGTCCCTGGGTAAACGTGGTCTGACCTGCGTAAACACGGCGAGGCCCGGCCGGTGTTCCAGCACCGGCCGGGCGTGGCCGGGGTGTTCCAGCACCCGAGCCGTGTCGGACCGATCCATCCGTGCGTGGAGAGAAGGGGTGTCGACGTGTCCAGTGTGTCCTGGTGGTGGTGTCGGTGGTGGCGGTGGGGGCGTGTCCCGGCCGCTGAGGTGGTGATCGTGGTCATCTCGGCTGAGCCGGCTGAGTCGGCGGGCGCGGCGGGGGGCGATGAGCTGCGGGTGCGGGCGCTGCTGTGCTCGCGGGGGGTGTCCCTGTGAGCGGTGACGCCGAGGCCGAGGCCGAGACCAGGGCGACCTCGGGGCGGTGGTGGTCGGGGCGGCTGCATGCTGCGGCTGCTGCTGTCGAACGCCGTGTCCGTGGGTCGGAGGCTCCGGAGGCTGAGGAGTCGGACGGCTGGTGGGACGGCCTGTATGACGCGGAGGGGGGTCTGCGTCCGGAGCTCCCGTCTCCGCCGGGTCCGGGTGCGGGTGCGGATGGGTGGTGGGAGGCGGTGTACGACGCGGGCGGGGGTCTGCGTCCGCCGCCGCCGGAGCCCGCGCCGGAGGAGGCGGTGGAGGGTCGGTGGCTGCGGCCGGTGCCGGTGGGCGAGTACTACCCGGTGCCGGTGCTGCCGGAGCGGCCGGTGGATGAGGCGACCGGGGAGCCGCGTCCGTGGCTGTCGGGCGGGACGCGGCGGCTGGTGATGAACGGGCTCGCGGCCGGGGCGGGGTACCAGGTGGGGCTGCTGGGGCTGATCGGTGACGCGATCGAGTCGTGCGGTGAGGACTACTCGATCGGGGGCGCGCTCGTGCTCGGGACCGGGGTCTGTCTGGTCATCGCCCATGTGTGGGACCGGCGGACCCGTCACTGGCACTGGAGCGTCGCGTGGGCGGCGCGGGTCCCGCTGGCGTCCGCCGTGACGGCGCTGGCCCTGTACGCGCCCGCCTCTCAGATCTGACGTACTGCCACATATCGATATAGATAGGACATTCAGCATGTTTGAGCATGTTCAGACTGTGATGGCGATCGCCGAGGCCGCCCCCGCTGAGGGGTTCACCGGGGGGAAGCTGCTCGGGAGCGTCGGGGCGGGCGGGCTGGCGCTGGTGGGGACGGCTGCTCTGGTCGGAGGGATCCGGGAGCCGAAGGGCCAGAGCAAGATCCGCTACAAGTTGAGCTCGACGCAGGCGACGCTGATCGGGATCGGGGCGGGGACGTGCTACGCGGCGGCCGGGTCGATCTGGACCGCGACGGGCGACCTGTCGCAGGCGTTCGCCAGCATCTTCACGGGCGGCGCGTTCGGGGCCGCTGGCCTCGGCGCGGTCTCCGGCCTGCTCGGGGCGTTCCTCTACTTCCGGGAGCTGTCGCCCGGCCGGGGTGCGCTCGCGGGCATCCTCGCGGCCGGGGTCTGGTCCCAGGCGGGCGGCATCTGGGGGGTGCCGGAGGCTCTGGTGCTGACCACGGCCGGTGCGCTGGGGGCGATGTGAGCGGGGGGACGCCCGGAGCCGGCCCCGGCGCCGGGCACGGGCATGAGCTGGCGGTGGTCGCGGAGCTCCAGGAGGAGGAGCTCCAGGAGGAGGACCAGGAGGACCAGGAGGCGGACCAGGAGGACCAGGAGGCGGAGCCGGGGTTGGTGTCGTATCTGGTGCCGGTGTCGTGGGCGGGGTGGCGGGAGCTGGGGGACGGGCTGGGGCCGGGGACGGTGGCGCTGGTGGGCCGGGCGGTGGGGTGGGTGCGGGGAGGTGGTGAGGGGGCGTGGGCGCGGCTGGGGTACGGGGCGGCGGGTGTGTATGCGGCGGGCTATGTGGTGGTGCAGTCGCCGTACACGGCGTATGCGCCGCCGGTGGTGCTGGCGGCGTGGGTGGTGGGGGCCAGTCTGTGCTCCCCCACGGCGGAGGCCCGGAAGGCGGCGGCCGAGGCGGCGGCGATGGAGGCGGCGCGGGCGGCGTGCCCGGAGTGCTCGCTCCTGCCGGAGGGGGAGGACTCCCCCGCTGACGGCGGCGACCAGGGCGACGACGGCGACGAGGGCGACGAGCCGCTGACGCTGGCTGAGATCGTCGCGGTCCTCGATGCGGCGTACGCGCCCGGTGCCAACGGGATCCACGTCGATGTGGCGCTGTCGCGGGCGCAGCGGCACGGGTGGCTGGAGGACTGGTCGGCGGGCGATCTGCGGGCGGCTGTGGAGGCGGCGGGCATCCCGGTGCGGGATCAGCTCAAAGTCGCCGGGCGTGGTGGGGTGATGGGGGTCCACCGGTCGGCGCTGGAGGAGGCGCGGGAGCGGCTCCCCGCCGCCCCCGGCGGGGGTGGGGACGGGGGCGGCGGGGAGGGGGTCCCGGCACCGGTCCCGGGGCCTGTCCCGGCGGGCGGTCGGGGGCCCGTCCCGGGGGCCGCGTCGGGGGCCGTGTCGGGGGCGTCCCGGGCCCCCGGTCGGGGTGCGGCGTGAGGGGCTGTCGGCCCCTCTCCCCGGCCGGGGCGCGGGGCCCTCCCCGGGGGCGGGTAGGGGGGTAGGAAAGCGCAGGTCAGAGCGCACCTACCTACCGTCCTACCGCCTCGCCTACCTACCCGCCTACCGCCTGATAGGAGCACTGATGCAGCCCGCATCGGAGATCGACTGGAGTCAGGAGCTCGACCCCGGCCGCGTCTACGGCTGGTCCGTCGTCGTCGCTGTGCAGACCGTGGCCCAGGAGCACTGGGGGGAGTACCGGCCGGAGCCGGGGACGACCGCGGGGCAGGCGCTGGAGGAGATCCGGCGGCTGTGCGCCGACCGGATGAGCGCCCCCGAGAGCGTGGTGCGGCTCGTCACGGTCCGCATGGCCCCGCAGTAGCCGTCTGTCGATCGCCGTCTGTCCGATCGCCGTCCGTCCTCCGGAGCGTCTCCGGGGTGCGGGCGGGGGCCGGATACGCCGGACCCAGACATGCGCGGAGCGGCCGTCATCCACCAAGAGTCCGACCGCTCCGCTCCACCTGAAGTGGAGATCCCATCATGGCACTCCGCAAGAACATGCCGATCACCCCGGGCTCGCGCCCGGATCCGGCGCATGAGACGACGTATCAGGCGTCCCGGGGCGGCTGGCACCGGCCGGTGCCGAAGCCGGTCCCCGGCACCCCCGGCACTCCCGGCACCGAGGCCGCCCGGACGGGTGGTGGGCGCTGATGGACTGCTGCGGGCGTCCGATGGTCCAGGAGGGGCCGCGTCTGGTGTGCCGCCGGTGCGGCGGCTGGGTGGAGCCGGGGGCGGTCCGGTGAGCGCCGAGGACGAGATCGGCGAGCTCCAGGCGCAGCAGGCGGCCGAGGCGCTGGCCCAGGCGCGGATCGCGGCGGCGCAGGCGGCTGGCGCGGCTGCTGAGGCGGCGGCGCGGGCGGCCGAGGAGATCCGGCGGGCGCGGGAGGGCAGGTGACCGCCCGGCCTCAGCCGCATGAGAGCGGCGGCCGGGTGCCGAGCCCGCCGCCCGAGCCCCCGCGTCCTCACCCCGCCGACCCCCACTGACCCCTGACTGACCGACACATCACAGAAGGAGACAAAATGGCTAGTCGCGCAGAAATCGACTTCTCGCGGGATCTGTCCCTGGCGCTGTCCGAGCACGGGGCGACGTATCACGTGTCCCGGAGTGCGGGGCCGTACGTGCACGTGCCGCTGAGGGGCGTCGAGGCCCCGGTCGGGACGGCGCTGGCGCGGGCGGTGGCGCTGGGGCAGTGGCTGATCGTGGGCCGGAGCGCGGGGGAGCTCGTGATCACGGCCGACGGTGACCCGCACGCCATGCCCATGCCGTACCTGAGGGTGAACATCCGGTCGGGGTCGCCTCAGGAGGCGGCTCAGGACGTAGAGACGTACCTGCGTACCGGGAGTCTCTGAGGCGACCGTGGGGCCGGGCGGGACGCCCGGCCCCACGCGGCGCGTACGCGCCGCCCCCCTGGCCCCGGCCGGTCACGGCCGGGGCCGTTGATCCGAGAGAGTGATGGAGAGACAGAGTGATGACAGCACGTCAGGGCGGTGCGCCGGAACACGCGGTCACCGCCGGTGGTGGTGACCGCGTGTTCCGCGCGCTGATCGCCGGGGCGGTGGTGGTGACGGTGGTCGCGATGGCGGCCTCTGCCAGCACGCTGGCGGAGCTGGGGCATGCGGTGGGCTGGGTGCAGTGGAGCGGGCGGCTGGCGTGGTCGCTGCCGGTGGCCGTGGATGTGCTGGCGCTGGTGGCGGGCGGGGTGTGGCTGTCCCGGCAGATGTCCCGTCAGGCGCGGGATCTGGCGCGGGCGGTCACGCTGGCGGCGGTCGCGGCGAGCGTGATCCTGAACGCGGTCGGGCACCTGGTGGCGTCCGGGGACGTGGTGGTGACGCCGTGGCTGAGGATCGGGGTGTCGACCGTCCCGCCGATCGTGGCGGCCGTGACGGTCCATCTGGTGGGCGTGGTGGTCGCCACGCGCCCCGTGCCGGAGCTGGCGGCGGTGGAGCCGGAGGCCGCCGTGCCGGAACCGCCGGCTGAACCGGAGGCCGCCGTGGATGTGCCTGCGCTCGCGCCTGTCGTGTCGCCTGTCGCGCCCGCCGCCGAGGAGGGGGAACCGGCCCTGACGCCCAGCACAGAGGCGGCCGACAACCCCGCTGTCGCGCCCCGGGTCGCCACCCCGGCGACAACCTCCCCCGAGCCCGAGCCCGAGCCGCACCCCGTCCCCGTACCGGTCCCGGTCCCGGAGGCCGAGGTGCGCGAGCCCTACCGCGCCCCGGCCGCCGTCGCTGCCGCCGCCCCGGTCCGGGACTGGGTGGTGACTGCCCGCGTCGAGGACGAGCACCAGGAGCCGGAGCTGGAGCCGCGCCCCGTCCCGGCCGCGCCCGCCGCCCCGGTCCGGGACTGGGACCACCCCGGTCTCCCCGAGGAGTGCGCACCCGGCCGCGCCCCGGAGCTCCTGACGGACGACCAGTCCCGCGCCCGCATCCTGTACGGCCTCACTCAAACGGACTGGAGCCAGCGCCGCATCGCCGCGGTCGCCGGGAAGAGCGCGACCACCGTCAACAAGATCAAGGCCACTCTGGCCACCGCTGGAAGGATGACGCCATGACCACCGACTACCGCTGGACCGCCTCCTACTGGGACGGCCGCACCACCCGGGACGCTCACAGCACACTCACCGCCCCGGCGAATGCCACAGAAACCGATGTACGCGCGCAAGCGCTCTCAGCCCTGCGTCGCAGCTGCCTCGTCGACATGGTGTTCACCCTCACCATCGAAGCCATTCCGACGTCAAATGGAACACTGCATCAGACTGTGTAATCCTCGCTTTTTCTATTCGCCCCGGACTGAATTCCAGTCCGGGGCGAATGTGTTTATGGGGGTGCTGTGAATTCCTGTTCGCGGTTGTTCCGGCGACGCAGTGAGGACGTATCTAGTATCTGACGGTGTATCAGATACGGGG
>NZ_VCLA01000191.1:0-77019 GCF_009600885.1 Streptomyces jumonjinensis
TAGTGCGGACGCCGCTTGGATTCGCAGTAGATCCGGCCCACATACTCGCCGATGATTCCGAGCGTCGCGATCTGCACTCCGCTCAGGGCGACGATGACCGTGATCAGCGTGGCGTAGCCGGGCGTCTCGACGCCGTCGACGAGCACATTGACGACGATCCACAGCGCGTAGAAAAGGGCGGAGAGAAAGAGCCAGAGACCGCCGTGGATCGCCATCCGCAGCGGGCGGCTGTTGAAGGAGAGCAGTCCGTCGATTCCGTAGTTCAGCAGCCGCCGCCCGCCCCATTTGGACTGGCCGGCCGCCCGCCGCACATTCTCATAGGTGAAACCGATCGAGTCGAAGCCGATCCAGGAGAAGAGCCCTTTGGAGAAGCGGTTGTTCTCCGGGAGCGAGAGCAGCGCGGTCACGGCCCGCCGGGAGAGCAGCCGGAAGTCTCCCGCGCCGTCGATGACTTCGACGTCCATGAAGCGGCGCACCAGCCGGTAGTACGCCCGGCTGAGCCGGGTGCGCACGATGCCTTCACCGGCGCGGTCCCGCTGGGCGACGACTTGGTCGTAGCCGTGCCCGTGGAGTTCCAGCATCCGGGGGATGAGGGCGGGCGGATGCTGGAGGTCGGCGTCCATCAGGATGACGGCGTCTCCCCGCGACATCCGCAGCCCCGCCAGCATCGCCGATTCCTTGCCGAAATTACGGCTGAAGGAGGTATAGCGCGTCCGGTGGTCGGCGGACGCGAGTTCTTGCAGATGGGCGCGGGTGTGGTCGCTGCTTCCGTCGTCCACGTAACACAGTTCCCAGGTCTTCCCCGTGGTTTCGAGCACCTGGATCAGCGTGGCGTGAAAAGTCTCGATCACCTCGCTCTCGTTGAAGCACGGTACGACAATCGAAATCTGTGGCATCGCTGCTGCTGCTTTCCTGGCTCTGGGTCGCTGCTTCCCATTCGATCCGTATTCACCGCCCTGGTCTTGCATGGTCTCCATAGTGCGAGGCGCCGGGGCTGGAGCCGGGAATTCAGCGCCCTTATGGCGCGGCTTCCCCCGTGTTCCGCGGTTTGCGTCCGTTCGCGTTCACCCGCCGGTGCGCGGCGGGGTGGTTCCGGGGAGCCCTCGCGCCGCGCGGGCCCGGCCGCGTTCCCGCGACCGCGTCCGTACGCGTACGGACGCGCCCGGACGCGCCCGTAAAAGTCCTTGCTTGGAGTGCGCTGTACGGCGTTGGCTTGTCGCTCATGGAGTACACGCAGCTCGGACGTACAGGACTCAAGGTCAGCAGGCTCGTCCTCGGGACGATGAACTTCGGGCCGCACACGGATGAGGCCGACAGCCACGCCATCATGGACGCCGCGCTGGGCGCGGGCGTCAATTTCATCGACACTGCCAACGCCTACGGCGGGCCCGGGTCCAGGGGCCGTACCGAGGAGATCATCGGCAGCTGGTTCGCGCGGGGCGGCGACCGGCGGGACAAGGTCGTTCTGGCGACCAAGGTGTACGGCACCATGACCGAGGACGGGACTCCCTGGCCCAATCACCACAAGCTCTCGGCGCTGAACATCCGCCGGTCCGTCGAGGCCAGCCTGAAGCGGCTGGGCACCGACCACATCGATCTCTACCAGTTCCATCACATCGACCGGGACACCCCGGTCGACGAGATCTGGCAGGCCGTCGACACCCTGATCGCCCAGGGCAAGGTCCTCTACGCCGGGTCGTCCAATTTCCCCGGCTGGAAGATCGCGCAGGCCAATGAGGCGGCCCGGCGCAGGGGCTCGTACGGGCTGGTCAGCGAGCAGTGCCTGTACAACCTCTTCGAGCGCCGGGCCGAGATGGAGGTGATCCCCGCCGCTCAGGAGTACGGGCTCGGGATCATCCCCTGGTCGCCGCTGCACGGCGGTCTCCTCGGCGGAGTGATCAAGAAGGAGGCGGCGGGCGCCCGCCGGACCGCCGGGATGGCGGCGGAGCGGCTCCAGGACCCCGCCGTCCGTGAGCGGATCGGGGCGTACGAGGAGCTGGTCGAGAAGCACGGGCTCGCGCCCGGGGAGGTGGCGCTCGCCTGGCTGCTGACCCGGCCCGGGGTGACCGGGCCGATCGTGGGGCCGCGTACGGCCGGGCAGCTGGCGGGTGCGCTGCGGGCGCTGGAGCTGGAGCTGAGCCAGGAGCTGCTGGACTCGCTCGACGGGGTGTTCCCGGCGAGCGGTCCGTCACCGGAGGCGTTCGCCTGGTAGACGGCGGGCGGCGGTAGGCGGTGCAGCGGTACGGCGGCCGTGGGCCGCCGTACCCGGGCGTGGGCCGGGCGGGGCCTGGGCCGTCGGGGGCGTGGGTCCGGGCGGGAGACCCGCTACTGGCCGGCCACGGCGGCCACCGCGATGACCGCGAACATCAGCACGAGGACGCCCGCCATGATCTTGTTTCTGGTCTTGGTGTTCACAGCACGAGGTTAACCCGGCCCGCTGACAGCCTCCGCGCCCAGGGCCGGTCCGGGGGATCGGGCGGGGCTCGGAGAGCGGGGACCGGCACCCGGGGCGTCCCGGCGGGATCCGTCAGGAGCGCCCCAGGGGCCAGCTGTCGACCATGCCGTACCGGGGCCGGGCTCCCGGGACCCCGGGGACCGGGGGGTCGCTGCGGACCAGCGCGAGCTCCGTCACCTCCCAGGGGGTGCCCTCGAAGCAGCTCAGCTCTGCCAGACACGGCCCGAGATCGGCCTCGGCGCGGCTGCGGGCGAGGGTGAGATGGGCCAGATAGCGGCGGTGCTCCGTCATCGCGACGCCCGCTCTGCGGGCCGCCGCGTCGCTGCGCTCGGCGAGCAGCCGCAGTTCGTCGAGGCCGCCCGCCACACCGGCCCACAGCGCGCGGTGGCCGAAGTGGCCGCCGCCGCGGATCCGCAGCGGGAAGGGGGCGGTGCGGCCCGCGGCCCGGGCCAGCCGCACCCGCAGCTCCGGCAGCAGCCCCTCGTCCACCTCGCCCATGAAGGCGAGGGTGAGGTGCCAGCCCGCCCGGCCGGTCCAGCGCAGACCGTCCGAGCCGGGCAGCTTCCTCAACCGGTCCACGGTCACCCCGAGTTCGGCGACCGCTTCGACCGGCGGCAGTACAGCGGCGAAGAGTCTCATACCGTCGAGTCTGGCCCACCCGGAGGACGGCTCACCCGGGGATCGGCTCACCCGGACCGTACGGGGAGGCGTACGACCGGACCGTACGGGGAGGCGTACGAGGGGAGGCCGCTCACCCGGGGGTCGTACGGGGAAGACGTACGGGGAGGCGGCTCACACGGCGGTCGGCAGCCGCTTCACGGGCTGCCCTCCCCGCTTCGGCACGAACTCCAGATGCTTATGGCCCCGGCGCAGATCGACCTTCAGCCGCAGTCCGCCCGCGCGGGCCAGCATCGCGCCGACGCCCAGTGCCGCCGCGAGCGAGATCGCACCGCCCAGCGCGAGGCCGACCCTCGGCCCGTACGCGTCGGTGATCCAGCCGAAGAGCGGCCCGCCCAGCGGTGTGCCGCCCACGAAGACCATCATGAACAGGCTCATCACCCGGCCCCGGACCGCCGGATCGGTCGCCGTCTGGATGCTGGAGTTGGCGGTGACGTTGACGGTGAGACCGAACATGCCGACCAGCACCATCGCCAGCGCGAAGACCCAGAAGGCCGGGGCGAAGGCGGCCACGATCTCCAGGATGCCGAAGAGCACCGCCGCGCCCACCAGTATCCGCAGCCGCGAGGTTCCGCGCCGGGCCGCGAGCAGGGCCCCGACCAGCGATCCGGCCGCCATCAGGGCGTTGAGCAGGCCATAGGTGCTCGCGCCCGCGTCGTAGACGTCGTGGACGAAAGCGGTGAGCCAGATCGGGAAGTTGAAGCCGAAGGTGCCGATGAACCCGATGAGCACGATCGGCCAGATCAGCTCGGGGTGTGCGGAGACATAGCGCAGGCCCTCCCGCAGCTGGCCCTTGCCGCGCGGGGCGCGCTCGGCGTGGTGCAGCTCGGCGGGGCGCATCAGCAGCAGGGCTGCGATGGGCGCGAGGAAGGAGAGCCCGTTGAAGAGGAAGGCGTAGCCGCTGCCGACCGCGGTGATCAGCACACCGGCGACGGCGGGGCCGACCAGCCGCGCGGACTGGAAGTTGGCGGAGTTGAGGCTGACCGCGTTGGCGAGCTGGTCGGGGCCGACCAGCTCGGAGACGAACGTCTGGCGGGCCGGGTTGTCGACCACGGTGACCAGACCGAGCGCGAAGGCCGTGAGATAGACGTGCCAGACCTCGACCCGGCCGGTGATGGTGAGGGCGGCGAGCACCAGACCCGTGACGGCCATCGCGGACTGGGTGACGAGCAGCAGCCGGCGCTTGGGCAGCCGGTCGGCGAGGACGCCGCCGTACAGGCCGAAGAGCAGCATGGGCAGAAACTGGAGGGCGATGGTGATGCCGACGGCGGACGCCGATCCGGTGAGGGTCAGCACCAGCCAGTCCTGGGCGATGCGCTGCATCCAGGTGCCGGTGTTGGAGACCAGGGCGCCGATCGCGAAGAACCGGTAGTTGCGGATTCTCAGCGAGCTGAACATGGTCGTCGTGGTGGACGGTGCGGGTGCGGAGTCTGCTCCGGGTCCCGTACTCAAAAGGGTTCGCCTCCTTGCGGTGCTCTACAGATGCGCGAGTTTCTCCAGGACGGGGGCCGCCGCGCGGAGCCTGGCCCATTCGTCCGCGTCCAGACCTTCGGCGAGACCCGCGAGCCAGACGTTCCGCTTGCGGCGGCTCTCTTCGAGCATGGCCTCGGCCCGCCCGGTCTGGGTGACGACCTTCTGGCGGCGGTCGTCGGGGTGCGGCTCCAGCCGGACCAGGCCCTTGGCCTCCAGCAGCGCCACGATCCGGGTCATGGACGGCGGCTGGACATGCTCCTTGCGCGCCAGCTCACCGGGGGTGGCCGAGCCACAGCGGGCGAGGGTGCCGAGCACCGACATCTCGGTGGGGCTCAGCGACTCATCGACGCGCTGGTGCTTCAGCCGGCGGCCCAGCCGCATCACGGCCGAGCGGAGGGCGTCCACGGCGGCGGCGTCGGTCACCGGTGGTGCGGTGGCATCGGCGGCGCCATGAGGCAGGTCAGACATGTTCATTAGCATAACTCATTACTCTAACTAAGGACCACTCGATAAATGCTCTCCCCCACGAGTGATACCCGGTGGGAGCGGGGCGCTCCCGGCCCGCCTCAGGGGGCCGGGGCGCGGGGGCGTACAGGCGTACAGACGCACAGGCGTACAGGCGGCGGGAACGGCGGAAGGGGCCACGGCCGACCGGCCATGACCCCTTCCGCACCCGGCGTCCCCGCCGGGCGCTCGCGTCTAGGTGAGACCCAGCGCGGGCATCGCGTAATAGAAGACGAACACCGCCGACACGGCGTACATCGCCACCGGCACCTCACGGCCCCGGCCCGCCGCTAGCCGCAGCACGCAGAAGGTGATGAAGCCGATGCCGATGCCGTTGGTGATCGAGTAGGTGAACGGCATCATCACCATGGCCAGGAACGCCGGAACCGCGAGCGTGTAGTCGTTCCAGTCGATGTCCCGGATCGAGCCGGCCAGGATCAGGAAGCCGACCGCCAGCAGAGCGGGCGTCGCCGCCTGGGACGGGACCATCGTGGCCAGCGGGGTGAGGAAGAGCGCCACCGAGAAGAGCCCGCCGGTGACCACGGAGGCGAGGCCGGTGCGGGCCCCCTCGCCGACGCCCGCCGTGGACTCCACGAAGCAGGTCGTCGCCGACGAGGAGGTCGCGCCGCCGGAGGCCACCGCGATGCCGTCGACGAAGAGAACCTTGTTGATGCCCGGCAGATTGCCGTCCTTGTCCAGCAGCTTGGCCTCGTCGCCGACGCCGAGGATGGTGCCCATCGCGTCGAAGAAGCAGGACAGCAGCACCGTGAAGACGAAGAGCGAGCCGGTGAGGATGCCGACCTTCTCGAAGCCGCCGAACAGGCTGACCTCGCCGACCAGCCCGAAGTCCGGGGTGTCGATCGGGTTGCCGGGCCACTTCGGGGTGGTCAGACCCCAGCTCGGGACCTCGGCCACCGCCTCGATGATCATCGCGACGACCGTCATGGCGACGATGGAGATCAGGATCGCGCCCGGCACCCTGCGGATGATCAGTACGAGCGTGAGCAGCGCGCCGAGGACGAAGACCAGCACCGGCCAGCCCATCAGATGACCGCCGCTGCCCAGCGTCAGCGGGACGGTGGTCTGGGCGGCGTCCGGGATACGGGAGACGAAGCCCGCGTCGACCAGGCCGATCAGCATGATGAACAGGCCGATGCCGATGGCGATGCCCTTGCGGAGGCTGCGCGGGACCGCGCTCATCACCCGTTCGCGGAGGCCGGTGGCGACCAGCAGCATCACGACGAAGCCCGCGAGGACCACCATGCCCATGGCGTCGGCCCAGGACATCCGGGGCGCGAGCTGGAGGGCGACGACGGTGTTGACTCCGAGGCCCGCCGCGAGCGCGATCGGGACATTGCCGATGACGCCCATGAGGAGGGTGGAGAAGGCCGCCGTCAGCACGGTCGCGGTGACCAGCTGGCCGCCGTCGAGCTGATGGCCGTACATGTCCTTGGCGCTGCCGAGGATGATCGGGTTCAGCACGATGATGTAGGCCATCGCGAAGAAGGTGGCGAAACCGCCGCGGATCTCACGGGCGACCGTGGAACCCCGCTCGGAGATCTTGAAGTAGCGGTCCAGGCCGCTGAGGGTGCCCTTCGGCTGATGCTCGGGGGCGGCGGCAGAGGCCGACGAGGTCATTCCATCCTCATTTGGCTTGGATGTTCCTACGAACACTTCAGGTCATGGGCAAACCGTTTCAGTATGAATATATAAGGGAAAGATCGCCATCTCCGCGCGTAGACCCTTGGGGTTACTGGCCTGGTGGCCCCACTCGGCGTAGCACGGAGGGTGCCGTGGAGCGCACGCCTAGACTGTTCGCATGGCGAAGTGGACTCCCAAGCACGAGGCGCCCGAGCCCCTGGAAGGGCCGGTCGTCGCCACCATCACCGGTGGCACGATCCTCTGGTTCGTCCTCTTCCTGGTGCAGATCCCGTTCTACAGCTGGTTCGCGGACCGCGATCTGATGTGGTGGGTGTGGACCTGTCTGGCCGGCGCCGGTCTGGGGCTGATCGGCATCTGGTACGTACGGAAGCGGGACGCCGCGATCAAGCGGGCGGAGGCGGCACGGGCCGCCGGGGAGGACCGCGCCGGCGGGACCGGCCCGGAGGCGTCGTCGTCCACGGCCGGGGGCGCCGGGCAGGGCTGAGCCGCCCCTCCGGCCGAGGCGGGCCGCCGGGGCGCCCCGCCGGATGACGCCGCGCCGTTCTCTTGGCGCGGCGCGGTGTTCGAAGGGTGGAGCCGACCCCGCCGCCGTACCGTACGAACCATGACCCAGCGGGCGAGGATCGACAGGGACGGCCCGGAGCCGGACGGGCGGGCCGGCCCGGGGGGACCCACCGGGCCGGAGCACCCGCCGGACCCCGTCATCGACGCGGGCGCGGAGCTCGACCCCGTACACCCGGTGAAACCCCCGGCGCCCCGTGCCGCCGCCGGGCTGACCGCCGCCGAGGTGGCCCGCCGGATCGAGCGCGGCGAGGTCAACGACGTACCCGTCCGCTCCTCCCGCTCCACCGCCGACATCATCCGGGGCAATGTCTTCACCCGCTTCAACGCCCTCATCGGCGCGCTCTGGGTGATCATGCTGATCGTCGCGCCCATCCAGGACAGCCTCTTCGGCTTCGTCATCGTCGCCAACACCGGGATCGGCATCGTCCAGGAGCTGCGCGCCAAGCGGACTCTCGACTCCCTCGCGGTCATCGGCGAGGCGAAGCCCACCGTCCGGCGCGACGGGCGGCCGGTGGAGGTCTCCACCTCGGCCATCGTCCTCGGCGATCTCATCGAGCTGGGCCCCGGCGACAAGGTCGTGGTGGACGGCGTGGTGGCGGAGGCCGATGCGCTGGAGATCGATGAGTCGCTGCTGACGGGCGAGGCCGACCCCGTGCTCAAACGCCCCGGCGACCAGGTGATGTCGGGGAGTTTCGTGGTCGCGGGCGGCGGCGCGTTCACGGCCGCCAAAGTGGGCCGCGAAGCCTATGCCGCGCAACTCGCCGAAGAGGCGTCCCGGTTCACCCTCGTCCACTCCGAACTGCGCAGCGGCATCAGCACCATTCTCAAATATGTGACCTGGATGATGGTCCCCACCGCGACCGGGCTCGTCATCAGCCAGCTCGTCGCCGAGCACAACGACGTCAAGGACTCCATCGCGCGGACCGTGGGCGGGATCGTGCCGATGATCCCGGAGGGGCTGGTGCTGCTGACCTCGGTCGCCTTCGCCATCGGGGTCATCCGGCTCGGCCGCAGACAGTGCCTGGTGCAGGAGCTGCCCGCGATCGAGGGGCTGGCCCGGGTGGACGTGGTCTGCCTCGACAAGACCGGCACCCTCACCGAGGGCGGGATGGACGTCACCGAGCTGCGCCCGCTGAACGGCGCGGACGAGGCGTACGTACGGACCGTGCTCGGCGCGCTGGGCGCGGCGGACCCGCGTCCCAACGCCTCCCTCCAGGCGATCATCGACGCGTATCCGGAGGGGGAGGGGCGCGAGGGGTGGCGGCGGACCGGCGCGCTGCCTTTCAGCTCGGCGCGCAAGTACAGCGGCGCGACCTTCGACGAGGGCGACGGGCGGCCGGTGACCTGGCTGCTGGGCGCACCCGATGTGCTGCTGGCGCCGGACGATCCCGCGCTCGCCGGGATCGAGGGGCTCAATGAGCGCGGTCTGCGGGTGCTGCTGCTGGCCAGGGCCGCCGGACCGCTGGAGGCGGCTGGGGCAGCCGAGGCGGCCGAGGGCGCGCGGGCCGCCGCGCTGGTGGTCCTGGAGCAGCGGCTGCGGCCCGACGCGGGCGACACCCTGCGGTACTTCGCCGAGCAGAACGTCTCCGCCAAGGTCATCTCCGGCGACAACGCGGTCTCGGTCGGCGCGGTGGCGGGCAAACTCGGTCTGCCCGGCGCGGACCACACGGTCGACGCGCGCACCCTGCCCGCCGAGCGGGACGCGATGGCGGCGGAGCTGGACGCCCACAGCGTCTTCGGCCGGGTCACCCCGCAGCAGAAGCGGGACATGGTGGGGGCGCTCCAGTCCCGGGGGCACACGGTCGCGATGACAGGCGACGGCGTCAACGACGTGCTGGCGCTCAAGGACGCGGACATCGGGGTCTCGATGGGCTCGGGCTCCGAGGCGACCCGGGCGGTGGCGCAGATCGTGCTGCTGAACAACAGCTTCGCCACGCTCCCCTCGGTGGTGGCCGAGGGCCGCCGGGTGATCGGCAACATCACCCGGGTCGCCACGCTCTTTCTGACGAAGACGGTCTACTCGGTGCTGCTGGCGGTCCTGGTGGTGTGCAGCCAGGTGGAGTACCCCTTTCTGCCCCGGCATCTGACGCTGCTGTCCACGCTGACGATCGGCGTCCCCGCCTTCTTCCTGGCGCTGGCGCCGAACACGGAGCGGGCCAGGGCACATTTCGTCCGGCGGGTGATGCGGTACGCGATCCCCGCGGGGATCATCGCGGCGGCGTGCACCTTCGCCGCCTATCTGCTGGCGCGGTCCCACTACAGCGGGCCCGGCGCGCTGGACGCCGAGACGAGCGCGGCGACGCTGACGCTGTTCCTGGTGTCGCTGTGGGTCCTGGCGATCGTCGCCCGCCCCTACACCTGGTGGCGGGTGGCGCTGGTGGCGGCGATGGGGCTCGGATTCGTCCTGGTGCTGGTGGTGCCCTGGCTTCAGCAGTTCTTCGCGCTGAAGCTGGTGGGGGTGGTGCTGCCGTGGACGGCGGTGGGGATCGCGGCGGCGGGCGGGGTGCTGCTGGAGCTCAGCTGGCGCTGGGTGGATCGGAGGTTTCCGGCGTAGGGCCGGGCGCGTTCCGGCGTAGGGCCGAGCGCGCGAGGGACCCCGGGCCGGGGCGGCGCGCGGGGGGGCCTCGTCCGGTCGGGTGGGCGGCGTGCTCCCGGGCGGGCACTCCCAGGCGGGCACTCCGCAGTGGCAGGGGTGCCCGGTCGTCCGAGTGCCCCTGCCACACGGGCGCGGCCCCTCCGGCGCCGGCTACCGCAGCGGGTCGAACCAGCGGTCGCGGGCCAGTTCCTCCGTACGGGAGGGGTCCTCCAGCAGGGCCGCGACCTCGAAGCGCCGGGGCCACTGGCCGGCCGCCCAGGCGAGGCCCGCCGCCACGCCCTCCAGGGTCGCGGCGTGCAGTACGCCGTCGGGGGTGCGGCGCCATGCGAGTGCGGCGCCGCCCGCGATGAGCTCGTCGTGCTCGACGTAGAAGGCGGGGACGCCGGGGCCGAGCAGCGTCCGCACCGACTCGGGGACAGCGTGCTCCTCCCCCTCGCTCGTCACCTCCGCCACGACCGTCTCGCTCAGCCGGCGCACCTGGAACAGCTCGGCCAGCTCCGCCGCGCGCTCCGGGGCCACCGGAAGCAGCGGCAGGCCGTCCGCGAGCGGCAGCAGATCGGGCGAGTCCGCCACCACCGCGTCCGCCGCGTCCACGACGGCCGTCCCGCCGTCGACCACCGCCCGCACCTCGTCCGGGAGCGTGACCTGCCGCGGCTCCAGCTCCGCCAGCGCCGTGTACAGGCCGTGCAGCTGGACGGGGCGCACCGGACGGTCCGGGTCCGCGAGCAGGGTGAGCAGCTCCGCCGCGCCGCCGGGCTCGTCCAGGAGGGCGGCCACCGAGGTGCGTACGCCCAGTGCCCGCAGTACCTGGGCGTCGTCGAAGCCGGTGGCGTCCACGGCCTCGTACAACCCGTCCAGCAGGGGATCGCCGCCCGCGGCGCGCAGTCCGGCCGGGCGGCGGCCGTCGAGCACGGGGTGGTCGCGCAGCCACCACGCCGTGTACGGACGTACCGACTCGGTGGTGCCGTCCGGCAGCAGTACGCGTACGGGCTGGGTCAGGGCGTCCCGCAGCGGCGGCTGGGCGAGCAGCGCCAGCGCCTGCGGCCAGCGGTCGTCGTCCACGAGATCCAGGTCGCGGACGGCGGTGATCTCGGTCGCCACCGGCGGTACGGGGGTCTCCGGCAGCCGGTCGAGCACGTCCTCGCACCAGACGTCCACGGCGTCCAGCAGTCCGGCGTCGTCGGGCTCGGCCCAGTCGCCTTCGCGGGGCTCCAGCTCATCGGGGTCGAGGACGACGTCGGCGGCGCGGACGAGCGCGAAGTTCGCCAGCACTCCGCAGGCGGCCAGCGGCTGCTCGCCCCAGGTGCGGGCCAGTTCGGCGTCGACGAAGGCGAGCTCGTCCTCGCGCATCACGGAGGCGAAGGGACTGTCCGGGAGCACCAGTTCACCGGCCGGGGCCATCTCGCCGTCCTCGTCGGGCACCGCCAGCGCGCCGAGCCAGGGTTCGTCGCCGGGCTCCAGTTCGGCGTCCCGTACCAGCGCCAGAACCAACTCGGCGAGCTCCCCGGCGTCGAGGGCGTCCTCGTCCCAGATTCCGCCGTCGTCCAGGGACCCGGCGACGGCCGCGCGCACCTGAGGCGTGGTCAGCACGGCGCGGGGGGAGGCGGGCAGTGCGCCCAGCTTCTCCAGCAGGGGGTGGGCGGCGTCCGGGTGGACGACCTTCAGCCCGAGCCGGGCGAGGCCGGCGGGGGTGTCGGACAGCGGGAGGAGGGTCTGCCGGGGGCCGATGGCCGTACGGCCGTCCTGGAGCGGTACGGGGAGCCCGGAGAGGCGGTCGGGGTCGACGCCCGCGAGGCTGTCGTAGAGCCGCCGCCACCAGGCGGGCTCGCGCTCCAGCCCGGCGAGGCGGTCGACGGCCTCGGTCAGCGGGACCCGGGCGACGCCTAGCGTACGGAGCTCGGCGCGGCGTTCGAGACCGGCGGGGAGCAGGCTCGGCAGCACCTCGGCGAGGACGCGTACGGTGTCCGCTCCCGCGCCCTCCAGCACCTCCGCCTCGATGGGCCGCAGCGCGTCGGGGGCGGCGCGGCCGGGCAGTCCGGTGTCCTCCCGGTCCAGGTCGCGGGTGTCCTCCTGATCCGGGTCGCGGGGGGAGGCCGCCGCCAGGAACGCCGTACGGGGCAGCAGCTCCAGGATCGCGGCGCGGAGCGCGCCGTCCAGCTCGCCCTTGCCGAGCGGGCCGGGCACCAGGTCGACGGTTCCGGTGGTCACGGGACGCCAGTCGCCGAGGAGTCCGGCGTACGCGATCGCCGCGCGCTGGACGAGGAAGTCGGTGAGGGGGCCGGGGGCGGGGTGGCGGCGGGTGGTGTCCAGCGGCAGCGAGGCGATCAGCAGGGCGGGGACGCCGAGGGGTTCGTCGGTGGGGGTGGGGGCGTGGACGACGGGGACGGTGAGCGGGCGGACGGGCGTGCCGTCGCCGTCCACGGGCACGGCCCAGGTGATGGTCCAGTAGGGGCGCAGCCGCTCTTCCAGGGGGCGGTCCCACAGCAGGGCGGGGTCGATGGGGCCGTTGTGGGTGACGGTCCGCCAGCGGCGTTCCCCGTGGTCGCTGTCCCGGACGCTGATGTAGGGGCCGTCCTCGTCCCGCTGGAGCGTCCGTACGCCGTCGGGGGTCTCGATCACGATCTCGGCCAGGCCGGGGAGGGTGAGGAGGAGGGCGTCGTCGATGCCGGCCAGCAGACGCTGGACGAGGTCGACGGCGGCGCCGTCGCGCAGGGGGAGGACGACGACGGTGTCGTATCCCTCGGGGGCGGTGCCCTCGGCGGGGAGGGGGAGCCGCAGCAGGGGGACCTGGCCGTCGCGGCGGCGCAGTTCTCCGGCGAGGCCGTCCTGGGGTTCCTGAGCTGTTCCCTGGGCCTCCTGGGACTGGGCGGCTCGGGCGGCTTCCGTGGCGAGTTCGCGGGCCTCGGCGAGGGACCAGCGGACGCCGCCGTGGCGGCCGACGACGGCGGGCTCGTCGCTGACGGCGAGGACGGCGGCGAAGCCGACGCCGAAGCGGCCGACGGTGGGCTCCTCGGCGTCCCGCTTGGCGGAGGCGCGCAGGGTGCTGAGGGATTCGGCGCCCGCGGCGTCGAGGGGCGCCCCGGTGTTGGCGGCGGCGAGCACGGCGGGGGCGTCGCCCGAGGCGGGCTTGAGGGTGAGGCGGAGGCGGCCGGGGGTCCGGGTGCGGGCGGCGGCGTCGGCGGCGTTCTGGGCGAGCTCGACGATGAGGCGGTCCCGGTAGCCGCCGAGGACGAGGTCCTCTTCGGCGTTGGCGTCCTCGCGGAAGCGGGCGGGGCTGGCGGCCCAGGCGTCGAGCACTCCCCGGCGCAGGCGGGCGGTGCCGAAGGGGTCGGAGGCCTCGGGGGGAGTGACGCTGACGCTCACGGTGGGGCTCCGCATCTGTGCGCTGTGCTCAGGAGGTGGTGATGCCGGGTGGGGTTCGGGTGCTCCGGGCGAAGGTACCGCGTCCGAGGCGGGTTCCTGGGGTCCAGGGTTCCGTCCTCAAGCGCCGGACGGGCTGAAATTTAGCCAACCCGTACCGCGCGGGCCCACGACCCGCGGGTCCGTCCTCAAACGCCGGACGGGCTGGGATTCGGTCGCCCGGACAGGCTGAGTTTGGCCCGCCTGTCCAGCGCGGGCCCCTGAGGCCCAGGGTCCGTCCTCAAACGCCGGACGGGCTGAGATTCAGCCGCCCGGACAGGCTGAGATTCAGCCGCCCGGACAGGCTGGGATCAGCCGTCCGGACGGGCTGAGCTTGCCCAGGTCCGGACCGGCTGGGGGTTCGGTCCCCGGGCTAGGAGTGGCCCAGGTCCTCGTCGGGGGTGGGGGATGGGACGGAGCCCGAGGGGCGGGGTGGGTGGAGGGGGAATTCGTCCGCGGCCAGGGAGTCCAGCACCGGCGGGGACGGCTGCGGCGGCTTCGGCATCACCGCGGCCTCCGAGTGCCCGCCGCACCCGTACGCCAGCGACACCACCCTCCCGTCCGCAGGCGAGAACTCATTCGCGCACACCCCGAACGCCTGCCGCAGCGATCCCGCCATCGGCACCAGGAACCCGCAGGTCACACAGGCCGCCGGGGCCGCCTGTGCCATCGGGGTCCTCGCGCCGAACGCCTCGTCCCAGCGGTCCGCGGCGAGATGCAGCCCATAGCGGGAGAGCACCCTCGCCCGCCGCATGCCCAGCTCCTCCGCCAGCGACGCGATCCCGCCACGGGCAGCGGCGGCAGGCGCGCGGTCGGTCAGCTCGGCGTCCTCCGCCTCGACCCGCTCGGCCAGATCGTGGGAGGGCTCGGCGATCACCGAATTCGGCGGCGGCCCCTCCTCGCCCGTGAAGCCCGGCTCCAGCCGGAGATCCTCCGCCTCAGTGGGCAGCAGATCCCCCGGCCCCAGGTCCCCCGGCCGCAGCCGCTCGCTCCACGGCACCCACTCCGGCGCGAGCAGCGCGTCGGAGCCCGGCAGCAGAACGGTCTCGTCCAGGGTCACGAGCTTGGCGCGGGACGCGCGCGCCACCGTCACCGCCCAGCGCCACCCCCGGTAGCCGAGCTCCTTGCACTCGAAGAAGTGCGTGACGACACGGTCTCCCTCGGAGACCAGTCCCACATGCTCTCCGACCACCCCAGGGGCCGCGGCCTCCTCGGCCGCCGACCGGGCTTGGTCCACCGCCTCGGCGCACAGGCGGTCAGGGGTACGGCTTCGCGTCGTCGCAGCACTCACAGGTCTCGCTCATCTCCTACGCCGTCTCACGGGTGCGCCTGCCGAGTCCCGAGGTCCAAGGCGCAGGCGGAGCGGACCAGAGGGCCGCATCGACGTCCGCGCCCGGACCAATCCGTCCCGGGCACACCTACCGTCATCCATTCTGCGGGATGCCGAAGAGGCGCGCGGCCGGGAACAATCGCCGGTGGCACGCTACGCACGCTACCCCTTCCGCAGCTCCGAGCCCACCTGCGCGCTCCGGCAACAGGATCAGGGCATGACCCGGCCGGGGCCCTCCACGGCCGCATCACACCTCTTCTCACAGGTGATTGGGGCACTATGGCGAGGTGACAGCCGCCAGGTCGTCCGACGGGCCCGGAGCGCCCGGCAGAGCGTGCCGGGCGGTCGGGCGTGCCCTTCGGCTTCCGTTCACGGGCGCCGGACGCCGGATCCGCCGGGCCACCCATGCCCATGGCGCGGGCGAATCGGGCCTCGGCAGACTGATCGAGCTGCACGCGGTCAACGGCGCGGGCGATGTCATGATCACCGTCGCGCTGGCGTCCACCGTCTTCTTCTCCGTCCCCACCGATGAGGCCCGGGGCCGGGTCACCCTCTATCTGGCGATCACCCTCGCGCCCTTCGCCCTGCTCGCGCCGGTGATCGGCCCGCTGCTCGACCGGATCCCGCACGGCCGCCGCGCCGCGATGGCGGGCGCGATGCTCACCCGGGCGCTGCTCGCGCTCGGGCTCTCGGGGGCGGTGGCCACCGGGGGCCTTGAGCTCTATCCGGCGGCGCTCGGGGTCCTGGTCGCGTCGAAGGCGTACGGAGTGGTCCGCAGCGCGGTGGTGCCCCGGCTGCTGCCGCCCCGGTTCTCCCTGGTGAAGGCGAACTCGCGGGTCACCCTCTCGGGGCTGCTGGCGACCGGGATCGCCGCGCCGATCGGGGCGGGGCTGCACCGGATCGGGCCGGAGTGGCCGCTGTACGGGGCGTGCGTGCTCTTCTGCCTCGGGACGTACTGGGCGCTGCGGCTGCCGCCCAAGGTGGATTCGGCGAAGGGCGAGCGGAAGGCGCTGATGCTGCCGATCGGCGCGAAGAAGCCCGGGCTCCGTACGGTGGGACCGTCGGTGATGCACGGCCTCCAGGCGAACGCGTCCTTCCGGATGCTCTCCGGGTTCCTCATCTTCTTTCTCGCGTTTCTGCTGCGGGAGCATCCGCTCGCGGGGCAGAGCGCGGCCGTGTCGCTGGGCATGGCGGGGATCGCCGCGGGGCTGGGCAATGCGCTCGGGACCGCCGTGGGGGCCTGGCTGCGGGCCCGGGGCCCGGAGATGATCATCGCGACGGTGCTCGGTGTGGTGCTGAGCGCGGCGATCCTGGCGGCGGTGTTCTTCGGCGCGGGGATGGTGGCGGTGCTCGCCGCGACGGCGGGGTTCTGCCAGGCGCTGGCGAAGCTGTCGCTGGACGCGCTGATCCAGCGGGATGTGCCGGAGGAGGTGCGCACCTCGGCGTTCGCCCGCTCGGAGACGCTGTTGCAGATGTCGTGGGTGGTGGGCGGGGCGATCGGGATCGTGCTGCCGCTGAACGGGGCGCTGGGGATGTCGGTGGCGGCGGGGATCGTGGGCGCGGGGGCGGGGATGTCGGTACGGGGGCTGCTGGGCGCGGCCCGTGGCGGCAGCAGCAGATCCCGGCCGAGGGTGGCGTAAGTCCGGTTTGTAGATACCTGTGCCCATCCGCCGGGTCTACACGTGGGCGCTTGTGCCCACTCGCCGGGTCCACGCGTCCGGTTTACGGCTACTTGCACCCACCCGGCAGGTCCCCGCGTCCGGTTTATGGGCGCTTGCGCCCGCCCCGCCGGTCCGCGTCGCGGCGCGCCGCACCCCCGCGCGGGTTGGCGGGGCGGGACCGATAGCCTTCTGGCCATGACCGTTGCGTTCTTCTCCGGCAAGCGCCGCCGGGCCGCTGCCACCATCGGCGCCGTCTCGGCCGGGCTTCTCGTACTCTCGGCCTGCGAAAAGCCGACACCGCTCGCGACCGTGACGGTCGGGAGCGAGTCCGTCAACTCCGAGGCCGCCTGCTACAACGACGGCAAGCCCATCAAGGAGTCGCTGGTCCAGGACTGTCTGAACAAGGACTCCGGGAAAACCGTGAAGGTCGCCCTGGACGACAAGATCCGCTTCGGTGTGGACCCGGAGATCGCGGAGAACGGCTGGACCCTGTTCATCGGCGGTCAGCCGGCCGAGCAGGAGCCGTACAAGAAGACGTACCGCTCCATCCCCGCGAGCGCCTTCTTCACCTCGCAGACCGGTGAGACCGCCAGCAAGACGAAGATCAGCATCGTGGAGACCGACGGCAAGAAGCTCATCGGCATCTGGCTGTTCACGCTTGAGAAGAAGTGATCCGAGGGGTCCGGTCGTGCGCGTACTCGTCGTGACCGCGGTGGCGGCGGAGGCCGAATCCGTCGCCGCCGGGCTCGCCGCCGGGGCAGGTTCCAGTGCCGGTTCCAGTGCCGGTTCCGGCTCTGGGCACGGTGCGCGCGCCGAGACCCTGATCGCCGGAGTCGGCCCGGCCGCGGCAGCCGCTGCCACCGCCACGGCGCTGGCGAGCAGCGCCGACGACCCTTACGGTCTGGTCGTCTCGGCCGGTATCGGCGGCGGCTTCCCGCACCGGGCCCCGGTCGGCTCGCTGGTCGTCGCGGACGCGATCGTCGCCGCCGATCTCGGCGCGGACGGCCCGGACGGCTTTCTCTCCGTCGAAGAGCTCGGCTTCGGCCGCGCCGTCCATCTGCCGCCCGCCGGGCTGGCCGCCCGTGCCGCCGAGGCCGCCGGGGCGCTCTGCGCGCCCGTGCTCACCGTCTCCACTGTGACCGGTACGGCGGCCCGCGCCGCCGAGCTGAGCGGGCGTCATCCCCGGGCCGCCGCCGAGGCGATGGAGGGGTTCGGGGTCGCCGAGGCCGCCGCCGTCCACGGCGTTCCGGTGCTGGAGATCCGCGCGATCTCCAATCCGGTGGGCCCGCGCGACCGTGCCGCCTGGCGCATCGGCGACGCGCTGAACGCCCTGCGGGACGGTTTCCAGCGGCTCGGCCCCCTCCTCGCGGACCCGTTCGCGGACGACACTGGAGACCTCCCCGCCGGAAACCCCCTTTTCGAGGAGTCGCCGTGACCCTGCGGATCGCGTACTCGCCCTGCCCGAACGACACGTTCGTCTTCGACGCCTGGGCCCATGGCCGGGTCCCCGGCGCCCCCGCCCTCGATGTGACCTTCGCGGACATCGACGTCACCAACGGGATGGCCGAGCGCGGCGAGGGCGATCTGCTGAAGGTGTCGTACGCGGTGCTGCCGTGGGTGCTGGAGGAGTACACCCTGCTGCCCTGCGGCGGCGCGCTGGGCCGCGGCTGCGGCCCGCTGGTGCTGACCCGGGAGCCGGGCGCTGAGCTCACCGGGAAGACGGTCGCGGTGCCGGCCGAGCGGTCGACGGCGTATCTCCTCTTCCGGCTCTGGGCCGCGGAGCGGGTCCCGGGCGGGGTCGGCGAGGTGGTCGTGATGCCGTTCCACGAGATCATGCCCGCGGTGCGGGACGGCAAGGTCGACGCCGGTCTGGTGATCCACGAGGCGCGGTTCACCTATGGGACGTACGGTCTGCACTGCCTCGCCGATCTGGGCGAGCACTGGGAGTCCACGACGGGGCTGCCCATCCCGCTCGGCGCGATCATCGCCAAGCGGTCGCTGGGCGAGGAGACGCTGCGGCTGGCGGCCGAATCGATCCGTACGTCTGTACGGATGGCGTGGGACGACCCGGAGATGTCACGGCCGTATGTCCGCGCGCACGCCCAGGAGATGAATCCGGCGGTGGCGGACCAGCACATCGGTCTGTACGTCAATGAGTTCACCGCGGACCTCGGCGAGAGCGGATACGCGGCGGTGCGCGGGCTGCTCACCCGGGCGGCGGCCGAGGGTCTGGTGCCCCCACTGGGGCCGGGCGCGCTCGCCTTCGGCTGACCGGCTGACCTGGCGAAGGCTGAGGCTGGGGCGGGGGCGTGAACGCCGGTACGGCGGGGGCGCGGGCCGTACGCGGCGCATCCGTACGCCCGCGCTGCGGCCGAAGGGCACGGGCCTGAGGCCCCGGGCCGCACATCGATTCACACGTCTTACGTCTTATATGCCTGACGCGTCTTACATGCCTTACATGTCTTACGCGTCCTACACGTTTTACGCGTCTTACACGTCTTACACGTCGAGCTGATCGGCGACAGCCCGGAGCAGGCCCGCGATCTTCTTGCCCTGCACCTTGTCGGGGTAACGCCCGCGCTCCAGCATCGGGGTGATGTTCTCCAGGAGCGTCGTCAGGTCCTGGACGATCGAGGCCAGCTCGTCCGGCTTGCGCCGCTGGGCCGCCGCGACCGACGGCGTGGGATCGAGAACCGTCACGGAGAGCGCCTGGTCACCGCGCTGGCCGGCCACGACGCCGAACTCGACGCGCTGGCCGGGCTTGAGCGCGTCGATCCCGTCGGGCAGCACTGACGAGTGCACGAAAACGTCGCCGCCGTCATCGCGGGAGAGAAAGCCGAAGCCCTTCTCGCTGTTGAACCATTTGACCTTGCCGGTAGGCACGTCTGTCCTCGTCTTCGTACTCATTGGGGCGCTGAGGCCACCGGAAGCTTGACGCCGATATTCGGCTCTGGAAGCACTACAGCGGGTCTTCCGACCCGCTGACCCAAGGCTAATGGTCCAGGGGCCGCTGACAAGACGTCGCCGATCGGTTCGTACCCGCCGGCAACTACCCTGGCCGGATGACTGCTACTCCTAGCGCCCCGGGTGACGGGCTCGTCCGTGCCGGTGGCATCGTCTTCATCGTCGGCGCGGTGGCCACTCTCGTCACTATGGCACCGCTCTTTCTGGGGACAGATCCCTTTCCGCCGATCGCCTATGCCGTGTGCATGCTCATGGGCGTCGGATTCGTGATCGCGGGGGCCGGGGTGCTGCGCTCCATCGCGGCCCAGCGGCGCACGGCGAAGTCCGTCTCCTAGCCCGGTCCCGGTCCCGTGCCGGTCCCCTCGGAGAGATACCCACGCAGCCACGCGGGGAACCCCGTCAGATCGTCCAGCACCACATCGGCACCGGCTTCGCGCAGGTCACCGGCGGTGCAGGGGCCGGTGGGCACAGCGAGTGCGAGTGCGCCGGCGGTGTGCGCCCCGCGCACGTCCCCGATGTGGTCGCCGACGTACACGCTCGCGCCGTGCTCCCGCAGCGCCTCCGCCTTGGCCTCCGCCCAGAGCCAGCCGATGACCGCGTCGGGGGTGATGCCGAGGTGGTCGAGGTGGAGCTTGGCGTTGGGCTCGTGCTTGGCGGTGACGACGATCGCCCGGCCGCCCGCCGCACGGACGGCGGCGATGGCCGCCCGCGCGCCGGGGAGCGCCGGACTCGGCTCGATGGCGTACGCCGGGTAGAGCTCGCGGTAGCGATCGCCCATGGCCTGAATCTGATCATCGGGAAACCAGTGCGCCAGTTCCTGTTCCAGCGGTGGGCCCAGCCGGGTGACGGCGAGATCGGCGTCGATCCACACCCCCGTCTCCGCGGTGAGCGCGCGATAGGCCGCGCGGATGCCGGGGCGGGAGTCGATCAGGGTCATATCGAGGTCGAACCCGACGGTGAGCCCGTCCGGCGAGGAGCCGGGGGTGGGCGTGATCGCAGGGGCGGGTACGGGGGCGGGTGCGGCCGGTGTCGACGGCCGTTCCGGATGGGGAGCCATGGGGTCAATTGTGCCCATCAATGGCCTTTACATCCGTACCTCTGGATCAGCTGGACCAGCTGGATCAGCTGGATCAGCTGGATCAGGGAGCGGGCTCAGAGGACGGGCGGTCTGCCCGCGATGGGAGCCGGGCGACCGGGTGGTGAGGTGGCCACCGGGCCGGGCGGGGCGGGAGAGTGGACGATGATCCCGGGCAGGCGGCGGCCGGCGCCCCCGTCGTTCCAGAGCCGCCCGCCCGAGTCGATGCCTCCGCCGTTCCAGGTCAGCGCCGCCGCGAGCGCCACACCAGATAGAGCGCCGAGGCGATCGCCGCCCCCTTCAGGGCCCAGGGCCAGGCGGCCCCCATCACCTCGCTCATGCCCTCCTCGGGGACCGGTGCGCCCCAGCGGTCGTTCGCCCGGCCCCAGAGCCAGACCAGCGTGGTCGCCAGGACGGCCCCGGGGAGACCGAAGACCGCCAGTTTCCGCTCGGCGGGGGTCAGCTTCCGGGAGCCGTAGGCGATGAGCCAGCCGAGGCCGAGCGCGATCCAGGAGCCGAAGAGCGCGCCCGCCAGCAGCGACACGGCGGCCAGCAGCAGAAACGGATGGCCGAGGGCCGGGGCGGCAGCGGGGGCCGCCGCCTTGCCCGCCTTGCCCGCCTTGCCTGCCTTGCCTGCCTTGCCCCGGCGCGGCAGCGGCAGCGGCAGCCGGAAGCGCGGGCGGCGCCCCTCCGGGGCCTTCTCCGCCTCCCCCAGCTCCCCCAGCTCCTCCGCCCCCTCCGCCTCGGGCTCGGCGAGCTCGTCGCTCCTCGGCGGGGGCGACAGTATCTCCGGGATCTCGACCCCGCCCGTGAAGCCCGCGACCCGCTCGCCCGGCCCGAACGGCTGCGGGGTGACACTCCACCAGTCCACGCCGTCCCGGTCCGACGGACCGAGCTCGTCCAGCCCCGCGAGATGCGGCGGCAGCGCGCCGGGCGGGGGCGGCGGCGGCTCGGCCGGGGCGGTCTTGCGGGGGCGCGGAATCCGGCGGCGTACCCGCTGCTCCGGCACGTCGGCCCGGGACGACCGGGGCTGCCGGGACGGCCGGGACGGCCGAGACAGCCGAGACGACCGGGACCCCCGGGGCTCGTCGGGCGGCGGAGCCGAGGGCCGGTCCTCCCACCCGGTCGCCGGACCGGCCGACGACGCCGCGCCCGGGACAACGCCGCCGGTCGCCGCCGTCACCACGTCGTCCGGGGTGCCGAGTCTCCCGAGGATCCGGCGTACCGACGCGGGGTTGTCCAGGACCGCCTTCGCCCGCTGCCGGTCGATCTCCCCGCGCAGCGCCGACACCAGTTCCATCCGCGTACCGGACGACAGCTGTCGCCGCTGGGCCAGATCGCCGACCCGGCTCAGATAGTCGTAGACGAGCTGGTCGCTCTCGATCCCCACAGCCGTTCCCCTGACGTTCCCCGACCTTGTGCCCGCCGACGGTAGCGCGACCTCAGCGCTCCGGGGGCTCCGTCGGGCCCTCCAGCGACTACCGTGGGGCGGATGGGGACCATGCCCGAAGGAAGCAGTCCGCGCACGCTGGCCGAGGCGCTGCGCGCCCGCGGCGACCAGGAGCTGACCGCGCTGCTGCGCGCCCGCCCCGATCTGCTCAGCCCCGTGCCCGGGGACCTCACCCAGCTGGCCACCCGCGCGGGCACGCGCGCCTCGGTCGTCCGGGCTCTGGAACGGCTCGACCGGTTCACCCTCCAGGCCGCCGAGGCGCTGGCGGTGGCGCCCGACCCGGCCCCGTACCGCACCCTGCTCGCGCTGCTGACCGGCGACGACGGAGACGAGACGGTGGCGGCGGCGCTGCCGCGCGCGGTGGAGACGCTGCGCGCCCAGGCGCTCGTCTGGGGCGGCGACGACCGGCTGCGGCTGGTGCGGACCGCGCGTGAGCTGCTCACACCGTCTCCCACCCGGCCGTCCCCGACCGGTCTCGGCCCCGGTGTCGCGGAGGCGACGGCCGGGATGTCGCCGGGCCGGGTCCAGGAGATCCTCGCGGCGGCCGGCCTCGGGACCACCCACGATCCGGTGTCGGCGGTAGCCGCGTTGACGGCGCTGTTCACGGACCGGCGGCGGATGGGCGCGCTGCTGGACTCCGCCCCGCCGGAGGCGCTGACGGTGCTGGACCGGCTGGTGTGGGGACCGCCGTACGGGGAGGTCACGGCCAGCCCGACCCCGCCGGTGCGCTGGCTGCGGGACCGGGGGCTGCTGCTGCCCGCGTCCGCGCGCACGGTGGTGCTGCCGCGCGAGGTGGCGCTGTATCTGCGGGCGGGCCGCGCGCACCGCGTCCCGGAGCCGCTCCCGCCGGAGATCACCCCGGCGGCGGCCATCGGCGCGGGCCGTCCACAGCTTGTGGACAGCGCGGCGGCCGGGCAGGCGCTCGCCGCGCTGTCGGCGGTGGAGGAACTGCTCAGGGACTGGCACGAGGGCGGCCCGCCGGTGATGCGGTCCGGCGGGCTCTCGGTGCGCGACCTCAAGCGGACCGCCGCCGCGCTGGACGCCGACGAGCCGACGGCCGCCTTCTGGGTCGAGGTGGCGTACGCGGCGGGGCTGCTGGCGTCGGACGGCGAGGTGGACGAGCGGTACGCCCCGACCCCCGTGTACGACGAGTGGCTGACCCTCCCGGCGGCCGAGCGCTGGGCGCTGCTGGCGGACGCCTGGCTCACCGCGACCCGTACCCCGGGTCTGGTCGGCGGCCAGGACGCCAAGGGGCGCGCACTCTCCGCGCTCGGGCCCGATCTGGACCGCCCGGCCGCGCCCGAGGTGCGCCGCCGGGTGCTGGAGCTGCTGGGGTCGCTGCCGGAGGGCACGGCGGCCGACCCTGAGTCGGTGCTCGGCCGGCTGCGCTGGGAGCGCCCGCTGCGGGGGGCCGTCACCGGGGGCGCCGGCGGCGAGGGATCGGTGGACACCCGGTCGCGGATCGCGGCGTGGACGCTGATCGAGGCCGAGGCGCTGGGGGTGACCGGCCGGGGCGCGCTCTCGGGCCACGGCCGCGCCCTGCTGAGCGTCCCGGCCGCAGCTCCCGGAGCCGCCACGGCGGAGTCCGGGACCGGGGCGTACGGGACCGGGGCGTACGGGACCGGGGCGCATGGAACCGGGGCCGCCACGGCACCCGGAGCCGGAACCGGAGCCGCCGGCCCCGCCACAGCACCCGGAGCCGGAGCCGGAACCGCCCCCGCCCCCGCCTCCGATGCGCCGGAAGCCGCCGCCCCCCTCACCACCGTCGAGCGCGCGGCGGCGCAGATCGCCGCCGCGCGGACCCTCGCCCCGCTGCTGCCCGAGCCGGTCGATCACGTCCTGCTCCAGGCGGACCTCACCGCCGTCGCCCCCGGACCGCTGCGGCGTCCGCTCGCCGAGACGCTCGCGGTCGTCGCCGACGTGGAGTCCAAGGGCGGCGCGACGGTCTACCGCTTCACGCCCGGTTCCGTACGGCGCGCTCTGGACGCGGGCCGTTCCGCGTCCGATCTGCACGCCTTCCTCTCGGCCCACTCCCGTACCCCGGTACCGCAGCCGCTCAGCTATCTCATCGACGACATGGCACGCCGCCACGGCCATCTGCGGATCGGCGCGGCCTCCGCGTACGTCCGCTGCGACGACGAGGCGCTGCTGGACGAGATCCTCGCCGACCGGCGCTCCCAGGGGCTGCGGCTGCGCCGCCTCGCGCCCACGGTCCTCGCGGCCCAGACCGATCCGTCGTCGCTGCTGGAGGGGTTGCGGTCGATGGGGTACGCGCCTGCGGCCGAGTCCGCCGAGGGGGATGTCCTGATCGCCCGTGCCCATGCCCGCCGCACTCCGCCGCGTACCCCGCCCCTGCCGGTCGCGGACGGTCCGCCGCTGCCGGACGCCGTGCTGCTGGGGGCGGCGGTGCGGGCGATCCGCGCGGGCGACATGGCGTCCACGGTGGAGCGGAAACCGGCCGCCGAGCAGCCCGTGCAGCCGTCCGCGCAGAACGGCGGGCTGCCCCGTTCGACCTCGGCGGACACACTGGCGACCGTGCAGGCTGCGGTCATGACCGGTGCGGCGATCTGGATCGGCTATGTCAACGCGGAGGGCGCGGCGAGCCAGCGGGTGATCGCGCCCGTACGGGTCGAGGGCGGCTTCGTGACGGCGTACGACCATACGTCGGACCAGGTCCGCACCTATCCGCTGCACCGCATCACGGGGGTGGCGGAGCTCGCGGACGATCTGGCCTGAGCCCCCGCCCGCGACCGGTCGGCTGATCAGCCGACCAGGTCCGCCGCCACCCGGAAGAACAGCTGTACCACCGCCATCCCCGTCAGCACCGTCACCATCACCTGCGTATAGCCGAGGGCGAGCAGGCAGCCCAGCCCCGTGAGCACGGTCCGCAGCGGCCGTCTGCGGACGGTCCGCTCCAGCAGCCAGCCGCAGCCGAGCAGGGCGAGCGGCACGGAGTAGCCCAGCGCCCAGACCGCCGGGCGGGCCGGGTAGGCGGTGTAGTCGACGTACAGCAGGAACAGGAGGAGCGGGGTGGCGAGCGCGGGCACCGCCCACCAGCGCTCGTCCCGTTCATCCCGTTCGTCCCACCGGCGCTCGTCCCGCTCGTCCCGCTCATCCCACCAGCGCTCGTCCCACTGGCGCCCGGCGGCTCCGTCCGGCCCGGGGCCGGGGCGGTGGTGATCAGTCATGCCCCCAGCGAACCGCGCCGCCCCGGGCCCATGGCACCGTGCGCGTACTCACGCTTCCCCGGGCGGATACTCAGGATGAGTACGGCACACTGGAGGTTTGGCTTACCGAAAGGGCGCAGGCGTGACCGGACCGCTCATCGTTCAAAGCGACAAAACCCTCCTCCTTGAGGTCGACCACGAGCAGGCCGGGGCCTGCCGTCGCGCCATCGCTCCCTTCGCGGAGCTGGAGCGCGCCCCCGAGCACATCCACACCTACCGCATCACCCCGCTCGGGCTGTGGAACGCCCGCGCGGCCGGGCACGACGCCGAGCAGGTGGTGGACGCGCTCGTCCAGTACAGCCGCTACCCCGTGCCGCACGCCCTGCTGGTCGACGTCGCCGAGACGATGGCCCGCTACGGCCGGCTCACCCTCTCCAAGCACCCCACCCACGGTCTGGTGCTGACCAGCACCGACCGGCCGGTGCTGGAGGAGATCCTCCGCTCGAAGAAGGTCCAGCCGCTGGTCGGGGCCAGGATCGACCCGGACACGGTCGTCGTCCACCCCTCCGAGCGCGGGCAGATCAAGCAGACCCTGCTGAAGCTGGGCTGGCCCGCCGAGGACCACGCCGGATACGTCGACGGCGAGGCCCACCGCATCGACCTGGACGAGAACGGCTGGGCGCTGCGCCCGTACCAGCAGCAGGCGGTGGAGGGGTTCTGGCACGGCGGCTCCGGCGTGGTCGTGCTGCCCTGCGGCGCGGGCAAGACGCTCGTCGGGGCCGGTGCGATGGCGCAGGCCAAGGCGACGACGCTGATCCTGGTCACCAACACGGTCTCCGCCCGCCAGTGGAAGCACGAGCTGGTGAAGCGGACCTCGCTGACCGAGGACGAGATCGGCGAGTACAGCGGTACGAAGAAGGAGATCCGCCCGGTCACCATCGCCACCTATCAGGTGCTGACGACCAGGCGGAAGGGGATCTATCCGCATCTGGAGCTGTTCGACTCGCGCGACTGGGGTCTGATCGTCTACGACGAGGTGCATCTGCTGCCCGCGCCGGTCTTCAAGTTCACCGCCGATCTCCAGGCGCGGCGGCGGCTCGGGCTGACGGCGACGCTGGTGCGGGAGGACGGGCGCGAGTCGGACGTGTTCTCGCTGATCGGGCCCAAGCGGTTCGACGCGCCGTGGAAGGAGATCGAGGCGCAGGGCTATATCGCGCCCGCCGACTGTGTGGAGGTGCGGGTCAATCTCACCGACGCGGAGCGGCTGGCGTACGCGACGGCCGAGGCTGAGGAGAAGTACCGCTTCTGCGCCACGACGGCGACCAAGCGGAAGGTGACGGAGGCGCTGGTCGCCAAGCACCGGGGCGAGCAGACGCTGGTCATCGGGCAGTACATCGATCAGCTGGATGAGCTGGGCGAGCATCTGGACGCGCCGGTCATCAAGGGCGAGACGTCGAACGCGCAGCGCGAGAAGCTCTTCGACGCGTTCCGGGAGGGCGAGATCTCGGTGCTGGTGGTCTCGAAGGTGGCGAACTTCTCCATCGACCTGCCGGAGGCGACGGTGGCCATCCAGGTCTCGGGGACGTTCGGCTCCCGCCAGGAGGAGGCGCAGCGGCTGGGCCGGGTGCTGCGTCCGAAGGCGGACGGGCATGAGGCGCGGTTCTACTCGGTGGTCGCCCGGGACACGATCGACCAGGATTTCGCGGCGCACCGCCAGCGGTTCCTGGCGGAGCAGGGCTATGCGTACCGGATCATGGACGCGGACGAGCTGCTGAAGTGAGCCGGCGTTTCCGTGCGGGGCTCCGTGCCGGGGCTCCGTGCGGGACGCTCAGTGCCTGCGGACGCCCGCCTCCTCGCCGTACTCACCGAGGACGGCGACGCTGAAGACCGCGCCGACGAACACCTTGACGGCGCGGAGCGCGCCGCCGACGGAGTGCGGGGCGTGGGCCTCGGCGGCGGCGGTGCGGGGGGCCTGGGCGCTGGGGGTGAAAGTCGCTGTGCTCATGTATCCATAGTGGATTTCGGCCCCTTCGGTTACATCGGCCCGTGGGCTGAAACCTGGCCCCGGCCGCCTACGACTCCAGATATAGGGGTTCCCCTCAGGGTGCGGCACCTGAGGAGGAGCCGGGTGTCCTCCCTGCCGCCGACAAACGCGTTCGCGGTCGGCCCTGGCGGTGACTAGACTGCCCCGTCTTGCCCGCCTCCCGCCGTGGAGCGCCGCCTGCCGGACGGAAACCGGCCGGTCACGCCATGCCCACCCCGTAAGCCCGCTGGAGGCGACCTGTGTCCGCGCATGCCCCTGACTCCCGCCAGAGCGATTCCTCGCAGAGCGATCCTCTTCAGCGGGAGCGCACCCATCTGTCGTCCTCCCGTGCCGCGCTGCGGACGATGCGCCATGAGGTGGAGGCCCTCGACCTCAAGAACGTGACCGCGAACTGGGTCAACGCCAGGGTCCTGGGAGCCCAGATGGAGGCGCGGATCAAGGAGCTGGCGGATCTCACGCACACCCCGCTCTTCTTCGGCCGGCTCGACTATCTGCCCACCCCGGAGCGGACGGCGGAGGACGGGTCCCGCTTCTATATCGGCCGCAGGCATGTCCATGACGCCGTCGGCGATCCGATGGTGGTGGACTGGCGGGCCCCGGTCTCCCAGCCGTTCTACCGGGCCACGCGTATCGACCCGCAGGAGGTCGAGCTGCGCAGGCGGTTCGGCTATACGGGCGGCGAGCTCACGGCGTACGAGGACGAGCGGCTGACGGACCCGGTGGAGGAGGCGCGTACCAGCAGGCTCCTCCAGGCGGAGATCGAGCGCCCGCGCGTGGGCCCCATGCGGGACATCGTCGCGACGATCCAGCCGGAGCAGGACGAGATCGTACGGTCCGGACTGTCGGGCACGGTCTGTGTGCAGGGCGGCCCGGGGACCGGGAAGACGGCGGTGGGGCTGCACCGGGTGGCGTATCTGCTGTACGCGCACCGGGAGCGGCTGGCCCGGACGGGCACGCTGGTCATCGGGCCGAACCGGTCCTTCCTCCACTACATCGAGCAGGTGCTGCCCGCGCTGGGCGAGCTGGAGGTGCGGCAGGCGACGGTGGACGATCTGGTGGCGCGCGTCGAGGTGCGGGGCGAGGACCCGGCGGACGCCGCCGTGATCAAGGGCGACGCCCGGATGGCGGAGGTGCTGCGGCGGGCGGTGCGCTCGCATGTCACGATCCCCGCCGAGCCGGTGATGGTGGTGCGCGGTTCGCGGCGGTGGCGGATCCCTGCGTACGAACTGGAGGAGATCGTCCGCGAGCTGCTCGGCCGCGACATGCGGTACGGGGCGGCCCGGGAGGCGCTGCCGCAGCGGATCGCGCATGCGGTCCTGGTGCGGATGGAGGAGTCGGGGGAGGTCTGCGACGACCGGGTGCAGGACGCGGTGGCGCGCAATCCTGCGGTGAAGGCGGCGGTGAAGTCGGTGTGGCCGCCGGTCGATCCGGCGAAGCTGGTGCTGCGGCTGCTCTCCGACGCGGAGTTCCTCGCGGCGCACGCGGAGGGCGTGCTCGACGAGGCGGAGCAGCGGACGGTGCTGTGGCCGAAGCCGGTGCGGAGCGTGCGGGCGGCGAAGTGGTCGTCGGCGGACGCGGTGCTGATCGACGAGGCGGCGGATCTGGTGGAGCGTACGCATTCGCTGGGGCATGTCGTCCTGGACGAGGCGCAGGATCTGTCCCCGATGCAGTACCGGGCGGTGGGCAGGCGCTGTACGACGGGTTCGGCGACGGTGCTGGGGGATCTGGCGCAGGGGACGACCCCGTGGGCGACGGGCAGCTGGGAGGAGGCCCTCTCCCACCTGGGCAAGCCCGACGCGGTGGTGGAGGAGCTGACGGCGGGCTTCCGCGTCCCCCGCGAGGTGATCGCCTACGCCTCACGGCTCCTCCCGCACATGTCCCCGGGCCTGGCGGAGGTCCGCTCGGTCCGTGAGTCGCCGGGCTCCCTGGAGATACGGCAGATCCCCGGCGGCCCGGACGAGCTCACCTCGGCCGTGATCGCCGCCTGCGAGGAGTCCCTGCTCCACGAGGGCTCCATCGGCCTGATCGCCGCCGACACCCGGATCCCCGCCCTCTCGGAGGCCCTGTCGGCAGCGGGCCTCCCCTGGCTCGACCCGGGCACGGAGACGACGGCGGATTCCCGTCTGACCCTGGTCCCGGCGTCGCTGGCGAAGGGCCTGGAGTACGACTACGTCGTCCTGGACGACCCCTCGACGGTGGTGGCGGGCGAGCCCGACGAGCGCACGGGCCTGCGCCGGCTGTATGTGGCGCTGACCCGGGCGGTGTCGGGGCTGACGGTGGTGCATCAGGGGGAGCTGCCGGGGCAGTTGGGGTAGCCCTCGGCCGGGGCCGCCCCATGGATCAGGAGTCGCACCCGAGTGCATCACGAGGAGCCCGGATGAAGTTCGCGATGCGGCCGGCCCGGTCCGACGACGCCGATGCCGTCGTGCGGATCGTTCTGGCTCGCTCGGCTTGGCTTGAGGAACGAGGGTTGCCGAGCTGGCGTGACAGCGCGGAGAAGCTCGCGGCGCTGACGAGCAACAAGGACGGTTCGACATTCGTCCTGGAGGCCGATGGAGGGCCTGTTGGCTGCACGACGGTGACGACGACCACCCCGCCGATGGCCTGGACGAACGAAGAGCTCGCCGAGCCCTCCCTGTATCTGTACGGCACGGTCACCGACCCGGCCCTGCGGAAGACGAAACCCGGCACGCTCATCGCCCGGTGGGCGATCGACCGGGCTGCCCGCGAAGGCAGGGAGTGGGTACGCCGTGGCTGCCGCTTCCCCGGTCTGGTCGCCTACTACCAGCGCCAGGGGTTCGCACTCATCCACGAGATGCGGAAGACGAACGGCCCCATGTATCTGATGGGCCGCCGCGCCGAACGCCTCGATCCGCTGCGGTGAAACACGGGCGTCCTCCCGGGGTACGGGAGGACGCTTGTCCTTCTTGACGGCCGCGACTGATCACGTGGACCTGACCCGATCGAGTGGCATCCAGATGGTCGGCCCCCGCCTCTGTGCGACCTGGAGTAAGCCGTACCGGTATGGGCAAAGGGGATCGGCATCCGAAGAAGGACGTTGAGGCTGCACTCAAGAGGGCTGAGGCATGCGGACTTAAGGTGCTCCACAAACAGAACGGCCACAATTGGGGGTACTTGATCTGCTGTCCGTGCTCAGAGAGCGTGCGAATCTCGTGTACGCCCAGGAGCGCAGGAACGGAAGCGAAGAGCATCGATGAGTTCACCCGAGATCACCGCGGCCATGTGTGAGTGGCGCTTCAGCCTCCACATGCAGGACCCGCTCACTCCGGAGCAGAACGACACGCTCGACAGGCTCGACTGCTTCAACGACGGGCTGATGAGCCTGATCGAAGGTCCCGGCTACGCGAAGTTCGTCTGCCACTTCGAAGCCACGACCCTCACGGAAGCCATCACGGAGGCCATCGCCCGCTTCGAGTACTTCCCGGGCGTCCTCATCCGGAGCGTCGAGCTGGACCCGATCTCCCTCGAACACAACAGCATGGCGACGCCTTCCGTGGTGGCGGCTCCGCCAAGACTCCCTTATCCGGCTGAAGCCGAATAAGCCAGCATCGTCTTGACGGAGCCGGGCACCGCGCCCCGGGTCACTCGGGGATGATCGGCCCAGCCGCGAAGGCGACGAAGTCGCGCCAGGCGGGGGTGGGGACGAGGAGGGCGGGGCCCTGCTTGTCCTTGGAGTCGCGGATCCCGACCCGGGGGGTCAGGGTCGCGACCTCGACGCAGGACCCTCCCTGGCTGTCGCTGTAGGAGGACTTGTGCCAGGCGTGTTCCGGGAAGAGGGCTGCGATCTCCACACAGGACCCTCCCTGACTGTCGCTGTAGGAGGACTTGAACCAGGCGCTCTCGGGTGCCACATCAGTGGCTCTACTGAACGTCATGCTTCACCTCTTCCCGGAACAGGCCGAGCCGACTCGGGCTGCTACTGGTCGAGCGCGCGGACCATACCGACGAACGACGACCATGCGGCCGACGGAACGACCAAGGCGGGGCCCAGCCGATCCTTCGAATCGCGGATCCCGACCCGGGCGGTCAGCGCCGCGACCTCGACGCAGGATCCTCCGTGGCTGTCACTGTAGGAGGACTTCTTCCAGATGTGTTCGGCAGCCACATCGGGTGCCGTCAGTTGAGTGTTAATGGCTACAACTCTCGCGCTAGTTGGTGCAGGAACCCGGCTGTCGCCGAGGGCCCCAGAGCTTCGCTCCGCATACTGTCGAATCGTTGGTTGTACTTCCAGACGTCGAACTGCTTGTCGGTCACAGTGATCGTGCCCGGGATCTCCGTCTGGACGATCGGATCCACGGGAGCGTCGAAGTCCAAGACGGCGAAGTTGATGTCGGCTCGGTAGGTGGCGAGCTTCTGGGGGAGGACCTGGACGGTCACGTTGTCCAGCGCACTCATGCGCTCGATCTCCTCGTACTGCTCCCTCATTATGTCCGGGCCGCCCATCATGCGGCGCAGCGCCGACTCGTCGAGGATGACGCGAAGGAACAACGGGCTGTCCTCGCGGGTCAGCAGTTGTTTGCGCTCCATCCGAAGCTGGACGTTGTTCTCGACGAACTGCGTCGTGGTCTCTTCGATCGGCTTGGCGACCATGAACTGAGCGCGGGCGTACGCCTCGGTCTGGAGCAGGCCGAAGACATACATCGGGTGCCAGGCCCGCATCTCGCGCGCGTCGGTCTCCAGCCCCATGTACATCGGCATGCCGGACGGCATGACGTTTCGGTACGGCATCCAGGGATCGCGGCTCAGCGAGTCCCGGTGCAGGGTCAGCAGGGCGTCCCGGTCATCGATGTCGTTGACGCCGTAGCGATCGAGGAGCTTCTCCAGGTCCTCCACACGCGGGAGACCGTTGTGCCCGGTCTCCACTCTGCCGAGTTTCGTGTCGCTGAAACCGAGGCCCGAGACGGCTTCCTGGATCGTCAGTTGCGCCTTCTCCCGCAAGCGTCTCAGCTCTTTGCCCAGTTCCCGCCTGCGGAACGTCGGTCCCCTTCGTGCTGCCACCTGTACGTCCTTCCTGACGTGCTGTCGACGCTCAGCGTCGGCGTGTCACGAGTCTTGCACGCTCAGTTACCTCTACTGCAACCCTTGCCGGTGTATTGGCATGTGCCAATTTTTCCGCCTTCGCGGATTGGCTTGCAGATTAAATCGCGCATACAGCACCGTAGTTGAGCCAGAGCCAAGCCGGACGGCGATGCACAAATCTGGACCTCCCTCCCCCAAGGCCCAGCCTCGCCCTGTCCGAAACCCGAAGGGCACGCCCATGTCGCTCACTGCCACACAGCCGGACACCCCCACCCGCCGCCACCTCGGCGACCTCGCCCCCAACCAACCCGTGATCACCCCCGGATTCGACGTACGCCTCTCCCGCACCGCGAACCCAGGCGAGCCGATGAGCGATCAGGACAGGTCCTGGCCTGGGCTGATGCGCAGGGCCGGGCGGGCGCATCTGTGGATCTGGCGGCTCGGGGAGCTGGTCGGTACCGCCGAGTTGCTGATGTCGGAGCTGGTGACCAATGGCTTCCAGCACGGGCAGAGCGACACCGTCCGGGTCCGGCTGTGGCGGACCGACGCGTACGTCTGCATCGAGGTCGACAGCGGCTCCGGGCCCCAGCGGCCGTGCCCGCGCCAGGCGGGCCCCGACGAAGAGAGCGGGCGCGGGCTCCAGCTCGTCGGGATGCTAGCGGACGCGTGGGGGGTCAGCGACGACGGCAGCCGTATCTGGTGCCTGCTCACCGTGGACGGGGCGTAGCCCCCGGGTCGGACCGTAGGCGTACCCCAGAGCTCGACTGGACGTTCACCGAGTGAAACCCCCCAACACAGCCAGTGGGCTGACTCCCGGACGCCGCTGACATCACCGGCGTTCGCCGACCTTCTGCAGAACGGAGAACGCCGTGAACGCGACCGGCGTCCCTGAGACCGACGCGGCCCGTCTGCGGGAGCGTCTGGCCCGTGCTCTCGCCGGGAGCGGTGTCCCCGGCGGCTGGCGGGAGGCTGTACGGGCCGTGCCCCGGCACCGGTTCGTGCCCGGGTTCTATCTGCCCACTGACGGGCTCGACGGGCAGGGGCTGACGGTGTGGGAGCCGGTCACCGCCGAGATCGACTACGGCCGGTGGCTGGCCGCCGCGTACTCCGATACGACGCTGATCACACAGTTCGACGGCGATGAACCGGACTGGAAACGGCCTGCCGTCCGGCACGGCGGGGCACCGACTTCTTCCTCCACCCTGCCCTCCCTGGTGGTCCGCATGTGGGCCGACGCGGACGTACGGGAAGGGCACACGGTCCTGGAGATCGGCACCGGGACCGGCTATTCGACCGCGCTGCTCCGCGAACGCATCGGCTCGGCCTCGGTGACCTCGGTCGAGGTCGACGGCCGTCGGCTGGAGCAGGCGGCGAGCGCGCTGTACGAGTGCGGCTACACCCCGACCCTGGCGGTGGCGGACGGGCTGTACGGCTACTGGCCCGAGGCGCACTTCGACCGCGTCGTGGCCGCCTGCTCGTTCCGCGCCGTCCCGCCCGCGCTGCTCGCGCAGACCCGGCCGGGCGGAAAGATCCTGCTCACTCTCTCGGGCTGGCTCTACGGATACGCCCGCGTCCTGCTCACGGTCGCCGGGGACGGCACGGCCCAGGGCCGGCTGCTGGGCGGCACCGTCTCGTTCATGTCCGCGCGCACCCACACGGCACCGGCCTTCGGCAACCCCGCCCACTGGGCCGCGGACCTGCCACAGCGCGCCCGGGCGGCCCTGCACGGTCCCGAGTGGATCACCGCCGCCACCGAGGAGGCGTTCCATCTGCGTTTCCTCGCCCAGTGCGCGGTGCCGGGAGCCCAACTGGCCACGGTCGGCGATGAGGTGCACCTGATCGACGCCGTCACCGGCTCCGCCGCCGCTCTCACCCCGCACGACGGCGGCTGGAAGGTGCGCGAGGGCGGGTCGGTCAGATTGTGGGAGCTGATCGAGAACGTCCTCAGCGCCTACGACGCGGCGAACCGGCCCGGGCCGGAGACCTTCACCCTGCACATCGGTGACAGCGGCCAGCAGCTGCGGCACCCGCAGCTGCCCGAGCTGTCGCTGCCCAGGCCCTGACGCGCCCGCATCGTCCCCGGGCCGGACCGCAGGCGTACCGAGGGGCGGCGGGGGTCAGCCTTGAGGTGGAGGCGGCGGGCGTGGGGCTATGACGAGGACTTCGTACATATGACTCCCACCTTGGTCGTGGACCGGGAAGGGACGGTGGACTCCCAGGACTCCGGCGAGCCACCGCCTGCATCCAGAGAACTGCCGGAGCCGGTGTGCGCGGGAGGCGAACCAGGGGGGCGAACAACGCACATCCGGTTCCACGCGTCGCCCTCGCGTCCTAGGCTCGGATCCCGCGCCTGCGGCATCCGCGTCGCAGGACACCGGCTGGCATGAGGGGGCTCGGTGGCGCCCAGGAAGGACCGCCGGGGTGATCCCAACGAGGATCTGGCCCGGCTCGTCAAGCAGGCCGGCGCGAGTCACAAATCCCTGGCCGCGCAGATCAACAGGATCGGTGCCGCGGCCGGTGTTCCGCTCAGGTACGAGCACACCAGTGTCGCCAGGTGGGTGAATCTCGGAATGATCCCGCGCGGCCGCACGCCCGAGTTCCTGGCCGCTGCGCTGGGCGAACGCCTCGGCAGAGTGGTGAGCGTGACCGAGATCGGCATGTATAGCCGGTCAGGCGGAAACCCTGACATGGGGTTGGATTTCGCCCGCGACCCCGTCGATGCAATCCGTGTCGCCGCCACCTACTGGAGAACCGTGGACCGCTCCCGTCGCCAGGTCATCAGCAACGGCTTCGCCATCGCTGCCTTCGCCACGCCTGTCACCCGCTGGCTGGCCAAACCGACCGACGCCCCGACCGCGCATGAAGGAGGCCGGCAGGTCGGCCGTAGCGACCTCGACGAACTGTGGAAGGCCGCGGATGAAGCCCGCCTGTGGGACTCGCGCTTCGGCGGCGGGAACTGGAAGGCCAGCTCGGTCACCGAATGTCTGCGCCTGAACGCCGCACCGCTGCTGACCGGCACCTACACCGAGACCATCGGGCGCGAGCTGTTCGCGGCGACCGCCGAGCTCTCCCGGGTCGTGGGCTGGTCAGCGGTCGACACCGGCCACCACGACATCGCCCAGCGCCACTTCGTCCAGGCCCTGCGCCTGGCGCGGGCCGCGGGCAATGTGGAGAGCGGCTGCTACGTGATGGCCACCATGGCCCTCCAGACCACTCTGCGCGGCTACCCCGAACAAGCCGCCGACATGGCCGAAGGCGCCTACGAACGCGGTCTCGGACACGCCGCACCACGGGTGCTGGCCTTCGCCAAGCTGACCGAGGCCCGCGCCCACGGGCGTGCCGGAAACGCCAAGGCCGCCAAGGCCGCGCTCGGCCGGACCGAAGAGCTCCTCGACTCCATCCGGCCAGGCAGCCACGACCCTGAGCAGCTCGCCTACATGACCCACGCCCGGCTCGCCGCCGACGCCACCGAAGTACACCGCGACCTCAACGACCCCAAGGGCGCCTTCACCTGGAACGAGCTTGCCGAGCCCATGCCCGCAGACCACTTCACCCGCGCCACCGGCATCCGCATGGCGGTCCTGGCCACCAGCCACCTCCAAAACCGCGACCTCGAACGCGGCCTCACCGCCGCAAACACCTCACTGCGCATCCTCAGCAACGTCCGCTCCAGCCGCGCCCACAGCTACCTCCACGAGGCCGCCCGCGCCCTCACCCCGTGGAAAGGACAGCCCGAGGTGGCCGACCTCATCCACCGCACACGCACCGAGCTGCCCGCCGCAGCCTGATGCTGCGGAAGACCGTTAGGTGGATCACACCGCACGGCGGGTGTCCGTGACCGTTGGCACGCCGAAGCCTGGCCGTACGGTACTCCCGGGCGGCCAGGCGATAGCGAGTACCTGAGACACCTCCAGGTTGAGACAGGTTGACGGCTGCTCGTCACACCCATCGCGTACAGCGGTACGGCGGAAATGAGTCCGTCCTGGTGACACGGCCCTGGCCGAAGGGCCGTACTCTCCAGCAGACCGGTGACGTCACCACGCCGGCCCATGCGCGGGCCCCGGGGAGCTGGGTGTCGAGGAAGGCGGGGGCCTGCATGACCGTGGGGTCTGCCCAGGCCCTGATATGCGCGCATCGCCCCCGGGTCGTACCGCGACAGGCGCGGGTCAGACCTGAGGTGGAGGCGGCGGGCGCGGAGCTATGACGAATGTCTGAGTGGGTGTCATCCCCGGCGGCGATGATCTGCGGGGGCGGGCGCACATACGGTCCAGGGCATGACCAGACTCCGTCGCAGCACCATCGCCGCACTGCTCGCGCTGACCCTGCCGTTGCCGCTCGCGGGGGCGGCGTCCGCCGCCGTCCCGTCCGGGGCGCCGGTGGCCGCCGCCGTCTCCGTCTCCGTCTCCGCCGGGATGGAGCTGCCGCGTCCCACCGGGCCGTACGCCGTGGGGCTGACCACGCTCCCGATGACCGACGCCGGCCGGGTGGACCACTGGGTGCCCGCCTCGGGGGCGCGGCAGCTGATGGTGTCGCTGCACTACCCGGCGCGGGCGGGGAGCGGCGCCCCCGCCAAGAGGTATATGAGCGCCGAGGAGGCCCGGCTGCTGCTGGAGCGGAACGGTGCCGGGATGACGTTCCCGGCCGGCTCGGCGAAGAAGCTGAGTAAGACCCGGACGTACGCGCGGGAGGACGCCCGGCCCAAGGGCGGGAAGTTCCCGCTGGTGGTGCTGTCGCCCGGGTTCACCATGTCCCGGATGACGCTGACGCTCCTGGCGGAGGAGCTGGCGAGCAAGGGGTATGTCGTCGCCACCGTCGACCACGCGTACGAGTCCCTGGCCACCGCCTTCCCCGGCCGGGGCGTGCTGGACTGTGTGGCCTGCGACAAGGCCGAGTCGGGAGAAGTGCCGTTCTCCACCGTGCCCAAGGGGCGTTCGAAGGATGTCTCCTTCGTCCTCGACGAGCTGACCGGGCCTGATCCGGCTTGGCGGTACGCGAAGACGATCGACCGCAAGCGGATCGGCATGGCCGGGCACTCCATCGGCGGGAACAGCGCGTCCCGCACCATGGCCGACGACCGGCGGGTGAAGGCCGGGATCAACATGGACGGCACTTTCTTCGCCCCCGTGCCCAAGAAGGGGCTCGACGGGCGGCCGTTCATGATGCTGGGCGCGGCCGACAGCGTGCCCGGCAGCCCGGACGCGAGCTGGGGCAAGGCGTGGAAGCGTCTCGACGGCTGGAAGCGGTGGATCACGGTCAACGGCAGCGATCACGGCAGCTTCACGGACGCGCCCGTCCTGCTGGAGCAGCTGCTGGGCGCACCACAGGAGCCCGCGCTCTCCGCCGAGCGGGCCGCCGGGATCACCCGGGGGTATGTCTCGGCCTTCTTCGACCGGCATCTGAAGGGAATCCCGCAGCGGCTGCTCAACGGGCCGACCCCGGGGAACCCGGAGGTCGTCTTCCACCGGCCCGCCGGGTAGGCGGCCCGGCCCGGGGACGGCAGTAGGCGGTCCGCCGGACGCCGTGAATCCGTCCCATGGAGCGGCGTCCGGGCCGCGCCGTGGTGCCGGAGGCACCTCCTCCCGCGCCATGGTGCCGGAGGCGCCTCCTGATACGGCCGAAGGGGCCGGGGGCTCAGCCCCCGGCCCCTTCGCGCATCCAAAGGAACCCTGCCGCCCCCGGCGACAGCCGGACTACGCGTCCAGCACCCGGCGCCACTCCCTGACCGCCTCCGCGTCCACCGGCCCCGCCCAGCCCTTCGGCCGTGCCGCGCCGCCGATGTGGAAGCCGTCGATCCCCGCGCCGAGCAGCACCGGGACATGGTCCAGCCGCAGTCCCCCGCCGACCAGGATCTGCGTCCGGTACCCCGGCTGCCCCTTGCGCTCCGCCTCCGCGAGCAGGGTCGGCAGGCCCTCGTCCACACCGGACGCCGCCCCCGCCGTGAGGAAGGTGTCGAGGCCCGGCAGCTCCGCCAGGTGCTTGCGCAGCTCGTCCCGGTCGGCCGCGCGGTCGATCGCCCGGTGGAACGTCCAGGAGCAGCCCTGGATCTCGGCCACCAGCCGCTCCACGGTCACCAGGTCCGGGTTCCCGTCCGCGTCCAGGAAGCCGAAGACGAACTCCTCCGCGCCCTCCGCCCGCAGCTCCCCGGCGACGCGTACCAGCGCCTCCACATCGTCATGCGTACCGGCCGAGAATCCATCGGTCAGCCGGAGCATCACCCGCAGCGGGATGTCCACCGCCGCCCGGATCCGGCCGAACGTCTCCCGCGACGGCGTCAGCCCGTCCGCCGCCATGTCCGTGACCAGCTCCAGCCGGTCCGCGCCTCCGGACCGCGCCGCGATCGCGTCCGCCGCGTCCAGGGCGATCACCTCCAGGACCGCACGGTTGCTCATGGGAACCCAATCCTCCTGGGAGACGAACTGCTGCATCAATAGGTCTAGTCCAATGCCAAGCCTAGTGCGCACGCTCTGCGAGCGCAGCAGCGCCCAGGAGATCCGGAACCTCGCCCGCACTTGCTTTCCATACCTAGAGGGGGTATACATGAACTCGGAAGGGATACCCCCCAGGGGTATAAATCACGGGACAGGGAGGAACCGTGGCGCACACAGCCACCCACCAAGAGGTAGAACTCGCCATCGGCGGCATGACGTGCGCCTCCTGCGCGGCCCGCATCGAGAAGAAGCTCAACCGGATGGACGGCGTCGAGGCCACCGTCAATTACGCCACGGAGAAGGCCAAGGTCAGCTTCGTCGGCGACGAGGTCTCCATCCAGGACCTGATCGGAACCGTCGAGGCGACCGGATACACCGCCACGGAGCCGAGGCCCCGGGCCCAGGCGGCCGAGCCCGGCAAGAGCGGCGACGGACCGGCCCCCGAGGACGACCACGAGCTGCGCACCCTGCGCCAGCGCGTGATCACCGCGGTCGCCCTCTCCGTGCCCGTCATCGCGATGGCGATGATCCCGGCCCTCCAGTTCCAGTACTGGCAGTGGCTCTCCCTGACCCTGGCCGCGCCCGTCGTCACCTACGCGGGCTGGCCTTTCCACCGCGCCGCCTGGACGAATCTGCGGCACGGCGCCGCGACCATGGACACCCTGGTCTCGGTCGGCACCTCGGCCGCCTTCCTCTGGTCCCTGTACGCGCTGTTCTTCGGCCACGCCGGGATGCCCGGCATGACCCACCCGTTCGAGCTGACCATCTCCCGCAGCGACGGCGCCTCCAACATCTATCTGGAGGCCGCGGCCGGAGTCACCGCCTTCATCCTGGCCGGGCGCTACTTCGAGGCCCGCTCCAAGCGCAAGGCGGGCGCCGCGCTCAAGGCGCTGATGGAGCTGGGCGCGAAGGAGGTCACCGTACTCCGCGACGGCAAGGAGGTCCGCGTGCCCACCGCGGAGCTGGCCGTCGGCGACCGCTTCCTGGTCCGCCCCGGCGAGAAGATCGCCACCGACGGAATCGTGGTCGAGGGCTCCTCCGCCGTGGACGCCGCCATGCTCACCGGCGAGTCCGTGCCCGTCGAGGTCTCCCCCGGCGACGGCGTCACCGGAGCCACCCTGAACGCCGGCGGCAGGCTGGTCGTCGAGGCCACCCGCGTCGGCGCCGACACCCAGCTCGCCCGGATGGCCAAGCTGGTCGAGGACGCCCAGAACGGCAAGGCCGCCGCCCAGCGCCTCGCCGACCGGATCTCCGCCGTCTTCGTCCCCATCGTGATCCTGCTGGCCCTCGGCACCCTCGGGGTCTGGCTGGCCACCGGAGAGGGCTGGACCGCCGCCTTCACCGCCGCCGTCGCCGTACTGATCATCGCCTGCCCCTGCGCCCTGGGGCTGGCCACGCCGACCGCGCTGATGGTCGGCACCGGCCGGGGCGCTCAGCTCGGCATCCTGATCAAGGGGCCCGAGGTCCTGGAGACCACCCGCAAGGTCGACACCGTCGTCCTGGACAAGACCGGCACCGTCACCACCGGCAAGATGACCCTGCTCGCCGTCCACACCGCCGAGACCACCGACGAGAACGAGGTGCTGCGGCTCGCCGGAGCCCTGGAGAACGCCTCCGAGCACCCCATCGCCCAGGCCGTCGCCGCCGGAGCCGCCGCCAGGACCGGGGCGCTCCCGACCCCCGAGGACTTCGCCAACATCCCCGGACTCGGCGTCCAGGGCATCGTCGAGGGCCATGCCGTCCTGGTCGGCCGCGAGAAGCTGCTCGCCGAGTGGGAGATCCGCCTGCCGGCCGGGCTGGTCCTCGCGAAGCAGCAGGCCGAGGCCGCCGGTCGGACCGCCATCACGGTCGCCTGGGACGGCGAGGCCCGTGCGGTCCTGGAGGTCGCCGACGCGGTGAAGGACACCAGCGCCGAGGCCATCACCCGGCTGCGGAAGCTGGGCCTGACCCCGATCCTGCTGACCGGCGACAACAAGGCCGTGGCCGAGGCCGTGGCCGCCGAGGTGGGCATCGACGAGGTCATCGCCGAGGTCATGCCCGAGGACAAGGTCGACGTCGTCAAGCGCCTCCAGGCCGAGGGCCGCAGCGTGGCCATGGTCGGCGACGGGGTCAACGACGCGGCGGCGCTCGCCCAGGCCGATCTCGGACTGGCGATGGGCACCGGCACGGACGCGGCCATCGAGGCCGGGGATCTGACGCTGGTCCGCGGCGACCTGCGGGCGGCGGCCGACGCCATCCGGCTGGCCCGCCGCACGCTGGGCACGATCCGCACCAACCTGTTCTGGGCCTTCGCCTACAACGTCGCCGCCCTGCCGCTCGCGGCGCTGGGCCTGCTCAGCCCGATGATCGCGGGTGCGGCGATGGCCTTCTCCTCCGTCTTCGTCGTCGGCAACAGCCTGCGACTGCGCGGATTCAAGGCAGCGTCGTAAAGATTCCTCCCCAGACGCGGGGGTCCGGGTGGTCAGCCACCCGGGCCCCCGCGGTCGTACGTATGGGGGAAACCAGCCGGTCAGCCGCCCAGGCCCCCGCTGCCGAAGGCCCCGCCGCCGACGTTCGGGCCGTGGTCCGGCCGGGACTCGCGGCCCTTTCCGGTGCTGTGGCTGCTGTGGGTGTGCATGTTGTAGGGAAGGAGCCGGTCGGCGCCCTCGGGCGGGAAGGCGTCCACGTCCGCCTCCCGGATCTCCTCAAGGTGCTCCCGGTGGTCGGGAACCTCGGGCTGCTCATCGGGGCGCGGTGGTTCGTACTTCTCCCGGCGGATGGCGTCCCACCACATGGACGCGGTGAGCAGAACCACCAGGAGAACGCCTATGACGATGATCACTGTGACCATGGTGTCTGCCTCCGTCGAACTGGGTGGCACACATTCTCTGACCCCAGTGTGAACCTTTTTCTCCCGTTTCACCCCGATAAAGAGGGCCGAAAGGGGGCCGAAAGTGGCTCCCTCCCACCGCCGGGCCGCCAGACCGCCGGCCGCCCACGCCACCGGGCCGCCGCGGAATCCGGACGGCCTAGAGTCGGCGTATGAGCCCGGACCTCAGCCAGCGGTGGTCGCACGCCCTGCTCGCCGCACGCGGCAGCGGCGCGGACGGACCCGATCCGCTCCCCTACGCCGAGAACCTCCTCGCCCGCTGGGCCGAGCCCCAGCGCCGCTATCACACCGTCGCCCACCTCACCGCGGTGCTCGACCACGTCGACGCCCTCGCCGCCCATGCGGCCGACCCCGATCTCGTACGCCTCGCCGCCTGGTTCCACGACGCCGTCTACCTCCCCGACCGCTCGGAGAACGAGGAGCGCTCGGCCCGGCTCGCCGAGCGGGCGCTCCCCGAAGCCGGGCTCTCCCCCGAGGCCGCCGGGGAGGTCGCCCGGCTGGTCCGGCTCACCCTCACCCACGACCCCGGGGAGTCCGACGCCAACGGCGCGGTGCTCTGCGACGCGGACCTCGCGATCCTCGCCTCGGAACCTGCGGCGTACGAGGCGTACACGGCCGCCGTACGGGAGGAGTACGCCTTCGTGCCCGACGACGCCTTCCGCACCGGCCGCGCCGCCGTGCTCCACGGGCTCCTCGCGCTGCCGAGGCTCTTCCACACCCCGTACGGACGGCGGGAGTGGGAGGAGCCGGCCCGCCGCAATCTGACGGCGGAGCTGGCACGGCTCACCCAGGATCCGGGGCTCAGGCCCTAAAGTCCCCGCCATGAGCGAGAAAACGGCGGACGCGTCCGTACCGGCCGTGGAGTCCCTCCTCTTCTGGGTCGACGCCAACGAGCAGGACGCCGGGGAAACCGCGCTGGACGGCGCACGGGCCCTGTTCAGCCGGGACGGCGGCTCCATACTGCGGTCGGTGCCACTCGGGCCGCTGCGCAGAAATCTCGCGGACACGGTGGACGCGCTCCAGCAGGTGTTCGCGGAGATCGCCGAGCGCGGGGGCACGCTGCCGCTGGCGGAGGCGCAGCTGTGGTTCCAGGTGACGTCGAGCGGGGGCGTCCAGCTGATCGGCGGCGGCCAGGTGCAGGGGGCCAGGGGGCTGACGCTGACCTTCCGGCGGCCGAGGGACGACCGAATGGACTCCGGAGGCAGGATCGGGCATGGGCATGGGCCGCGGCAGGGCGGGCCGGGCTGGACCGGCGGCTGAGCGGGGCCGACGGCCGAGCGGGGCCGACGGCCGAGCGGGGCCGACGGCCGAGCGGGGCCGAGGGCTGAGCCAGACCGAGGGCTGAGCGGGCCGCGGGCCGAACTGAGCCGGGCCGGACCGGCAGCTGAGCCGGATCGAGGGCCGGGCCGGACCGGCAGCCGGACCAGCAGCCGAGTCGAGCCGGACCGAGCCGGACCGAGCTCTGAACAGGGCGAATCACACACCGTTCCCGGGAATGCCCGGCGCGACCCCCACGGTTAGCCACGTCATGCCCGAAGCCGCCCCTCCGCGCCCCCGTATGCCCCTCGCCGTCTATATCCTCGGCCTCTCCGTCTTCGCCCTCGGCACCAGCGAATTCATGCTCTCCGGTCTGCTCCCGCCGATCGCCGACGACATGAACGTCACCATCCCCCAGGCCGGTCTGCTCATATCCGCCTTCGCCATCGGCATGGTGATCGGCGCGCCGCTGCTCGCCGTGGCCACGCTCCGGCTGCCCCGCAAGGCGACCCTCATCGCCCTGATCACCGTCTTCGGCCTCGGGCAGGTCGCGGGCGCGCTCGCCCCCACGTACGAGATCCTCTTCGCCTCCCGCGTGATCAGCGCGCTCGCCTGCGCCGGGTTCTGGGCGCTCGGCGCGGCGGTCGCCATCGCGATGGTGCCGATGAACTCGCGGGCGCGGGCGATGGCCGTGATGATCGGCGGGCTCTCCATCGCCAATGTCCTCGGCGTCCCGGCCGGGGCCTTCCTCGGGGACCATCTGGGCTGGCGGTCCGCGTTCTGGGCGGTGGGCCTCGCGTCCGCGATCGCGCTCGTCGGCGTGGTGACGCTGATTCCGCGCATCCCGCTGCCCGCCGAGCGGCCGGTGCTGCGACGGGAGCTTTCGATCTACCGCGACCGGCAGGTCTGGCTGTCCATCGCGATCACCGCGCTCGCGGCGGGCGGGGTGTTCTGCGCGTTCTCGTATCTCGCGCCGCTGCTCACCGATGTCGCCGGGCTCGACAAGGGCTGGGTGCCCTGGGTGCTCGGGCTCTTCGGGCTCGGCGCGCTGATCGGTACGACGGTGGGGGGCCGGGTCGCCGACGCCCATCTCTTCGGGGTGCTGCTCAGCGGCATCACCGCCTCGACCGTGTTCCTCGCGGCGCTCGCGCTCTTCGCGTCCAGCCCGGCCGTGACGATCGCGCTCGCCTTCCTGCTGGGCCTCTCGGCGTTCTTCACCGCTCCGGCCCTCAACGCCCGGATGTTCAATGTGGCGGGCGCGGCCCCGACCCTGGCGGGCGCGACCACGACGGCGGCCTTCAACCTCGGCAACACGGGCGGGCCATGGCTCGGCGGCACGGTGATCGACGCGGACTTCGGCTTCGCGTCCACGGCCTGGGCGGGTGCCGCGATGACGGTCGTGGCGCTGGGTCTTGTGGCCGTGTCGCTGCGGCTGCACGGCAGGTCACGGCTGGTAGCCGCCTCCCCGGCAGTCGTCCGGAAGCCCGCTGACGTGCCCGCCGCCGCCACGGGCGAGCGGGTCTGAGCCCGGCCGGGCGGGCCGTCTCCAGGGGCGGCCCGCCCGGTGCGCCGTACGCCCGGACCCGGAGGACCCGAACCCGGCAGCCCCGGTGCCGTACGCCCGAACCCGGCAGCCCCGGTGCCGTACGCCCGGACTCGGCTGACCCGGCACCGTACGCCCGGAAGACCCGGCCCCGTACCGCCTTACGCCGGTCGCCCCTTCGGCCGCCGCAGCCCCGCCTTCACCAGCAGTCGCACCACCTCGCGGCTCGACACCTCCACCGCCCCCGCCGCCACGGCGTCCGCGTAACGGTGCGACGGGACGTCGTAGTGGTCCCGCTCGAACGCGCGCGACGGCACGCCGATCAACGACGCGAACGCGTGCAGCTCGTCGTACGACACATCGCTGATCAGATGCGACCACATCCTGCCGTGGCCCGGCCAGGTCGGCGGGTCGATGTAGACGGTCACCGGCGACCGCCGCCCGGCGACGGGCCGTACGAGCGCGTCATACGAGTCCGCCGACCGGCGCGACCACCACACCCGCCTTGTGGCACACCCACTGCGGGTCCGGACCGAGCTCCGGCTCCACCTCCAGCGCATGCGGATCGCCCTCGTCGCAGACCGGGCAGAGCGGCCAGCGGCCATGGCTCTCCAGCAGGGCGTCCTGCACATCCTGGGCGACCAGGCCCGTGAGATACGCCAGCCCGTCCGGCCACTGCTCCACCCACCAGCGGCGGTGCGTCACCGACTTCTCGACCAGGGACACCACCTCCGCGTCCGCCGCGTCCCGGGCGGCGAGGTCCGCGAGGACCAGGGCACGGGCCGTGTGAAGGGCCTGCTCAAGGGGATCGGCGTCATTCATGCCGCCATTGTCGCCCCCCGGCGGTCGCACCGTCCGCCCCGGCGGGGTTGACCCCGCCCGTATAACGAAAATATCTTTCAATATGTGACTGATCATGTGAAGGAAATTTTCAACGCCTCCCAGCCGACCGGTCTGCCGCCCGCCCCCGCGGCCCTCGCCGCCAAGGTCCGCACCCTCACCCCGTCGCTGACCCGCTCCATGCAGCGCGTCGCCGAAGCCGTCGCCGACAACCCCGCGGGCTGCGCCGCCCTCACGGTCACCGGCCTCGCCGAGCTCACCGGCACCAGCGAAGCCACCGTGGTGCGCACCGCACGGCTCCTGGGATACCCCGGCTACCGCGATCTACGCCTCGCGCTCGCCGGACTCGCCGCCCATCAGCAGTCCGGCCGCGCCCCCAGCGTCACCGCCGACATCGCCGTCGACGACCCGATCTCGGAGGTCGTCGCCAAACTCGCCTACGACGAACAGCAGACCCTCGCCGACACCGCCGCCGGACTCGACACCGTCCAGCTCGCCGCCGCCGTCGCCGCCGCCGCGACCGCCCGCCGGATCGATGTCTACGGAGTCGGCGCGTCCTCCCTCGTCGGCATGGACCTGGCACAGAAACTGCTCCGTATCGGACTGATCGCCCACGCCCACGCCGATCCCCATCTCGCCGTCACCAACGCCGTACAGCTGCGCTCCGGCGACGTCGCCATCGCCATCACCCACTCCGGCTCCACCGGCGATGTGATCGAACCCCTGCGGGTCGCCTTCGAGCGCGGCGCGACCACCGTCGCGATCACCGGCCGCCCGGACGGACCCGTCACCCAGTACGCCGACCATGTGCTCACCACCTCCACCGCCCGCGAGAGCGAGCTGCGGCCCGCCGCCATGTCCTCCCGTACCAGTCAGCTCCTCGTCGTGGACTGCCTGTTCATAGGGGTGGCCCAGCGGACCTATGAGACCGCCGCGCCCGCACTCGCCGCCTCGTACGAAGCCCTCGCCCATCGGCACACTCCCCGCAACGCCCGCTGAGCAGCATCCGCTGAAGCAACGCCCGCTGAGCACCGCCCGCTGAAGACCGCCCCTGAACCTGAAGCGCCACCCGGACGGACCAGAGACCACACACCGAAGAGACCCTCGAAGAAAGCGTCCCCGATGACCTCCACTTCCCCCGCCCCCGGTGAACTCCGCGCCCAGCTCGACACGCTCACCACCGAGGCGTTCCGCCCCGAGCTCGCGGACATCGACCGGCTGCCCACGCTCGACCTCGCACGGCTGATGAACGGCGAGGACCAGACCGTCCCCCGGGCCGTCGCGGCCCAGCTGCCCCGGATCGCCGCCGCCATCGACGCCACCGCCGAGCGGATGGCCCGCGGCGGACGGCTGATCTACGCGGGCGCGGGCACCCCCGGTCGGCTGGGCATCCTGGACGCCAGCGAGTGCCCGCCCACCTTCAACACCGACCCCGGCGAGGTGGTGGGGCTCATCGCGGGCGGCCCCTCCGCCATCGTCAAGGCCGTCGAAGGCGCGGAGGACAGCGGAGAACTCGCCGCCGCGGACCTCAAGGCACTGGAGCTGACCGCCGATGACACGGTGGTGGGAATCTCCGCCTCCGGGCGCACCCCCTACGCCGTGGGCGCGGTCGCGCACGCCCGCTCCCTCGGCGCGCTCACCATCGGGCTCTCCTGCAACGCGGGCAGCCCGCTCGCCGCCGCGGCCGAGCACGGCATCGAAGTCGTCGTCGGGCCCGAGCTGCTCACCGCGTCGACCCGGCTGAAGGCGGGCACGGCGCAGAAGCTGGTCCTCAACATGCTCTCGACCATCACCATGATCCGGCTGGGCAAGACCTACGGAAATCTGATGGTCGACGTACGCGCCTCCAACGAGAAGCTGCGCGCCCGCTCGCGCCGTATCGTCGCGCTCGCCACCGGCGCGTCCGACGACGAGATCGAGACCGCCCTCGCCGCCACCGGCGGCGAGGTCAAGAACGCCATCCTCACCATCCTCGGCTCGGTCGACGCCCCCACCGCCGCCCGGCTGCTCACCGAGAGCCGCGGCCATCTCCGCGCGGCCCTCCGCGTCGCCACCGCCAGAGAGTGACCGCACAGCAAGGCTCCCCCCTATGCCCACACCGCCTACATCGGAGAACCGGGCCGTCGCCGCCGCGATCCTTCCCCTCGTCGGCGGCGCGGCGAACGTCACGTCCGTCGCCCACTGCATGACCCGGCTGCGCCTCGGGCTCCAGGACCGCTCCCTGGTGCGCGAGGAGGAGCTGAGGGCGCTGCCCGCCGTGCTGGGCCTGGTCGAGGACGATACGTACCAGATCGTCCTCGGCCCGGGCACGGTCGCCCGGGTCGCCCCCGCGTTCGAGGCGCTGGTGGCGGCGGCAGGGCCCTCGCTCGTGGCGCGGGGGCCCTCGCTCGTGGCGCGGGGCGCGGCCATCAAGGAAGCGCGGAAGGCCCGTAACGCCACCCCCTTCAAAGCCTTTCTGCGCCGGATCGCGAATGTCTTCGTACCGCTGATCCCCGCGCTGATCGGCTGCGGCGTCATCGCCGGGCTGAACGGACTGCTCGTCAATATGGGGCTGCTCCCCGGTCTCACGGCCGCCGTCGCCGCGCTGGCGGGCGGATTCATGGCGCTGATCCCGGTCTTCGTCGGCTATCAGACGGCCAAGGAGTTCGGCGGCACTCCGGTGCTGGGCGGCGCGGTCGCCGCGATCGTCGTCTTTCCCGGCGTCGCGCAGATCGCGGTCTTCGGGCACCGGCTCTCCCCCGGCCAGGGCGGCGTCCTGGGCGCGCTGGGGGCGGCGCTGCTCGCGGTGTACACGGAGAAGGCGTGCCGGAACCGGGTGCCGGCGGCGCTGGACGTGCTGGTGACGCCGACGGTGACCGTGCTCGTATCCGGGCTGGTCACCGTCTTCGGGCTGATGCTGGTGGCGGGCGCGGTCTCCACCGCCATCGGGGACTTCGCCGGGCTGCTGCTCTCGGGCGGCGGGGCGATCGCCGGTTTCGTGCTCGGCGGGCTGTTCCTGCCGCTGGTGATGCTGGGGCTGCACCAGGCGCTGATCCCGATCCACGCCACCCTGATCGAGCAGCAGGGCTTCACCGTGCTGCTGCCCATCCTCGCGATGGCGGGCGCGGGCCAGGTCGGCGCGGCGGTCGCCGTGTATCTGCGGCTGCCGCACGATCCGGCGGTACGGGCCACGGTCCGCTCGGCGCTTCCGGCCGGGCTGCTCGGGGTCGGCGAGCCCCTGATCTACGGGGTGTCGCTGCCGCTCGGCCGCCCGTTCGTCACGGCCTGTGTGGGCGGGGCCTTCGGCGGCGGCTTCATCGGGCTCTTCCATATGTTCGGCGACACGGTGGGGTCGACGGCGATCGGGCCCTCGGGCTGGGCCCTGTTCCCGCTGCTCCAGGGGAGCGGAGGGCTGGGGATGACGGCCGCGGTGTACGCCGGGGGGCTGCTGACCGGGTACGCGGCCGGGTTCTGCTGCACGTACTGGTTCGGCCTCCGGGGGGTGGGCGGTTCCGGCACCGGGCCTGGCGCTCCCGAGGCCGGGCCCGGCGTCTCCGAAGCCGCCGCCTCCGAAACCGGGACCGGCTCCTCGGCGCGGGCTACAGGCTGATCACCCCGGTGCGGGTGTCGGTCATGTCCATCAGCGTCCACTTGCCGCCGATCCGGCCCCAGCCGGTGGACCGGGCCCCGGCCCCGCCGAACGGCATGTTGATGTCCCACCAGTTGTTGGACTCGTTCACGATCACCTGGCCCACCTCCATCTCCTCGATGAAGCGGTACGCCGAGGTCATGCTGCGGGTGAAGACCGCGCCCTGGAGTCCGAGGGCGTCGTCGTTGGCTATGCGCAGCAGATCGTCCTCGTCGCGGCCGGTGATGATGGGGACCACCGGGCCGAAGGACTCCTCCTGGGAGAGCAGGCTGTCCTCCGGCACCCCGTCCACGACGGTGAACTCGTAGTAGAGCCCGGTCGGCATACCGGCGCGGCGCCGTCCGCCCAGGAGGACCCGGGCGCCGCGCTCGCGCGCGTCGGCCATATGCCGGTCCATCTTCCGGGCGACGCCTTCGTTGTTGAGCGGACCCAGCACGGTCCGCTCGTCGAGCGGGTCGCCGAGCACCACCCGCTCGGACTCGCGCAGTACCGCATCGACGAAGGCGTCGTGCACATCCGTATGCACGATGACGCGCTCGGTGGCGCAGCAGACCTGACCGGCGCAGGGATAGGCGCCGTCGACGGCGGCCTTGGCGGCGGCGTCCACGTCCGCGTCGGCGAGGACGACGAGCGGCCCGTTGCCCGAGCACTCCATGAGGGAGCGCTTGAGCCCGGCGGCGGCCTGGATCGCGGCGCCGGTGGCGGAGGAGCCTATGAAACCGATGGCATGGATGCCCCGGTGGCGTACGAGAGCGTCGCCGAAGGAGCCGTCGCCGGGGAGGATGTTCACCAGGCCGCCGGGCAGTCCGGCGGCGGACACGGCCTCCATCGCCTTCAGCACGGTGAGCGGGGTGTGGGCCGGGGGCTTGACGACCAGGGCGTTGCCGGTGGCGAGTCCGGGCGCGGCGAACTCGGCGAACATCAGCAGCGGGAAGTTCCAGGGGGTGATGATCCCCCAGGTGCCCACCGGGCGATGGAAGGTGAACATCCGCTTGGAGTTGTCGCGGGAGAGCAGCGTCTCGCCGTTGAGCCGTACGGCGTCCTCGGCATGCAGCCGGAAGAGCTGGGCCGCCTCGGTGACGTCGGCGACCGACTCGGCGAGCGGCTTGCCCTGCTCCAGGGTCTGGAGGCGGGCGAGCGCGTCCCGCCGCCGGTCGATCTCGTCGGCTATGCGGTGGCAGACGGCCGCCCGCTCCCAGACGTTCACCCCGGCCCAGGAGCGCTGCGCCCGGTGCGCGGCGGCCACGGCCCGGTCGAGGTCGGCGGCGGTGGGCAGCGGGATGGAGCCGACCGGTTCGCCGGTGGCGGGGCTGATGACCTCGAAGCTCCGCGCGTCCGGCGCGGCGGTGTATTCGCCGTCGATGAAGAGCGGCTGCTGGGGCGGGGTGGTCATGAGGGCGCTCCTCTGTCCGTGCCGTCTCGTCTCGACTGCTGTCCGTGCCGTCACGTCTGTCGTTCGTCCGCGCCGTGCCGTCACGTCTGCACTCGATGATCCGTCCGCCGCTTTTCGACCGTCAAGACCTGTGGATAACCGGGGACTTGCCTCGATTCAGGCAGGCCGGACGATCCCTCAGCCCACACACCGAACGCGATGAGGGCCCGGGGAGCAGTCCCGGGCCCTCCCTTCATGACGACTCGGGTCGGGGAGCCCTGATCGTCAGTCCTGTTCCGCGCACACGGACGGGACCGCGCGCGCGAGCGCCTTGAAGTGCAGCCGGTCGAGCTGCTTCTCATGTCGCACCTGAAGGGCGGAGAGCGCGAGCACACCACGGCAGTAGGAGGCCGAGCGCGCCGTCGCCGAGCCCGCGATGGCCTGCACCAGCGCGGTGTTGACCCGGTTGATCTCCTTGCGGACCTCCGCCAGGTCGGGGCGCTCGGCGGGGGCCTTGGACGGGTCGGCGGTCCACAGCCGGTGCAGTTCCCGCTGGACGAGCTTGTTGGCCTCGATCTGGTCGCGGAAGACGCGTACCGTCGCCTCCGGGTCGGCCCCGGTCTCCACCGCCTGCTTGCGGACGGTGTCCAGGACGACCTGCTCGCGGGCCGGGTCGTCGATGGGGCTGCCGGTGCCCCACTTGGCCGCCGCGACGAGATCGGCCGTGGCCAGCCGCTCGGCGGAGAGCGAGGCGAGCGGGTGGAGCTGGGCGTACGGGCCTGACTTCCCCGTGTGACCCGCCTGACCCGCCTGCGCTGCCTGACCCGTCTGCCCTGTCTGACCCGTCTGCACCGTGGGCTGCCGCTCGGCGGCGAAGCCGGGCGCGGCGCTCGCGAACAGGGCGGTGGTCACGGCGGCGGCGGTTAAGGCGTGCCGCACGGAGGCGCTCAGAAGCAAGGAACTCCCCTTCTCTCAGTCGACTGGGGCAGTCCGGTCGTCGGCGGCGAGATCCTCCTGCTGCACAGCCTCGATCAGCCGACGGGCCCGGGTGTCGCCCCGCAAGAGGGCTCCACCAGGGGTCCGGTTCCCTCTTCGTCGTCTTCGTCGTCCGCGTCATCCGGATAGCCGTCGACATCGCGGTCGCCGTGCCCCGGATCGATGGCTTCGTCCCGGATGGACCCGCGCACCGTGAGGGGTGCTTCCCCGCTCCGGGCCGGCTCCATGGCGGCGGCGAAGGCCCGGTGCGCGGAACCGGTACGCGGCCCGGTGCACGGAACCGGTCGATCCGGTCGCTCCGGTCGCTCCCGTCAGTCCGACAGCGCGGCCGTGAGGTCGACCTCGATCAGCTGACCGGGGTAGCCGAGCTGAGCCACCCCGAGCAGGGTGCTCGCGGTGGTGAACGCCCCGGCGATGACGGAGTCGTTGAGCCGGGTCCAGGCGTCGCCGAGGACCTCGGCGTCCTCGCTGACGACGTAGATCACCGACCGCACGACGTCCTCGGGCCGGGCGCCGACCGCGCCCAGGGCGATGACGGCGTTGGCGGCGATCTGATCGATCTGGGCCGGAAGATCGCCGGGGCCCACCACGCTCCCGGCGGGATCGAGGGGGCACTGTCCGGCGAGATAGGCGGTGCGGGCCGCTTCGACGACGGTGATGTGGTGGTAGCCGGGGGTGGAGTGGAGCCGGTCGGGGTTGACGCGGTCGATCTGGGCAGTCATACCCGGATTCTCACCACCGCCCACCGGATCCGCATCCGGTTTTCCCCCGGCCCCTGGGCCCCGCCGGATCGCGCCCAGGACGACCGGACGGCGCAGGCGCCGGGCCCGCACCCGGCGCAGCGGGCTACGGCAGCAGCCGCTGTTCCTTCGCCACCGAGACCGCCCCCGCCCTGGTGTCCACCCCGAGCTTGGCGTAGATCCGGCCCAGATGCGTCTTCACCGTCGCCTCGCTGATGAACAGCGCCCGCGCGATCTCCCGGTTGCCAAGACCCCGGGCGAGCTGGCCGAGAATGTCCAGCTCGCGTTCCGTGAGCGACGGACGGCCCGTGCCCCGCATCCGGTCCATCACCCGGCTCGCCACCGGAGCCGACAGCGCCGTACGCCCCTGGGCCGCCGCGTGGATCGCGGCGAACAGCTCCTCCGGGCGCTCCGCCTTCAGCAGATAGCCCGTCGCGCCCGCCTCGATCGCGCGGGTGACGTCCGCGTCCGTGTCATAGGTCGTCAGCACCAGCACATGCACATCCGGGGCCGCGATCCGCCGGGTCGCCTCCACCCCGTCGATGCCCGGGCCGAGCTGAAGATCCATCAGCACCACGTCGGGCCGGAGCTTCGCGGCCATCGCGACGGCCTCCTCGCCGCCGCCCGCCTCCCCCACCACCTCGATGCCCGGTTCGCTGCCGAGCAGCGCGAGCAGTCCGGCGCGTACCACGGCGTGGTCGTCGCACAACAGGATCCGTACCGCGGTCATCCGTGCTCCAGAGGGGAATCGGCGCCGCCGTCCACGGGACGGGGACGCTCCAGGGGGATCGCCGCCGAGACCACCGTGCCCTGGCCCGGCGCCGACTCGATCGTCAGGGCGCCGCCGAGCTGGCGCAGCCGGGCCCGCATCGCCGCGAGACCGTGCCCGCGCACCCCGGGGGCCCGCTCGACGGGCAGGAACCCGGCGCCGTCGTCCGCGATGTCCAGCACCACCTGATCGCCGAGCTGGCTCAGGGTGAGCGCGGCGGCGGAGGCGTCCGCGTGTTCGCGCACATTCGCCAGCGCGCCCTGCGCGATCCGCAGCAGCGCCGACTCCACCCGGTCGGGCAGCGGCACGGGCACGCCGTCCAGATGGAACCGGACCCGGAGCGCGTCGGTGCTCTCCCGTTCGGCGAGGGCGCGCAGCGCCCGCGCGAGACCGCCGCCCTCCGCCAGCTCGGCGGGGGCCAGATCGTGGACGAAGCGGCGGGCCTCGGCGAGGCTGCGCTCGGCGATGGACTCGGCGGTACGGACATGGCCGCGGGCCTTGTCCGGGTCGCTGTCCCAGACGCGCTCGGCGGCCTGGAGCAGCATCTGCTGGCTGGACAGGCCCTGCGCGAGGGTGTCGTGGATCTCCATCGAGAGCCGCTGCCGCTCGGCGAGGACGCCCTCGCGCCGTTCGATCGCGGCCAGCTCGCGGCGGGTGCGGAGCAGATCGTCGACCAGCGCCCGGAGCCGGTCGGCCTGGCGGCGCATATGGAGGAAGACGGCGGTGGCGAGCACCACGACGGCGGGCGGCAGCAGCAGGAGCAGCGGGTCGACGCCCTGCCGCAGCCGCCACTCGGCGATCATGACCAGGGCGCAGAGGACGGCGACCAGGGCGACGGCGGCACGGGTCGGCAGGGAGCGCAGCCCGGTGTAGATGAGTGGGACGGCGCACCAGGCGAAGCTGGGCGCGAGCAGCACGATCACGACCCAGCAGCCGACGACGAGCCCGAGCCGCACCAGATCGCCCCGGCCGCGCGTACGGGCCGCCAGCCGGTGCCCGGCGAGCTGGAACACGGCGAGGGCGGCGCTCAGCCCGATGACCCAGGGGACCCGGGGGCTCTCCGGGTGCTTGATCAGATAGCGCAGCAGGGACCCGGCGAGCAGGGCGATGAACGCCGTGTTCATGACGGTGTCGAGCCATCGGTCGTCCCGGTCCGCGCCCTGGGCGTCCCGTATCGCCGGATCCCCCTCGGACGGCGGCCGGGGCCGCCGGGAGGTCGTCCCCGCGGCGGCGGGCGCTGTACGACGGGACATGGGTCTTCTCTCCTGCTGAACCTGCTGAGCCTGCTGAACCTGTTGGTGCGTGCGGTGCGTGCGGTGCGTGCGGTGCGTGCGGTGCGTGCGGTGCGTGCGACGCCTGCCCTACGGCAGGCACCGGGGCCGCTCCAGGACGGTTCCTCTCGCATCGTGACCCGGCCGGACCGGCTCCCGCATCAACCGATCGGCTGACCGGCGCCTCATCCATCATGCCTGCGCCGAGCAGCCGCTACGCCGACCGCCCAGGGCCCGCCCCCGCTGGAGGATCGATGGCGGAAGGTCCCCGAACCCCAGCCCGGAGGAAGAACCGATCATGAAGAAGACGTCGACCCGCACCCGTGTCCTCACCGCCACCGCCGCTGCCGTCGCGCTGAGCGCCGGCGCCTTCGGCGCGGTCTCCGCGAGCGCCTCCGCCCCCTCGGCCGAGTCCCGCGCCGCGGTGAAGGCCGACCCCTCCAGCCGTCATCTCCAGCAGACCACCCATCTCACCATCGACGCCGCGAACAAGGCCGCGAAGGCCACGCTGGACGCCGCCGAGCGGGCCGGCCAGCGGGTGACGGTCGCCGTGGTCGACCGCAACGGCAACACCATCGTGACCATGCGCGGCAATGGCGCGGGCCCGCAGTCCTACGAGTCGGCCGAGAAGAAGGCGTTCACGGCCGTCTCCTGGAACGCCCCCACCTCCGAGCTGGTCAAGCGCCTTGAGTCGACCCCGAACCTGAAGGACATCCCGGGCACCCTGTTCCTGGGCGGCGGCGCTCCCGTCCAGGTGAAGGGCGCCCCGATCGCGGGCATCGGAGTGGCCGGCGCGCCGAGCGGCGCGCAGGACGAGGAGTTCGCGAAGGCGGGTGTCGCGGCGCTCGGCCGCTGACCTTCCACGACCAGCGGCCTAGGATCGGGCGCGTGCGCCGGTCGATCCCGCTCAGTGTCCTGTCGCCCGCCGTCGCGGTGGCGCTCCTCGCGGGGTGCTCGGACGGCGGGCGCGGCGATGTCCGGGGCGCGGCGGGCGGCGCCGGGCTCGGCGACCGGCTCTTCCCCCGGCTCGGCAACGGCGGCTACGACGTACTCCACTATCGGCTCACCCTGGACTACGACCCCGGCACCCGCCTGCTGGCGGGCACGGCGGAGATCGTCGCCCGCGCCACGGACGATCTGCGCTCCTTCCATCTCGATCTGCACCGGCTGTCCGCCGACGAGGTGACGGTCGACGGCGAGCGGGCGGCAGCCGGGGTGACCGGCGACGAGCTGTCCGTACGCCCCCGCGAGGGGCTGACGGCGGGCAGCACCTTCCGTACGGTCGTCCGCTACTCGGGCACGCCCCGGACGGTCATCGACGCGGACGGCTCGAAGGAGGGCTGGCTGCCCGACCGGGCCGGGGCCCTGGCGGTGGGCGAACCGGCGGGGTCGATGGCCTGGTTCCCGGGGAACCACCACCCCAGCGACAAGGCGACCTTCGATCTCGCGGTCACCGTCCCCAAGGGCCTGAAGGCGGTCTCCAACGGGGAGCCGGCCCGGGAGACCACCACCGCGGCGAAGAGCACCTTCGTCTGGCGGACGGCGGAGCCGATGGCCACCTATCTGGCGACGGTGGCGATCGGCGCGTACGAGCTGACCTCGTCCCGGCCGGCCGGGGGGCCGCCGGTCGTCACCGCCGTGCACCCCTCGGTGCCGCCCGCGAAACGACGGCCGCTCGACCGGATCCCGGAGTTCCGGCGGTGGTCGCAGAAGGTCTTCGGCCCGTACCCCTTCTCCTCCATCGGCGCGATCGCGGTCCCCGACGGCGCGGTGGACTACGCGCTGGAGACACAGAACCGGCCCGTCCTCCCGGCCGGTCAGCTCAATCCGGAGACCCTGGTCCACGAGATCGCCCACCAGTGGTTCGGAAACTCGGTGACGCCCGAGTCCTGGCGGGACATGTGGCTCAACGAGGGCTTCGCGACCTACGCGGAGTGGATGTGGGCGGAGGAGTCCGCCGGCACACCGGTGAGCGAGAGCTTCGCCGAGGCGTTCGCGGAGAAGGACAACTGGGCCTTCCCCCCGGCCGCGCCGCCGTCCGCGGCACGGATCTCGGACGCGCCGGTGTACGGGCGGGGCGCGATGGTGCTGCACCAGGTCCGCCAGGCGGTGGGCGAGCGGGCCTTCTCGGCGCTGCTCAGGGGCTGGGCCCGGGAGCACCGGCACGGCAACGCCTCGACCGGGGACTTCACCGCGTACGCGGAGCGGGTCTCGGGGCGCGAGCTGTCCGGGGTGTGGAGGACATGGCTGTACGGCAAGGGCCGGCCGCCCCGCCCCTGACGGCGAGTCCCCGGTGCCCGTACACGGCACCGGGGACGAGTCGCCGGTCTTCAGGGGCCGGACGTTCGGAGGCCGGACATACAGATGCCAGGCCCCAGGCGTCGGGCGCCAGACTTCAGGCGTCAGACCTCAGGCGTCAGACCTCAGAGGTTCACGCCGAAGTCGCGGGCGATGCCCTCCAGCCCGGAGGCGTACCCCTGGCCGACCGCGCGGAACTTCCACTCCGCGCCATTGCGGTAGAGCTCGCCGAAGACCATCGCGGTCTCGACCGCCGCGTCCTCGCTCAGGTCGTAGCGGGCGATCTCCGCGCCGCCGGCCTGGTTGACGATACGGATGTACGCGTTCCGCACCTGGCCGAAGTTCTGAGAGCGGGCGAGGGCGTCGTAGATCGAGACCGGGAAGACGATCCGGTCCACATCGGCGGGGAGCGCGGCCAGCTGCACGTTGATCTGCTCGTCGTCGCCGCCGCCCTCGCCGGTGCGGTTGTCACCGGTGTGCACGATCGTCTGATCCGGGGTGGAGCGGTTGTTGAAGAAGACGAAATGGGCGTCGGACGCGACCTTGCCCGCGCCGTTCACCCCGATCGCGGAGGCGTCGAGGTCGAAGTCCGTGCCGGTGGTGGTGCGGACGTCCCAGCCGAGGCCGACGGTGACGGCGGTCAGGCCCGGCGCCTCCTTGGTGAGCGAGATGTTGCCGCCCTTGGACAGGCTTACTGCCATTGGGATGTCCCCTTATGTGTTCGAGTGTGCCGGTACCAGTCTTAACGCAGCCGGGGGAGTCCGAGGTTCCTGGGAAATCGAGATGACGTGAACATCTCGGACACGGGACCATGGGGGCATGGCCGGTCCCTATCTCATCCGCGGCTCGGTCTCCCTTCCGGAGGCCGAGCTGATCTGGCGTTTCTCCAGGTCCTCCGGGCCGGGCGGCCAGCATGTCAACACCAGCGACACCCAGGTGGAGCTGCGCTTCGGCCTCGCCGGCACGGAGGCGCTCCCCCCGGTGTGGAAGGAGCGCGCCCTGGAGCGGCTGGCGGGCCGGCTGGTGGGCGGGGTGATCGCGGTACGGGCGTCGGAGCACCGGTCCCAGTGGCGCAACCGCGAGACGGCGGCGGTCCGGCTGGCCGCGCTGCTCGCGGAGGCGACGGCTCCGCCGCCGCGGCCGAGGCGGGCGACGAAGATTCCCCGCGGGCTGAACGAGCGGCGGCTGCGCGAGAAGAAGCAGCGCTCGGACACCAAGCGCGGCCGATCGGGCCGCGACTGGCACTGACGCGCGCGAGAAGCCGCCTGCGCCGAGGGCCACACGAAGCCCCTCTCGCCAAGGGCCACGCGAAGGCCCGCACGCCGAGCGCCACACGAAGGCCCTCTCGCCAAGCGCCCCACCAGGAAGCCCCCGCTCACCCCAGCCTGCGGTACCGCCCCCGGAAGTACGTCAGCGGCACCCCTTCGGGGCTCGGCAGCCCCACCCCGAGCACCCGGCCGATCACCAGGGTGTGATCCCCCGCGAGCACCCGCTGCTCGGTACGGCACTCCAGGGTCGCCAGCGCCCCGCCCACCAGCGGAGCGCCGCTCACCTCACCGCGCGCGTAGACGATGTCCTCGAAGAGCAGCCGGTCGCTGATCCGCCCCTTCATCGCGAAACGGCCCGCGATTTGACGCTGGCTCTCGGCGAGGACCGAGACGGCCCACAGCGGCTGCTCGTCCAGCAGATCGTCCATCCGGGAGCCGTTGCGCAGACTGACCAGCACCAGCGGGGGGTCCAGCGACACCGACAGAAACGCCGTCGCGGTCATCCCGGCGTCCTGGCCGTGCGGGCCGTCGTCGGGATCGTGGGCGGTCACCAGGACCACGCCTGCCGCGAGGCGGGACATGGCCGCGCGGAACTCCTCGTCGCTCACCCCCTCAGCATGGGGGATCACGAGCGCGGAATCTGCGCCGGAGGGCTCGGAGGCGATGGTCGTCTGGGGCACACGGGCGACGGTATCCGCGCCCCGGCGGAGCGCGCATCGGGCCAGGGAACCAGTTTGGTCCTAGGACTACCCGCTGGACGAAGGTCCGATTTGCGTTTGGATACAACGGTAAGAGCCACCCGCACATCCATCCGCTCTCATGAACATTCATCCGCTCATGTGACTTGAGTCACAGAGGGGCTTATTTGTTGACCCTGTGTACCGAGTAGACAGCTCGCTGTGATTCAGTGGCCGGGATAGCGCATGAAGCGCATGGGAGAACCGCACGAGAAGGCCGAAGATCAACCTGGAGTCTGCTGTCGAGGTCTCGGGGAGAGCGAGCATGGAGACCGAGTCGGAGCCCTACGTCCGTCTTGCGACCTTGCGGCAGCTGCACAAGGTGGTCGCGGATCTCAACACGGCCCGTAGCCTGGCCGACACCCTCCAGACCGTCGCCGACGGGATCGTGGCGGGCCTCGGCTACGAGCTGGCCTGCGTCAATCTCGTCCGCCCGGACGGGGACCTGGTGGTCGCCGCCTTCGCCGGAAGCGCCGCCGCCGAGGCCCTGATCACCGGCCGTGTCGGCTCCCGCCCGTCCTGGGAGCGCCGGCTCTCCATGGGCGAGGCCTGGGGCGAGCTCCGCTTCATCCCGCACACCGAGGGCTGGGTGCTCATCGAGGACGATGTGCCCCAGTGGCACACCGAAGGCCCCGACCCCCGCTTCGAGGGCGAGTGGCACCCCCAGGACCGGCTCTACGCGCCCATGTTCAGCTCCGGCGGCGGGCGGGAGCTGCTCGGCGTCATCTCCGTCGACCGGCCGCGCAACGGCCGCCGGCCGGGGCCCTGGGGGCAGGAAGCCCTCCAGATGTACGCCTCACAGGCCGCCATTGCGATCAGCAATGCCCGTCTGAGAGCAAATATGCAACGGGCGCTCGTCCGGCTGGAGCGCGAGCAGCAGGCGCTGCGGGCCAGCGAGGAGTCCTTCCGGCAGGCGTTCGAGTACGCGCCCAGCGGCATGGCGATCGCCGAGATGGGCGGCGACCAGCAGGGCCGGCTGCTCCGCACCAACGACGCGCTCTGCCGGCTGCTGGGCCGCCCCGCGTCCGCGATGCGGCGGTACTCCTTCGCCGATCTGGTCCACCCCGAGGACGTCGGCACCCTGCTGCGCACCTCCGCCGAGGGCGGGCGGGCCGAGCTGCGCCTCGGACGGCGGGACGGCACATACGTCTGGGTGTCGCTGCGCAACTCCGTCGTCGCCGACACCACCGACGGCCCCCGGTTCCTGCTCACCCATGTCGAGGACATCGAGGACCGCAAACGCCATGAGCTGGCGCTCGCGCACCGGGCCTCGCACGACGCCCTCACCGGGCTGCCCAACAGCGCGGAGCTCCGGGCCCGGCTCAGCGCCAGGCTCTGCGACCGGCCGCCGGAGGCGCTCGACGGCGGACTCGAACCCTCGGACGCGGGGTACGGCGCGGAGACCGGCGCGCTCTTCAACTCCGAGGGCTACGACTTCGGCCCCGGCGGCACCGCGTACGACCATCATGTCCATGTCGTCGCACCCGATGACGAGGTGGACGACGGCACCAAGGGGCTCGCGGTCCTCTTCTGCGATCTCGACGGCTTCAAGTCGATCAACGACCGGTTCGGCCATCAGACCGGTGACGCCGTCCTGGTGGAGGTGGCCCGCAGACTCACCACCGGGGTGCGGGAGGGCGACACCGTCGCCCGGCTCGGCGGCGACGAGTTCGTGGTGCTCGCCGACGGACTCGGCACGGCGGACGCGGCGGATCTCGCCGTACGGCTGCGGAACGCGATCATCCTGCCCATCCGGGTCGGTGGTCGCGGGGTCCGCGTCGGGGCCAGCTTCGGTATCAGCTGGGCGAGTTGCGGAATGTCCGTCGAAGAGGTGCTGCGCTCCGCCGACCAGCGGATGTACGTCGAGAAGCGGTCCCGCTCGAAGGTGCACCGGAGGGCCGGCTGAGGTTACGGCCTGTCATGTTCTGGTCTTGTGACGATGGCTCCGACAGGGGTCAACGCCCCCATTTCCGTTCATGCGGACCGGGTAGGCTCGCCCGGGTCGGCGTAGGGCTGACGATGGTGAGGAGGGACCAGGGATGACGGCCGGGAACAACGGCGCGAGCACGCCCGAGGACGACGATCCGTTCGGGTATCTGTACGAGGACGGGCACGCGGCAGGGGCCACACCGCCCTCGGGCCGGGGCCGCGGCTATGGCTACCCGGGTCCCGCAGCACCGCAGCCCGGAGTCCCCAGAACCTCCTACAACCAGGTGCGCGCGGTCGGCGAGCGCCAGTACGGCCAGCAGCCCCCGCAGCAGGGATACCCGCCCCAGGGCCAGCCCCCGCAGGGCCTCCCCCAGCAGGGGTACGGACAGCCGAGCGCGCAGTACGCCGCCCCGGAGACCTCCCCCGGCGGCCCGCCCACCCGCCCGACGCCCCGGCAGAGCGGCGGCCGGGGCGGCGGCCGGGGCCCCAACACCAAGGGCCTGCTGATCGGCGCCATCGCGGTGGTCGTCGTCGTGATCGCCGGCATCACCGCCGCGGTGATATCGAACAGCGGCGAGGACGACCAGGCGTCCGGCGAGCCGCAGACGCAGACCAGCTCCTCGGCCCCGGAGAAGAAGGAAGAGGAGCCGGAGAAGAAGCCGGCCAAGCCCGAGAAGGAGCCGGCCGGACTGCCCAAGCGGGACGCGGCGACGCTCGACCTCGGCGGACCGGCCGCGCTGGACACGGTGATACCGGGCGCCAAGGGCACCCGGGGCGCCTAGGTGGCGTTCAACGGGGTCGGCGGCTCGGCGAGCTGGTCCGTGGACGTGCCCGCCGCCGGCGAGTACACGATGACCATCACGTACAGCGTGCCGGGCAAGGACGCCAAGACCTCGCTCACCGTCAACGGCGAGACGCCCCGCGACGTACGGATGTCGAACTTCGCCAAGGCCGGCGACGGCGAGTGGGAGAAGGGCTGGACCTACACCTACTCCTACGTCAACCTCAAGAAGGGCAAGAACGATCTGAAGATCTCCTGCGAGCAGGGCAATCAGTGCGACGCCCTGCTCGACCAGGTCTGGCTGGAAGCGGGCCGGAAGAGCTGACGGCCCCGGCGGGCGGGCAGCCCGCTGGAACCCCCGGCGGGCGGGCAGCCCGCCGGAGGAGTCCGCCGGAGCCGACCGGCGGGCGATCAGCCTTCCGGAGCTGCCCGCCGGAGCAGCACCGGACAGCCCGCCACGGCCTGCGGGCCGTCAGCCCGCCGGCCGGAGCAGCCCCAGGAAGCCCGCCACGGTCGCCGCCATCGCGTCCCGCGCCGGGGCCAGATACTTCCTGGGGTCGACGACACCGGGGCCGTTCGCCAGGAACGACCGCACCGCACCGGTGAAGGCCGAGTTCAGCGCCGTACCCACATGGATCTTCACCATGCCGGCCGCCACCGCCGCGCGGATCTCGTCGTCCGGGACGCCCGACGAGCCGTGCAGCACCAGCGGCACCGGGACCGCGTCCCGCAGCCGGGCGATCAGCGCATGGTCGAGGGCGGCGGTGCGCTCGGTCATCGCATGCGCCGAGCCGACCGCCACCGCCAGCGCGTCCACGCCCGTCGCCGCCGCGTAGGCCGCCGCCTCGGCGGGGTCGGTGCGCACCCCCGGGGCATGGGCGTCCAGCGGGGCCTCGCCCTCCTTGCCGCCGACCCGGCCGAGTTCGGCCTCGATCCAGATTCCGCGCTCATGGCCCCAGCGCACCGCGTCCGCCGTGGCGCGGACATTCTCCTCGTACGGCAGCTTCGAGGCGTCGAACATCGCCGAGCCGAAGCCCGCGTCCGCCGCCGCGTACAGCAGTCCGGTGGAGACCACATGGTCCAGATGGAGCGCGAGGGGCGCGCTCGACGCGCGGGCCACGGCGGCGGCGGCAGCCGCTATCGCCAAGAGCCCGCCGCCGTGGAAGCGCACCGCGTTCTCGGAGATCTGGAGGATCGCGGGCGTGCCCGCCTGCTCGGCTCCGGCGGCGATGGCCTCCGCGTGCTCCAGGGTGATGACGTTGAAGGCGGCGACGCCGCGGTGCTCCGCGGCGGCGGTGGAGACGAGTTCGGCGGTGCTGACGAGCGGCATGGTGCGTTCTCATTTCCCGGGCGCCGGGCCCGTTCCGTACGGCCCGGCTCAGCGCCGGGTTGTCCTGAGGCCGTGCGTGCGGAGTGCCGTTCGTACGGCCCCTGACGCCGTGCGTGCGGAGTCCCGTTCGCACGGCCCCCGAGGTCGTGCCTGCGGAGTCCCGTCCCGCCCGGCGGGCGGGCGGCACTCCTTATGCCGGGCCCGCGCGCTCGCTCACGTCGACCAGCGGGAGCAGCCGTTCGTACGCCGCCCGGTCGTATTCGCCCGCCGCCGGGGCGAGGACGGTCGCCGTGGACAGGGCCACCGCGCGGGCGAGCCGCCGGGGCCAGGGCAGGCCCTCGACCAGGCCCGCGAGCAGGGCGGCGACCGCCGAGTCGCCGGCGCCCGTGGGGTTGCCGGCGGCCGGCGCGGGCGGGGCGGCCTGCCAGCTGCCCTCCGGGGTGACGGCGAGCAGCCCCGCCGGGCCGAGGGAGGCGATCACAGCGTGGGCGCCCCGGCGGCGGGCGTCGTGGGCGGCGTGCAGGGGGTCGCGGCCCCCGGTGAGCTGGGCGAGCTCCGCGGCGTTGGGCTTGACCAGGTCGGGGCGGGCGGCGACGCCCCGGCGCAGCGGCTCCCCGCTGGTGTCCAGCAGGACGGGGACCTCCGCCGCGCGTGCCCTGCGGATGAGTTCGGCGTACGCGCCGACGTGGAGGCCGGGCGGCAGGCTGCCGCAGAGGGCGACGGCGCGCGCGGACGCCAGCAGGGCGGTGTAGCGGTCGAGGAGGGCGGCCCACTCCTCGGGGGCGATGACCGGGCCCGGTTCATTGAGCTGCGTGGTGTCGCCGGTCGAGCCGTCCACCACCGCGATGGTGCGGCGGGTGGTCCCGGCGATGGGGACGAGCGCGTCGTGCGGCGGGAGGGGGGCGAGCAGCCGCCGCAGCAGGGCTCCGGCGGGGCCGCCCGCGAAGCCGGTGACCACGCTCTCGTGTCCCAGCGCGGAGAGCACCCGGGCGACGTTCAGCCCTTTGCCGCCGGGCCGTTCGACGACTTCTTCGACGCGGTGGCTGGTGTGCGGGGCGAGTGCGGGAACCCGGTAGGTGATGTCGAGCGCCGTATTGAGCGTGACCGTCAGAATCACCGCGACGCCTCCCCCCGGAGTCTTGCCCGTACGGCTTTGATCATGCCAAACGGAAGGCGGTCGGCCCAGACCCTGGACCGACCGCCTTCCGTTGGGACTCGCCGTCGTTCAGCGGGGGTCGACCACCCAGGCCCCCTGGCGCATGACGCCCTTGAGGCGGAATTCGTCGTCCAGGACGACCAGGTCGGCGTCCTTGCCGGGCTCCAGCGAGCCGATCCGGTCGTAGGCGCCGAGGAGCTTCGCCGGGTTGGCCGAGATGGCCTGGACGATGTCCTGGACCGGGATGCGGTCCACGGTGGCCGCGCGCCGGAAGGCGGTGTCCAGGGTGAGGGTCGAGCCCGCGATGGAGCCGCCCTCCACCAGCCGGGCGACCCCGTCGATGACGTCGACGGCCAGCGGGCCGAGCTGGTAGCGGCCGTCGCCGAAGCCCGCCGCGTCCATGGCGTCGGTGATGAAGGCGACCCGGCCCGCGCCCGCGCGGTGGAAGGCGAGTTCGAGCGCGGCGGGGTGCAGATGCGTGCCGTCGTTGATCAGCTCGACGGTGACCCGCTCGTCCTCCAGCAGCGCGGCGATCGGTCCGGGCGCGCGGTGGCCGAGCGGGGGCATCGCGTTGAAGAGGTGGGTGGCCACGGTCGCGCCCGCGTCGATGGCCTCGACGGTCTGCTCGTAGCTCGCGTCCGTGTGCCCGATCGCGGCGATCACGCCGTGTTCGGCGAGCAGGCGTACGGAGTCGATGCCGCCGGGCAGCTCGGTGGCGAGGGTCACCATCCGGGCCGTGCCGCGCGCGGCGTCGATCAGCTTGCGCACCTCGGCCGGCTCGGGGTGGCGCAGCAGCCCCTCGCTGTGGGCGCCCTTGCGGCAGGGGGAGATGAAGGGGCCCTCGAAGTGGATGCCCGCGAGATCGCCCTGCTCGACCAGTTCGGAGAGGACGCCCGCGCGGTGGGCGAGAAAGTCCGTCTCGGCGGTGACCAGGGAGGCGACGAGGGTGGTGGTGCCGTGTTCGCGGTGGGTGCGGACGCCGCGCAGCACATCCTCGACGCTGCCGCCGGTGAAGGAGGCGCCGCCGCCGCCGTGGTTGTGGAGGTCGACGAAGCCGGGGACGATCCAGTGGCCGGAGAGATCATGGGCGGGCGCGTCGGCGGGGGCGACAGCGGTGATCTTCGTGCCCTCGATCGTCACCCGGCCGTCCACGACGGTCCCGGTCGGCAGTACCACCCGGGCTCCGGTGAGGACGGTGCTGCCGGCGCGAGCGGCGCTGTCGGCGAGTGCGGCGCGTGCGGCCATTAGGCGGATACCTCCGAGTCGGTGGCGAGCAGATCCCAGGCGAGCAGCCCGGCGCCCAGGCATCCAGCGGTGTCGCCGAGGGCTGCCGGGACGATGGAGGGCAGCTTCTGGAACGTGACTCGCTCCTCGACAGCGGCCCGCAGTGGTGTGAACAAGGTTTCCCCGGCCTCCGCGAGACCGCCACCGATGATCAGGGTGCGGGGGTCCAGCAGGGTGAGGGCGGTGACGAGTCCGGCGGCGAGCGCGTCCACGGCGTCCCGCCAGACGGCGATGGCCCTGGGGTCGCCGGATTCGACGGCCTTGGCGCAGTCGGCGGCGTCGGCGGTCCGGTCGCCGCTGGCCTTCGCCCAGGCGCGGGTGACGGCGGCGGCCGAGGCGAGCGTCTCCAGACAGCCGCGCTGGCCGCAGCCGCAGTCGGGCCCGTCGGGGCGTACGACGACATGGCCGATCTCGCCCGCGTAGCCGTGGGCGCCCGCCTCGATGGCGCCGTCGATGCCGATGGCGCAGGAGATGCCGGTGCCGAGCGGTACGAAGAGGAAGCGGTCGGCGCCCTGGCCCGCGCCGATGCGGCCCTCGGCGAGGCCGCCGGTGCGGACGTCGTGGCCGAGGGCGACGGGGAGGCCGTCCAGGCGTTCGCTGAGCAGTTCGCGCATGGGAAGGTCGCGCCAGCCGAGGTTGGCGGCGTAGACCGCGACACCGGCCTCGGAGTCGACGATTCCGGGTACCGCGACGCCGGCGGCGACGGCGCTCCCGCCGAAGTGCTCCCGGCCATGGGCCCGGAGGTCGTCGGCGAAGTCGAGGATGGACCGCACCACGGCATCGGCCCCGCGCTCGCGCCCGGTGGCGCGACGGGCCTCATGGAGGAGGGTTCCGTCCGCCCCGACGAGGGCGGCTTTCATACCGGTGCCGCCCACATCGAGGGCGATGACGTGTCTCACGTGCACAGTCTGGCGCGAGAGGGCCCGAAAGGTCTAGTCCACTACTCACGATTGTTGCGCAAACGTACAAACTCAAACGGAACCATATCCACACCGCTCCGCACAGACTCTTTCCCGCCAGACCGGGGCCACGGCCCGGGGGGACCGGGCCCCGGCGTGGCTCAGGGCGCGGGCCCGGGCGTGGCCTCGACCCGGACGCGGGCGTGGACCTCGACCCGGACGCGGGCCCTGAGTACAGGCCCTGAGCGCGGGCCCACGTCCGATCCCACGTCCGATCCCACGTCCGGGCTCACGCTCAGGGCAGGATCACGCTCCGCGACAGATTCCTCGGCCGGTCCGGGTCGTACCCCTTCGACTCCGCCAGCGCCACCGCCAGCCGCTGCGCCCGCACCAGATCCGCCAGCGGATCCGACGCGCCGTTCGCCACCAGCACCCCGCCCACCCGGGCCACATCCACCGAAAGACCCTCCGGCAGCTCCCCGAACACCCAGGCCACCCGCCCCGGCCCGGTGATCGCGATCGGTCCGTGCCGGTACTCCATCGCCGGATACGCCTCGGTCCAGGCCCCCGCCGCCTCGCGCATCTTCAGCCCCGCCTCCAGCGCCAGCCCATAGGTCCAGCCACGGCCCAGAAACGTCCACTGCTCCGCCCCCACGACGGACTCCGGCAGCGGCTCCGTCACCGCCAGCTCCGCGTCCACCGCCGCCTCCGCGACCGGCTTCACCCCCGGGATCTCTCCGAGCCCCGCCCGCAGAAAGGCCAGCGCCGTCGTCGCGAACCGGGTCTGGACCACTGATTCCTCATCCGCCCAGTCCAGCACCGCCACCGTGTCGGCGGCCGTCATCACCGGCGTCGCCGGATCGGCCGTCAGCGCCGTCGTGGCGACCTTCCCCCGGAGCGCCCCCAGCAGCTCCAGCACCTCGGTGGTGGTGCCCGAGCGGGTGATCGCCACCACCCGGTCGTACGCCCGCCCCACCGGGAACTCCGAGGACGGATACGCGTCCGTCTCCCCCTGCCCCGCCGCCTCGCGCAGCGCGGCGTACGCGATCGCCATGAACCAGGACGTGCCGCAGCCGGTGACCGCCACCCGCTCCCCCGGCCGGGGGAAGCCGCCGAAGTCCGCCGCGGCTGCCGCCGCCCGGCGCCAGCAGGCGGGCTGTGTGGCTATCTCTGTCGCGGTACGGGACATACGGATGCTCCTTAACGCCTGCACATGTACGCGGACCGGCACCTGGATCACTCCGTGCCGAGACGTGCTTAGCAGGCGGGGACGCACCCGGGCAATGGACTCCTGCGGCGCGTCCCAGGTCGTGTCGTCGAAGTCCCTCGCACAACCCCGCCAGGGAACAGGAGTTGCAGAAGTGAGACCGGGCGGCGTAGACCTCTGAAGCCCCGGTGGTGGAAAATCGCACCTCATCACGGGGGCCGTGGCGGCGGAACACCGCACATCCAGCGATCGGCGAAGTGAAGGTAGAGCTGTGCGACGGCACTTATGGAGTCTGACGGCGGCCTCGGCCGCACTGGCAACGACCATCGCCCTCTCGGGCTGCGGCGGCGCCGAAGAGTCCTCCGACGAGGTGACCCTCCGGCTCATCGCCGCCGACTACGACGTCAACGGGGGTCAGAGCAGCAGGAATTACTGGTCCTCCCTCATCGCCGCGTTCGAGAAGGAGCACCCCAGGATCGACGTCGAGGTCACCATCGAGCCCTGGACCGATGTGGACCGCAAGGTCGCCCGGCTGGTCGAGGACGGCAAGGCCCCCGACATCGCCCAGATCGGCTCGTACGCCGACTACGCCGCCGACGGAAAGCTCTACAGCGCGGACCAACTCCTGTCCGTGCCGGTGCAGTCCAACTTCCTGCGGCCCCTGGTCGAGGCCGGTGAGCAGCGGCGGATCCAGTACGGGCTGCCGTTCGCCACCTCCAGCCGGCTGCTCTTCTACAACAAGGAGCTCTTCGCGGAGGCCGGGGTGACCGAACCCCCGGAGACCTGGGACGAGTTGAAGGAAGCCGCCCAGCAGATCAAGGACGGCACCGACGCCGCCTATCCGTTCGCGCTGCCGCTGGGACCCGAAGAGGCCCAGATCGAGAGCATGCTGTGGCTGCTCGGCGGCGGAACCAACGGCTATGTGGAACCCGGCGGAAGCTACACCGTCGACTCCCCGCAGAACGCCGCGACCTTCGAGTGGCTCAAGACCGACCTCGTCGGCGCCGGGCTCACCGGCCCCGGCGCCCCCGGGGAGCTGAACCGCAAGGAGGCGTACGCGGCCTTCACCCGGGGCGAGGTCGGGATGCTCCACGGCCACCCCTCCCTGCTGAAGCAGGCGAAGAAGGCCGGCATCGAACTGGGCAAGGCCCCCGTGCCCGGCCGGGACGGAACGGCGAAGATCACCGCCGGCGTCGCCGACTGGATCATGGGCTTCAACCAGAACGGCAACCGGGACGAGATCGGCGAGTTCCTGAACTTCCTCTTCACCGACGAGAACGTCCTCGACTTCGCCGCCCAGAACGATCTGCTGCCGGTGACCTCCTCCGCCTCCCAGGCGATGGAGGAGGACCCCGACCACGACGACCTCAAGGACTTCCTGGCCCAGATGTCCACCGCGCTGCTGCCCCCGGTCAGCAAAACCTCCTGGGCCGCCGTCAGCGGGGACGTCAAAGAGAAGATCGGCAAGGCGGTCGGACCCGACGGCGACCCGGCGAAGGTGCTGGGCGAGATCGCCCGGACGGCGGCGGAGGCGGAGACCCAGGAGGAGGAAGAGGAGTAGTGCTCCTCCGGGGGGCCGGCCCGTCCCGGCCCCCCGGAGGAGCGCGCGTCGCCATGGCCCGGCTCCCCCGAGGAGCGCGCGTCGCTATGTTGGACGTATGACCGACGACACCGTCCTCTCCGAGCGGGACCGGGCCGTACTCGCCATGGAACAGCGCTCCTGGCCCGGCGCGGGCGCCAAGGAACGCGCTGTCCGGGAGCGGCTCGGCATCTCCCCGGTCCGCTACTACCAGCTGCTCAACGCCCTGCTCGACGACCCCCGCGCGCTCGCCCACGACCCGGTCACCGTGAACCGGCTGCGCCGTGTCAGAGACGGGAAACGCGAGCGCCGATAGGGTCGGGAGCATGGGCAGCTCCCCGTACGCGCATCCCCTGCCGTCGCCGTCGACGCCCGCGGGCCGGGACGGTCTCGCCGCGCTGATCGCCCGGCCCGGCAGAGCCGTCGTCGCGCTCGACTTCGACGGCACCCTCGCCGAGATCGTGGCCGACCCCGAGCAGGCCCGCGCCCATCCCGGCGCGGTGCCCGCGCTGGCCCGGCTCGCCCCCGAGGTCGCCTCCGTCTCCGTGGTCACCGGCCGCCCCGCCGGGGTCGCGGTGCGCTACGGCGGCTTCGCCGGAGTGCCGGGCCTCGACCATCTCGTGGTCCTCGGCCACTACGGCGCCGAACGCTGGGACGCCGTCACCGGCACCGTGCACACCCCCGCCCCGCACCCGGGCGTCACCGCCGTCCGTGCCGAGCTGCCCGGGTTCCTCGACAGCGTCGGCGCCTGGCACGGCACCTGGATCGAGGAGAAGGGCCAGGCCGTCGCGGTCCACACCCGCCGCACCGCCGAGCCGAAGGCCGCCTTCGAGGCCCTGCGCGATCCGCTGGCCGCCCTCGCCGAGCGGCACGGCCTGGTGCTGGAGCCCGGCCGGATGGTCCTGGAGCTGCGCCCGCCCGGGATGGACAAGGGCGTCGCCCTCGCCGAGTACGTACGCGAGACAGGGGCCGAGTCCGTGCTGTACGCGGGGGACGACCTCGGCGATCTGCCCGCCTTCGCGGCCGTGGAGAAGCTCCGCTCGGACGGGGTGCCCGGGCTGCTGGTGTGCAGCGGCAGCACCGAGGTGACCGAGCTCGCGGACCGCGCCGATCTGCTGCTGCCGGGCCCGGCGGCGGTGGTGCGGTTCCTGGCCGCTCTCGCGGAGCGGCTCTGAGGAGCCGGGCCCGGAGCGGCGCACTGCCCCCGGTCACACGTCACACCCCGGCGCGCACCGCGGTGAGCTGGTCCAGGAACCACCGGGCCGGCGGCAGCGCGGTCGCCGCCGCCGCCAGCCGCTGGGTGCGCCCGGCCCGCTCCTCGTACGGCATGGTCAGCGCCCGGTGCAGGGCGTCGGCGGTGCCGGTGACGTCGTACGGGTTGACCGTCAGCGCGTCCTCGCCGAGCTCCTCATGCGCCCCCGCCTCCCGCGACAGCACCAGGACGCATCCATCGTCCGAGACGACGGGGATCTCCTTGGCGACCAGGTTCATCCCGTCCCGGATGGGGTTGACCAGCGCCACGTCCGCCAGCCGGTAGGCGGCCAGCGAGCGGGCGAAGTCGTCCTTCACATGGAGGATCACCGGGGTCCAGTCCGCCGTGCCGTACTCCGCGTTGATCTCCTCGGCGACACGCCCCACGGCGGCCGTGTACTCGCGGTAGACGGCCAGATCCTGGCGGGAGGGGTAGGCGAACGCCACATGCACCACCCGCTCGCGCCACTCGGGCCGGGAGCGGAGCAGCTCACGGTAGGCGAGCAGCCCGCGCACGATGTTCTTGGAGAGCTCGGTGCGGTCCACCCGGACGATGGCACGCCGGTCCGGGCCGATCTGCTCGCGCAGGGCGGCCATCCGCTCCGCCACATCCGGCCGGTGCGCCCGCTCCCGGAGGAACTCCGCGTCCGCGCCGAGCCCGTGCACCCCGATCCGGGTGCCGCTCAGGGCGTCCTCGCCCAGCGTCCGGACGCAGCAGTCGGCGAAGGCGTCCGCCCAGCGGCGGGTGAGGAAGCAGGCGCGGTCCGCGCCGAGGAGTCCGCGCAGCAGCTGCCCGGCGATGTCGTCGGGGAGCAGCCGGAAGTAGTCGACGGGGGCCCAGGGGGTGTGGGAGAAGTGTCCGATGCGCAGATCGGGCCGGAGCTCGCGCAGCATCCCGGGCGCGAGGGCCAGATGGTAGTCCTGCACCAGGACGGCGGCCCCGTCTGCGGCCCGGTCGGCCAGGGCCTCGGCGAAGGAGCGGTTGTAGCTCTCGTACGCGGCCCACTGGCGGCGGAACTCCGCGTCGAACACGGGCTCCAGCGGGGTCTGGTAGAGGAGGTGGTGGATGAACCAGAGCACGGAGTTCGCGATGCCGTTGTAGGCGTCGAAGTGGATGTCCGGGTCGATGTCCAGCATCAGCACCCCGGGCTCGCCGACCCCGCGCCGCACCGCCTCGCGGTCGCCCTCGCCGAGGGCGGAGCAGACCCAGAGCGCCTGGGCCTCCGAGCCGATGGCGGACAGCCCGGAGACCAGACCGCCGCCGCCGCGCCGGGCGTCGAGGCCGCCGTCGTCGCGCGGGACGTAGGTGATGGGGCCGCGGTTGGACGCGACGAGGACCTGGGCGCGGGCCGGAACGGCCGTGTGCTCGGAGACCATGTCGCGAAACCTAGCCCGTCCCGTGAAACCTCAAACGTGCGTACGTACCCGGGCGGCTCATCTCAGCCCCGGCCGTCCGCTCAGCCGCCCCGGCGGCCCCGGGTCGCCGCGAAGGCGACGGCCCCGGCGGCGGCCAGGGTGAGCGCCAGCCCGCCGAGCAGCCAGAGCCGTTCCGCGCCCGGGGCGCGGTGCGGGGTGTCGGCCATCGCGGGGCCCGCGAGAAACGCCCAGGTCAGCAGGGCGGAGAGGGCCAGAGCCGTACGGATGAACACACGAATAGATGCCATAAAAGGATATATTTGGCGAACCACCGGACTCAGGCCGCGCGACGCGCCGCGTACTCGCGTATCTCCCGCATCGGCGGCCGTTCCTCGGTGTCCACGGCATGGGTGCGCGGGACGAACCCGTCCGCACCGCGCTCGAACTGGGTGAGCGCCGGCCGCACCAGATGCCCTCGGGACAGCCGCAGTTGGGCGGTGCGGTAGATCGCTGCGGCCATCCGGCCCAGCGCCTGGCCGTCCTGGTGGCGGTGTTTGCGCGAGCCGACGTCGACCTGGGCGAGACCGTCGAGACCGACCGTGTGCAGCGCGTCCACCAGGAGCCCCAGCTCCACCCCGTACCCCACCGGGAACGGCAGCCGTTCGAGCAGCGAGCGCCTGGCCGCGTACTCGCCGCCCAGCGGCTGGACGAACCCGGCCAGCTGCGGCCAGTGCAGATTCAGCAGCGGACGGGCCACCAGCTCGGTCACCCGGCCGCCCTGCCCGGGGCCGCCCTGGAACGGACGGTCGTACATCGCCTTCACCAGATGCACGTCCGGATCGGTGAGCAGCGGCCCGACGATCCCGGAGACGAAGTCCGCGGAGAAATCGCGCAGATCCGCGTCGATGAAGCAGACGATGTCACCGCGGGTCCCCATCAGCGACCGCCAGAGCACCTCCCCCTTCCCGGGCACGGGCGGTATCCGGGGCAGCACCTCGTCCCGGTGCACCACCCGCGCGCCCGCGGCGGCGGCGACCTCGGCCGTACGGTCGGTGGAACCGGAGTCCATCACCACCAGCTCGTCCACCAGCGGAACGCGCTCCATCAGCTCCCGCCGGATCACGGCGACGATGTCACCGACCGTCGCCTCCTCATTGAGCGCGGGCAGCACCACGCTGACCGTGGCCGAGCGCTTCGCGGCCAGGATCCGGCTCAGCGGACGCTCGGCCGAAGACCAGGAACGCCTGGTCAGCCAGCGCTCTACTTCATCGAGCACGTTCGTCCACTCCCCACAGCCTGTGACGCATCTCGCGGTTCGGACGACTATCTCAACAGTCCGCACCTTCGGTTACAGTCTTGAACAACGCGCGGCCCCACCGCATGTCGGGGGCGGCGCGACCACAATCGAATACCGCTCATCCAGAGGGGCAGAGGGATACGGCCCGTTGAAGCCCCGGCAACCCTCCAGCCGGTCTCCGCGCGTTCAGCGCCGTGAGGCTCCCGGCTAGGGAAGGTGCCAAATCCGTCTCGTGGCGAAGCGCGCCATGAGGAAGATGAGGAGAAAGGGCCTCCCTCCATGCCTGTGCAGACCATCGCAAGCACCGCCTCCGTCGAGCTCGGACCCGCCGCGGCACTCTCCTGTCGCGAGTGCGGAGAGCGTTTCGACCTCGGTCCGATCTTCGCCTGCACCTCCTGTTTCGGTCCGCTGGAGATCGCCTACGAGCTGCCGCAAGGCGACCCGGAGGAGCTGCGCCGACGGATCGAGGCCGGTCCGGAGAGCATCTGGCGGTACGCGCCGCTGCTGCCCGTCCCCGCCGACGTGGCCGGCAAGCCCAATCTCAACCCCGGCTTCACCAAGCTGGTGAAGGCCGACAATCTCGCCCGTGAGCTGGGCGTCACCGGAGAGCTGTTCGTCAAGGACGACTCCGGCAACCCCACCCACTCCTTCAAGGACCGGGTGGTCGCCATCGCCGTCGAGGCCGCGCGCGCCTTCGGCTTCACCACCCTCTCCTGCTCCTCCACCGGCAATCTCGCGGGCGCGGTCGGCGCGGCGGCGGCCCGGGCGGGCCTGCGCTCCTGTGTCTTCATCCCGCACGACCTGGAGCAGGGCAAGGTCGTCATGGCCGCGGTCTACGGCGGCGAGCTGGTCGGCATCGAGGGCAACTACGACGCCGTGAACCGCTTCTGCTCCGAGCTGATCGGCGACCCGCTCGGCGAAGGCTGGGGCTTCGTCAACGTCAATCTGCGCCCGTACTACGCCGAGGGCTCCAAGACCCTCGCCTATGAGATCTGCGAGCAGCTCGGCTGGCGGCTGCCCGACCAGATCGTCATCCCGATCGCCTCCGGGTCCCAGCTCACCAAGATCGACAAGGGGCTCCAGGAGCTGATCGCCCTCGGTCTGGTCGAGGACCGCCCGTACAAGATCTTCGGTGCGCAGGCGGAGGGCTGCTCCCCCGTGTCGGCGGCCTTCAAGGCCGGGCACGACGTGGTGCGCCCGGTGAAGCCGGACACCATCGCCAAGTCGCTGGCGATCGGCAACCCCGCCGACGGGCCGTATGTGCTGGACATCGCCCGCCGTACGGGCGGCGCGGTCGAGGACGTCACCGATGAGCAGATCGTGGACGCGATCAAGCTGCTGGCCCGTACGGAGGGCATCTTCGCGGAGACCGCGGGCGGGGTGACGGTCGGCGTGACCCGGAAGCTGATCGAGGCCGGGGTGCTCGACCCGTCGCTGACCACGGTCGTCCTCAACACCGGAGACGGCCTCAAGACCCTCGACGCGGTCGCCCCGACCACCGGGCCCACCGCGACCATCCGCCCCAGCCTGGACGCGTTCCGCGACGCCGGCCTGGCCCTCTGAGACCCTCTGAGACCCTGGGAGATTCCGAAGATGAGCGTCAACGTCCGCATCCCGACCATTCTGCGCACCTACACCGGCGGACAGTCGGAGGTCGCCGCCGAGGGGGCGACCCTCTCCGAGGTGATCGCGGACCTGGAGAAGAACCACACGGGCATCGCGGCCCGCGTCCTGGACGACGAGGGCAAGCTGCGCCGCTTCGTGAACGTGTACGTCAACGACGACGACGTCCGGTTCGAGCAGGGGCTTGACACCGTGACCCCGGACGGCGCCGGAATCTCGATCATTCCGGCGGTCGCGGGCGGCTGAGCCCTCCGCGCATACGCTCCGCACATACGCATCGTCACTTCGATTGCCCCCTCCGTAAGAGAAACGGAGGGGGCAATTCTGTATGGTTGAGCGCGCTACAGTTGGGGAACGCCCCTCGGCCGAGCCTGCCGACCGGCATATGAGAATGCGCCTGGGCACGATAAGAAGCAGCCAATGTGCGCGATTAATTTGTCTCTTAGGTCTCCTTTGCCGGGCCCGACTTGCCCCGTAATTTCTTGAATTCACCTCAATTACCCGATCAGTCATGCCCGGAATTCTCGTCCGATTGACCTGTTGCAGAGGGCAGTTGGACAGATACATTCAGCCGCGGTCGACGCGTTCCGGCGCACACCTGTGGGGTTCTTCTCCCGTCGCAGACGGGAAGGCACACGGCGGGTGAGGTCTGACCCGGGTCCGCGAAGTGCGGTCCTGCGCAAGGGCCAGTAATAGGGGAGTTAGGCATGGCTCAGGGCACCGTCAAGTGGTTCAACGCGGAGAAGGGGTATGGCTTCATCGCGGTCGACGGTGGTGCGGATGTATTCGTCCACTACAGCGCGATCCAGATGGACGGCTACCGCACCCTGGAGGAGGGTCAGCGAGTCGAGTTCGAAATCTCGCAGGGTCAGAAGGGGCCGCAGGCGGACATGGTGAAGCTCGCGTCGGCCTGATCCACCGGGTCGACGCCCAAAGCGACACCAGCGCCACCCGCGACACCTGCGACGCGATCGGCCACCGACGCGCTCACACATGTGGGGTCCACATCCCGGGAACGGGGTGCGGACCCCACACGTGTTCCCGGGCGCCCTCGCCTCCCCCCTGACTCCCTGTCCCCGCTGTTCCCTCCCGCCGCGCCCGTCTGTCCCCGCCCGTCGCGCCTGCCCCGGAGCCCTCCGAAGTCCCCCGAGGAGTGTCCGGGTCTGCCCGAGGCGCTTGCACTCGGAGGGGGCGAGTGCTAATCATTGGCGTTAGCACTCTCAGGCTGAGAGTGACAAAAAGGGACCGGGTCGGTGAGGTCCGCAGGCCGTTGTGGGCAAGGAACCACGCGGTGTGCAGACCGTCCGTCGCGGGCGCCAGCGCGGTCCGAGAGCTTCCCACCCAGTCCGTGGAGGACACTTCACATGGCAAAGATCATCGCGTTCGACGAGGAGGCACGGCGCGGTCTCGAGCGCGGGATGAACCAGCTCGCCGACGCCGTCAAGGTCACCCTTGGCCCCAAGGGCCGGAACGTCGTCCTTGAGAAGAAGTGGGGCGCCCCCACGATCACCAACGATGGTGTCTCCATCGCCAAGGAGATCGAGCTCGAGGACCCGTACGAGAAGATCGGCGCCGAGCTGGTCAAGGAAGTCGCCAAGAAGACGGACGACGGCGCCGGCGACGGTACGACCACCGCCACCGTTCTCGCCCAGGCCCTGGTCCGCGAGGGCCTGCGCAACGTCGCGGCCGGCGCCAACCCGATGGCCCTCAAGCGCGGCATCGAGAAGGCCGTCGAGGCCGTCTCCGGTGCGCTCCTGGAGCAGGCCAAGGACGTGGAGACCAAGGAGCAGATCGCCTCCACCGCCTCCATCTCCGCCGCTGACCCCCAGATCGGCGAGCTCATCGCCGAGGCCATGGACAAGGTCGGCAAGGAAGGCGTCATCACCGTCGAGGAGTCCCAGACCTTCGGTCTGGAGCTGGAGCTCACCGAGGGTATGCGCTTCGACAAGGGCTACATCTCGGCGTACTTCGCCACCGACATGGAGCGTATGGAGGCGTCCCTGGACGACCCGTACATCCTGATCGTGAACTCCAAGATCGGCAACGTGAAGGACCTCCTTCCGCTGCTGGAGAAGGTCATGCAGTCGGGCAAGCCGCTGCTGATCATCGCCGAGGACGTCGAGGGCGAGGCCCTGTCCACGCTGGTCGTGAACAAGATCCGCGGCACCTTCAAGTCCGTCGCCGTCAAGGCCCCGGGCTTCGGCGACCGCCGCAAGGCCATGCTGAACGACATCGCCATCCTCACCGGCGGCACGGTCATCTCCGAAGAGGTCGGCCTCAAGCTGGAGAACGCCGGGCTGGACCTGCTGGGCCGCGCCCGCAAGGTCGTCATCACCAAGGACGAGACCACCATCGTCGACGGCTCCGGTGACAGCGACCAGGTCGCCGGCCGGGTCAACCAGATCCGCGCCGAGATCGAGAACTCCGACTCGGACTACGACCGCGAGAAGCTCCAGGAGCGCCTCGCGAAGCTGGCCGGCGGCGTGGCCGTCATCAAGGCCGGCGCCGCGACCGAGGTCGAGCTCAAGGAGCGCAAGCACCGCATCGCGGACGCCGTTCGCAACGCGAAGGCGGCCGTCGAAGAGGGCATCGTCGCCGGTGGCGGCGTGGCGCTGCTCCAGGCCTCCTCGGTCTTCGAGAAGCTGGAGCTGGAGGGTGACGAGGCGACCGGCGCCAACGCCGTGAAGCTCGCGCTGGAGGCCCCGCTCAAGCAGATCGCCGTCAACGGCGGCCTTGAGGGCGGCGTCGTCGTCGAGAAGGTGCGCAACCTGACCCCGGGTCACGGTCTGAACGCCGCGACCGGCGAATACGTCGACATGATCGCCGAGGGCATCCTCGACCCCGCGAAGGTCACCCGTTCCGCTCTGCAGAACGCGGCTTCCATCGCGGCGCTGTTCCTGACCACCGAGGCCGTCATCGCCGACAAGCCGGAGAAGGCCGCCGCGGCCGCTCCGGGCGGCATGCCGGGCGGTGACATGGACTTCTGATCCCCCGCGGATCGGTAGCTCCTGCTGTACGGAGGGCGGCACCCCACTCCCAGGGGTGCCGCCCTTCGCCGTGCGCGGGGTGCCGCTGGGCGTGGTGCGGTGCGGTGTGGGCTGGGTGTGGTGTGTTGGGGTCCGGGGGCTGCTTCGGGTGGGTGCGGTGTGGGCTGGGGTGCGGGGTCCGCTCCGGGTGCTTCGGGGTGCCGCTGGGCGTGGTGGGCTGGGGTCCGGGGTCCGCTCCGGGGTGGTGCCGGGACTCATGATT
>NZ_VCLA01000191.1:77029-100711 GCF_009600885.1 Streptomyces jumonjinensis
TCGAACGTCCGCCGTCTATCTCGGGTGCCGGGCAACCCCGGCAAACCCAGCCCCTTGGGGGTCCCCCCGGACGAAGTCTGCAAAATCCAGCCTCGCTGGCGATTGAGGCGAGGGGAGCCAAAATCAGCCCCTCCGGCGATTGAGGAGCGGGGGTTCGGGGGCTGGCCCCCGACGAGGGCCCGACGCCCTGCGGGGTGGCTCGCACACAAGATCCAGCTCCGCCAGCCGCCAAGCCCGGGGAGCGGGGGGCACAAAACCCAGCCCTGTGAGGTCCCCCTCCCCGGACGGAGTCTGGGGAGGGGGAGGAACAGGGGAGGACGAATTCAGCCCCTTGGGGGTCCCCCCGGACGGAGTCTGGGGGAGATTGAGGAGCGGGGGTTCGGGGGCTGGCCCCCGACGAGGGCCCGACGCCGGGCGGTGGGCCCGAGCGGCCGGGGCCGGGCACAACCACCTCCCCGGAGGGGGGCTCCCCCGTGCCGGGGCGGCGGGCGTGACACCATCGGCCCGTGCTCGATATCGGCTACTCCCTCTCCCCCCGCTTCCCCGACCCCCCGCAGACCGACTACCGCCAGGCGGACACCCACGCACTCCGCCACGACCTCTTCTGCGGCGATGTCTATCTCGCCGACACGGAGGCCGACCGCGAGCTGTCCACAGCCTGGGGATGGGTCCCCGTGCTCGACTTCGCCTGGGCCCTGTGCGACATCGTCGAGAATCTCGACCGGGACCCCCGGGGCAGCCGCGCCGCCACCCCCCAGCACGCCGAACTGGACTTCACCGAGTCCGCCGACCGGATGCTCTTCGAACGGCGCTTCGGCTGGGTCGATGTGGAGGCCGACTGGATGGGGCGCGATGAACCGCCGCTCACCTTCAACCACGGCGTACTGCGCCGCGAGGCCCGGGACTTTCTGCACGATCTGATCGCGGATCTGACCGATATGCACGAAGGTCTCGCCGACAACCCCGCCATCTGGAGCCTCCAGGCCCGCTTCCCCCGCGTCTGACCGGCCCCCGGCCGTGTCGCTCCCTTCCCGGACAGCACTTGACCTCAAGCGAACTTGAGGTCAGAGGCTTGGTCCTGTCACCACGAGCACACACTCAGGGGAGCACTCCATGCACGCCATCCGGCTGCACGCCTTCGGACCCGCCGGGAATCTCGTCCACGAGCAGGTCCCGGACCCGGTCCCCGGCCCGGGACAGGTGAGGATCGCCGTCGCCGCCTCGGGGGTCCACGTCCTGGACACCGCCCTGCGCGAGGGCATCCCCGGCCCGTACACCGAACCCATCAGCCTGCCGACCGTCCCCGGCCGTGAAGTCGCGGGCGTGGTCGAATCGCTCGGCGCGGGCACCGACGAGCGGTGGCTCGGCAAGAAGGTCGTCGCCCACCTCGGAATGGTCCCCGGCGGATACGCCGACCTCGCCGTCACCGACGTCGAGCGGCTCCATGAGATCCCCGGGACCCTCGACGAAGCCGAGGCCGTCGCGATGATCGGCACCGGACGCACCGCTCTGGGCATCCTCGACTTCACCGGCCTCGGCCCGGACGACATCGTGATCGTCCTCGCCGCCGCGGGCGGCATCGGCACCCTGCTGGTGCAGTACGCCAAGAACGCGGGCGCGCTGGTCGTCGGGCTGGCGGGCGGGGCCGCCAAGGTCTCGCTCGTCCTCGCCAACGGAGCCGACACCGCCGTCGACTACCAGCAGCCGGACTGGCCCCAGCAGGTCCGCGACCACCTCGGCGAGCGGCACGCCACCATCGTCTTCGACGCGGTCGGCGGGACCGCCGGCCGCGCCGCCGTCGATCTGCTGGCCAAGGGCGGCCGGCATCTCGTCTTCGGCTGGGCCGGCGAGAAGCTGCACGACGGCGGCCCACTGACCTTCACCGACGAGGAGCTCGCCGAACGGCAGATCACCTCGGAGCTGGTGCTCGGACCGGCGATGCTGGAGAAGGCCGGCGGTCTGCGCGCGCTGGAGGAGCGCTCCCTCGCCGAGGCCGCCGCGGGCCGGCTGCGCCCCGCCGTACAGCGCTTCCCGCTCGCGGACGCCGCCGGGGCCCACCGGGCGATAGAGACCCGGGGCACCACCGGCAAGGTGGTCCTGGTCCCCTGAGAGCCCGCGCAGGGGGCTCCAGAAGACGGTGCCCGGCGGCGGGCCGGGCTACCGCCGCGTACCCAGCGTGGCCAGGGCCTCGTCCGTCAGCCGGTACACCGTCCACTCGTCCTGCGGCTTCGCGCCGAGCGACCGGTAGAAGTCGATCGACGGGGTGTTCCAGTTCAGCACCGACCATTCGAGACGCTCATAGCCGCGCTCGACGCAGATCCTCGCGAGCTCCGCCAGCAACGCCTTGCCATGCCCCCCGCCACGCCGGTCGGGACGTACATACAGATCCTCCAGATAAATTCCGTGCACCCCGCGCCAGGTCGAGAAATTCAAGAACCACAGCGCGAATCCGGCCACTTCGCCATCGTCCGTCTCGGCGATATGCGCATAGGCGGCGGGCCGCTCGCCGAAGAGCGCTTCACGCAGTTGCTCCTCGGTCGCTCGGGCCTCGTCCAGAGCCTTTTCATACTCCGCCAGTTCGCGGACCATACGGTGGATCTCGGGCACATCCTCAGGCACAGCTGTACGAATCATGAGGTCAGCCTGCCCGATGGCCTGCCCACGGCGCCAAACCGCCCCCCGGGACATCCCCCGGCGGGCTCAGTCCCGCCCGAGCAGCGCCCGCGCGATCTCCCGCTGGTCCGCCGCGAGCCTCCGCTCGCCGTCCTCCAGATCCCACAGACTGTTCTGGAGTACGCGCCCGAGCGTCCAGGCCCGCGCCCGCGCCCGGTCGAGCCCCAGCGCCTCGGTCAGCAGATCGAAGCGCCACCGCGTCTCGGCCGGGTCATAGCGATTGCGCAGGGCGGGCATGAGCTCGAAACCCGGGTCCCCGGCCAGCGGTTTGGGGTCGATCGCCAGCCATGGCTCCCGCTCGGCGGCCAGGATGTTGTCGTAGTGCAGATCCCAGTGGAGCAGCCGGTTCCCGCTCTCGCCCGCGACCTCCCGTACAGCGGCGGCGCAGTCCAGCAGCAGCCGCCGCTCGCTCTCGTCACCGAGCAGCCGTGCCGCGCCGGGCGTCTCGTCCAGCATCCGGGCGGCGATCCCGCCGAGCCCGCGCAGCCCGCCGGGCGCGGGCAGCGCGGTCAGCCGGGCCAGCAGCCCGGCGAGAATCCGTACCGCCTCCCGCGAGTCGGCCACCGACGACAGATGACGGCTGGAGTCGAGCCGCTCCAGCAGCAGGGTGTTGGTGTCCGGATCGTGGTCGAGCAGCCGTACCGCGCCGTCCCCGCCCCACGCCCGCAGCGCGAGCGGCTCCCCCGCGCTCTCCTCGTCCAGCGTCTGGAGCTTCAGCACGGCGGGTGTGCCGTCGGCGCGCTCCACCGGCAGGGCGAGCGCGACGCAGCCGTGCATGGGGTCGCCGGTCCGTCTCAGCTCCCAGCGCTCCAGGAACGCGGCGGCGCGCGCGGGCAGGAGCTCGATGAACGCGCGGCCCGCCGCTCCGCCGTACCTCCGCTGCATCTCCGCCAGGGCTTCCGGAACCTCGGTCATGCCCCGATGGTACGTACGCGACCCGGGCGTGCCAGTGCCGTTCTCCCGTACCGATGTGGTGCGTACAGTCGTCCGCGCAGACAGAGCCGCATGTCAGGGCAGGAACGAGCAGCAGGGGACATCCATGGCCGGGAGCACCGTCAACGGCGGAATATCGTTCTGGTACGCGCGGGACGGCCTTCCCGCCCCCCGCGAGCCGCTCCCCGGCGACGCCACCGCGGACGTCTGCGTCATCGGCGGCGGATACACCGGACTGTGGACGGCGTACTACCTCAAGAAGGCCGCGCCCTTCCTCCAGATCACCGTCCTCGAAGCCAGGTTCTGCGGCTACGGCGCGTCCGGGCGGAACGGCGGCTGGCTCTACAACGGCATCGCGGGACGCGACCGCTACGCCCGGCTGCACGGCCATGACGCGGCGGTCCGCCTCCAGCGGGCCATGAACGACACCGTGGCCGAAGTCGTCCGGACGGCCGCGGAGGAGCGCATCGACGCCGATATCCACGCGGGCGGTGTGCTCGAAGTCGCCTACACCCCCGCCCAGGCGGCCCGCCTCAAGGCGTTCCACGCCGGCGAGCTCGCCTTCGGCGAGAAGGACCGCGTCCTGCGCGGGGCGCGGGAGACCGCCGAACGCGTCCGGGTCGCCGGAGCCGTCGCCTCCACCTGGACTCCGCACGGCGCCCGGCTGCACCCGGTCAAACTGGTCAAGGGCCTGGCCGCCGCCGTGGCGGACCTCGGCGTCACCGTCCATGAGTCCACCCCGGTCACCGAGATCAGGCCGCAGCACGCCGTAACGCCCTACGGCACCGTCCGCGCGCCCTACATCCTGCGCTGCACCGAGGGGTTCACCGCCTCGGTGAAGGGCCAGCGGCGCACCTGGCTCCCCATGAACTCCTCCATGATCGCCACCGAGCCGCTGCCGCCGGAGGTGTGGGAGACCATCGGCTGGGAGGGCCGGGAGACCCTCGGCGACATGGCGCACGCCTATGTCTACGCCCAGCGCACCGCGGACGACCGGATCACGCTCGGCGGGCGGGGCGTTCCGTATCGCTACGGCTCCCGCACGGACAACGACGGCCGCACCCAGCCCGCGACCGTCCGGGCGCTGCGCGACATGCTGGTGAAGCTCTTCCCCACCACGGCGGGCGTCGCCGTCGACCACGCCTGGTCGGGGGTGCTCGGGGTGCCCCGTGACTGGGGTGCCACGGTCACCCTGGACCGGTCGACGGGGCTGGGCTGGGCCGGCGGATACGTCGGCTCCGGTGTGGCGACCGCCAATCTGGCCGGGCGCACCCTGCGCGATCTGATCCAGCGGGACTCCGGCCAGGCGGGCGACACCGAGCTGACCGGGCTCCCCTGGGTGAACCACCGGGTGCGCCGCTGGGAGCCGGAGCCGCTGCGCTGGCTGGGGGTGCAGGCGATGTACGCGGCCTACCGGGGCGCGGACCGCCGCGAATCGGCGGGCCTGACGGTGGAGACCGACCGGATCGCGAGGCTGGCGGACCGGATCTCGGGCCGCGGCTGAGGGCGGCGGCTGAGGGCCGCGGCTGAGGGCGCCACCGGTGGCGTACGGCACCGTACGCGGGGAACGGCCGGCCGTGCGGGCGTCGGAGCGCGCACGGCCGGCCGTTCGGAATGCCGAGGTCAGGAGAGGGTGAGCGTCCCGGTCTCCGCTGTGGCGTCCTTCACGTCCCACTCGGAGTCCTGGTAGGCGTGGGCGCCGAAGGTCCACGTCCCTGAGACGGTGTCGCCCTTGCTCGCCGTGGCCCCGTCGGTGCTGATCTCCATCGTCCGCGCGTTCTCACTGCGGGACGACTTGGTGTGCGCGAGCTGGGAGCCCTTGCGCAGCAGGGTTCCTTCGTAGGCGACCTCGCATGTGACGTCGCTGCGGCCCGCGTACCACCAGGTCGCGGCGAAGGAGTAGTAGTAGCCGCAGCCGCGGATCTGGAGCTCGGTGCTGACGGTCTTGGTCTTCGCCTTCGGGGCTCCGGTCGCGGTCACACAGGACTGGGCGTAGGCGGCGACCCACTTGTCCTTCCCCCAGTGCTCGGCCAGGGGTCCGCAGACGATCTGCGCGGCCTTCGGCGTGTGGGCGCCGTCGGCGTCCGCGATCCACTGAAGGGTCTTCTCGACGACCCAGGGGTCGTTGCGCAGGCCGTCGTGAGCGAGGCAGGAGGAGACGAGGTTGAGCTCGGCGCCGTTGATGACGCTGGTGCGGCCCGCGTAGTTGCCCGCGTCGTCGCCCTTCTCGGTCTCGCCGAAGACCATGCCGTCGCAGAGGTCGGTGCCGGCGTGGGCGACGTTGACGATCAGTTCGTCCCCGACGTTCGCCCGCACGGTGGCGTACTCGGTGGCGCCGTAGGTCTCGTCGTCCTGGTTCAGATACTGAAGGACGGTGGAGTTGCGCTGCATCTCTCCGGTCTGGCCGTCGCACTTGACGCCGGTGCCGCATCCCCAGTCGGCGAGATTCGTCCCGTGGTTGGGCGTGCCGTAGGTCATCAGATGCGAGGTGATCTTGTGGCCCAGTTCCTGCTTGAGATAGGCGCGGGAGACCAGTCCGCCCATGGAGTGGGCGACGATGTCGATCTTTCCGTCGGGTGACTTGTCCGTCAGCTTGCTGTCCTTGATGTACGCGCCGAGCTTGGCCGCGATGTTGAGGATCGTCGTATCACCGGGCGTGAATTTGCTGTAGTCGAAGGCGAACAGCTCGTTCTCGTTGTAGCCGTAGGTCTTGGCCCTGTCCTTCGTTCCATTCCATACTCCGGGGCCGGAGTTGTATCCGTGCACGAATACGATCGGCCGGTGATCGAGCTTGGTCTCGGCGTGCGCGACGGTGGGCGCGGCGGGGGTGAGGCCGATGGCCAGAGCGAGGGTCATGCCCATGGTCAACAGCGTCATGAGCAGCGCTGGGCGCGTCTTCACGGCACTTCTCCCTTCGGGTGGGACAACAGGTCGGATGGCAGTGCCGCAGAGCTTTCATATGAAATTCGATACCGCATCGTGCGTCCTGGATCGATCAGTCGCATTAACGGCCTTTCCCCTGCGCATGCCGAATTGATGACAGGGGCCCGTATGAAGATGAAGTCCGCGGACCATTTCCGCCGCAACGCTACTCAGGAATATTTCTCCGCCACACCCGAGTGATCAGAACCGGTGACACATCGAACTCCGGCGCGAATAACGCCTGTCGACTCGGGGCGATGCGCGCGTTGACACGTGCCATTCACTCGTACGAGTGGAGTGCGCGCGGGTGGCGTTCGGGCTCCGATCGACCGCCGAGCCCTGTGGCGGCAGGCGGGAGGAGGGGGTGGAGCCGTTCCCTTCCGAGCCGCCCGGCCCAATGTCTCATGGTGGACATGACGCGCTAAATCGCTACATTCCTTCACATACAGGGGAATTCACCTGTCGAAGGCGATGTCCGGAATCGGACACCCCGCAGGTGAACAGGCGTACTGCCGCGAAAGGCGAGATCCATGAGCACCACCGTCAAGGTGGCCAACTACAACACCATGCTGCTGCCGTGGATCGTCTCGATCGGCGGCGACGACTTCCACAACGCCGACAGAGTGGCCAAGATCCTGAAGCTGCCCTTCCTCCAGGGCAACGATGTCGTCGTACTGGAAGAGCTCTTCAACATCGCCCCGTCGACCGCCCTGCTCAACGGCCTCCATGACGCGGGGTACATCCATCAGACCCGGGTGGTGGGCGCGGACGACTGGCCGGACCGCAAGCAGGCCATGCCCTGGAACCGCTCCCAGTGGACCAGTACGCACACCGAACCGGAGAACGGCGGCATCGCCATCGTCAGCCGTCATCCGATCACCTGGGCCGAGCAGTTGATCTACGCGGACGGCTGCGGCTGGGACCACGAGTCCGCCAAGGGTTTCGCCTACGCCAGGGTCGAGAAGGACGGGCGGACCCTCCATGTCGTGGGGACCCATCCGCAGTCGACCGACACCGGGTGCGGCGACGAGAAGTCCTACCGCCAGAACGCCGCCAAGATCCGCCATCGCCAGTTCACCCAGCTCGACGACTTCCTCACCGAGAAGGAGCACACCGGCCTGATCCCCAGCGGCGAACCCGTGCTGCTCGTCGGCGACTTCAATGTGGACCGCCACGACCGCGCCGAGTACAGCTCGACGCTGGCGACGCTGAGGGCCGAGGACGCGGCGCGTACCGGCAGGACGTACTCCTTCGACACCAAGGCCAACACCCTGGCCCATGCCCGGTATCCCGATGACGGACCGGAGGATCTGGATCTGGCCCTCCAGCGCACGGGGCACACCCTGCTGGAGAACTGGACGGTGGACGTCAGCGCCCCGACCACCGCGGCCTACACCGTCACCGCCGGCGGGAAGCATGTCGAGGTCACCGATCCGAGCGACCACTACCCCATCGTGGCCACGGGGGTGCTGCCCGAACCCCCGAAGAATCCGTCGACGCTCCGCGTGGACAAGGTGACGATCACCGCCGGCGACGACTCCGGCGGCGACGATCTGTACGGCGAGATCACCGTCAACGGACGCCGTGTGTGGCATGTCGAACGGGACGACGCCCTGTCCGACAAGAAGCCTCCCTACCAGCTGCCGGGAGTCGACCACGGGTTCCTCGCCAGCTTCGACGGCAATTTCGTCGTCACCGCCCTGGTCTGGGACTCCGACTCCCCCGACCCGGACGACGAGCTCGTCCGCCAGTCGGTCACCGTCGACGGCCGCACCGCCCCCGGACCGCACACCGTCCATCTCACCGGCCTCCACGGGGCGGCCGATCTCACCTACACCCTTCAGCGCTGATCCCCGCACCGCCCCTCAAGGGAGCGGTGCACCCGACCCGAAGGACAGGACATGTATCAGCTCCACAACTGGATGTCCCATCTGGACGACGGCCTCGGCCTCCAGGACCTGACCATCCCCGGAACCCACGAGTCCGGGGCCACCCATGGCGCGGTCCTCCCCATGGACTGGGCGCAGTGCCAGAGCAAGCCCTTCAGCATCGCCAAGCAGCTGGCGGCCGGCATCCGCTATCTCGACATCCGCTGCCGCAACTTCAACGGCAGCCTCCTCATCCACCATGGCTCGGTGTATCAGGAGCTGTCGTTCCTGGATGTCATCAACGACTGTTACGACTTCCTGAAGACCAACAAGCAGGAAACGGTCCTCATGAGGATCAAGCACGAGTACCACAACGACGACGAGGGCGACGACGGAACCGACGCGGGGTTCAAGGCGCGCTTCGAGGAGGTCAGCCACAAGTTCCCGGGGCTGTTCCACACCGAGTCGAGCATCCCGACGCTCGACAAGGCGCGCGGCAAGATCGTGGTGCTCTCCAATGTCGCCGGACTCCCCGGAATCCCCTGGGGCGACGCCAGCATTCAGGACCACTACGACACGGACGACGCCGACGGCAAGGTCGGGGAGGTGAAGTCCCAGTTCGACAAGGCCCTGAAGGACACCGGCAAGAAGAACTTCTACATCAACCATCTGAGCTGCTACGCCACCCTCGCCTCACCCGCCCATATGGCCAAGCGGGTGGTGTTCAGGGTCCTCGACCACGTCTGGGGCATCCGCACCGAGAAGCTCCGCCCGTCGCTCGGCATCGTCCCGATGGACTACGCCGACGACTACACGGCCCCCTCGCTGATCGACGAGCTCATCGCGTGGAACGAGTTCGGCCCCCGCCAGGACGCCCCCCGGAGCGTGCGGATCACCGCGGCCGATCTCCTCCAGTTCGACGACGGCTCCACGGACCCCCGGGTCTACGGCAGCATCCGGGTGCTCACCACCCACGGCGCCACCGACCTGTGGAACCGCGACAAGGACCACCGCGTGGAGTTCGACGACTCCAAGGGCTCCTTCATCTCCGGCCCGACCGCCGAATACCCGACGGACCGGGGCTTCAGCATCGAGGTGAACCTGTGGGACTACGACTCCACGAGCGGCGACGACCAGGTCGCACGCGGCAGGGCCACCTGGACACCGGCTGACGCCGCGGGCTCCTTCACCCACGACTTCCTCGGCGAGGACGACGGCAAGGTGAGAATCTCCTACACGGCGACCTGACCCGGGCCCCGCCACCCCACGCCCAGGGCCGGGCCCGCCGCCTCCGCTGAACACAGAAGCCCAGCTCAGACAGTGTCTGAGCTGGGCTTTCGGCAGAGCCCCCTGTCGGATTCGAACCGACGACCTACGCATTACAAGGGCCTGCAAGATCCTCCCGGGTAGTGCCGGGCCGTGTCACCGAATCCCGTATCCGCTGGTCAGAGAGGTACGGCACGGCCCCACGTGCCGCCGAATCCGCTCTGTGCCACCCCGTCCGCTCACGCAATCGGACTCTCCCCTCCCTGAACGAGTTGGGCTGCTACAAGGTCCAACCGACCCTCAGTAGTCGCTGATGCGTGCAAGCTCCTCTTCCAGCCCTTCAGCCCAAGGTGGTCGCGGGGACAGTAGCCTCCTCGCGACTCATTCCTCTCGCCTGCCGGGTATCCCGTTGTCGCCATAGAGCGCTCTTCGTCTGCGTAACCAGAACTGCAGGAGGAAGTGATGGAGCTGCTACGCGTGGTTGGGGCCGAGGGGTAGCAAGAAGCTCCCTGTAGGGAGGACTGCGACTACACGCCCACCCGACCGGCACAGACCGGCCGGGCACAGACCCATACTGGGTGTCGGAGCAATCGCTTTCACCAGGCATGCAAATCCCCAGGGCGACCATCTTGTCAACTCTCAGCGACGGGCCTTCTGAGGGTTGCCCACGATCCGTACTCTGGCCGTAGTGCTCCAACCAGCGAGGGGATGCCGACGTGGGCGAGAGCTTGATGCTGGGAGACCGGCTCCGGGTGGCACGCAAGACGCGGGGGCTGTCCGCCGCACAGCTCGCCCAGCGGGTAGCGGTCTCCGCCAGTCAGATCCAGAAGCTTGAATCCGGCGCACGGAGGGCGACGCCGAGCCTGATATTGGCTCTGGCGCGAGCGCTGCGCTTCGGCCCGGAAGTCCTGACGGGCCAGCCGTACTACGGGGACCCGGAAGCCGAGGACGGGGTGCACGCCGTCATCCCGGAGCTGCGACGGACACTGCTGTGCTTCGACGCCCCTGACGAGTTGGAGATCCGGCCGCGAGCGTTGCCGGTCTTGGCCTCCGAGGTGGACCAGATCGCGGCTCTCCGGCGTGATGCCCGTTACGTTCCGATGGGGCCGTTGCTGCCCCCGGTGATCACTGAGCTGACCCACGTGGCGCTCGGCGCGAAGGGCGTTGAACAACAGAAGGCTTTCTGGCACTTGGCCCGTGCCTATCGCGCGGTCAACAGCCTGGCCCACAAGATGGGGCATCACGACCTGGGCAACACGGCGCTGGAGCGGGTGCGGTGGGCCGCCGACCGGAGCGGCGATCCGCTGATGCAGGTCACCGCCGGCTTCCTGGTGGCGGGGTCGATGCTGCGCCAGGGCGCGACCGAGTCGGCCCGGCGCAAGCTCAAGGGTCTGCGAGGGGAGCTGGAGCGGCTTCAGCCGGAGCGTTCGTACACCGACGATGCGCTGGCGGTCGACGGGGCGCTGCTGCTGAAGCTCGCGGTGGTGGAGTCGCGGGAGAACAACCCTGAGGGAGCCGAGGAGTTCCTCCGGGAGGCCGAGCAGGTCGCGCGCATGGCGGACAACAGGGACAGCCTCGCCTACGAGATGAGCTTCGGGCCGACGAACATCAGGATCCACGCGGTGCATGCGCTGATCGACACCGGGGACAGCGAGCAGGCACTGGCACGGCTCGCCGAATGGGGGCAGGGCGGAGCCACATGGGTGCCGCCGGCCTCGACGGTCGGCGAGCGATCCAGCCACCACCACATCGACGTCGCGTCCGCGCGTCTGGTGGAAGGGGATCGCGGCGGCGCGTTCGCCGAGCTGAAGCGGGCGAGGAAGATCGCCCCGAGCCACACCCGATTCCACCCATCCGTACGCGAAACGCTCGGATCGCTGCTGCGTATGGACGCGCACCCGTCCACCGAGCTGTCCGCGTTCGGAGCTTGGGCGGGCGTCGCGTAACACAACGGCATTACCCATAAGCTTAGTTGGCGTGAATTGGGTGCGGACAGTTTGTCCGCGCACCCCCGCCTTGTACGTGGAATGGTCCTCTCACACCCAGTTGTGAGGGGGCCTTTCCTATGCCGGACGCAATCTCGACCGCGCGGTTACCAAGGTGGATGCCCATCGGCACTGAGCCGGAGCTGTGTCCTGCCGGTACCTGGTGGGACGCCATCCGTGCGCCCGAGGGCGTAGGGCGCCGTGCCGTGACGCTCATCGAGGAGCAGGGACTGCCCGTGGGGCCGGCCATCCTCGACGGCGGTGGGCGCGAGCCCCGGATGTACTTCCTGATGCCGGTCGGCATCGCGGCGCGGTGGGAGGAAATGGGGACGGTCGCACTGGGGCTGACCTGCCACGTCGTGGTCCCACAGGCGGACCGCGCCACTGGACCCGGGCTCCACTGGTACCGGCTGCCCACCGGCCCCCGCACCCTGAACCCGCCCGACGGGCTGCACCGCGCCCTGGTCAAGGCACGCAGGGAGCGTGAAGGCACCCTCTAGGACTTGCTCCGTGGACCAGGGCCGCCAGCCAGCGACCCCAAGGCCGGCACCACGCTGTGCCCGGTCGTCACGGAGCTGATAAGCGCTGCCCCACCCGACTCCCCGTGGGGCGGTAGCCGCCGGACCCCGGCGGACGCAAGGGGTCGTTCCAGTACATCCAACACACGAAGGGATCAGCCATGCCTCAAGCCAGGCGAGAGAAGAAGGATCACCTGATTTACGCGGATGTCGTGGACTCCAAGTCCAAGGCCGGCGTGTGGATGGGCGAGCGTGCCTCCTTCCAGGAGAAGCAGGGTCGCATCATCGAGGCGCTCAAGGAGCGGGCCGACTGGGTCGAGCTGAAGGACGCGATCATGGTCATCAGCGCCGACCCGGCCGGTATCACCGTCATCGCGCCGAATCCGACGCTGCCCGGCGTGATCGTCCTCGCGGACGGCGGCTCCCCGGCCACCTCCGCGAAGCTCCAGGCCGCCGCCGAGGAGACGGTCCGCGCGGTCATGGGCGAGCTCGGGATAGCCGAAGAGGAAGCGGCGGCCTGACCACCATGGCCGTCCCCCGGATGCTGTGGGGGAAGTACTTCCAGTACGAACGGGACGGGGAAGCGGTTCTCCTCGACCCGGTCGCGCTGGACAGTGTGTTCATCGACTCCGGCGAGGTCCACGACCTCGCCGGGGTCCCCCCGACCACGACCCATGAAGCCCTCGCCGGGCTCGGCTTCACCCCCGGCGGCCCTGAGGCCGACCGGCGCGAAGCACTCCATGACCGCCTTCGACTCCTCGGCCTCGACCGCACCCCCCGCCGTATCAGCGGACTGCGTGTGGTCCTCACCGACCGCTGCAACATGGCCTGCACGTACTGCTTCGTCGATACGAACAGCGGCAAGCCGGACCTGACGAAGGAAGAGCTCTCGGACGGGCTGGAGTTCCTGTTCGAGCAGAACGCCGGCCACGAAGAGGTGTCCATCCAATGGTTCGGCGGCGAGCCGACCATCCGCTTCGATCTCATGCGGTACGGCGACCAACTCGCCGACGACCTCTCCGACCGCTACGACGTGGGCAGGGTGCGGCGCACCGTCGTCACCAACGGAGCCCGGCTCACCGGCGAGGCGCTCGACCACTTCGTCGCGTACGAGTACGGGGTCGGCATCTCCATCGACGGACCGCCGGGCATCAACTCCGCGCACCGGCTCCTCCTCGGCGGGCAGCCCGCGGACGACCGGATTCGCCGCAACGTCGCCCGGTTCATCGAGGCGGACGGGCTGCATGTGGGCTGCAACCTCACCCCGACAGCCGCGAACATCGGACGCCTCGCCGATACCGTCCGGTGGATCATCGACGACCTCGGGCTGAAGTTCATCTACGTCAACACGCCCATCCCGACCGCGGGCCGCTGGCAGGTCAACGGTGCCGACCTCGCGCGTGAGCTGTACGAAGCCCGCCAGGCCGCCTTCACACGGGGCGGAATGCTGTTCTCCGTCCTGGACCGCGCCTTCCAGGCCCTCGACACCCGGCGGCCGATGCTGTTCGACCATATGCAGGGCGACCGCACTCTGAACGCCGCCCTGCTGCCCGGCAACCGGGTCAGCCTGTGCGACATCAACTTCACCGAGCCATCGTTCCTGCACACCCTCGACGAGCTCCGAGTCGACCCCGGCCTCCTGACCGGCGTCGCGAAGAAGGTCGCCCCGATGCCGGAGTGCGGGAACTGCCCCGCGCTCGCCATCTGCGGCGGACCGTCCCGCAACGAACAGGCCCTCATCGGCGGCAGCACCCCGGACCCCGAGATGTGCGCCTTCTATACGAGCACCGTGGAGATCGCCGTGTGGGACAACACGGGGGTGCAATGAGCATCCATGTCCGTACCGCGCTGATCTCCACGGCCGGGCACTGCAAGGTGGCCTGCGGGTTCTGCTTCCGGGCCGACCGCGCCCACGGCTTCCTCGACACCCCGACCTACACCCGCACCCTGTCGCGACTGAGGGAGACGGGAGTGGAGGGGGTGTGTCTGACCGGCGGCGAGCCGACCCACCATCCGCAGCTCAGGCAGCTCGTACGACTGGCTCACCAGTTCGGCATGTCGGTGTCGATGGTCACCTCGGCCCGCACCGTGACCGAGGTGATCGCCCTCTCCCACGTGGCGGATCTGCTGGCCAACGTGACCGTCTCCGCCGACTCACAGGGCGCGATGGTGCTGGGACGCACCACCCGTACAGCGGCCTCGGGCATCGACACGCTGCGCGCCATCAGCGCCGAGGCGAAGATCCTGCACGTCACCTGCTGGAACCTGAGCGATAGCGAGTGCCAGACCTTGGCCGACCACGTGGCTGACGCCAGGGTGGAGGTCCAGTTCAGCCCCGTGGTCCTCGACGAGCGCGCCCTGCGCCGCGACGGGATGTCGGTCCAGGACTATCTGGTGCGGCAGCGTCTCGACGCCGACGCGCTGGGACGCTGCTTCAAACTGTCCGACCGGTACCGGGCCTACCTCGATGAGCTGCGGGATCTACAGCTGCCGACGACCGAGGGCGAGCGGCAGCCGTGCCGCTCGGCGACCGCGTACGTGTCCGCCGACGGCCGTATACGGCGCTGTCCCTACGGGCAGGCGTCGGTCGGTGTCCTCGCGCCCCGTGCCGCGATCAGACAGTTTCTGACCGATCCGGCGCAGGACCGGGTGACCCCGGACTGCGCCGCCATCTGCCGCCCCTCCACCACGCCCGACCACCGCGACGCGCCGTGCGCCGTGTCTGCGTGAGTACGGGATCGACCGACACGACTCCATGGACCGCCTGATGACGATCACGACACCCGATGACTTCACCCAGCGATGGCGGCAGCCGCCGAACTTCCCGCTCGACCTCCTCTTCGACTACCTGTTTCTGCCCCCTGTCGACTTCCTCGACCACCTCCGCAGGGACGAAGAGGTACGGTTCGCGGTCCTCGGGGACGACGACTGGCAGGTGCGGATGGACCGCACCGCCGCCTTCCGTACCGCGCCGATCGAGGAGGTCGTCACCTGGCCGTTCCGGCTGGTGCACTTCAATCTCAGCCGCTTCTACGGCGACCTCCTGGACGGCTTCCAGGAAGAGGTCATGGTCCCCTGGCGTACCCATCTGTCCGCCCGGGGCTTCACCTGGCAGCGCTTGGCGCCCATCCTGTTCCTCTCCACCGAAGGCGCGTCCTCGACCTACCACAACGACAACTCGCACGGCCTGGTCTGGCAGGTCCATGGCACCAAGACCTTCCACAGCTACCTCGACCCCGACAAGCACCTGCCGGCCGACGCGGCGGTCATCGGCAAGACCACCGGCGAGGACCCGCCCGAGCACGACCGGGCTGATCGCCAGTCCCTCACCATGCGACCCGGTGACCAGCTGTGGAGTCACGCCCTGACGCCTCACTGGGTCACCACCGAGTCGGCGCTCACCATGAGCGTCACCCTCTCCCACGGTGGCCTGTGCCACCAGGGCCGCTTCTCTGAGCGGGAGCTGGCGCTGCGTTCCTACTGGGACAAGAACCCCGGCGAGGCGTGGACGCATGACCTGCGCCATGTTCGCTACTGAGGCCGCGTCCCACGGTACGAGGCACTCGCCCGTGCCGTGGGACGCGGCTCGCGGCCGATTACGGGGTGAGCCGGTTCGGCCCGCGGAAGAGGAAGCTGGCCTCACGGATGGAGTCCAGGCCGAGCATCACCATCAGCACCCGCCCGAGCCCCATGCCGAGTCCGCCGTGCGGAGGACACCCGTACCGGAACGCGTTCAGGTAGTCCCGCAGCGGTTCGGTGCTCATCCCCTTCTCGGCGGCCTGTTTCACCAGCACGTCGTACCGGTGCTCACGCTGCGCACCAGTGGTGATCTCCAGGCCCTTCCAGAGCAGGTCGAAGCTCAGGGTCACGCCCGGGTCCTCGGCGGGCCGCATGTGGTAGAAGGGCCGGATGCCCACCGGGTAGTGCGTGATGAACACGAACTGGTGTCCGGTGGTCGCCTCGATGTGAGCCGAGATGCTCCGCTCGCCCTCCGGGTCCAGGTCCTCCTTGATTCCCTCCGGGTCCCAGCCGCCCTCGCGCAGAATCTCGTGCGCCTCGGACATGGTGATACGGGGGAAGGGCGTCGTGGGGACGGTGACCTCGATGCCGAAGTGCTCGGCGATCGCCTCACCGTGTGCGTCGGCGACCTTGGCGATCGCGTGGGCGAGCATCCGCTCCTCGAACGCCATCACGTCCTCGACGCCGTCGATCCAGGCCAGCTCCACATCGACACCCGTGAACTCGGTGGCGTGCCGGGAGGTGAACGACGGCTCCGCACGGAAGACGGGCCCGATCTCGAAGACCTTGTCGATCCCGGCCGAGATCGCCATCTGCTTGTAGAACTGCGGCGACTGCGCCAGATAGGCGCTGCGGTCGAAGTAGCCGAGCTTGAAGACCTCCGCGCCGGACTCCGAGGCGGTGCCCATGAGCTTGGGGGTGTGCATCTCCGTGGCGCCCTGCGCGTAGGCGTACTCGCGCATGCCCTGCTCCAGGGTGGTCTGCACGGCGAACATCAGCTGGGTGGCGGGACGGCGGCGTACGTCCAGGAACCGCCAGTCCAGCCGCTGCTCCAAGGCGGTGTGCTCGTCGATCGGCAGCGGGGTGGCGGCCAGGTTCAGGATCTCGACCGCTTCGGGGACGATCTCCAGGCCGCCGAGCTTGACCTGGGCTGCGTCGACGACACGGCCGGTGATCCGGACGGCGGACTCGGGGGTGAGGGATTCGAGCCGGGCTTCCAGCGGTCCGTCGTCGCGCCGGTGGGTCACCTGCACCATGCCGGTGCCGTCCCGTACGACGACGAATTGCATCTTGCTCTGCAGGCGGAGGGTGTTCACCCACCCGCAGACGGAGACGGTACGGCCAACGTGTTCTCGCAGGTCGGAGACGTGTACGCGGCTGTGGATCATTTCGGTCCTCCGAAGGACTTCGTCATGATCCCTTGGGAGTGCGGGCGAGAAGGGGAACTCGCGGTACCACCGCACTTTCGCCGCCACCAGGTGGCGGCCTCATTCGGACCCGGTCACGGGGGTCGGCCGGCGGGGCATGGGGCCACCGGACGTAGCCGTTCCTCCCCGCGCTCAGGAGGGTCTTCGCCTCGGGGCGCGAGACCGCCTTCACAGCTTCCGGCGGCTCTCTCTGCTCGCGTGATCCGTGGCTACTCGTCTCCGTCTACGCGTTGCCCAGCAGGATACGGACCTGGCGACCGCGCCCGCAATCACATACGGCTCCGGATGGCTCAGAGGCCGGGGAATGGCTTGGTCGTGATCTTGGAACGCCCCATCGGGTGTCCGTCGCCACAGCGCGACAGCCATAGCGGAACGAGCGCCGGGCGGGGTGAGCGGAAATGACGCCTGGCCGATCTCTGGACACACACCCGGCCCGGGGCGACGAGGCACTGCGGCGCGCACTCGAAGACGCTTCCATGGGCCGCTGGGAAGGCCCGCGTGACCTGCTGCTCTCCACCGGTCCGGACTGGGACCGACGGATCTTCCGCCTCCAGGTCCTCGCGGAGGCAGGGGCTCGGCTCAGATTCGCCGACACCTGGGCGAAAGCGGAGCCCCGCTCACCGCACGCCCTGGCCCTCCTCGGAAACGTACAGGCCCTGCGCGCGATGATCGCCGGCCGGGACGCCGGGTGGGCACTGATGAAGGACGCCTGGGCCACCTGCCGCGCCACGCTGGACGTATGGCCGCAGGACGTTGCCCCGCTCGTGGTCCTGCTCGCTCTGCTGCGTACCCACGCTCCCGACCGGAACACGCTCGGCAGCGTGTGGGAAGAGATCAAGCAGCGCGATCCCTGGAACCGTGAGGCCCACCACGAGATCGTCACCTATCTGTTCCCCGGCTGCCACGGCGCACAGGGCGAAGCGATGTGGTGGGCCGAGGAGCAGGCGTCCATGGCACCCAGAGGCTTACCCATCGCGGTCCTGCCCCTCGTCGTCCTCGCCGAGTCGCATCGGTCCCGCCAGGAGCGGGACTGGAAGGCGTACGGGCTGACGATCCATCCCTGGGTCGAGTGTCCGCAGATCGACCACGCGCTGGAGCGCTGGTGGCGCTACCGGGCACCACTCCCGCACGCCTGCTTCGCCGACGACGCCAACTATCTCGCCCACGCCTTGTCGTTCGCGAACCGCCACCACGAAGCCCTGGAGATCTTCGACGCGATCGGCCCCTACGCCACCCACGCCCCCTGGTCGTACTGCGGCCAGGCACGCGAACTGTTCCTGCGGCACCGCGCCTGGGCCTACAGCCCGCAGCGCCGCCGACACCACTGACCACCATCTCTTCCTGTTCGAAGGACGGAATATACGTGCCCCTTGATGTCTCCCGAGTCTCCGACGAGGAGCGCCTCAAGCAACTCGGCTACCAGCAGACGCTGTCCCGCTCCATGTCCGGCCGCGCCAACTTCGGCATCAGCTTCACGATCATCTCCGTCCTGTCCGGCTGCATGACGCTCTACGGCTACGGCATGAACACCGGCGGGCCCGCGGTGATCATGTGGGGCTGGCTGTTCGTCGGTCTGATGACACTCTTCGTGGGCCTGTCGATGGCCGAGGTCTGCTCCTCCTACCCCACCAGCGCGGGCCTGTATTTCTGGGCACATCGCATGGCCCCCCGGCGCACGGCGGCGGCGTGGGCGTGGTTCACCGGGTGGTTCAACACCCTTGGCCAGATAGCCGTCACCGCGGGCGTCGACTTCGGCGCGGCCACCTTCCTCAACGCCTTTCTCGATCTCCAGTTCGACTACGCCACCACACCGGGCCACACGATCACGCTGTTCGGGATCATCCTCGTCCTGCACGGCGTCCTGAACACCTTCGGCGTGCGCATCGTCGCCTTCCTCAACGAGGTGTCCATCTGGTGGCACATCCTTGGCGTGGCCGTCATCTGCGGAGCCCTGGTCCTCATCCCCGACCAGCATCAGTCGACCCGCTTCGTGTTCGGCGAGTTCGTCAACAGCACCGGCTTCTCGTCCAGCGTCCACGTGGTGCTCATCGGGCTGCTGATGGCGCAGTACACCTTCACCGGCTACGACGCCTCCGCCCACATGACCGAGGAGACCATCGACGCCTCCACCGCGGGACCCAAGGGCATCGTCCGCTCGATCCTCGTCTCCCTCGCCGCCGGGTTCCTCCTCCTCTTCGGCTTCACCTACGCCATCCAGTCCTACGCGGGCGCCCTCGACTCGGCCACGGGCGTGCCCCCTGCGCAGATCCTCATGGACGCCCTCGGCGCGGCGGCGGGCAAGTGGCTGCTGCTCGTCGTCATCGTCGCCCAGCTCTTCTGCGGCATGGCGTCCGTGACCGCGAACTCGCGCATGATCTACGCCTTCTCCCGCGACGGCGCCCTGCCCTTCTCCGCGACGTGGCACAAACTCAACCCCGCCACCCGCACTCCCACCAACGCCGTCTGGCTCGCCACCGGCGGGGCCTTCGTCCTCGGCCTGCCCTACCTGTGGAACAGCACCGCGTACGCGGCCGTGACCTCCATCGCGACCATTGGCCTGTACATCGCCTACGTGATCCCCACCTTCCTCCGGCTGCGGATGGGCGACCGATTCGAGCAAGGTCCCTGGCACCTCGGCTCCTGGTCCACCGTCGTCGGCACGATCGCCGTCGTCTGGGTGCTGGTGATCACGGTGCTGTTCATGCTGCCGCAGAGCTCGCCGATCACCGCGAAGACCTTCAACTACGCTCCGATCGCGGTCGGCGTCGTCCTCGCCTTCTGCGGGACCTGGTGGCTGGCCTCGGCTCGTAAGTGGTTCCTCAACCCCGCCCACCCCAGAAACTCCGACCCCAGCCGTTAGCGCGCCCGCGGGCAGGAGGCCACTCGGCTATAGGCCGGGCCTCGCGGGTACCAGTGCGGTGCTGCGCGAGGCGTACGGCGGCGGTCTTCGGACAGCGGCAGGCTCGCGGTGAACCGAGCGGATACGAAGGCGAGGACGATGTCGGCTGCGAAGCCGGATTTACCTTTGTAGCCGTATTCAGCCGCGGCCTCTTGACGCTGGGCGTGTTCGGCGGCGGTGAAGCGTAGGGGACCCACGCGGATGGTGCGTGCGAGGCGGAGAACGGCTTGCCGGGCGGCGTGCGGCGTGTCCAGATCGGGGCCGCCGTCGGCCTCAACCTCCTGGTCCTGCGCCCCTTGGCGCTACGCCGCCTCCGCCGCTCCCGGGGGGGGGAGGTCCCCGAAGGCCGGCCTTGAGTCAGACTCGGGGTACTACTGGGCCGCCTTCCCGAACGCCCGCCGCAAACGGTCCAGGACCTCTAAGACCGACAGCGGCGAGCGGATCATCTCGCTCGACGAGTACACCGTCGAGGTGCTCGAAGCGCACCGGATCAAGCAGACCGTCGAGCGTCTCAAATGGGGCGAGGCATGGACCGACACCGGCCGCATGTTCACTCAGGAGAACGGGGAGTGACTGCATCCCGGCACGCTGACCGCAGTTCGAGCGGCTCGTCGAGCTGTCCGGCCTGCCGCCGATCCGGATGCACGACCTGCGGCATGTCGCCGCCTCGCTCATGCTCGCCGCCGGGGTCGACGTCAAGATCGTGTCCGAGACCCTCGGTCACAGCGACAGCCGCATCACTCGGGACATCTATCAGTCGGTCATGCCCAAGGCCGCGCGCGACGCCGCCGAGGCGACGGCCGCCATGGTGCCGAGAGGAGCCGTGCGGAGGCCCCTTCAAGTCGTCGCCGAGGTCGAGCCTACGAACGCCGAGGTCGCACCGGCTCCTGCCGAGCAGAATGGGCACGCAATGGGCACGCAGGAGCGTTCGAAGATCGCTGAGCTCCGCCGCCGACTGGTCCGGCAAAGAAAAACCCCAGGTCACGGCGAGTGAGTCCTGGGGTCCTTCAGAGCCCCCTGTCGGATTCGAACCGACGACCTACGCATTACAAGCACGCTAGAGATCATGACGGGTCGTGTTGTCTGGTGTTACCAGGTGGCGTTTTGCCTGATCAGAGCACCACTGCCGGTCCGGCGGGTGCCGGGCCGTGTTGCACCGTCCAAAGGCGTCCGCGCTCCCCTTGCGCTCCCCGGGGCGGACGATGACCCGTATGCCACCAGACGGGGATGACGAAGGGTGCCCGCGTGCACGGCTTGTCAGTTTCCGACAGAGCCCCGCTCCCAGCTCCGTCGAAGCACGAAGGGCTTCGAGACGGAAAGCGCCCCCTGACAGCCACCCCTGCGGGCCGCCGCAGCACGCAACAGCGCAGTGATGCAGGTCACAAAAATACATTCGGATTTTCTGCCGGTTCCCAGCTCTGCCGAGCCCAGAGGTAGAGGACCATCGACCTTCAAGGGAGAACCGAGCATGACCTCACCCGAACCTCCGTACGATCCGGCTGGCGAAAGCGGTCTCGATTATCTTGAGCAGAAGTACCCCTCATCCGGGTTGATCCGCAGGGTCCCTACCATCACCGGCACCTACCCACCCCGGGAGAAGCTGTCGCCTGCGGAACGGCAGATGATGGGCACCGTGGCCAACAGGGTCTGGCACTACTTCACACGGTTTGAGACCCCAGTCTTGAGCGCGTTGGAGGGCCTCGAAGCTGCAGTGCGCGGCCAGAACGACGTGATCGACCACGTGGCTCACAACACGCTCGGTATCCCATCCGGCAAGGCGGCAAGCTGGCGGGAGGCAGTGTCAACAGCCCTGCTAGGCGACTGGGTCCCCATACTCAACGAGGCGAACGCTGACCTGCTCGTGCCGAAGTATCTGCGGCAGGAAGTGGCCCGCGTACACAGGGATCTCCAGCCGCTGTGGGAGCGGAAGGTGCGTGGTCGCCGTGTGGAGATGCTCGGGAAGCCGGTTACCGAAGGGCTGACGTTGCAGGATGTGGCTGCAGACGGCAGCGAGCCGGATCAGGGAATCCTTCGGGTCACCATTGATAATCCGCGCATCCTGGAGGTTTTGGGCGCTCTAGACCCGGATGAGCGCGAAGTCGCCCTGGCCTGGGCCCGTGGTGGTGCTTCCGTCCGCAACTGGGGCGATGCCGCCCGGCTCGTCGGCGCGGCTCGCCCGGACGATTTCGGGGAGCGCGTCCGCCGCAAGCTCAAGTACATCGCCTCGACCCGAAGTGGCGTAGCGGCCAAGCGGTGATCAACACGCCAGATGCCTGCGCCCACCATGCGCCCGCCGACTGTCCCTATAGGCATGCGCCATGGCAGGAAGCCTCTCTCCATGAACAGAGGAGCCAATCCGGGCAATACGCACATCACGACAGGCCCTTGATCACGATTCCATCTCAGAGGAAATACCCAGCCACTCGCGGGGATTCTCTGCCCAGTCGATCTGCTGATGGGCTGGGGGTTCGTGTGGGTGATCTGAAGCTGTTCCGGCTGCGTGCGGATGGCCGGGATGTGGAGGTGCGGGGTTCGACGGTGGCGCTGGAGGTGGAGCTGCAGCGCAGGGTCGAGGCCGGTATGGAGGCGATGCTGGGGATCCGGTTCCTGGCGTCGGAGTACGCGACGGGTCCGTGGCACCGGGGGCGGATCGACTCGCTGGGGCTGGACGAGAACAACACGCCGGTCGTGATCGAGTACAAGAAGGGGTCTGATCACGGGGTCATGTCCCAGGCGGTCTCCTATCTGTCGTGGCTGAAGAGCAGCCGGCACGAGTTCGAGGCGCTGGTCCGGGAGAAGCTGGGTGAGGAGGCGGCCGGGGAGGTCGACTGGCGCAGCCCTCGGATGGTCTGCATCGCCGCCGATTTCTCTCATCACGACCGGATCGCGGTGCACGACCTGCGTCAGCGGATCGATCTGGTGCGCTACCGGGTCTTCGACGGCGGGCTGCTGAGCCTGATGCTGATCGAGTCCGCCCAGGGGACCTCCGGGGCCATCCCGGTGAGACGCGCTCGGGAGTCCGCGAGACCGTCCGCCACCGAGGGCGCGATGCCGGTGGAGGCGGCTGTCGACAACATGGTGCCTGTTTCTCTCCGGGATCTGTACGGGGAGTTGCATGAGCTGCTGACCGCCTCGGGTGAGGTGGAGACGGCGCCGACGCTGCACTACATCGTCTACCGGCGGATGGTGAACGTGGCGTGCGTGATCTTCCGTCCGAAGCAGCAGGCGATCCTGGTCTATCTGAAGGTGGACCCGACCACCGTCACGCTGGAGGACGGCTTCTCGCGTGACGTGCGCGGCATAGGCCATCTGGGGACGGGGGACCTGGAGGTCCGGATCGGGTCGGTGGCCGATCTGGAGAAGGCGGTGCCGCTGATCCGCAGGGCGTTCGAGACGACCTGACGAACACAGAACAGGGCGGCCGGCGCATCAACCCGATGCGTCGGCCGCCCTGTGGCGTCTGGGGCCGGTCGACTCCGGCCCGGTCGGGCTCACTGCTCCGGCCCGGCGAGGTCGACGTCATCCCGGGTGAGGACGGCCTCGCGCAGCCGCTGTTCGGCGACGGCGGCGTAGTGGTCGGACAGCTCGATCCCGACGAAGCTCCGGCCTTCCTGCAGCGCGGCAACTCCGGTGGTGCCGGAGCCGGTGAAGGGGTCGAGGACGGTGCCGCCG
>NZ_VCLA01000191.1:100721-103752 GCF_009600885.1 Streptomyces jumonjinensis
TAAGTTGGCGTGCGGGTGGATTGGAAATATACGAGTTCAGGTGCAACGAATCTTGAAATCTAGAAGGCAATGTCTCGTACTTACCAAGCATAGTGTTACAACTAGTGCACAGGAGCCCTCGAATGCACTTCCCGCAGCTACCGCCATCCATCTGGCAACACCCGTGGAAGTGATCAATCGCTAGGCGCTTACCATCCGCACTGGAGCCTCGCTCACAGATAGCGCATCCACCGTTCTGCAATTCGAGAATCTCCGCGTACTGCTGTGGCGTGATATTGAATCTACGCTTCAAGTTGTAGGCCCAATTGCATTGGATGCAATCCCGCTTAAGTCGGTCAGCGGATTTTTCGCTCTTGTAGTATTCGGAGTTCGGTTTGACTAGTTCGCAAGTAATGCACCTCTTCATCGAGCCGTCGGAGCGATAGTCTTTATACTTTCTAATCGGGCGCAGGTATCCGATTCGATTCGTCCCCCTCAACTGACCGTAGTGTGCAGAACACCACTCACGCGCCTGCCTGGGGCGCGGACACTCCCAATCTCCGTATCCCTCACCAGCGAGCTCATGAGAACTCTGTGCCGCACATATTGAATTCGCATAAAACTGCGGCCTAGCGGCAACGAGAGGCTTCCCGGAATTAGCTTGTTGGTAGTGTGCCCCGCAAAGCATTTTGGCGTAGTACTTAACGCCACGGTCACACTCCCACCCCTCTCCCTCCGCAACACACTTAAGGAAATTCGATCGACGAACTTCAGCCATTCCCCACCCCGGAACGTTTAATTCGAGCACGCAAGCCACTAATCGAGCCACCCTAGGGACGCTTTGAGATTCGCGCGAAGCGCAGACACCTCAGCCGGACCCCAGCGAACCCAAGGGAGGTAAAGTGAATATTAAACTCGCCGCTTAAACTGTGCCAGCACACCCGCGAACCGGATAGCTCGCCCTCGGCTTCCGCCGCGATGGGCGTCCGATCTGGCCCATCAAGGGCGGCTCGGGCGAGGGCGGCGACGCAAACACATCGCCTGCGGGCGAACCTGCATCTGCCCCGGATGGCGACCCCAACACCGCGCACTCGCCCAACCAGGCTGCCTCGCAGCAGGTCACCGACGCCACGCGTCGCCGCCGAGCAAGGCGCACGCGGCGACCGCCTGGCAACTCCCGCAGCTTCCTCGCCTCGGTCGCCGACCTCGACCCCGCCGACAGCGGGTTCGACGCGGCCCTCACCACCGCTATCACCACCGCCGTGGGCACCGATCCCGACCTCTACCGCGCCGCGCCCAAAGGACCCGCGCGCGGGGGCGGGGAATTCAACGGCGCTCCGACCGGCGAGCGGCGCGCGACCACCTTGCACGACGCCGTATCCGCCCGACTCGGCGGCGCCTGAACCCCCTAGGAGAATCCGTTGCCCACCACTCTCGCTGAGGCGAAGACCAACGCGCAGGACGATGTCGACGTCACTGTCATCGATGGGTTCGCGAAGTCCTCGGACATCCTCAACCGGATGACGTTCGACACAGGGTCAGCCCGACCGGCGGCGACACTCTCACCTACGGGTACCGGCGCCTGATCACGCAGGCCGACGCCGCCTTCCGTCCGCTGAACACCGAGTACACCCCGGCCGAGGTCGAGACGAAGCGCCCCATCGTCGACCTCGTCCCGCTCGGCGGTAGCTTCCGGGTCGACCGCGTCATCGCTCGCATCGGCCCGGCCGCGTCCGGAGCCGTCACATTGAACATGCAGCAGAAGATTAAGGCCGCTCGCGCGAAGTTCGCCGACGCTGTGATAGCGATACCGTCGTCGACAGCAACAGGTTCGACGGACTGTCCAAGATCCTCACCGGGACCTCGACCGAGTATCTGCCCCTCGCCAACGGCGTCACGACCGGTTACGTCGACTGGACCGCGATCACCGACAAGGCAACCGCCCTCGCCGCGCAGCGGCACATCGACAAATGGCTCGGTCTGCTCGACGACACTCCGGATGTCATCTACGGCAACCGCAAGACACTCGCGCTGTTCAAGACGATCGCCACTTTCACGGACCAGATCGACAAGAGCACCGATGCTTTCGGCCGCCCGGTCGTCGCGTACAACGGCATCCCGCTCATCGATCTCAAGGCCAAGGCCGGCAGCAACACTGACGTGATCGGACTCGTGACCCGGGACCCCGGCGGCGCGGGCAGTGGCGGCAACATCGCCGGACTCGGCGACCTGTACGCGGTCCGCTACGGCCTCGACGGATTCCACGGGGCGAGCGTCGGCGGCGGTGCCCCGCTCGCGAACACCTACCTCCCCGACTTCACCACCGCCGGCGCCGTCAAGTTGGGCGAGGTCGAACTCGGGCCGGTCGCACCCGTACTGAAGGCGAGCAAGGCCGCCGCCGTCTTCTGCAACATCACGAGCGCGTGAGGCATCCGTGACCACGTACCGCATCGCCGCCCCCCAGGGCGACTACACCGACCCCGACCCCGGCGACATCACGTTCGTCGACGGCGCGGCCACCACCAGCGACCCGGCGATCTTCGGGTACTGCCAAGGAGCCAGATACACCGTCGAGTCCCTCGACGACGCCGCGCCACCGGGCGACGACCCCACCGCTGACCAGAACGGCCCGCCGGACACCACGTCGGCGGGCCGTTCCGCCGCCCGCAGCAAACCGAAGGGGTGACCATGGCACGTCAGACAGCCGGATCACGCGCGGCATCTACCAGTCGGTCATGCCCAAAGCGGCGCGCGACGCCGCCGAGGCTACGGCCGCCATGGTGCCGAGGGGCGGAGCTCGGCGGCCGGTTGCGGTCGTCGCCGAGGCAGCGGCCGAGTCCGCAGGTGTCAAGGTCACATCGGCTTCTGATCAGTAGGATGGGCACGCACGAGGGCGCGAAGATCATCGCGTTCCGCCCTCGCAAGGTCAGCGCATAAGAAAAAGCCCAGGCCACAGGCTAGGTGACCTGGACTCGTCTGAGCCGCCTTCGGGATTCGAACCCGAGACCTACGCATTACAAGCACGCTAGAGATCATGACGGGTCGTGTTGTC
>NZ_VCLA01000191.1:103762-105844 GCF_009600885.1 Streptomyces jumonjinensis
TAGTGGCTACCGGTGACCGGCGATGCCCCATCAGCGACCGTTTTGTTATGCCAGGACAGTCTTTGTCACCATCCCACAGCCACTCTTGCGGGGATGTCACAAGGTCCTGGGGATGGGGAGGTGACAGTCAAGGATCTTGCGGGCTTCCTTCCGGCGGGAGCGGCGGGGGTGGAATAGGGCGACGGCGACGATGACGACGTAGACGGTGATCCAGACGCAGAGGAGGGTGATCACCGCCCAGGCGGGATTGCCGGTCAGCGGCGGGAGAAGAGTGATGGTGGGCATCGGGTCCTCCAGGTTCGTTGCCGGGGCCATGTGCTCCGGCGGTTCACCAAGGACACCAGGGCTGGCGTTCCCGTCCCCCGTGAAGGTGGGGGGTCTCCAAAAGGGCCCACGCTGGGCGGGACGAGTTGGGTAGCGTCGCGGCATGCCCTCCACGAGTGCTCCGAGTCCCGCTGATCAGCGGCTCATCGACCACGCGCGCCAGCACGGCTATGTGGTCTCGGTGAAGCGGCTTACGGTGTGGAGGCGGGCGGGTCTGCTGCCGGGGAATGTGGTGCGGTCGCTCGGCCGAGGGCGTGGGAGTGTGTCGGTTCCGCGGGATGAGGCGTTCGATCTGGTGGTAGCACTCGCCCGTCTGGCCCGGAAGGGTGCTCGGCCGTCCGATCTGGCGCTGGCTCTGTTCGATGAGGGGCTTCCGGTGCCGGAGGAAGCTGCGCGGAAGGCTTTCGGCAGGGCGGCTCGGATTCCGGGTGCCGGCTTCGGTGAGGGCGGGCCGGAGGCCGGGGAGGACGAGGAGGAGTGGGCGGCGCGTGCCGCCGACGAGGTGATCGCGTCTGGGCAGCGCACCACGTTGGTTCCCACGCGGGCTCGTCGCATCGATCGGGGCATCGCGCGTCACCAGCACAGAGAGGGGGTGGTCTGGCCACCGCCGGAGCTGGATGAGCTGGACCGGAACCCGGAGCCTTCGGGACTGTCTGGCGGAGAGGCAACCACGGTTGCGGTGTCCATCGTGCTGCGCGGGGGCGCGGCTGTCACGCCGCAGGGGGTTGGTGACGTGCTGCGGTCGGTGCAGCCGGAGGGGTGGGGGAATCCGGTGGCGTCCCTGGTCGAGTACACGGTCGAGGACATCCCGGCTGCTGAGGCGGTCTTCCCCGCTGACGGCGGGATGACCACCGTCGCTGGTGGCGATGCCTGCAGCACACTGGCGGGGTTCGCGGAGACCACGCCGCTGGGTGATCTGCGGGCCGCTTGGGAGGCTGCTCAGGCGGTCCGGGACTGGGCGCTGGACCTGTGCGCTCGAACTGAGGCCGAACTGGATGCCGGGGAACCCGGTAGCGCGGTGACGGAGTGGCTGACGGGCCGGACGCAGATGTCGGGGCTAATGGTGCTGAACACCTTGCGTGATCACGCCTGGTCACCATCCGACCGGGCGCTTTCGGCGCTGCTTCTGCTCTTGATGCGGCAGGCACTGCGGGATGTCGAGGAGAGGATGCCGGGCTGCCAGTGGGAGCTGCTCGAATCCCCCGGGATGGCACCTGCTCCGCTGGTGCCGTTCTTCCGCCTGTAGCCCGTCTCAAGAATCCGGGTGGGTCGATCATGGAACAGAGTGTTCGCGGGACCGTGGTGGTGGCAGTGGCCGAGATGGCGGTGCTGCGTGCTCTGCAAGTGGCCGGGCATCGGTTGCTCGCGCGGCGGGGCCGGGCAGTGCGGGGCCCTCTAAGGGCTGTCCCCCCTTGGGAGCTGCATGTCCATCTACCGGTTGGTGATGCCGATCTGGATGTCCTTCTGCGGGACGCGTGGGCTATCCCGACTGCCGTCGGCCTGCCCTCGGTGGTGATCGAGGGACTGGATCAGCATGTGCGGATTCTGCTCGCTGCGGGCCTCGGGTACCGCCGGGACGACCTGATCAAGACGGTGTCCCGCCTGCCGCTGGAGCAGCTAGTGCTGTGACCGCATAGGTTCGCCGGGTTGGTTGTCGTGGCGGTTGGATGTGCGGTGACGTCCGATCCGACCGCTGGAGGCGTGGTGGCTGAGCCTGTCCGTGTGCGCAGACTGACCGACCAGGAGGGGCAGCGGCTG
>NZ_VCLA01000191.1:105854-108660 GCF_009600885.1 Streptomyces jumonjinensis
GGGAGGCACGCACTACGTGCGCACCACCAACCGCAGGACAGGCGGCCCGCGTTGCGGGCCGAGGCCAGCCTTCGGCCGACCCGTGGCCTCCGCTGCGCTCCAGCCACCAAAAGGCGCAGCAACAGCAAGGGAGGGGGCGGTCCTTCCGGCTGCGCCTCCAAGACCCGAGGCCCGCTGCACAGGCCCCAGGTGGCGGCGCATAGGCTGTGCGTACCGCGGTGGGGGGCTGTAGCGCAGAGGTAGACGCGCCCTCTTGTCAGGAGGGGATGACGCCGGTTCGAATCCGGTCTGCTCCCCCGCCGTGCGTATTCCAGAGCGGCAGGCCCAGGGGGTGGGGCGGCACACAGCCGCCAGCGGCTGCGATAAACGCGGGGCAGGGCGGTTCCCAGGCTGGGTGCCTCACGACAGTGGACCGGCCACCCCGTGGCAGTCATGTTCAGAACCACTGCGGCGTGACTCAGAACAGCCCGTCGACCTGACTGACGCCCACCCCGTACCACCAACACGCCCATTCAGAGCAATCCCTTGGTCTGGGCACGTTGGAGCGGACCGGACTGGCTGCGAGGGGTGGAGGCGGGTTGTGCACGACCCCACCCATGGGGACTGCTGGTGGGGAAGGAGGAGTCCGCCCAGGACACACCCGCCGGGATAAGACGCACCGTTTCCATGACAGCGAGCACCCCGGTGATGTATCACAACGTGACAGAGAACCAGCCCGGGACACCACTTCCGCGTCAGTGACGAAGACAGCCTCCCGTCACATCACCAGTACAAACACAACCAACTGACCACCCATCACTGCCAACAGCCACTGACACCAAACCAGCACATCGCAACCGACGTGGCCACCGATGAGAATCGGTTCCCTGCACCGTCTACAGATCAACAGCCGCAGCGATCCACCTGGCAGCTCCGGCAACCGAAGCACGCAGAAAGAAAAGAGAAGAGCCGTGCAGTATGCACTCATCTACTTCTATGACCCCGCCGAGGCTGGGCCCGGCGGGGACGAAGAAGTGAAGGAATGGATCAACCTCGACAACGAACTCACCGAGGCCGGGATCAAGGTTCACGAAGCGGGATTCCATCCCGGCACCGAAGGCAAGACAGTCACCGTTCGCGATGGCGGGGCCGCTGTCGAGGACGGTGTGGCGGCAGGCAGCACGGTGGCCGGCTACTACGTGCTCGACGTGCCGGACGAGCACACTGCGGTCTCCTGGGCCCAACGGATCCCCGCCGCGCGGTATGGCCGGGTTGAAATACGCCAGGTCACCGTATTCTGAAACCTGCCTCTCTAGGCGATGAATGCCCAGAACGGGAAGAACCGGCCGGGGCCAGCAAGCACTCGCTGCGGCACCGGCCGGTGTCAACCCAGCGGCCTTCGATTCGCCTCCGGCCATGTCGCGGAGACAGATGCCGTTGTCGTCCTGGAGCACGGTGGCCACGGCAGGCTTCGGCGAGGAGGTGATGGCGGTGGAGGGTGCCGTCCTTGTTCATCACGAACACCACGGCGGCGACTTCGACGGCGGCCAGGGCGAGGTCGACGACAGCCGGGATACGGGCCCGGATCGCAGCCGAGGCGGCGCGGTCGAGGTCGAGGAGCGTGTCGATGAGGTCCGCCCCGAACCTCGGGATCACGCTCGCCCGCCACCTCTCGCGCAGCTGGGCGAGCGAGCGGGCCGTCTTCCGTTTGGGCGGGCGCGTCTGACGGGCGGCCATCCGGTTGAGCTTGGCGCGGGTCCGCGCGGTGGCCAGGCCGTGCACCGGACGGACCTCATGGACCCCTTGTGCCCCGATACGGATGACCGCGGCCTCGTCCTCGATCCACACGAGCACACGCTCCATCACCCACTCGTGCGCGGCCTCAATGATCCGCCGTGTCTCCTCGTCCCCGAACGCCCACAGCAGATAGACCGACGGCGGCGAACGGACAGCGAACTCGACCCCGGTGACCTTCACCCGGCGGCCGAGCGCCCCGGCCCGCTCCGCTGCCTCCGGCGACTTGCCCGCGGCAAGCTCCCGGGCCTCGATCCGATCGGCATAGGGGTACCGGCCCGCACCGGACAGATTCCGCAGCTGCTCCTCGGTGACCTCCTCCCCCTCGACAAGGCCGCGTACGGCCAGGCCCCGGCCCATCCACCGCCCCACCGGGACACCGGCCTCCTGCTGCGCCTCACGAAGAGACGCACGGGCCGGGCGGGGGCCATGGCCGGCCAGACCTGGCGCAGTAGTAGCGGTACCTCTGGCCCACGGTGATCAGCTCGGCATCCATCGTCATAGACACCAGGCCACACAGCCCTGACCTGCAAGAACAGCCCCGTCAGAACAACACCCCGCCAGGCAGGGGCAACAGCCGAACTTTCTCCACAGGCGCCCGCCGGACGGGAACCGACCCCAGCCGGCGAGCCAGTGTCAACGCTCTCCGGCAGAGCCCCACGACAGCCGAGCAACAACCACCAGCGCCACGAACCACCCATCAGCCCCCGGCATCCCGGGGGCCCTCTCTAGTGCTGTGACCGCATAGGTTCGCCGGGTTGGTCGTCGTGGCGGTTGGATGTGCGGTGACGTCCGATCCGACCGCTGGAGGCTCGGTGGCCGAGCCTGTCCGTGTGCGCAGACTGACCGACCAGGAGGGGCAGCGGCTGCGGCAGATCGTGCGCCGGGGCAGCATCCACGCGGTGCGCTATCGGCGCGCGATGATGCTGCTGGCCTCGGGCGGCGGGAATGGGGTGCCGGTGATCGCCCAGCTGGTGGCGGCCGGCGAGGACACCGTGCGCGATGTGATCCACCGGTTCAACGAGATCGGCCT
>NZ_VCLA01000191.1:108670-109207 GCF_009600885.1 Streptomyces jumonjinensis
AGCAGATCGTGCGCCGGGGCAGCACCAACGCGGTGCGCTATCGGCGCGCGATGATGCTGCTGGCCTCGGCCGGCGGGAATGGGGTGCCGGTGATCGCCCAGCTGGTGGCGGCCGACGAGGACACCGTGCGCGATGTGATCCACCGGTTCAACGAGATCGGCCTGGCCTGCATGGACCCTCGGTGGGCGGGAGGCCGTCCCCGCCTGCTCAGCGATGACGACGAGGACTTCGTCGTCCAGACGGCCACCACCCGCCCCACCAAGCTCGGCCAGCCCTTCACCCGCTGGTCGCTACGCAAACTCGTCGCCTACCTGCGCACAGTCCACGGCCGAGTGATCCGTATCGGCCGCGAGGCGTTACGCGGCCTGCTCGCCCGCCGTGGAGTCACCTTCCAGCGCACCAAGACCTGGAAGGAATCCACCGGCCCCGACCGCGAGGCGAAGCTGGGCCGGGTCGAGCACGTCCTGGACCGTTTCCCCGACCGGGTCTTCGCGTTCGACGAGTTCGGCCCACTCGGGATCCGGCCCACCGCAGGCT
>NZ_VCLA01000191.1:109217-115800 GCF_009600885.1 Streptomyces jumonjinensis
ACCCCGACCGCGAGGCGAAGCTGGACCGGATCGAGCACGTCCTGGACCGTTTCCCCCGACCGGGTCCTCGCGTTCGACGAGTTCGGCCCACTCGGGATCCGGCCCACCGCAGGCTCGGGCTGGGCCGAACGGAAGCACTCCGACCGGTTGCCGGCCACCTACCACCGCACCCATGGAGTCCGGTACTTCCACGGCTGCTACTCGGTCGGCGACGACATGTTGTGGGGCGTCAACCGCCGCAGGAAAGGTGCCGCGAACACGCTGGCCGCACTCAAGTCGATCCGCGCCGCCCGGCCCGACGGCGCCCCCATCTACGTGATCCTGGACAACCTGTCCGCCCACAAAGGCACCGACATCCGCCGCTGGGCTACAAAGCACAAGGTCGAGCTGTGCTTCACCCCGACCTACGCCTCTTGGACCAACCCCATCGAGGCCCACTTCGGACCGCTGAGGCAGTTCACCATCGCCAACTCCAACCACCCCAACCACACCGTGCAGACACGAGCCCTGCACGCCCATCCACGCTGGCGCAACGCCAACGCCCGCCACCGCGACGTCCTGGCCGCCGAACGCAAGGAACGCGCCCGCATCCGAAGCGGGAAGGGCATCCGCTGGGGCGGACGCCCCCTCAACACCGCAGCCTGACCAACCGCGAACTTACACAGCCACAGCGCATCATCGGTCCGCTCGTGGCCAAGCGCGGACGACCGAAGCGTTGTGAAGATGATCTCGGCTGGGCAGACCCGGAGCCCAGAACGGGGCCGGTTCAGGAGAAGGACGGCGCCAGAGGAGAATGACTCAGGAGGCGGACGGCTCGCTCTCCCCCGCGACGACGATGACCTGGTCGATGAGGCTCCGCCGCAGATGGACGACGTCCGTTCCCGCCAGGCGGGGGCCTCCATCCGGCGTCGTGAAGACCCACTGGTACCGGGCCCACTCGTCCGGCATGTCCACCGCCGAACAGCGCACCATCGTGCCGGTCCCCGCGGGGTGGCGCCGGATGTCCAGCACGAACCGCTCGACCGCCTCGATCCCCTCACTGCGGCCCAACGGTCCCCAGAAGACCACATCCGAGGTCAGGGCCTGGGAGAGCAGCGCAGTCACATAGCTGTCGTCCGAGGCGTTGAACGCGGAGATGAACGTGTCGATCGCGGACCGCGCGGTCTCTTCCTGCATGCACCAGTAATACCAGTCGCCTCGCGGAACGCGCTCGTCTCGTGAGCCGTCTCCCGACCACGGTGAACCATCCCGGTCACAGCACTAGCGCTTCCCTGGGAAACGCTCACCGATACGGATGGGGCTCATGCGCCGAACGAATAATTCAGTGGAGCTGAGGACGGCGGGCGTTCTCCGGCTCGTCACGGGCGAGACCGTAGAACCGTATGACCGTTGTCCTCGGTGTGGCGAGTTCCACGATCGGCGGACGGATCCCAATGGCCGCTACGACCTCATGTGCGGCCTTGATCGAGCCGTTGATACCACGCTGGTGACCAGCAGTGTGGCTGAGCAAAACAGGCATTCCTGGGAGTCGAACCTCAAAGAGCGTGCGGTGCCTGAGTTGGGCCTGGGCTGGCATGTGGTGTTCGAGAGTACGGCGAAGGTGGCCTACGGAGGTCGCAAGGGGAGCCGCCGCTACAAGGATGCCCTGACCGTCATCAGCCCGGCGCTGGGCGAGCTGGAACGGCGTGGCGTGACCGGCTTCGGTCCCGGCACGGCCTGTATCGAGGAGTTGTTCCACGACAAGGGGTGCCCGTACGGGATCCTGGGCGCTGCTGGGGTGAGCTTCGGCTGTTCGCTGCCCAGCAACACAGGCACCGGGTTCATCAGCGCTGGTCTGATGACCGGGTACGACCAGATGCCGGCCTTCGACCCGGGCCATTGGGCCAAGGAGGCTGAGAAGAACCTGCGGCAGGGGAAGCCTGCACCGCCCTCTCCAGTCCCGGAACCGTCTCGAATAGGGCCGGTGCTGTGGTCGTTCGATCCGGGCTTCCTCGCTTTGCTGGAGGACCGTCGGGCCGAGGACGAACGGAAGTGGGCCGAGGTCACGCGGGCACTGTTTCCCGGCCGTCACACCGATGCCGAGCTGGCCGAACTAGCCCGCCGGGAGGTGAGTGAGTGGATCGCCTACGCACGGTCCTTGACCTGGCAGGCCCCGCTTCCTGCGGAACCGCCTCCCATCGATGACGCTGATGGTTCAACGGAGCTGGTGAAACTGCTGGAGGTCGAGTTCGGGTTGCACCAGGACCTGGCCTCGAAGCTCAACGCGGCTTCCGACCGGCCGCACCGCGAGGTGTTCTTCTGGCTCACACGGATGCGCTTCTCCGCGTGGTACCGCCTTGCCGACCCTGGCGTACTGCCACAGCGGTCTCCGAACGTACCGGCCGGCATCACCGGCGTCTGGGTCGGCTGCCTGCTGGACGAGACCCACGTCCTGCACTGGGACCACGACACCGGATGGACGCGACACCCGCTCCCGGCCCCGCTGCCCATCCCCGGATTTCCCGGCTGTGCCTGACCAAGGACCAGGCAAGTTCCCCGGCCTTCGCGCGCACCCGGCAAACGGGATGGCCGCGCTGTCGGTGCCGATGAGTAACCTATCTCGGTGATCAATGACCCTTCGCCCCATATAACCCTTCCTTGTTACACAGATTCTGGTTTGACCAAGTTGATGCAGGAGGCTCTGGCCGAGGCGAGTCAGGATGACCTGCTGGCCGCCTTCATCTGGTCCCAGGAGGAGAAACTGGCGTGGCAGGTTGTCTGCGCCATCGAGACATGGCAGGCGGAGGTGGAGGCGGAACAGGGGTTTGCGCACGACCGGGCTTTCGGGGATCACGTTAATAAAGAGTTCTGGGCACCCGTGCGCGAAGGCTGGCAGCGGGTCACGGGCCTGACGGCGGCACGGCTCGAAGAGGAGGCCGTGCGGCTCAACGTTCTCGCCCAGGAAGCTCGGGCGATCCATGACCAGCTCATCGATGTATCGGGGGACTTCGAGCGGTACACCGCCGCAAGGCCAACGGTGAGCAACTCCTGGACGAGTCGGTCAAACGGTACGGCCAGGCCCGCAAGGCGAGGAGGGCGTCAAACCGGGTGATGAGGGAGGAACAAGATGAAGTTCACCGTCTGGTGTTCACCAACGCCGAGTCCCGCGCCTACATGGCGACCTCCCAGAGCCTGCCTCTCTCTCAGATCGATTCCCTGCACCACCAGCAGTTCGAGGAACTCTCAGCCTGGCTGCTGCAGCGGGACGGATACGACATCCAACGCGGCACGGGAGGGTCCGGGGACCTGGGCGCCGATGTGATCGCGGTGTCTCGCTCCGGGCAGCGGGTGGTGGTGCAGTGCAAACATGTGGGCACATCAGGACGTAACGTTGCGAGCAGACATATCCATCAGCTCAACGGCACGGCGTGGCAGACCCACGGAGCCGACATTGTTATCGCTGTGACAAACGGCGGCTTCCCAAAGCCAGGGCGGACGTTCGCCGAGGATCACAACATTCACCTGATCGACCGGGCAGCTCTTGAGCGATGGGCTACCTGGGGTAGGTCGGTGGACGAGATCCTGGGCCTCTCCGAGCCGGACGCCGCACCAGCTTCCTGATCACGATTCCGCGTCGGCGGAATATCCGCTGGTCCGGGGCGATTCTCTGCCTAGTCGATCTGCCGATGGGCTGGGGGTTCGTGTGGGTGATCTGAAGGCGTTCCGTGTGGATGGCGGGCGTGCGGTGGAGATGGCGGGTTCGTCGGTGGCGCTGGAGCGGGAGCTGCAGTCGCTGGTCGAGGGGAACATGGAGGCGATGCTGGGGATCCGGTTCCTGGCGTCGGAGTACGAGACGGGGCGGCATCGGGGGCGGATCGATTCGCTGGGGCTGGACGAGACCGGGGCGCCGGTGATCATCGAGTACAAGCGGACCCGGGACAAAGAGGTCGTGACGCAGGCGCTGTCGTATCTGGCGTGGCTGAACGACAGCCACGCCGAGTTCGAGGGCCTGGTGCAGGACCGACTCGGCGCCGAGGCGGCGGGGTCGGTGGACTGGAACCGTCCGCGGATCGTGTGCGTGGCGGGGGATTTCACGCCGCACACGGTGGTGGCGCTGGAGATGATCCGGCAGCGGATCGATCTGGTGGCGTACCGGGTGTTCGAGGACGTGGTCACGCTGCGGCTGGTGGCCTCGTTCACCGGTACCCCCACTACTCCCGTTGTTCCCCGCGCCCGTGCCGTTCCCGGGACGGCCGCGCCGACGGAGACGGAGGAGAGGCGGACCCCGGGCGGGGGCAAGACGGTGCAGCAGCATCTGGACGCGGCGCCGCAGGAGCTGAAGGACCTGTTCGCGGATCTGGACGCGGTGCTGACGGAGTCGGGCTCGGTTCAGCGGGAGGCCCTCCAGTGCTACTTCGCGTACCGGCGGATGAAGAACGTGGCCTCGGTGAAGGTGCAGCCCCGGAAGCGGGCGCTGGTGGTGACTCTGAAGGTAGATCCGGACTCGGTGAAGCTGGTCGAGGGCTTCACCCGCGATGTCCGAGGCATCGGGTTCCACGGCACGGGGGCCCTGGAGGTGCGGATCAGATCGCACGCCGATCTGGAGCGGGCCGGGGATCTGATCCGGCGGAGCGTCGAGGCCGGCTGAGGCGCACACATACTGAGGGCGGCTGCCTCCATCCGGTGATCCGGGTGGCGACAGCCGCCCTCTTCCCATCCGCCCCGGTCCGGGGTGCGGGTCTTCTCACTGCTCCGGGCCGGCGAGGTCGAGGTCGTCCCGGGTGAGGATGGCCTCGCGCAGGCGCTGTTCGGCGACGGCGGCGTAGTGGTCGGACAGCTCGATTCCTACGAAGCTCCGGCCTTCCTTGAGCGCGGCGACTCCGGTGGTGCCGGAGCCGGTGAAGGGGTCGAGGACGGTGCCGCCGGGGCGGGCGACCTGGACGAGCTGGCGCATCACCTCGACGGGCTTCTGGGTGATGTGGACGCGGTCCTTGCGGGGCTGGGAGGCGATGTAGTGGCCGGGGAGGTAGAGGTCGCGGGTCTTGTCGAGGGTGCCCTTGACGCCCCAGAGGATGAACTCGGAGTCCTGCTTCGGCCCACCCTTCCTCGGCCGGGACGCGGGCTTGATCCAGGGGATGGTGCCGGACCAGGTCCAGCCCGCCATCTGCAGCGCGTCCGATGTCGTCGGCTCCTGCCGCCAGTCGGTGAACACCATCACGACCGCGTGCTCCCGGGCGGCCCGGTAGGACTCGGTGAGCAGGTCGGTCAGCCACGCCCGGTACGAGCGCTGGTCGCGGTTCTCGCCGGGGAAGTTCGCCAGGTCGTGGCCGGCATCCCCGCTCGTGTACTTCGCCCGCGCGGTTCGGGCGGTGCGCTCCGAGGACGTCCGCCCGCCGGAGTTGTAGGGCGGGTCGGTTATGACGGCGTCGACGGAATCGTCGGGCAGGGTCTTCAGGACGGTGAGCGCGTCGCCTCGGTGCAGCGTGTACGGCACGGTTCTCTTCTCTCCGGAATAGACGGCTGCGCGCCCGCCAATTCGATGAGCGCATGCGGGCGCGGCCCGCTCAAGCACCCTGTCCGGGGCGAGCGGGGCCGCGAAAGGTAGCCGTCTTTTCCGGCCGCACCCAATGACGTGATCCGGGGTTCCGGGGTCGTTTGGTGCGGCCGGATTTCCCTCCTACAGTCCCCCTCGTGTTCGCCGCTCCGGGCCCTGGCCTGGGGCTGGTTGAGCTGTGCTGTTGCGTGCTGCCCCGTCCAGAGGACGAGGGCGCAGGTCTATCGCGGAGGGACTTTTCCTATGTGGCGGGTGAGATTACGAGGGCGGCTTGCTGCCGCTTCTGAATGACGGGCCCGGTGTCCGGGAGTTAGCCGCTCCCGGACACCTTCCCCGCCCTCTTCTTCTCTTTCTTCTTTGACCCGCCCGTTTCCCGGTGGCCTTTTCGACGAGAAAGCCGGGGCCGGGCGGCCTACATGCAAGGAGCCTCAATGCGGCATGCCCAGATACGCCCGTCGCCTCGTTCGGCGGGGCGGTCGTGAAGAAGGTCGGGGCGATTGCGGGCGGGGTCGCGCTGGCTCCGCTGCTGCTGATCGCCCCGGTCGCCGTCGCCCTGGTCGGTGCCACCAACGCGCAGGCCACCTGTGATGCACAGGGTGTGGATACGGGGGCGGTCGCCGCGCAGGTGGAGTCGATCCTGAACGGCGGGGACGGCGGTGGCGTTTCCGTCACCGGTCTCCCGGAACCGGAGGAGCAGATTCCGCACGCGCGGACGATCCAGGCCACCGGGGTGGCGATGAAGGTCCCTGTCCGCGGGCAGATCGTCGCGCTGGCGACCGCCCTCCAGGAGTCGGGCCTGCGGAACTTGGATTACGGGGACCGGGATTCGCTGGGTTTGTTCCAGCAGCGTCCGTCGATGGGCTGGGGTACTCCGGAGCAGGTGCGGGACCCGGTGTACGCGTCGACCAAGTTCTACGAGGGGCTGCTCAAGGTCTCGGGCTGGGAGTCGATGACCGTGACCCAGGCCGCGCAGGCGGTCCAGTTGAGCGGTTTCCCGGACGCGTACGCGAAGTGGGAGCCGCTGGCCACCGCGCTGCAGAAGGCCATCGC
>NZ_VCLA01000191.1:115810-181010 GCF_009600885.1 Streptomyces jumonjinensis
GCCCCAACCACACCGTGCGGACACGAGCCCTGCACGCCTGTCTACGCTGGCGCAACGCCAACGCCCGCCACCGCGACGTCCTGGCCGCCGAACGCAAGGAACGCGCCCGCATCCGAAGCGAGAAGGGCATCCGTTGGGGCGGACGCCCCCTTGTCCTCGACGGTCACGGCCATGGCGAGGTAGATGGGGCGGTTGGCGACCTGGCCGTCGCGGATCTTCACGTTGATGGCGTCCACGAAGACCACCGGATAGACGCGGTCGAGCGGACGCGACTGCCATTCGGCCATGCCCTCCATCACCTTGTCCGTGATCGTGGTGATTGTCTGCTTGGACACGCTCGCCCCGTAGACCTCGGCCAGGTGGGCCGATATCTCCCCGTGCGTGAGGCCCTTCGCGGACAGCGAGAGCACCATCTCGTCGATGCCCGTCAGACGTCGCTGACGCTTCTTTACGATCTGCGGTTCGAAGGTCCCGGCGGTGTCACGGGGCACCTTCACCTCGACCGGACCGACGTCAGTCAGCACCGTCTTCGACCGGGTCCCGTTGCGGCTGTTGCCGCTGTTGCGGCCCGTCGCGTCGTGCTTGTCATAGCCGACGTGATCGGTGATCTCGCCTTCCAGGGCGGACTCCAGCACCCGCTTGGTCAGCTGCTGCAGCAGCCCGCCCTCCCCGGTCAGTTGCAGTCCGTCGGTACGGGCACGGTCGACCAGCATCGCGATCAACTGCTCGTCCGACACCGCCTCCGCAGCCGACTCGACAGCCATCTCTTCCACGGCCTCGTGCTCGGCGATGGTCCCGCTCATCAGGCGTCTCCTTGATCATCGGATCCGCCGTCTATTGGACACTCCCCTAAGAAACGGCCAGGGGGTGTCATCAAATGATCTTGGGTGATGGATCACGGTGGGGTGATACGTCGTCATGAGCTGTCCGATGTGGAGTGGGCCTTCGTGCAGCCGTTGCTTCCCCGGGAGGACCGGGGCCGCAGGCCGCTGGACGACCGGACGGTCCTCAACGGGATCGTGTGGAAGTTCCGGACCGGGGTAGCCTGGCGGGACGTGCCTGAGCGTTACGGGCCCTGGGCGACGCTGCACACCCGTTTCCGCCGGTGGACCCTGGACGGCACGTTCAAGCGGATGCTGCGGGCGGCGCAGGCCGGGACCGACGCCGCCGGGGACATCGAGTGGCTGGTGTCAGTCGACTCCACCCTCGTCCGCGCCCACCAGCACGCCGCCGGAGCCCGAAAAGAGGGCTCCGGACCCCGGCCCTCGGCCGGTCCAGAGGCAGGCTGACCAGCAAGATCCACCTGGCCTGCGACGCCGCCGGGCGACCGCTCGCCCCCGTTGTCACCGGCGGGAACACCAACGACTGCACGCAGTTCACCGCCGTGATGGAAGCCATCCGGGTGCCCAGGAGCGGGCCCGGACGTCCCCGGACCCGCCCCGCGCACGTCATCGGCGACAAGGGATACAGCTCGAAGGCCATCCGCACCTGACTGCGGCACCAGGGAGGAACAATCAAGCACCAAGCGAGGATCGCTTCACCATATCGGGGCTCCGATTCCGTCCCGGCGAAGGTCATCGGCCAGCAACTGCCAGATCTCGGCGTAGCCGTCCGCGAGTTGGGACATCGGCTCCTTGCAGTGAGCCGGGACAGTGTCGACGATCTGCCGTCGGTCCCGCACAACGGAGGCACACGCATCCAGCATCCGCAGCACATTGCGGCCTGCCTCATTGAGTCGTAGCGATGGATCACGGCGCAACGAGTCGAAGATCGCAAGTAGTTCGAAGGGACCTTTGCACCGTCTCGGTCCGTTTCCAAGACTGTGCGGCCCTGCCGACGAGTGCAGCAGAGGCTTGGCCCCGGTCTGCGGAATCGGTCTGACGGATGTGCCTGCCGACGCTTCGGCACACGGTGTGGGCGCAACGCCGGTAGCCTCTTCAGGCCTGACGCCCACAGCCGTTCCACGTGGTGGTCCCGGGGCTCCGTCGACGATACTCACCATAGGTGTGCCTCCCGGACCCTCCACGGTGCCGTCCAGTTGGCCAGCCGCCGTGAGACGCTGTCGCGGCGGCAGCGGGTCCTCTCCTCTGCTCATCCGTTCCCGTACGTCGGCGACCGTCGCCGGAGAGATTCCGGCGCGCCGGGCGATCTGCCGCAGTGAGGCCCCTGGGTCCTGGCGTATGAGTTCGCTCGCCAGCTTGCGGCCCTGTGCCGAACTGACAGGTCTGGTACGGCCGTCCCGCCCGATTCGATGTCCGAGTTCCGGAGCGTGCGCCGAGAACCCGCGCCGGATCTGCGCCACCTTCTTTGCCGACAGGCCGGCTACAGCCGCGACGGCTCGATCCGACCACTGCGGACGTGCGACAAAGATGCGTTCCGCCGCGACCGCGCGGTCTGCCACGGAAAGGGACCGTCCATGCGTCACGTTAGTCGCCACAGCCAGCAAGTGGGGGTCCTGGACGCTCCCGTCAAAGAATCTGACGGCGGTCAGTTCCTCACTTCTGTACCGGGCTGCCTTCAGCCGATGGACACCGTCGATGACGGTCATCGTCGGCCGGTGCACAAGAATCGGAGGCCGCGGCGTCACCGACTCCGCGAGAATGCGCACGTACTCTTCGTCCTCGCTGGCGATGCGAGGTGTGTAGGCCACGATCAGTTTGCTGGTAGGGACGAGTTCCACGGGCACGCTCTCAAGTTCGCTGTCCCTCAGCCTTATTAGGTAGTCTGAACTCTCGCCGTCGTTCAGCTGAGGCTGTTCGTTGGTGCCCACATGACTCCTCATCCTCGACGTGAGAACTGGCCGTTTTGGACGGAGTCCCTTCACTGCCAGCCCGAATCGTCCTCCGGCGACATGATGGCCGCTGTCGGGGCGAACGTAGCGACCGCAACGGGTGATGCAGAGTCGGGCGCCAGAGCCTTGCCGCTCCCCGGCATGACGATCACGCCGGCTGCGATAGTGCTCAGGATTATCCTGCCAACCATCATGTCTCCCCCTGTGACCGGTTTGGTCTGTGCCGACGAAAGTGATGCTGCCGTGCCACAGGGATGGACAGAAGAGGATTCCGGCTGGTCAAACCGTCCATGGCCTACTTGGGCCACGGAGTCACTACGTGAGCCACTCCGGCGGCACCAGCAACGGGACCTCTATTCGCAGCGGCACCCATCGGCTGAGGCGACGATCAGTGGCGCTTGCGCGCGACCAAATCTCCTTAGCCAAGGCTTCAGCCGCCCGCAGTGTCGCCGCCCGGACATAGATGCCGATCACCGGGCACGGGATACCTCCCGTGTGTACGGTGACATGTTCGAGTCCTGCTTCCAGCCCGGCCGCCATGACAACGGCGGCGATGTCGCGCGTCAAGGCCTCGCCGTTGGCGGGCGACCGTAGATGGATGTGAACGAGATACATGCCGACCCTCGTTGCCTTGTGGAGGTGCAGGCGATGGGATCACCTGCCAAGTGGAAGATAACGTTCCGAGTAGTGGAATAGTCGAAATCGAGCACATCACACGTCGATCAGACGAAATATGTCCTGCCTCTCCCATTAGTCGAAGGGAGTTGGTTATGCTCCGATCTTCCTTGCGGAACCACTTGCGCGATCGGAATCTAGTCGCATCCGCTCGCCCGACAGGGCTCGACAGGGGATGGAATCTGCATGCTCGACCAACTCGGCCTCGATCCGGCCGCAGAGTCCGTGTACCGGGAGTTGCTCGCATCGCCAGACAGCGGAGTGGCCGCGCTGGCAACCCGTCTGGCGCTGTCCGAACACGAGGTGCGTGAGGCCCTGACCAAGCTCAGCGAACTCGCCCTCGTCCGCGTCTCCACAGAAGACTCCACCCGAATGCACGCGGTCAGCCCGCACATCGGGATGGAGATCCTGCTCGCTCGTCAGCAGGCCGAAATCGCCGCACAGCAACAGCGGATCGAGACGAGCCGGGTCGCCGCTGCTCGGCTGATCTCGGAGTTCACCCACTACCGAAGAGACACAGCCGAAGCCGGAGTGCAGTACCTCACCGGTCTGGAGTCCATCCGCGATTACTTGCTGGCGCTCAACGACAAAGTGCAGGAGGAGTTTCTGACCTTCGCGCCGGGTGGCCCGCAGACACCGACAAACATGAGGGCGTCCCGCCCTCTCAACCAACGGCTGCTGGAACGAGGCGTGCGGATGCGGACCATCTATCTCTGCAGCATCCGCAACGACCCTGCGACGCTGGTCCACGCCGAGTGGCTGACAGAGCGGGGCGCCCAGGTGCGCGTCGCGCCCTCGTTGCCCAACAGAATGATCAGCGGGGACCGGCGGGTCGCGATCATCGCCGCCGACAACGATGACACATCCGTAGGTGCGGTCGTCCTGAGCACAGCCGGAATGATCTCCACGCTCTGTACCCTGTTCGACAGCCTGTGGAAGCACGCCGAGCCGTTGAGGGGCGTTCCGCCGCAACAGAAAGCGGGACTGACCGCCCAGCAGGCTGAAGCCCTGCGGCTGCTGGCGGAGGGCCGCACGGACGAGTCGATCGCCCGCAGCCTTGGAGTCTCTACCCGCACGGCGCGGCGTATCGCCAACACGCTGATGGCGCATCTCCATGCCCGCAGTCGCTTTCAGGCCGGAGTTCACGCGGTGGGGTACGGCTATCTCCCGCCGATGCCCGACTAAGGCGTGTTGTGAGAGCCTCGCCTGGCCCGCGCCAACGGGCTCTGTCAGAACCACCCGAGCACCGCCAGTATGCGGGCGACTCACCGTTTTACGATCGTACGCGCCGGCCGCCTCAGGTCCCGCCCTGCAGGCGAACGGCGCTGCTTTCGCAACAGACCCTGGCGTGAGTCGCAGATCCGCTAGCAGCAGGTGGCGGCCTTGTCGAGTATTTCTTCGGCCGTCTTGGTCCATATAAAGGGCTGGGATTGATTGTTCATGTTGGCGGGCTAGTTGCGGATGCCGCGTTCGAGGGCCTAGACGGAACGGTTGACGCCGAGCTTGAGCCTCTTCTGCGCGAGCTCGGCGGAATACCCTTCCACAAGGTTCAGCTGCGACGCACTCGTGGGCGCGAAGCACAGGTGGAAACGCGGGTGTGCCAGGAGCCACTTCTTCACCTCATGCGTCTTGCGGGTTACGTGGTCGTTCAGTCAGATGGACTTGGAGTTCATCGGGTACTTCCCTGTTGAGCTTCGCGAGGAACTTCTTGAACTTGCAGGTTCGGTGTCGGCGCCGCAGAAAACGAGGCAGCCGTCTTCCAGACCAGTCTGCTGGTAATCGGCCACCTGCAACGTCTTCGGAGCGGGACGACTCGTACCGAATTAAGGCCGCACCTCGGACTCAGCTCACTAGGACTGGACAGAACCTGGATGAGTGGGTGGCTTGACAGGCGTGCCGGTCGCGACCACGGCAAGGGGCCCGGTGATCGGTGTGAAGACACAGCCAGACGCTCTTCCGGTAGCAACGTACGTGTCCATCGACGGCTATGAGGCACTTTGCCACCGGGTCATGCGACCACTGAAGTGATCCGCTGCACCTGTGATCACCGGATCAATCACATCGTTGCCCTGTCCAGTGCGCAGGGCACGGGTCACCCGCCTACGCGGTCGCCGGGGCAGGCCACGAGTGTCCGACGCGGGGGCGGTCGATCGCTTCCTCCGCGTCGTGCGCGACCTGGATGAGATGCCGCTCGTTGGCCCCGAGGAATCCCTCGTCGACCAAGTGGTCCAGCATGCGAAGTATGGGGTCGAAGAAGCCCCGATGGTTGACCACAACAATCGGCTTGCGCATGATCGACAATTGGTTCCAGGTCGCTACCTCCATCAGTTCGTCGAGCGTACCGAGGCCACCAGGCAGTATCGCGAAGCCGGCGGCCAGCCGGTACATCAAAGCCTTGCGTTCGTGCATCGAGCGGACGACAAAGATGGCACCGGGGGCGTTATCGGCACGCTCACGCTCGTGGAGGCTGCGGGGGATCACCCCGGTGACGTCGCCGCCCGCTGCCAGAACGGCGTCGGCCAACGCGCCCATCACGCCCACACCGCCCGCACCATACACCAGGTCCAGTCCCCGACGGGCCAGGATGGTGCCGAACTCCTCGGCAAAAACCAGGTGATTCGGATGTACACCGGGGCGTGCACCGCAGAAGACTGCGATCTTGTCACTCTTCTTAAGTTTAGTATGCATCGAAATCCTCAGGGATCGGGTCACCCCATGCGAGGGAGTGACATTCAACGGTGCCCAGGATGGTTGGCCCGGCGGTCACTGGCGAGGATGCCGCTCGGTCAACGGGTGGTTCGGACACCTGCGGCCGTGAGCGCGGTGTGCAGAAGGACCTCAGCCCCAACGACCAGGTCAGCAGGGTCGGTGTCCTCATGTGGAACGTGGCTGGCCCCTCCGATACTCGGCACGAAGATCATGGCGACGGGCGCTATGTCGGCGACGACCTGGGCGTCGTGTCCGGCACCGCTGGGCAGCGACTCGTAGGGCACGCCCAGCTTCAAGCAGGACTCCTCGATCAGGGCTCGCAGATCCGCGTTGGTGGACACGGGCCCGGAGTGCGTACGGGCGACGACCTCGATCTCAGCACCGGTCTGCCGGGCGACGTTCCGCAGCTCCTGCCGCAGGGCGGTCTCGGCCTTGTCCATCCGGGAGGCGACCGTGTCCCGCAGATCGACGGTCAGCCGCACTCTGTCGGCGATGGTGTTCGGCGAGTTGGGGTGGATGACGAGCCGACCGACAGTGGCAACCCGGCACAAGTCCCTCTCGCTCGCGATGCGTTCAACGGCCAGGACCGCGCGGGAGGCTGCGGCCAGCGCGTCACATCGTCCCGCCATCGGAACCGTGCCGGCGTGCCCGGCCATGCCGTGGATCTCGACGGTCAGGACAGTGCGTCCGGTAATGCCATTGACGACTCCGATGCGGTTGCCGGTCCGCTCCAGCACAGGTCCCTGCTCGATATGGAGCTCCAGATAGGCGGCCACCGACTCGGCTGGCCACACCGCACTGCCTAGCGAATAGAGGTCTCCTCCGGCCAGCGCCAGCGGGCCACGCAGCGAGCGTCCGTTGTGGTCGAGAGGTTCACGGGGCAGGTCGGCGAGGCGGCCCGACAGCACGGACGCCCCGAAGAACGGCTGTGGAAACAGCGCGCCCTCCTCGTTGGTGAAGGCGACGGCCATCGGCTCGTACCGGCTCTCGGCGGCGAACTCCGCACACGCCTGCACGACCTCCAGCGCGGCCAGAACACCGTAGGCGCCGTCCAGCCGGCCCCCGCCCACCACGGTGTCCAGGTGGGAACCCATCAGCAGGGCAGGCCGGTCGGCGGCGGCCCCCGCGGGTTGAGCGCGGATGAAGATGTTTCCCGCCGCGTCCACCGACACGGTAAGCCCGGCGGCGCGGGCCTCTTCGACGACATACGCGCGAGCCTCCCGGTCCGCAGGGCTGTAGCCCTCGCGGGTTATACCCCCAGTGGCCGGGTCGCGGCCGATGTTCCCGAGTTCTTCGACACGGCGCAGCAGGCGACCGCCGTCGACGGTGGGCGGGGCCGTCCGATGATGGGTCACTAATGGTTGCATGGTTCCTCCAGGACCGGTCAGTTGGGTATAAGTGCATCCGCGCACTTGGGAGGCACAGCAACAGCGGGCGTCCCTTCCGCCGTGCACCGCGGGGGCCCGCCCGACAGGGAGTGGACCGGGTCCGGGAAGAGGCGCGGTCGCCGCACGCGGCAGTGGTCTGAAAGGCGCGGGGCTGGACTGTATTCGAGAAGTTGCACCGTCCACTCGCAGGGCCGACCCTCGTGTGACTGCCGTGTCAGAAGCCAATGCCGTTTGGGTATTCCGGTCCTGCGAAGAGCAGCTGGACAGCTCCTAGAGGTGGCGGCCCCACCAGTCGAGAATCGCCTCGAACCTTGCCACCCGATGGCTTGGCAGACCTGTGCGCGACATGTCGTGACCTTCGCCGGGGAACAGGAGCATCTCCACCGGCACACCACGGGACTTGAGCGCGACGAACATCCGCTGGGCCTGCTCCATGGGGCAGTGCCGGTCCTCCTCGGACTGAATGATCATCATGGGGATCCGGATCGAGTCCGCGTATGTCAGAGGACTCTTCTCCGCCCAGCGAGATGGGTCGGGCCCGTACAGGGCGATGGCGACGTTGACGCCGTCGTCGCTGGAGGCGGCGTAGCTGTCCACCGCGTACAGACCGCGTTCGCCGATCGCCGCGCGGAATCGGTCACCGTGGTGGGCGGCCATCCACGCGGACATGTATCCGCCGAACGAGCCGCCCATCACGCCGACCCGGTCGGCGTCCAGGTCCGGCGACTTCAGCGCCTCGTCGAGCAGGGCCAGCAGGTCCGGGGCGGACTTGCGAGGCAGGTCGTCGGCGACGTACATGCCGTGTGCCTGGCCGTAACCGGAACAGCCGCGCGGGTTGCCGAGCACCACGGCGTAACCGGCGCTCGCGTACACCTGTGCCTCATCAAAGGCGGCAGGACCGTTGAGCGTGTGACCGAACTGGGTGTAGGGACCGCCTTTGATCTGGAGCAGCACCGGGTGCGGGCCTTTGCCCCGAGGGCGGACGATCCAGCCGTGGAGCTCGTACCCGTCGGGCGCGGTGGCAGTGAATTCTTCCGCTGGCAGAAGGTCAGCCTGCTTGACGAGCTGCCGCCCGAAGTCGGTCAGTTCGCGCTCCTCGGTCCCACGCAGCCTGATCAGGTCGCCCGCGCTGGTCGCGCTTGAGACGACGGCCGCGACCGTCAGCCCGCCCGTGCCGTCCACGGCCGCGTACCCGTTCACCTGGCGAGCCCCGGTGATCAAGGGCTTCGGCGCCCCGCCGTCGTAAGGCACCATGACCAGATTGACCTCACCGCGGTGGTCCGCGGCGAACAGCACGCCGTCGGCGACCGGGTGGATCATCTGGCTGGCGAAGCTGAGGTGGTAGTCCTCGCCGGTGAGCCTGCGGGCGGGCCCCGAGCCGTCGACCCGTGCGGACCACAGGCCGTAACTCATCGTGGCGTAGGTGTTGTTGTTTTCGTCCAGCGGCTCGGCGGCGAAGCACACCGTGCTGCCGTCCGGGGAGAACCGGGGGCATCCGAGGATCAGCCCGCCGTCGGTCAGGGGCCGCAGCCCGGTGCCGTCGGGGGCGCACAGCCACACGTCGTTCCGCAGGTCGTCGCCGGCCCCGGCGTGACGGGCTGCGGTGAATGTCAGCAGTCGGCTGTCAGGGCTCCAGGCGACGTCGGCGTGGTCGTGGTTTCCGTCGGTGACCTGCGTGGTGACGGTCATGGGGTCGTCGGCGAACGGGTCGGTGACGAAAACATGCCGCGGCCGGTCGAGCGTGAAGCCGAATCCGTCGGCCCAATGGCGCAGTGTGGTGATCCGCCGCGGCACCTCGCGGTCCGGCGTATCGTGGTATCGGCCCGGCTCGGGCACCCGCGCAGTGTAGGCGAGGAACTTCGAGTCCGGGCTCCACACAGGCTGGCCGGCGCCGATCGGATGACCGGTGACGACGCGGGCTTCGCCACCGTCCATGGGCAGCAGATGCAACTGACCGGGGCCGCCGGGCACAGGGCGCAGAAAGGCGAGGTGGCGGCCGTCGGGGGAGAAGGCGGGAGCGGCGTCGTGCGGCCCCTGGGTCAGCAACCGGGCCGGCGTACTGCCGTCGGTCTCAGCCAGCCACAGTTCAGAGGTGTACCCCTCGGCTGCGAGGTCAGGCCGGGTGACGGTGACGGCCGCGAACCGGCCGTCACCCGACAGCGTGGGCCGTCCGAGGACGGGAAGAAGGTCGATGTCCGTGGTCTTCATGCTGCAAATGTATTTCTGCCGCATTCCATCAGTCAATGGCATTCAAATTGAACAGAAACGACACAGGGGAATCTCGCGATTTGACCAACAAAAAGGCATGAGGAATCCCTTTCGGGATATCCTCACGCCCAATCTTTGATTTCGCTTCCCGGGAATGTTAAATCACAGAGAAAAGGGATTAGTGGATCTTTTTAAGGCGCTGTTTGGTTGCCTCGGCCTCGGTCAGTCGTCGCTGAAGCCGGTACATGTCAACGGCCTCCTCCCAGGCGTTGCGGGCCTCGTCGAACCGCCCGACCGCCGTGTAGCTGTCGCCGAGCCGGTCCAGGATTCCAGCCTCCTGGTAGGTGTTGCCGAGGTCCCGGCACAGGCTGAGCGCTGCGCCGTAGCTCGCCACCGCCTCGTCGTGTCGGCCAGCTCGCTGTGCGAGCAGTCCGAGGCTGTCCAACGCGGCTGCCTCTCCGCCGTGGTAGTGGTGCCGATGAGCGATGTCCAGTGCCCGCGTGCAGTACTCCTTGGCTCGCACGAGGTCGCCGAGCCGGACCTGGTACCAGCCTGCGGCGTTGAGTGCATCGGCCTCGGAACGCACTTCGCCCGCGCGCCGAAACAGCCCGGCGGCGCACACCGCGTGGCCGAACGCCTCCCTGTCGCGCCCGGCCATCTCCTCGACCCAGGCGAAGATGTAGTACGTCCACGCCTGCGGGCCCGGTTCGCCATGCCGCTCAGCGATCCTCGCAGCCCGGCTCAGCTGGGCTACAGCCTCGGTGTGGCGGCCGGCGCGACTGGCAGCCTGCCCCGCGTAACGGTGCGAGGTGATCTGCGCTTCGGGGTCGCCCAGGGCGTGGGCGGCGTGCACCGCATCCGTCCACTGGGCCACTTGTTCCTCAGTGTGTCCTCGCCGCACGAAATGCCCGTTGAGACAGCTCGCGAGATGGAACACCGACAGGTGCCTTCCGGTCTCCCGCGCGATGGCGCGGACAGCGACCAGGGCGGTGAACTCCGCGTCGAGCCAGTCCAGCGCCGCTTCCCGGGACGCCAGCTCCTCTGGCACACATCCGGCACCCGCTGGCGCAAGACTCAGCACAGGGTGGTGCGGAGCGATCAGCCGGTCCGCCTGGTACGCGGTGTGCAGATAGTGGTCGACCAGGCGGCGCCGCGCCGCGCCGTCGCCACAGCCAGCAGCCGTCCGGAGCGAGGCGCCCGGCCGGACCCGGAACCGGCCCGGCACGGTCCGCTCGCACAGCCCATCGACCACGAACTGATCCAGCAATGCGGCCGTACGGCCTCCGCCGAGGCCCAGCAGCGAGGCGGCTACGGGTACCGCGATGTCCGGGCCGGGCGCGAGGTGCAGCAGATGAAACGCGTGGTGGTACGCGTGGCTGGCCGACCCGTACTTGGACGGATTCCCGTGCTGTGCCGGAGAAGTGTTCTCCGGCACAGACAGGGTCTTGTATATGGCGGCCATGGTCTGCCTCCTCGCTGGCCGTCGGTCTGCCACGTCATAACAGCGTGAACCGGGCACTGGGCCGAATGGACATGGGGTCGTTCTCGGTGACGCTGAAAGCTGCGTAGAAGGCCGGGACATGGCCGAGGACTCCGTTGCAGCGGAACTGCGGCGGGGCGTGCCGGTCGTGAGCAAGCCGCTCCAGCATGCGCCCTGGAGTGCGCTTGGCCCGCCACATCGTGGCCCACAGGACGAAGAACCGCCGTGTCTCAGCGACCCGTTCGGCGTCGACGAGACCGCGTGCGTCCATGTGTGCGGCGAACGCGGCATGCGCGACAGTGAGTCCGGTGATGTCGGCGATGTTCTCGCCCACCGTCCGGGCACCGCTGACGCTCTGCCCGTCTGCGCCTGCGGGAACGTAACGATCGTACTGCTCCACGAGCAGCGCGGTGCGGCGTGTGTACTCGGCACGGTCTGCCTCGGTCCACCACTCGCGCGTCCGGCCGTCGCCGTCGTAGCGGGAGCCCCGGCCGTCGAAGGCGTGGGACATCTCGTGGCAGACGATCGAGCCAAGCAGCGCGAAGTTCCGTGTCATGTCGCCGCCTGCTTCGAACAGAGGCTGCTGCAGCAGTGCTGCGGGGACGACCACCTGGTTGAGTCCGTGCCGATAGTAGGCAGTGACCGCCTGCGGCGGGACCTTCCACTCCGAGCGGTCAACGGGCTCCCCCAGCCTCCGGAGCTGGCGGACGAAACGCCGGGTCCGGCCGCGGCAGACGTTGCCCAGCAGATCGGCGGGGTCGGTGTGCAGTTCGTCGTTCGCGGCGGCGTCCCGCGGGTGACCGACCTCGAAGTGTATGGCGTCGAGCTTGGCGAGCGCCGCCGCGTGAGTGCTCCCGGCCATCCAACTGGCCTGCTCCAGGCAGCCGCGGTACGCCTGCACAAGCGCACCCACCAGGTCCTCGGCGGCCTTGAGAGTGCCGGGCGCGAGGTGCTCCTCAAGATAGAGCTCCCCCACCTCATCACCGAAGACACTCTGGACAAAGGAAGTGGCCCGCATCCACCGTGGTCGGGGCCGACGTGAACCGGGCAGCACCTGTCCGTAAAATCGGAAGTTCTCGGCGAATACCGCGCCGGGGCCGAATGGGGCTGCCTCGTGCACCCGCATCCAGATCAGCCAGATCTTGAGAGCCTCAAGGTCCGCTGACGTCCACCACTCGTCGAGCGCCGTGAGAAACGGCCCCGGGCGGACCTGAACGGGCGCGCCGCGCGGGATGTTGCCGAGTCCTTCCAGCCAGGCGTTCCACGGGAAGGCGCCGCCGGTGGAGGCCAGTTCGGCCGCAGTGCACGTAAGGGCCTGGGCCCTGATGCGGCCTGATGTGTCCGGTGGTGTGTGGGCGGCGGCGAGCGCGGTCTCCGTGCGTAAGACTGCCTCCGCTGCGTTCTGCGGGTCCGGCTGGCAGGCCAGTTCCATCATGCGCCGCTGATGCTCGGCGTACTGCTCGCGCAGCAGTGTGTGAGCGGCCCCCAGATACTGCGTCGAGCTGGGCAGGGCCAGTCCGGACTGGGTGAGGGTGAGCAGATATCCGCGGGTACCCGCAGTGTCGGTGGCGACGGTCGCCTGGACGGGGCCGCCAACACCTTCGCGCTGGAGTCTGCCCATCAGCCGGGCCAGGTCGACGCGGTCAGCGACCGCGCGGACGGTGTCGAGCAGGGTGGCGAGATCGGCTGGGCCGCGCTCCTCGATGCGGGCTTCATCCATGAAGCCCGCGTAGAGATCAGCGATCTGCCGGCCGGGGCCCCCCCGTGCGGTGGCGGGACCCGGTGAGCTGCGGATCACCGCGACGACGTCGTCCTGCACCTTCTCGGCGAGAAGAGACAGCATGGTGACCTCGGCCCGGTGGTCGGGCAGGGTGAAGGTGTCCGTCCAGTGGCCGTTGGCGTAGGTGTAGAAGTCGTCCTGGGGTCTTGTCGCCGGGTCTGTGTCGACGTCGTCCGCCGTGATCCTGCTGCTCATCGCGGCGCCGGCTTACTGAGCGCTGCCTGCGTGTCTGCAGCCGGTTCCGGGACGGCTTCTTCTTCGGAGGCCGCCTCGGTGGACGGAGCCTCGTCGCTGCCGGAGGGCATTTCGGTCACCGGAGTGCCCTCCGCCCCCTGCACAGCGTCGTCGGCGGTCCGCAATAGCCCCCGGTGGAAGGTGAGCACGGCCACGAGTGCGAGGGCGCCCGCCACCAAGAAGGCGTAACGCGGCTGCATGAAGCCGAGAATGACGCCGCCCATCAGATATCCCATGGCGGGACCGGTATTGGACACCGCGCCGAGCGCAGCGAACGCTCTGCCGCGGTGGGTGTCCGGCACCCGGAGGTTGATGACGATGTGGGTGACGGTCGCCTGGGCACCGTTGCCGAATCCGCCGATCACGTAGAAAGGCACGATCCACCAGGCACCCGGGGCCAGCCCGGCACCCAGGATTCCCACCGCAATGCACACGAACGATCCGATGAGGATGGCCTCGTGGCTGAACCGCTTGATCCGCCGGACCAGCAGAGCACCGGGTACCAGACCTGCCATCCAGGAGGACATGATCAACCCATAAGTCTCCTCGGACGCGCCGAAGGTGTCACGCACGTAGAAGACGATGAGGACGTTGATGACGCTCGCCGCCGCCATTACGACACCGCTGATCACGAGAACAGAGCGCAGAAAACGGTCAGCGGACACCCGGTAGGAGGGCCTGTCCTCGGTCGGCCCGTTCCCTGCGGACGCCGTCTTCGCGGGCTCCTTCCCGTGCAGCCGCGTCCGGATGATCAGAGCGCCGAGCAGAACAATCGCAAAGGTCGCCGCGTTGAGCAGCAGGGAGACGTTGACGCCGAAACGGGCGGTGAGGAAGCCGGCGATGCCCGGTGCGACGACCATGCCGGTCATCGCGGTGGCCTGGGAGATCGCAGAGGCGCGGGGGATGTTCTCCCTGCCGACCATCGCCGCGGGCAGTCCGGCGAACACCGGGTGGGTGAAGGCGAGACCGGTGGAGAGCAGGACGGCCAGGGTGATCAGCAGGACTGGCGAGGTCGTCTGCGTCATCGCCAGACAGACGAGTGCCTGGAGCGCGGTGACCGTAACGATGAGCTTGCGGCTGTCGAACCGGTCGGCGAACGCGCCCGTGACAGGCGCAAGCAGGGCGGGCGGCAGGACTGCGGCGAGCAGCATTGCCATCACCGTGTAGGACCCGGCGCCGTTCGCCTGAAGCAGCAGTGTCAGGGCAGTAGCGGCCGCGATGTCACCAGCGAAGGACAGGGCTCGCAGACCGGCGAGGAGGTAGACCTCCCGCCAGACCGGCGCGACCGCGGTGCCGCTCATGGGCGCTTGGGCCCGGTGAGTGGTGTTGGCCATGGTGATGGCTCAGCTCCTCATGTGGTCGGCGATTTCCAGCACCCCAAGACGCGCGAGCCTCTGGGCTGCGTGCAGGGACCGAGCTTCGGGTACACCCGGGAAGAAACGTGCGGCGGCGACCGCGTTGCCGTTCTCCAGGTCGCGCAGGGTGTTGGCGACAGCGTCCGGGACGGCGAGCCTGTGGCCGTTGACGAGCAGTCCGCTCTTCATGCCGTCGCTCGGCCCTATCTCCAGGGGCACGGCACTGCGCCGCAGCAGGGCCTCGGGGGCGAGTACGTCCACGGACGCGAGCCTCTCGAACTCGCGCGACCGGCCCGCGCCGCCACGGACGCGGCCGGCTGCTGCCAGCCGCGTGGTCTCGGCGATCGGGTCGACCTCCTCCAGACGGTCTGCGAGCAGCCGCAGCATCCCGCCGAATGCAGCCGCGCTGCCGTGCGCGCCCGCGCCATCTGATGCCGCGACGCTGCCCAGGTGGGGGAGGCCGTCGAACTCAGCCTCCTGGAGAAGGTGTCTCACCGTCTCGGCCACGACATCACGCCAGTGTCGTGGCTCGACGGTGACCGACAGATGCAGAGATACCTCGGCCTTTGCGGCTGCCGCGTGCGGCGTCCCATATGGCAGGTACAGAACATCACCGGGACGCAGTATCGTCTCGATGACGGGCGCGCCGAGATCCTCGGACCGGTAGGTCGCCTTGTCCGCGCCGCGCTCGGCCATGGGCTCCCAGATCCGCCAGTTCTTGGTGCCCTCGATCTGGATGACGTACACGTCGACCGGGTCGTGGTGGGGAGCGTAGCCGTCCTTGCCGGCGGGGGTCAGAAAGGCGACCACCTCGCTGGGGCTGTCGAACATCCTGGTGAAGACCTGCACCAGGTGCCGGGCGGACGGCAGGAAGTGGTTGAGCGCATTCCAGGTGATGGTGCCACCGGATCGGAACAGCTCGTACACCTGTTCCGGAACGACCGCCTCGGCGAGCGCCGCACCGTGGTCGGTGACGGTTCGGGTGTATGCCCTGCTCGGCACGCCCCGGCCGTCCTTCGCAATCCTCAGATACGAGGGTGACACGGCTTCCATGGCGACGACGTCGTCGAGTTGCCGCAACGACACAAGGTTCCGGACGCTGCCTTCGAGCACCCCTCTACGCAGCAGTGGCTTCTTGTTGAAGTGCTCGGAGAAGAAGACCTCAGCATCGCCGACAAGGTTTTCGAAACCGGGGGTGGCCGTGGGGGTGTCCACGCCCATCGCCCCCAGCAGACTTGATGGTGACATCCGTTGGTTCCTTTGCTCTCGTGTTGGCACTCCCCGCCCCAGAAGCAGTCAGCGCGCGCCTGCCATCTCAAGCACGCCGAGCCGGGTCAGCCCTTGGGCGGCCTTCGTCGAGCGCTCCGCGGGAACACCTGGGAAGACCTCACCCGCAGGGATCGGCTCCCCCTCGTCGAGCGAGGCAAGCCGCTCGGCCACCTGGGCCGGTACGGCAATCCTGTGACCGTTGACGGTCATCTCTGTACGGCCGCCGTCGTTCGCGCCGAACTCCACGGACGCGCCGGTGCGGCGCAGCAGCGCATCCGGGGTAAGCCCGTCGGTCTCGGCGATGGTCTGGAACGTGGAGCCACGCGAGGAGCCCGGCATATGGCGGCCCAGTTCGGCGAGTCGGTCCAGCTCGGATCCGGCATCCAGAGCATCCATGCGGGCGGCAAGCGAGGTGACCTTCTGCCGGAACAACGACTCCACAGTGGAATTTCTCAGAGTGCCGATGTGGGGGTATTCGTTGAACTCGGGTGCGTCGGCGACTTGTTCGAAGGTCTCCCGCAGCAGGTCCTTCCACATACGGGGACGCATCATGATCGACAGATGCAGTGAGACCTGATCCTCGGCGGCAGCCGCGTGCGGGGTGTTGTACGGCAGGTAGAGGACGTCGCCGGGCTCCAGAAGGACCTCGATGACCGGGTCCCCGAGCTGCTCGTCGGTGTAGGACGCGTTGTCGCCCAGGCGCTCGGCCGGCGGGTTCCACAGCTTCCACCGCTTTGTGCCCTCAAGCTGGACGATGAAGAGGTCGACCGGGTCGTGGTGCGGCAGGTAGCCCCGTTTTCCGGTGGGCGTCATAAAGCCGACGACATCGGTCCTGACCGCCATCTTGTCGCTGATGACGCGGGTGAAGTCGCGCAGCTCGGGAACAATCTGGTTGAGCGAGCACCAGGTGACGGTGGCACCGGCACGGAAGAGTTCGTAGATCTTCTCCGGCACGACCGTGTCGGTGATGTTGACGCCCTGGACGACAACGCTCCGTGTGTAGCCCTTCTCGGGAACGCCGGAACCGTTGTGGTTCACCTTGATGTAGGGCGGACGGACGACTTCCAGGTGAAGCAGTTCGTCGAGCTTGCGGATAGAGAGGATGTCACGGACATCCCCCGGCATGGATTCCTTCCGCAGCATGGGCTTCTTGTTGAAGTCCTCGGCGAAGAAGACCTTTTCGTCCCCCACCAGATCTTCGAACGTGTATTTGTTCATCTTCAGGCCCTCCGGTGCGCGTTGGCGTGGAACGAACAACACCAGCGCCTCGTAAAGGAAGCATCGACGCTCGGCGGAGTTCCGATGCTTCGAAAACGTGGCACTGGTGTCAGCCGCGTATGTTGCGGCGGAGGGGCGAGGCTATTGAATTCCGCCCCTCCGACCACAACTAACAATTACTGAATGTTGACGTAGTACGACGTCGCAAGCAGCTCGGCCGAGGTCTCGATGAACTCGATGTCGTCGAACTCCACGGTGTTCTCCATGGTTGCTCACTCCTCTTTTTGTCTTCCCCAGGGTTTCCCGGCGGTGATGAAATATTCACCCGGCGGGGCCATATGCGTCAACTGATCGGAAGCTGAACAGCACTGCTATTCACGCTGGTTGAACACTTCATCGAATGACCGGCCCACTGACCTCGCAGAATTCCGCGACTGGAATCAAGCAAGTCGAATGTGAACAGGGTGTACACATGAAGAATCGCGTTCAACTGCGGACGAACGCAGTTGAACGCGATGTGTTCCTCGGCGTAGTGCTGTGCGCTGCCGGCCTCAGGCCACCCACTCGTTGCGTGATCCGGCCGTGCCCGACCCGAGCGGCGGTCCGGAGGCCGAGATGGCCCCCAAGCGGCATACGGCCTCCTCCAGCACAGACGGAGGCAGCGTGTACGGGATGCGCAACCGGTTCTCGTAGAGCCCCGGCTCCGCTCCGAAGCGCGCCCCTCCTCCGATACGGAGTCCGTGCGCAAGGGCGCGTTCGGCGAGGGCGGAGGCGACGGGCCGCCTCAGGTCCACCCACAGTGACAGTCCGCCCGGCGGCAGACGCCAGGACCAGTGCGGAAGATGGCGCTCCATCGCGGTGACGAGGGCCTGACGCCCGCGCCGCACCTGGTCGACCCGGTCGGCCAGCCAGCCGTCAGCACGGTCCAGCAGCGACACGGCGAGCAACTGGTCCAGCACGGAGCCCGAGACATCCACCGTCGCCCGTAACTCGGCTAGTTCGGCGACGACGTGTGGTGAGGCGCGCAGCCAACCGACCCTCAGCCCACCCCAGTAACACTTGCTGAGCGAACCGACGGAGATGAGGTGCCCTCCCCGTACGTTGCGAACGGCGGTGGCGGCCCGGTGTCCAGAGCCATGTCTGCGAGCGTCTCGTCGACGACCAGCCAGGTACCGGGCCGACGAGCGGCACCGATCACGTCGGCGCACTGCTCCGGTGGCATCAGGTTGCCGGTTGGGTTGTGGAAGGCCGGGACCAGATACGCAAATCGTGGCAAGGCTTGTCCCAGGACCGAGGCGAGAACCTCGCCGTCCCAGCCGTCCTCGGTGACTGGCACGGCAACGGGGCGCAGCTGGGCGCGGCGGATCGCGTCGAGTGCGTTCGGGTACGACGGGCTCTCCACAAGCACCCGGTCGCCGGGCCTGCACAGTAGCGACAAGGTGAGACTCAGGGCCTGTTGTGCGCCCGTCGTGATGAGGATCTGCTCCTGGTCGGTCGACAGACCTCGCGCCGTGTAGCGGGCAGCGACAGCGGTTCGCAGTTCGGGCAGTCCGTATGGGTAGTAGCCGGGCGTGCGGGCGCGGTTCGGCAGCCGCAGGGACGCCTCGGCGAGGTCTCGGGCAAGCATGTCCTGGGGTATCGACATCGCGGCAGTGGCAAGGTCGACGATGCTCTCGGGCGGTGGTAGCAGCGTGCCGCCGCCCGCCGGGCGGGAGAGCGTGGCGACCGGCTCCGGCGCTGCTGCGGAAAGCGTCCCATCGGACAGCGCGGTCCATGTTCCGGCTCCGCGCCGGCTGTGTGCGTACCCGCTCTTGCGCAGCAGTTCATAGGCGGCACTGACGGTGGTGCGGCTCAGTGCGAGTGCGGGGGCCAGCTCCCGTTCCGCAGGCAGCCGGACGTTGACAGGGATCCTGCCGTCGAGGATGAGCCTGCGGATGGCGGCTGCGAGATGCCGGTAGGCGGGGCGTCCGGTGGTCATGTCCGCCAGCAGCTCTCCGAGCCGCACAGCCGGGATCACCGCCCCCCGCGCCTGCGGCGCCTGCCCCATCCCCTTGCACCCCTTCCCACCCTCGCTTGCCAGCACTCAAGCTACCGAGTTCGCGACGCGAGTGCCCGGTCCGTAAGTTGAACAGGCACCAGGTCCGTGAGCATGCGCCTGTTACGGGGACAGAGATGCAGGACGGGCCCTCCGTCGGCGATGCCGACACTGCTGGCCGTTTCGGGGCCCCGCGTGACGTCGCGTCGGTCTCCAAGACCTGGTTGTGGTCTTGGATGACACTGTCCGTATGGGAAGGGTGTCGGTGAAGGTGCGCCCAAGCGGACCGGGATCGACGCCCACATCACCGCGGCCCCCGGGCCGCACAGGCACTTCGCAGCACTTCTCCCTGCCGACCGACCGGCGGGGTGAAGCAACGGCCCCGCTCTGGATCGGCCAACAGTGCCGGTGACGTCTGGGGCGGGGCCTGGGTTCCTGAAGGGATTTACGCCGTCGGCTCCTCACCGATCGCGATCTTCGCGTAGTTCGCGAGGGAGCGGTTGTAGCGCGGCAGGTGCTTGGAGAGGGCATCCAGGGCCATCGATGCCGCTTCCCGCTCGCGTCCGAGGTCGATCAGTGCCAGCGCCAGAAACGCCGTGACCGCGTCATCGAGATGGTCGGTGGCGTCGTTGCGCTCCGCGGTGAGCAGTTCGACGCTCGTCTCGGCGTGCCCCAGCGCACGCAGCGTACTGGACATTTGGATCACGGCCCGCCGCCTGCGCTCCCCCGTCAGCCCGGCCTCCAGCGCCTTGCGGTAGAGGGGTACAGCAGCCTCTCCCTCGCCGGTCGAGTCGTTCGCCGACGCGCGCTCGAAGTACGCGACCGCGTGACCCTCGGGGAGCTCGTCGGCCAGCGCCCCGACTTTCGCGCGGAAGTCGGCAGCGTCGTAGTCGCCAATCGCGGACCACAGGTCGGCGGAGCGTTGCTCCCATTCTGGTGTGGTGGTCATTCTCACAGTTTTACAGAGAATACCGCTTTCCACCAAGGCGGTTCCGGCATACCCGGCCGCGTCCGAACCTGAACACGGCCGTCCGCGGTGTGGTGGTCATGGCCGGACCGGCCTGGTGGCGAGTGCCCGACTTGGTCTCCAGCCTCAGTCGGCGTACTTCTTGCCCACGAGCGCCGCCTAGCACGACTCCGTCGTCGGTGACTGACGCCCCAGCGGGCGGTGCTGGAGGGCTGGACGCCTCGCCATACGGCAGCCCGAGGTTCTGGCTCAGCGTTCGTTGCGATGTGAGGCTCTGTCGGTCCGAGCGGAGGAAGGCGGTGGTCCTGCGCGTGGGCGGAAAGGCAGCGGTCCTGGCTCCGGACCGCTCCCGGTCCGTACCCGCCGATGACACCGGGCAGGCCCCGAACGCCACATCCGCTTCACCCCGAGCGGCTCCTCTTGGACGGACGAACCAGACCGAGCGGCGGCTCTGCCTGCTGACGGTCAAGCGCGTCCGCCGAGGCGTCCACACCTCTGCCGATGCGCTGGGGCGCAACAGCACCGCGTGGACCGGCATCTGGAACGAGAATCCGAAGCCGTTCAGCCGGACCAGCCCCCGCCGGCAACCTCACCGAGATCAGCTGCCCAGCACCAAAAACCAGCAGCTTTTTCAGAACGCAATTTCTGGCACTTCACACGAGAAGGCTGACGAGAAAACAGGTGCTGGCCCCGTCACTCACGTGACGCGGCCAGCACCTGTTTTCATGAGCCGTCGACCGCGAAGACCGTCCGGAGTCCACTCGTACTCAAGGCCTGCGGGGATCGGTGACGAGCAATCGGTCTGGACAAGCGGAAGACTCATCTGGCCGTCACGTATCCCCTGACCGGTCGGGACACCCCTCTGGTTCATGCCGCCTAAAGAAAAATCCCGGCATCAGCCATCTGCTGTGACGACTCCGGCTATAAGGTTCGCCCGAGACCCTCCAGCTTCAACCTGGTCAAGATACTGAGTGCATTCTCCATCCACATACAGACCTACAGGATGGATTTGATTGTTGATCACCGAACGAGCCTGGAACGCATTCCGGCATCCCGGCACCTCGGCGAAGTCCAGGATATGCAGAGTGCCTTGATAGTTGGGCTGCGAGAAAAAACAGACGACACCGGCAGGGCACACCGTTGCCGGATTCGAGTTCGACTGCGCGACACCAGCGACAAGACTTGAGGCAGAGGCCAAGAATGCCCCACCGAGCAGCGTCAACGTACGTGCAAGTCCACGACGTGGCAACATTTTCTCTCCTGATTTGACTTGTTTGGACCTGGCCGATCCCAGGTATTCAGAGGCCAGCCCGGGTTGGCTGAAAATCCTATCGGGCTGCCGAAACGAGACTGCAGTCGAACCAACTCCCCTTCAGCATTTCTCATGCAGGGCTATCCGCCCGTGCGATCTCTCCTGACATCGCACCAAAAAGTGAGCGTTCAGTCTCCACCCGTCCACCCTTTGCGCAATACAGGAGTTAATCACTGAGCAAAAGAGACAGGCCAGGATCGCCTGATTCACACCGCAATGCCAGATTCAATTCTTCGCGGAACCTCACAGCGCTGGGGAACAGCGGCTGTACGTCTTGGGCGGGGCGGCGAGCCGCAGGCCGACTTTTACGAGGGTCCAGCCGAGGCGTGTACGGAAGTCCCGGGGGTACCGGGCTGCGGTGGCGAGGCGGTACGCGTCGGCCTCGGTACGGAGTTCGACGGCGCGGGCGTGGTACAGGGCGAGCTGGGTCGCGAGTTGCATCGCGCTGTATCCTCTCGTTCCGTGGTGCAGGAGAAGACGGGCGTGTCCCGACGGGTTCTCGGGGGTGTCCAGGCATTAGCCATAGCGTCGCACTGGGGCGGACTGCTGCAGGTGGTAGCCGGTGCCAACGCTCGACCCAGGGAGTTGTCAGCCAAGTCGGGATGCGGTGGCGGCTTCGACGTGAGAACTGGCCGATTGGCACGCACCCCATTCACTGCCAGCCCGAATCGTCCTCCGGCGACATGCTGAACCCGGTCATGGCACACGCCGCGGCCGCGGCGGATGACCCGGACTCGGCTCCCAGACCTCCGCCGCCTCCCATCACGACGATCACACCGACTGCGACAGCCCCCAGAACCGTTCTGCCAACCATCATGCCTCTCCCACTGTGACCGGTTCGCTCTGTGCCGACAACAGCGATGCTGCCCTGGCACGGGGATGGACAGAAGAGGAATCCCGCTGGTCAAACCGTCCATGGCCTACTTGGGCCATGGAGACACCACATGAGTGAACCGCTCCGGGATCGGTAGAGACTCAAAGGGCCGGATCCAGCCACCGGTAGTTGGTTCGCGTTCGGCGAGCGGAATGTCGCCGGTCCCGATGTGCAGGCGTTGGCGGAGGACTTCCGCCGCCGTACACGCGCCGACGAGGTCCCCCGGACCGCGCCGAACAGACCGACGATGGCCGGACTCCCAGGCGGGCCGGCCGCCGCGCCCGGCGGCAGGCAAACCCGCTCCACGCCCCACTGCCCCGCCGTCACTGGAGCCCGGAACAGGAGCCAAGGCATCCGGCGAACCCTGATGGAAGGTGGGGCACTTGTCTGCCCGTAGCAGGGTCTGCCGCCACGGGCGGCGAGTCCGCACCGTGTGCGCGGGGCTGTCTCTGCATGGACCGCTCGCATATGACCGAAATCGCGCTTCCGGCAGGTCATGTGGTGCGTGGAAGCATTGACCGCGCGGTGCCGTCGCGGTTGCATGCTGGTGGTTCTCCGGTGAGGTGCCGGAGGCGGAAGCTGCCTGGGGGGAAAATGAGAAGTAACACGAGCCGGGGCACCACCAGACGTGGGCAGGCCGCCCTGAGTGCGGCCGTGGTCTGCGCGATCACAGCGGTCCTACCCGGAGCCGCCTCGGCCGAGCCTGCGGATGCGGGGGGCGTCCGCCAGACCGGTGTCGAGAGGGTCAGTGTCGCGGCCGACGGCACTCAGGCCAACGACGATTCCTCCGACGCGTCGATCACACCCGCCGGCCATCGCATCGTCTTCTTGTCGTACGCGAACAACCTCAGCCCCGGCGACACGGGGAGGAGCGAGGAAGTGTTCGTCCGGGAGCTGGCAACGGGGCAGAACAGGCAGTTCGACGGGTACCCGCTGGCGCCGCCGATGCTCAGCAGCGACGGGCAGGTCCTCGCTTATCTGGGACCCAGGTTCAACAACATGGCCCTCTACCAGTACCACCTGAGCATGGGGTGGTCGACGGCCTACACCTGCTCGCTCCGGAGCTGCGAGGCATCCATGGGCGCGAACGATCGCCACCAGGCATTCAGTGTCAGCTTCAGGCACCCGGAGACCAACCAGCGCATCGAGGTCCGCGACCCGGACACCGGCGGCTTGCAGACCATCGATGTCATCCACAACACCGCATCGTCCCGGCCGTCCATCAGCAATGACGGCACCCGTCTCGCCTACCAGGACGGTGGGGAGCGGGACGTCTTCCTGTGGGACTGGGCCGACAACACCGCCGCTGGCCCGATCGAGGGTCCGGGCAAGGCGGCAGAGCTCGTCCAGCTCAGTGACGACGGCAGCAAGGTCGTCTACCGCTCGGGCCCCGACACCTATGTCCACGACACCGCCTCCGGCACCGCCCTGCCGGTACCCGGCGTGAGGGGCGTGGCCATCGACCCCACCGGCCGCTACCTGCTGCACACGCCGTCCGGCACGACCGGACCGGCACCGCTCACCCTGCGCGACCTGGAGACGGGCACCGACGAGACCGTCACCGACCGGCCCGCCTCGGCCGGGATCGACGCCGTCAGCACCGGTGGACGCCACGTCGTCTTCGAGTCCGCGGCCGAGGACATCGTGCCCGGCGACACCAACGGCAAGACGGACATCTTCCTCCGCACCCTCCGATAACCAGCCTCCGCCGCCGCGTTCCTCAGGCGCCGCGGTCCGCCGCCCCGGCCACGCGGGACAACTCCGTCCACCGGGCGCCGTGCCCCCGATACCGCCGCAACCGGCTGCCCCGCCCCGCAGCCGTCCACGTCGGCTCTGGTGGCCGTTCGGCCGCCGACGCTGAACCGTGCCGGGATTCTGGCTGGCCATGGCCCATCGACCTGACCCAGTACGACCGTCGCCCCGGGCTCGGCGAACGCGAGCGCACGGCGCCGGCCCGTCTGGGCCGGCAGGTCCGTCGGCGCCGCGGATATGACGCCGACCGGGTCGAGTGGCGGGCGATCGCCCGCCTGCTCCGCCCGCTCGATGACGCACGAGCCGCGCTGCGATGGTGCCCGGACACGCCCGCCCATCGCCGTTCGGTCACCGACGCCGTCGGTCCGATCCTGCGGCGTTGTCTGTAGGACGGCACGTCGTTCCGGGCGTGGTCGGCAGACGACTGGGCCCGCCTCATCGCCCCTGATCACAAGGAGTTCGAGGCCGCCTGGTCCGGGTGGATCGACGACACGGTCCGGCCCCGCGTGGGCCGCGTTCGCCTACCCGCTCGGCGGCTTCACCGAGTTCCACCGCATCGGAGGGTTCATCCGCCGATCACGGGCCTGGCGGGTTTTCGGCCAGGAACCGGTCGAGCAGCCAGCCGGCTCTACAACGCCAAGGAGCCGATGACGCTCTTCGAGCTGCAAGCCTGATTCGGTCACCGGAGTCCGGAGTCCGGCGTCCGGAGTCCACCCAGCACTACGCCTAGTACTGCAACCGCAGCTGGGCGTATCCGTGGGCTTGGGTGCTCGTTGGTCTGACTGTGTGCTGACGCGTTGACAATGGAGCAGGTCGAGTCGTGGTCTGAGGGGATAGCCGGGTTCCATGCCCGGTTCGCCCATCGTTTCGGCAGGTCGGAGCCCCGGGAACGGGCTCTGGACTATCTGACCGGCCTGCTCGCCCCGTTGGAGAAGAAGAATGCCTGGACTATGGCCGAGCAGGTCGGGCAGCTCCGGCCGGACGGCGTCCAGCGCCTGCTGAACCATTCGGAGTGGGACGAGAATGCCGTCCGTGACGACCTGCGCGACTACGTCGTGGAGACCATCGGCGACAAGAGCGCCGTCCTGATCGGCGATGACACCGGCTTTCTGAAGAAGGGCACGAAGTCCGCCGGCGTCCAGCGGCAGTACAGCGGAACGGCCGGACGCACAGAAAACTGCCAGATCGGCACCTTCCTGGCCTACGCCTCTCCCCAGGGCCGGGCCCTGATCGACCGCGAGCTCTATGTCCCCGTCTCCTGGACTGAGGACCGCGAACGCTGCCAGGCGTCCGGGATCGGCGACGAGGTCGCCTTCGCGACCAAGAACGAGCACTTCCGCTGGATGCTGCAACGCGCCCTCGATGCCGGTGTGCCGTTCGCATGGGTCACCGCGGACGAGGCATACGGACAGGTCAAGCACCTACGGTCCTGGCTGGAGGAACGCGGCGTCGCGTATGTCCTGGCCACCAAGGTCAACGACACCGTGGTCACCCTTGGGGGCAAGGAGTTCCGCGTCGATGCCCTCGTAGCCGCGCTGCCCCGCCAGCGCTGGAAGCGTCTCTCGGGCGGAGCCGGCTCCCACGGCGAACGGATCCACGACTGGGCCCGGGTCCCAGTCCGCGACGAGTGGGAGAACGGGTCCGGGCACTGGGTCCGGGCACTGGGTCCTGGCCCGGCGCTCCGTCGGCAAGCCGAGTGAAATCGCCTACTACGTCTGCTGCGGCCCTGTCACCTCGCGGTTGAAAGACCTGGTCAGAGTGGCTGCCGCGCGGTGGGCAGTCGAGGAATGCTTCCAAAGCGCCAAAGGTGAGTGCGGCCTGGACCATTACCAGGTCCGCCTCTACCGGGCCTGGTACCGCCACATCACCCTGGCCATGGCCGCGCATGCGTATCTGACCGCAGTCCGCGCCGCAGAAGCCATAAAAGGGGCACCTCGAATGCCGAGCACGACCTCATACCCCTCAGCGTCCCGGAGATCCGCCGGCTGATGGGCCACGCCGTCGTCACACGCCACTGCCACAGCAACGAGCACCGTCTGCACTGGTCACGCTACCGAAGACACAGCCAAGCCCGAGCCCGCCGGTCCCACTACAAACGCCGCGGCCACATCCTCCAGAGGGTGCGGCTGCTGTGTGGAGCACAGCGGCCGCACCCGAGTGTTGGTTGTCAGGCTTCTTCGGCGGGCGGGATGTTGTTGTTGACGCGGAACAGGTTGGTCGGGTCGTAGGTGCGCTTGAGGGTGCGCAGGCGGTTCCAGGTGGCCTCCGGGTAGGCTTCGCGGATGCGGTCCTGGCTGTCGTCGGCGAGGAAGTTCACGTATACGCCAGGCACACCCTTTTGGAGCGCCACGGTGAACTCGTCCACCCAGCGAGTGTGCGTCTCCGCGTCATCGGGGTTCTCATAGACAGCCGCCACGTTGACCATCACCTTGCGGTGACGGTGGGCAAAAGCGGTCGCGTCCCCAGGCACCTGAGTCATGGCACCGCCAAGGACACGGATCTGAACCGCCGGCATGATGGCTGTCGACGCCTTGATCCGCTCCAGGATCTCCGCAGCCGCATCGAGGTCGATGGCGTCCACGAACATGTTGCGGGCTGCCGCGACCTGGTGGTAGCGCTCTTCCTCCGGCGGGTAGATCCCGGGATACGGCATGGGCGCGATCATGTCCGCGATCGGCGTCGCCAGGGCGCGGAACGGCGCAAAAGCCTTCTCCGCCTCCTCGCCTTCACCCGCGTAGACCATCATCGCCATGATGATCGGCGTGCCGTGCAGTTCCTCGGGAACGAACGGCATCGGCGGCGAAGGCATGATGTTGACGATGCTGGTGAGTTCTTCCGGCGCCCGCTCCGACTGCTCGACGAAACCGGCGATGACCTCGGGGGTGCCCGGCAGAACCAGCAGGCCGCCGAGGACCGTGCTCAGCTCGTGCAGACGGAACTGCATCCGCGTCACCACACCGAAGTTGGCGCCGCCGCCTCGGAGCGCCCAGAACAGATCGGGCTCGTGCTCCGCGTCGACCCGGCGCAGCTCACCGTCGGCGGTGACCACCTCGACCGCCAGCAGATCGTCGATGCTGAGTCCGTACTTACGGACCAGATAGCCGATGCCGCCGCCGACGGTGATGCCCCCGAGGCCGACGCTGCCGGTGTCCCCGAAACCGGTGACGAGGCCATGCTCGGCAGCCGCGTTGGTGTACTCACCAGCGGTCAGGCCCGCCTCCGCCCAAGCGGTGCGCGACTCCTGGTCGATCTGCAGGTCGCGCAGCGACGACAGGTCGAGCACAAGGCCGCCGTCAGAGAGACAGAACACACTGTGCCCGCCACCCTTGATCGCCAGGGGCACCCCGCTGTCACGGGCGAGCAGGACGACCTGGGCCACAGCGGCGGCGTCGGTCGGCTGTACGATCGCGGCCGGTCGCTGGTCCATCCCGCCCAGGTAGACGACGCGCGCCTCGTCGTAACCCGCGTCACCGGGCACGAGCACCTGTCCGTCGACCAACGCGCGCAGCTGCGCGATCGGCACGGTGCCCGGCTCGACGACCGTATCGGTCTTCTCCACCATGAAAGTTCTCCTCATGTCTTGCAGCAGGGGTTACGCCAGAGCGTGGTCGACCCCGTACAGATACATCGCCGAGGCCAGCGAAGGGTCGCCGAGCGCGGCGGGTTGATGGTCAGCCGGTCCGGCCGAAGGTTCGGTGGGCAGTAGGTGTCGGCACACACGGCCCAAGTCGTGTCGACGCTTGAGCCGTGGCAACCGCAGCCGTTCTGTCCTTGTGGTGCAGGTCGTGCCATGGCACGCCGAAGGGTGGTCCATTGACGTGCCATAGCTGACCTCGTCGAGCACACGCACGTCGCCGGAGTCTGCGTACCCGCCGCGAATCCATCCGCCGCAGCCGTGCGCTGTCGGCCCGGTCCGTCCACACCGGCAGATGGGCTGTCCTGCGGTCGGGTCGCGCCGCGCGACGGCGTGCTCCCCGCCGTACCCGACGAGGATAAGGCGGTGATGCGGGCGGTGCTGTCGACTAGCACGCTCATGTCGAGCTGGTTGAGTCGTGCAGGCAACGAATGGCTCCCATGAGGTCGCATGACTGCGTCGATTGTCGTACCACTGGGTTGAGCGGCGCATCTTCCAGATTGCGGTATGAGTCCATCATGTTTGTGTGACCCCGTCCTGGTGCATGTCCTGCCTCTCGTGCTCCGCTGTTCCCCACTTCTCCGGTGCTGGATTCCATCGGCGGCAAACCAGGAGATGCCCGCCGAGCACGGTGGTGAGGACCATGGACGTGGGCCCGTACCACTTTTCGATGGGAGACTCACGATGCGTTTTCTCTCCGACCATGACAGCCCCACCGTGGCGGTCATCGGTTTCGGGTACGTAGGTTCTTGCGTCGCGGCGACCCTGGCCGAGCGCGGATTCGACGTCATCGGAATCGACACGGACCCCCGGCTGGTCGAGGAGCTGGGCAGGCGGGAGTGCCGGTTCAACGAGCACGGCCTCGCGGAGATGCTGTTCTCGGGCCTGGATTCCGGTCGGCTGCGGGTGACCGCCGACACCGCCGAGGTCAGTGCCGCTGATGTCGTGCTGATCACCGTCGGTACGCCGGTGAGTGACGACGGGTCGCTGGCCGACGAGCAGTTGCGCGGCGCCGCGCTGGGGTTGAGCAAGCATCTGCGGCCCGGCCAGTTGGTCGTCCTCAAGTCCACGGTGCCGCCCGGCACCACGCGTAACCTGCTCGGTCCCCTGTTGGAGTCGGGCGGGCTGGTGGCGGGCGAGGACTTCGGTCTGGCCTTCACCCCGGAGCGGCTCGCCGAGGGGACCGCGCTGCAGGAGCTGCGTACCTTCCCGATCGTGGTCAGCGGGCTGACTCCGGAGTGCGCGGCGTCCGTCGGCGAGCTGTGGCGGCGCACTCTGGGGGTGGACATCCTGCCGATGGAGACCCTGGAGGCGGCCGAGATCGTCAAACTGGCCGACAACTGGTGGATCGATCTCAATATCGCCATGGCCAACGAGCTGGCCAAGCTGTGCGGGCTGTACGGGGCGGATGTGCTCGATGTCATCGCCGCGGCGAACACGATCCCCAAGGGCACCGGCAATGTGAACATCCTGCTGCCCAGCGTCGGTGTCGGCGGTTCGTGCCTGACCAAAGACCCCTGGATGGTGTGGCGTACCGCGGACGAGTTCGGCGTGCGCATCCAGACCGCCGCGGCGGGCAGGCAGGTCAACGCCGGGATGCCGGAGTACACGGCGGAGCTGGTCTTCGACGAGCTGGCGAGGCTGGGCAAGGACCCGGCGAAGTCCACGGTGGCGGTGCTGGGCCTGGCGTTCAAGAACAACACCGGCGATCTGCGCGCCACGCCGACTCAGGGTGTGGTCGAGGCCCTGGCCGCGAGCGGGGCCACCGTACGTCTCTACGACCCGCTGGTCGACCAGGAGGCCGCGGCCGGGTTGTTCGGCATGGAGCTGGAGACGTCCCTCGACGAGGCGGTGCGCGGCGCCGACTGCGTCGCGGTGCTCGCGCTGCACCGCGATTTCCTGGGCATCGACTTCGCCGCTCTCCCGGTGGCCGAGTCGTGTCTGCTGTTCGACGGTCGCGCCTACTACCCGAAGGACAAGATCTCCGAGCTGCGCAAGGCCGGGTACGTCTATCGCGGCATCGGCCGGGGCGAGACTCCGGTGGCCGCGCGGGCGACGCGCCGACTTGTCCCGGTGGGCTCGCAGAGCACCCGCTATCTGGAGGCGAGCTGACGGGCGCCGAGGCCGTCGCGGACGCTTCGCCGGCGGTGACCGGGCCGGCCGTCCGGTCCGGCACGGCGTCCGCTTCCTCGTCCGGTCGGGGAGCCCGGAGCGCTGGACTCCGCGGGTGACGCGTTCGACGCGCGGTGTCTCGGATGCCGCCGGTCACACGCGGCGACGGCGGACCGCTGGTGCGGTCCGCCGTCGCTGCTCGTGGTTGAGCCGGACGCTCTTCAGGCGGGCGTGTGGGCCGGTCCGCTGTCCGGTACCGCGCCGCTGTCGGGCAGGGCGAGCCACCACGGGTTCTCCCGTGCCCATTCGATCGTCCTGGTGAGTCCCTCGCGCAGGTCCGTCGTGGACTGCCACCCGAGTACTTTTCTGATCTTGTTCGTGTCCGGGACCCTTCTGCGCAGGTCCTGGTACCGGCCGCCGAGCCGGTCCTGTGTGTCGACCGGCACGGCCTCGCCCGCGCCCGTCAGCTCCGCGACCAGGGCGCTCAGAGCGCCCACGGTGGTCTCGACGGAGCTGCCGACGTTGAAGCACTCTCCGACCGCGTCCTCGCTCGTGGCGACGGCAATCGTCGCGTCGATCGCATCCTGGACATAGGTGAAGCACCGTGTCTGGCCACCGTCGTCGTACACCACCGGCGGTTCCCCGTTCAGGGCCCGGTGGATGTTCCTGCTGACGACGAACGCGGGCCGCTGCAGTGGTCCGTATACGTTGAAGTAGCGGACGATCGCCGTTCTGAGTCCGCGGTCGCGGGCGAAGGCGAACGCGAGATGCTCGCCCAGCGCTTTGCTGGAGGAGTAGCACCAGCGGTCCACCGAGGTGCTGCCCAGCACCCGGTCGTCGTCCTCTCGCCCCGGGACGGCGGGGTTCTTCCCGAAGACCTCGCTGGTGCTCGCGACGACTGCTTTGGCGCCCGCCCGCGATGCGAGGTCGAGCACATGGCGGGTGCCGAGGAGATTGATGTCGATGACATCGACCGGGCTGGCGAGATACCGGTCGACTCCGACGACGGCGGCGAGGTGGTAGACGGTGTCCACACCCTTCTTCACCACCTCGGCCAGCTGCGACGCGTCTCTGATGTCACCGGGCACATAGCGGACCGACGGCGGAGGTGACTGATCGTCAGGCGGTGTTCCGCCGTCGAACACGGTGACCTCGTCGCCCCGCCGGACCAGCTCATCGACCAGATGACTGCCCAGAAAGCCGCATCCTCCGGTGACCACGACCCGCGCCATGACCGCTACCTCCCGATCCCGGTATGGACCGCCGCCATGGCCGATCCCGTATAACCCATTCCGATGACGGCGGCGGAGCCATTCCCGTGATCAGATAAGAAATTCATGGGTACCCATCTCTCCCAGGCTGCGACAGGGCGGCACCCGAACAGCGTGCCGATCCGCATACCGGAGACGCATCTCCTGTGATGCCGTGTCCCTGCTTCCCCACCGCAATCCAGAAGATGCATCGCATAGTCACCCCGTACGACGATGTGCGTAGTCATACGACCTCATGGGAGCCTCCGGTGCCTGCGCTACTCGATCAGCTCGGCAGGGGCATGACCGTCGACCTCGCTGCCCGCGTCACCGCCTCGGCACGAACGGCCGTGTCACGGATGGACTCCGACCTCGACGACTGGCTCGACGACAAGCGCAGGCAGCCGTTCGAGAGCACCGTCATCACACTGGACGAGCTGGCCGAGCCCCAGGGATGGCGCTGCGCCCCGGACACCGGAAACGTGGAACATCACAGTGGCCGGTTCTTCACCGTGGAGGGACTCCACGTCACCACGAATCACGGGCACACCAGGGAATGGTGGCAGCCCATTCTCGTGCAACGGGACATCGCCGTCCTCGGAATCATCGCCAAGGAGTTCGACGGCGTCCTGCACTTTCGGCTCCAGGCCAAGATGGAGCCCGGCAACATCGGCATGGTGCAGTTGTCGCCCACGGTCCAGGCGACGTCCAGCAATTACACCCGGGTGCACCGTGGAAGACCCGCCCGCTACGTCGAGTACTTCATCGAGCCCGGCAGGGGCCGGGTCCTCGTCGACGTACTCCAGTCGGAACAGGGCGCCTGGTTCCATCTGAAGCGGAGCCGGAACATCGTCATCGAGGTCACCGACGACGTGCCCGTCCATGAGGACTTCCGCTGGCTGACTCTCGGGCAGATCCGCCGACTGCTCCGACAGCCCAACATCATCAACATGGACGCCCGCACGGTCCTCGGCTGTCTGCCCGTCGCGGCCCCCGCCGACGACCCCGACGGCCACGGCGTGTTCGACGGCGGCTCCGAGCCCGGCGGCACGCACACCATGACGGAGATCCTCAGCTGGTTCACCGGCCGCAAGAGCGCGTACGAGCTGAACGCCCGGCTGGTCCCGATGAACTCCCTGGTGGGATGGCGGCAGGACGCCGGGAGAATCCTCCCCGAGGACGGCGGAGACTTCAGCATCGTCGGCGTGCGCGTCCATGCCCGCACCCGTGAGGTGCACCAGTGGAAGCAACCGCTGCTGGCCCCGCACGGACTCGCCCTGGCGGGGCTGGTGACCCGGCGCATCGGCGGCAGACAGCACGCGCTGATCCGCGCCGAGGTGCTGCCGGGATACCGGGACACCGTGGAGCTCGGACCCACTGCCCGCTTCATGATGAACGACTACGCCGACACCCCTGCGGACCGCCGCCCCGAATTCCTCGACTATCTGCTGTCGGCGCGCGAGAACGTCCGCTACGACGTCGTGCAGTCCGAGGAGGGAGGGCGGTTCCTCCACGCCGAGACCCGCTATCTCATCGTGGAAGCCGACGACAGCTTCCCGCTCCAGGCGCCGCCCGACTTCAGCTGGATCGCGGTGGAGCAGCTGATGGCGCTGCAACGGCACAGCTACTACCTCGGCATCGAGGCCAGAACCCTGCTCTTCTGCCTGAACAACCTTTGACCAAGGCGCCCCCGCGGACGACCGGCCGATCACGGGGCGTGCCTTCGAACCATGCGGAGACAGCGCGGAGCACACGCGACGAGAGCTGCCCCGGGACCGCGGGATACGTCGTCTTACCAGACCGGAAAAGCTGACCAGGACGAGAGGGCACCGATGGCTATTCGTGTATGGGACTACCTGCGGGAGTACGAAGCCGAGCGCGAGGACATCCTCGACGCCGTCGACACCGTGTTCCGCTCGGGCAAGCTCGTCTTCGGCGAGAGCGTGGGCAGCTTCGAAGAGGAGTTCGCCGCCTACCACGGCGCCGCGCACTGCGTCGGCGTCGACAACGGCACCAACGCCGTCAAGCTCGGCCTGCAGGCCCTGGGCGTCCGCCCAGGCGACGAGGTCATCACCGTGTCCAACACCGCGGCGCCGACCGTGCTCGCCATCGACGGGGTGGGCGCGACCCCCGTCTTCGTCGATGTGCACCCCGACACCTACCTCATGAACACCGATCAGGTGGCCGCCGCCATCACCGACCGGACCACCTGTCTGATCCCGGTGCACCTCTACGGTCAGTGTGTGGATCTCGCCCCGCTCCAGCAGCTGGCGGAGCGCCACGGGCTGAAGATCCTGGAGGACTGCGCCCAGGCGCACGGGGCGCGCCGGAACGGCCGGCTGGCCGGGACGACCGGTGACGCGGGTGCCTTCTCCTTCTACCCGACCAAGGTCCTCGGCGCGTACGGCGACGCCGGCGCCGTGATCACCTCCGACGACCAGGCCGAGCGGGATCTGCGCCGGCTGCGGTACTACGGGATGGAGGACCGCTACTACGTGGTCCGCACGCCCGGGCACAACGCCCGGCTGGACACGGTGCACGCCGAGATCCTGCGCCGCAAGCTGCGCCGGCTGGACGGCTATATCGCCGCCCGCCGTGCGATCGCGCGTCGTTACGCCGAGGGCCTCGGGGACACCGGGCTGATCCTGCCTCAGGTGGCCCCCGGCAACGACCATGTCTACTACGTCTACGTCGTACGCCACCCCGAGCGGGACGACATTCTCCAGGCGCTGAGGGAGTTCGACTTCGAATTCAACATCAGCTATCAGTGGCCTGTGCACACGATGACCGGATTCGCCCATCTGGGCCATGCCGCCGGTGATCTCCCCGTGACCGAGGCCGCGGCTGACGAGATCTTCTCCCTGCCGATGTATCCGTCGCTGCCGGAAGACCTCCAGGACAAGGTCATCACCACCCTCCGCAAGATCCTCGCCCGCGGCTGACTGCGTGCCGGGCCCCTCGGCGACTCGACCCGGGCCCCAGCGGCCGGCTGCCGCCGCCGGAGCATGTCCGGCACAGCCGCTATCACTCATCACCTAGGTGGAAGGACTCTGATGCGGATCCTCTTCGTCACCAACCCCTTCAGGGCACACCTGTATGTGCAGGTGCCGTTGGCGTGGGCGTTGCGTACCGCTGGGCATGAGGTGTGCGTCGCCGGTCCGCCGGATCTGGCCGACGCCGTCGCACGCACCGGATTGAACGGCGTATCGGTCGGCGAACGGCTCGCCATGGAGGAGAAGATGCCGCCGGCCGACGCGACGGCCGAGACGGTGGACGCCTGCGACCCGAGAGGGCACCGCACCGGGAGGTCGGTGCAGAGCGACTTCGGCTGGGGCGATGCGTACACCGAGCTGGAGGACCTCACCACCGGTGTACGCGAGGTGTTCTTCCCGGACTCCGCCTTCGACGACCTGGTCGATTTCGCCCGTCAGTGGCGTCCCGATCTGGTGATCACCGACCCGACCGCCTTCCCCGGAGCGGTGGCGGCCCGGGTCGTCGGCGCGGCGCACGCCCGGATGATGCTCAATGTGGACCGGGTGGGCCAGCTGCGTGCCGCGTGCCGGGACCGGCTCGGCGCGGACGGCGACCCGATGCGGGAGTGGCTGGGGCCGATCCTGGAGCGGTACGGCTCCGAGTTCGACGAAGCGGCGGTCCTCGGGCAGTAGAGCATCTCCCCAACTCCGTCGTGGATCCCGCAGCCGGACGGCGCGCACTATCTCCCGATGCGCAGTGTGCCGTTCAACGGCCCGTCGCCCACCCCGCGATGGGTGTACGAGCAGCCGGCGCGCAGGCGGGTCTGCATCACTCAGGGGCTCTCGCACCGGGACGCCACCATCGACGGCGCGTCCTCCTCGACCCGTGATCTCTTCGACGCGGTCGCCGACCTCGACGTCGAGGTGATCGCGACCCTCGACGCCAAGCAGCTCGATTCCGTGACGAAGATCCCGGAGAATGTGCGCACCGTCGACTTCGTCCCCTTCACCTCGCTGCTGCCGTCCTGTTCGGCGATCGTCCACGAAGGCGGTGTCGGGAGCTTCGCCACGGCGCTTCAGAACGGCGTCCCGCAGATCATCGTGCCCATCGCCTTCAGGGTCGAGAAGTGGTGGGGCCCGGTGGCCATCGGCACCGGTCTGGAGAGCCGCGGCGCCGGGGTCTACGCGGCCAACTCCAGCACGCTGACTCCCGAGACGCTGCGCAGGAGTCTCCAGCTGGTCCTCGACGACCCCTCCTATCTCGCGAACGCCGTTCAGCTGCGCACCGAGCTGAAGGCGATGCCGACCCCGAACGACATCGTGCCCGCGCTGGAGAAGCTGACCGCCGAATACCGCACCTCGCGTCCCTGAACTCGAATGACGACCGAGTGGAAGGCATCATGAACATCATCGAGTGCACCGAGTGCCGCATCTGCGGCAACCGCACCCTGCTGCCCGTGCTCGACCTGGGGACTCAGTCTCTGACCGGTATCTTCCCCGGCCCCGGCGAAGTCGTGCCGACTGCCCCGCTGGAACTCGTCAAGTGCTCCCCGGACGGCTGTGGGCTGGTGCAGCTGCGGCACACCGCCGATCTCTCGCTCATGTACGGCGTCCACTACGGGTACCGCTCCGGCATCCGCCCGTTCATGGTCAACCATCTGCACGGCAAGGTCGCGAAGCTCACCGGCATGGTCGACCTCGACAGCGATGATCTGACCATCGACATCGGCAGCAACGACTCCACCCTGCTGCGCGGATACCGGACCGAGGGCCTCACCCGGGTGGGCATCGATCCCACGGGTGACAAGTGGCGCGAGTACTACCCCGCCGACATCGATCTGATTCCGGACTTCTTCTCGAAAGAGGTCTTCACCGAGCGGTACGGCGACCGCAAGGCCAAGATCGTCACCTCGATCGCGATGTTCTACGATCTGCCCGACCCGACCGGGTTCATGGCCGACATCCGCGACCTCCTCACGGACGACGGGGTGTGGATGGTCGAGATGAGCGATCTGGCCTCCATGGTCCAGGCGCTGGCCTATGACGCGGTCTGCCAGGAGAATCTCTCGTACTACTCGCTGCGCCAGATCGAGTGGATGGCCGAACGCGTCGGACTCACCCTGACGACGGCCGAGGTCACCGACGTCAACGGCGGCAGTCTCTGTCTCACCTTCGTCAAGGACCCCAGCAGGCACCGGATCGACCTCGCCGGGATCGAGCGGGTCCGTCAGCGGGAGACCCGGCTCCAGCTGGACACGATGACCACCTACGAGACCTTCGCACGCCGGGTCCGCGATCACCGCGACGGGCTGCGCGCCTTCCTCGACGACTCACGGGCGGCGGGCAAGCTCACCCTGGGGTACGGGGCCTCGACCAAGGGCAATGTGGTCCTCCAGTACTGCGGGATCGACACCCGGGACCTGCCGTGCATCGGCGAGGTCAGCCAGGAGAAGCACGGCTGCTCCACCCCCGGGACCGGTATCCCCATCGTCTCCGAGGAAGAAGCCAAGGCACGCCGCCCCGATCAGCTGCTGGTGCTCCCGTGGGCGCACCGCAAGGGGTTCGTCGAGCGTGAGCAGGAGTTCGTCGCGCAGGGCGGGAAGCTGGTCTTCCCGCTGCCGTCCCTCTCGGCGGCCTGATCGCGACGGCGCCCGGCTGTTCCCGGCGCACATCAGGAGATGCGTCGTCGCCCGCGCGGGGAACATGCTGGGCCGTGGGCTGAGGTCATGCGTTGTCACAAGCGGCCGTGAGCGGCCGGTGCAGAAGGGCGGAGTCACCAGTGAGCGGATGCCGGCTCTGCGGCGGTGTGGTCGAGGAGTTCCTGGATCTCGGACCTCAGCCGCTCCCCGACGCTTTTCTGAGCCCCGACGACCCCGCCGGCATCGCGGCGGAGTTCTTCCACCGGCTCGCCGTCGGCCGCTGTGGGACGTGCACGGTGGTCCAGCTGACCGATGAGATACCGCGTGAGCAGGTGTTCCACCACGACTATCCGTACCGTTCGGCGTCCGGGTCCTCGGCGATGCGGGAGCACTTCACCCGTACCGCGCTGGGGTTCGTGGAGACCGAGCTGTCCACCGCGGATCCGTTCTTCGTCGAGATCGGCTGCAACGACGGAACGCTGCTGCGGACCGGTGCCGAGTCCGGGATCCGCCATCGGGGGTTCGAGCCCTCCGGAGGGGTGGCGAAGATCGCGCGGGAGCGGGGTGTGCGGGTGCGCACCGAGTTCTTCGAGGAGTCGACCGCCGCCGCCGTCCGCGAGGCCGAGGGACCGGCCGATATGATCTATTCGTCGGACACCATCAGTCAGATTCCGTACACGGCCTCGCTGCTGCGCGGTGTGGACGCGCTGCTCAGCCCCGGTGGCGTCTTCGTCTTCGAGGACCCCTATCTGCGGGACATGGTGGAGAAGACGTCCTTCGACCAGATCTGCAATGAGCGTTTCTATCTGTTCTCGGTCCGTTCCGTGCAGGCGATGGCCGAGCGGTTCGGGTTCGAGCTGGTGGACGCGGTGCAGCTGCCGACGTACGGCGGGGGGCTGCGGTACACGCTCGCCCGGGCCGGCGCCCGGCGGCCGGCGCCCTCGGTGGCCCGGCTGCTGGCGCAGGAGGTCGCCCAGGGCCTGGCGGAGTCCGCGGGGCTCCAGCGCTTCGCCTCCTCGGTGACCGGCATCCGCGACGACCTCGTCGGCCTGCTGCGCTCCCTGCGCGAGGACGGCAGAACCGTCGTCGGCTACGGCGCGACGGCCAAGAGCGCGACCGTCACCAATTTCTGTGGCATAGGGCCCGATCTGGTCCCCTATGTCTGCGACACGACGCCGGCCAAGCAGCATCTGCTGACCCCGGGGATGCATATCCCGGTCAAGCCGCCGGCGGCGTTCTCCGACCCGTATCCGGATTACGCGCTGCTGTTCGCCTGGAACCACGCCGAGGAGATCATGGCGAAGGAACAGCGGTTCCGGGAGGCCGGCGGCCGGTGGATCGTGTACGTGCCCGAAGTGCGGGTGATCTGACCGTGGGCGGGCTCTCACCGGTCCGCCCTCCATCGCGCGGGCGTGCGGCGCCTCATCGAAGAACGGACCGGCCGATGAAGGGAATCGTTCTCGCGGGCGGCAGCGGTACACGGCTGTTCCCGCTGACCCTGGCGACGTCCAAGCAGCTGCTCGCCGTCTACAACAAGCCGATGGTCTACTATCCGCTCTCCGTGCTGATGCTGGCCGGGGTCCGGGACATCCTGATCATCTCGACGCCCTCCGCCATCCCCGACATGCGCAGTCTCCTCGGCGACGGCTCCAAGCTCGGTCTGAATCTGTCGTACGCCGTGCAGAACGAGCCGCGCGGCATCGCCGACGCCTTCCTGATCGGGGCCCGTCATATCGACGGCGACGACACGGCGCTGGTCCTCGGCGACAATCTCTTCCACGGCTCCGGCTTTCCCGAACTGCTGCGCGGCGCCCGGGACTCCCTGGACGGCTGCACCCTCTTCGGCTGCCCCGTGCCCGACCCCGAGCGGTACGGCATCGGCGAGGTCGACTCCGCGGGCGTACTGCTCTCCATCGAGGAGAAGCCGTCGCGCCCGCGCTCCGACAAAGCGATCACGGGCCTGTACCTCTACGACGGCGCGGTCGTCGACATCGCCCGGGGCCTCTCCCCCTCGCCCCGCGGCGAGCTGGAGGTCACCGACGTCAATCGCGCGTATCTGGAGCGGGGGCGGGCGCGGCTGATCGAGCTGGGCCGCGGCCAGCGCTGGTACGACTGCGGCACCCATGACTCCCTGCTGGCCGCCAGCCGGTATGTGCAGTCCATGGAGAAGCGCCGGGGCGAGCGGGTGGCCTGTCTGGAGGAGATCGCCCTGCAGATGGGATTCATCGACGCCGAGGCCTGTTACCGGCTCGGCGCCGGAATGCGGCAGTCTGCCTACGGCCGGCATCTCACGGAGATCGCCTCCTCGATGGGCGGGGCCCTCCGGCACGATTCGGCGGCATGACCGGGGGCCCGAGCAGCCCGGACGGCCCGGGCGGCGCGCTGACGCGCCGTCGTCCGCCGCGGCTGCGGTGCTCTCGTCCCGCGCTTCGGTGCGGAGACCTCTCCCCTGGTCCGGCGCGGTCCAGCGCGGTCCGCGCCCGAATGGTCCGCAACGACGAAGATGCCCGCACCTGGGGCACCGATCCACGATGGTCCGCATCCGATATCGGTGAACAGCGCGGTGCCCGTGCACCCAGCGGGTTTGCACCTGGAGGTTGTCATGGGTTTCGAGTCCACTCACGCGCTCATGACCGCGCCACCGGCGGAGCCGGATCCCGGCGCCGCCGTGGACCGGGAGGCGCTGCGGCGCACGGCGTTCCTGTATCAGGACGGCGTGATGCTGGCCGCCTCGGTCCGGGCGCTGGACGCGCTCGGTCTGCTCGACCGCGAGCAGCCCCGGAGCCCCGACGACAACGGCTATCTGCGCGTCGTCTGGCGCTGCCTCACGGCCGCCGGATGGCTCACCGAGGGCGCGCTGGGCACCTGGACGGCGGCAGGGCGGGCCGCGCTGCGTCACCGCGACCGCTACCTCGCCGCGGGTGACTTCCTGGCCCGCTTCGACAGCGTCGACCCGGACTGCTGGGCGGCGCCCTGGGACGCCGTCACCCGTGCCGGGTTCGCCGCCGCCGCCGACGCCCACGGCGCCTGGCGCAGCGGCGCGGACCTCACCGACCCCGTCACCCTGCATCTGGACGCGGGCCTCGCCGTGCCCGCGCTGCTGTCGCTGCGCGGCACCGGCCGCCTGGACCGGCCGGACGGGGAGATCGCCCGGCTGCTGACGCTGCTGGGGTGGCTGGACGGTGAGAACCGCTGGACCCCGTGGGGGCGCGCGGGGCGGGCCTTCGTCGACCATCTGGGCATGGTGGGGTCCTATCTGCCGATGGTGTCGCGGCTGCCGCAGCTGTGCCGCGGCGAGCAGGTCGTCGTCCCCGGCGAGGGCGAGTGGCACTGTCAGCGGCAGCTCAACGTCCAGGCGAGCGCCGCGGCCCACCGCCGGTACTTCGCCGACGCCGATCCGGTGTTCCGCGATATCTTCAGCGCCCCGTCGCCGCCCGCGTTCATCGCCGACATGGGGTGCGGCGACGGCAGCTGGCTGGCGCATCTGCACAGCATGTTCGGCGACGGCATCCGCTATGTCGGCATCGACATCAGCACCGTCGCCCTGGACACCGCGCGCGGTGTGCTGGAGGCGGCCGGGGTACGTGATCCGATCCTGCTGACGGGCGAGATCGGCGACCCCGGCGCGCTGAGCGACCGGCTCGCCGCGCACGGCCTGCGGATGGCGGACGGGCTGCACATCCGCTCGTTCATCGACCACGACCGCACCTACCTCGGCGACGGCCCGCGCGCCGATGTGCCCGGCTGGGCGACCGGGGCGTATGTCGCCCCCGACGGGTCCCCGCTGAGCGCGGTCGAGGTGGAGACCGACCTCGTCGCCCATCTGCGGCGCTGGACGCCCCATGTCGGCCGGCACGGGATGGTGGTGCTGGAGGCGCACTGTGTCGCGCCGCAGGTGGCGCGGCGGCATCTCGGCGCGCTGCACTCCGTCGCCTTCGACGCCTACCACGGCCTGTCCCACCAGTACCCGGTGGAGTATCAGTCGGTTCTGCGCTGCTGCCGACTGGCCGGGTTCGAGCCGACCGGCCATCTGGAGCGCCGTTATCCGACGTCCCGGCCGTTCGTCGCGGTGTCTCTCAACCGGCTGACGCCGGTGCGGCCTGCGCCCCGGTTCGCCCCGGCGGTACGCCAGGACACCTGGCAGCCCGCGCCGGACGCCGACCTCACCGACGGGGTGCGGCTGCATGAGCTGCTGTACGTCGACGGCGAGCTGACCCAGCCGCGCGGCTGGGCTGCGGGCGCCACCGGTGTCGTGGTCCATGACACGGTGCGCGCCGTCGAGTCCCGTATCGCCCGTGCCCTCCCCGGCGAGACGGTACGGGTGCTCGACTACGGCGCCGGCACCGGGCTCGCCTCCCTCGAACTGGTCCGCGCCTTCGCCCAGCACCGGGTCGTGGAGCGGCTCGCCGGGCGGGGCGCCGCCCTGGAGCTGCATGTCGTGGACATCCCGACGCCCTGGTTCGCGCAGGGCTTCGCGCTGCTGCGCGACGTCCCGTACACCCGGTTCCACTCGCTGCGCGACGCCTCCGGACGGTTCCGCGGGCTGCGGGAGGTCATCGGCGGCCGGCAGGCCGACGTGGTGCTCGCCAACATGGTCTTCCATCTGCTGAACGGCGACGCCATGCGGCATGCCGCCGCGTCGATAGCCGAGGTGCTGCGCCCCGGCGGTCTGCTGGCGTTCAGCGCACCGGATCTGGCGCCCGCGACACCGTACTCGGTGCTCTTCCACGACCCGAACCGTCTGCTGCGCCGGTACTGGCTCGCGGCCCTGGACAGCGCCGATCCGGCCGGTCTGCCGCCGGTGGTACGGGCGGCGGTCGCCGCTGTGCGTCCCGCCTCACGGGCCGAGGCGCAACGGCGCGCGGACCGCCGTATCCTGCCTGCCGCGCGCACCGTGTCGTCGGTCGAGGCGGCGCTGACGCCCCACTTCCTCGGCCGGACCCGGCGGCGCACCGACGAGCTGCTCGCCGAGGAGAGCCTGATGACGGCGCTCGTGCCGGCGAACCAGACGGAGTATCTCGCCGAGGTGTCCGATCCTCGGCTGCGGGGCGAGCTCATCCATCATCTGATGAGCGGGCGAGTGCTGCCCGAGCTGATGGCCGGGCCTGCGGGGACCGCTCTGGGTCTCAGCATCGCCTGGACGACGGGGCGTTACCAGCGCCGCTGAGCCCGCGCTCCTCTCCTCCGTGTGGCGGCGGGATCCGTCGTGGACGTTCCCGCCGCCGGCTGCCGTCGCGGGTCCGCTGAACGGCGCCGGAAAGCCGAGATCGCGATGTGCGCGCGGAAGGCGGGTCGTGCCGCGCTTCCGTGCGCACATCGCGATCTCAGTGAACTTCCGGTGTGACCGGCCGCCCGGTCAGGACCGGACAGGCCCCGGCTCCGCCGTGGTCGACGCGACCGGCTGCGGCTGTGCGGCCGTCTCCGCCGCGTCGTCGGACGGGGCTCCCTCGGATCCGGAGTCCGTACCGCCGGACTCCGCTTCGGCGGTGGGCGGCATGTGCTTGAACCACTGCCAGGCGAGCGCGGCGAGTGCGATGAACAGTACGGCGGCCAGCGCGCCCACCACGTTGAGCCCGGAGGTGAACGCGTCGCGAGCCGAGCCGATCAGATCGCCGGCGACCGGGTCGGGCAGCTCCTGAGCCACGGCCATCGCGTTGGCGATGCTCTCGCGGGCGGCGGTCGCCGCTTCGCCGGACAGCTCGGCGGGGACCGAGAGTTCATCGCGGTAGACGAAGGTGCCGATGCTGCCCAGGATGGCGATGCCGGCCGCGAGACCGAACTCGCCGCTGGTCTCCGACAGCGCCGACGCCGATCCGGTCTTCTCCGGCGGCGCGGCGCCGACGATCATGGCGTAGCCCAGCGCCACCGCCGGGCCGAGGCCCGCGTTGATCAGGATCGAGCCGATCACCACCATCACCAGGCTGTCGTCGCTGGGGACCTGGGACAGCAGGACATAGCCCGCCGCCGACACCAGAAGCCCGCCGGCCATGAGGAACGCGGGACGGATCGTCCGGGCGAGCCCGGTGCTGAGCCCGATGGCGAGGAGTGTGCCGATCGCGCCGGGCACCAGCCAGAGCCCCGTCTTCAGCGGCGAGAGCCCTTCGACCATCTGCAGCTGGAGGTTGACCAGCAGCAGGCTGCCGCCGGTGATGGTGCCGACCAGGAGGCCCAGCATCATCGCGCCGCGGTAGACACGGATCTTGAAGAGGCTGAGGTCCAGCAGCGGGTCTTCGAGATGGTTCTGCCGGCGGACGAAGAGCACGCCGAAGAAGATGCCGACGACCAGCGCCCCGATGGACACCGGCTCCCAGCCTTCGCGGGCGAGCTCCTTGACGCCGTAGATGAACGGGAAGAGCGTCAGCAGGGAGAGCCCGACGCTCAGCGGGTCCAGCCGGCCCGCGTCGGGGTTGCGGTACTCCGGCAGCAGGACCGGTCCGGCGACCAGCAGCAGCACCATCACCGGGACCGCCAGCAGCAGGACCGAGCCCCACCAGAACGTCGACAGCATGAAGCCGCCGAGGACCGGGCCGATCACGCCGCCGCCCACGAAGCAGCTCGTCCACACCGCGATGGCGGTGGCGCGCTCCTTCGGGTTCCTGAACATGTTGGTGATCAGGGCCAGGGTCGACGGCGCGAGAGTCGCTCCGGCGAAGCCCAGCAGCGCCCGGGAGGCGATGAGCATCTCCGGGCTGGTGGAGTAGGCCGCGATCACCGAGGCGATGCCGAAGAAGGCCCCGCCGATCAGCAGCAGCTTGCGGCGGCCGATCCGGTCGCCGAGGGTTCCCATGGTGACGAGGAGGCCCGCGAGCATGAATCCGTAGACGTCCAGGATCCACAGCTGCTGGCTGCTGGAGGGCTGGAGATCCTCGGCCAGGTGAGGGAGCGCCAGGTACAGCACGGTCAGGTCCACCGACAGCAGAAGCGCCGGCAGGACCAGGACCATCAGTCCTAACCACTCCCGGCGGGTCGCCTTGGCGTTCGGTTCGTTCTCAATGCTCGTTTGCATCGAGTTCCTTCCTTGACATGTCGATCAGGGCACATCCGCTGAGGGACTGCGATGTGGATGAGGGGTGTTCTCGGGGCGGAAGTGCCGCTTTCTCCGGGGGATGTCGGATGCCTTCCGCCGAGGTCTGGATCGCGCACGGCGACCTGGGCGGGGTCCTGGGCCTCGGCCGCGGGGCATCCCCCGGACGCCTTCCCGGACTCCGGTACCGGCCCGTCCGGCGTCGGCCCGTCCGGCATGGCGCCGCCGGGAGGTGTTCGCCGCTGAGAGCGTGATCGTGTACCGGGCCAAGAGGGCCTCCTTTCCACCAGACGTCGCCCGGGTTCTCAGGGCGACGAACGGGTTGTGCCGCTCCCGGGCCCGCCGTGCGGCGTGCTCCGGGTGCGGCACCATCGTGTTGCCGCGGTCAGCGCACCGGCCGGCCGGCCGTGCGGTTGAGCCACCACGTCACCGCCATCAGATTGATGACCCAGCCGATCCAGCGCACCGCTTCCAGGTAGTAATTGGGGTCGATCTCAAGCTCCAGCCGGCGTCCGGCGGTGATGATGATCGAACCCCAGAAGTTGTTCATGACCATCGCGAAGGCGTACAGCATGAACCGCCGGTGCTCGGCGTAGCGGCGCTGCCGGATCCGGATGTATCCCATGACGGTGAAGGCCAGCCACAGCACGGTCGCGACGGTGACGCCGAGTTTGCCCACCGGCGGCGCGAAGGGCACGATCACCAGTCCGAGCACGCCCGCGATCATCGTGGTGACCACATAGAGCCGGCCGCCCCACCGGTGCACCGCCGGGTGGTTCCGGCGCAGCCATGGCCATATCTGGAAGATGGCGGTCAGCAGGGCGACGGTGGCGAACGCGATATGCGTGATCAGCGTCGGGTAGTACGCCGAGAAGCCTTCGTGCGGCATCAGCGGGGCTGTTTCCCGGTCCAGGTACGGCTTCGCCGTGTGGATGATGTAGCCGACGGAGACCAGGAACAGCGGTACGATCCACGGCCGTCGCCACAGTGGGCGCGATGTCGCCGGGTCGGGTTTCTTCGGGGCGCGCGACGCCGGTGCGGTGCTGACCGGCGCGTCGGTTCTTTCGAGGTTCTGGGTCACGGTCGATCCTTCATGTCATGCGGGCCGTGCAACAGCGCCGCCGTGTCCACGCCGTGTCCCGAGTCAGCGTCACACCGGGGTATCCGGAGCGGCAACTCTCAGATTGCTGTGCCCGTGCCCGGCGGCGTGGCGGTCGCCGGGCACGGTGTGCGTCGATGCGGTTCAGGGCCCGTGGTACGCCGGGTGACGTGCGGCGATCGGCGCGGACCGGTGGTCCCCGGCGGCGGGCGGACGGGCGGTCAGCGGATTCCGCCAGGGGAATCGGAGACGGCTCCGGCGGTCAGCGGATTCCGCCGGAGGATTCGGCGACGGCTCCGGCGGTCGCCGGGGTCCGGTCGGCGGGTGCGGCCGGCTCCGGACCGGAGGGCTGCGGGGGCGTCTTCGGGGCCCGCGGCTTCGATCCGAAGCGGCGCATCATGGGCTGTTCCACCGCGGCGAACAGCAGCCAGGACAGCGCCACCGCCACCGCGAACAGCAGCACCAGCACGGCGATTCCGAACGGGGTGCTGCCGGGTGTCGTGGTGTCGAGCCAGTAGCTGCCGTAGACGAGCACCTGGAGATGGACCAGATAGAACGCGTACGACAGATTGCCCAGATACACCATGGGGCGGCTGGAGAGCAGGGTCGGCCGCTGCTGGTGGAGATCGGACACGGCGGCGGCGGCGATCAGCAGGGCCAGCGGCGCCGCCATCACCGCCACCATTCTGAAGACGGGCGGGAACAGCGGGCCGACGGCGTACGCGGCGACGGTGAGCGCCGCCGCCCCGCCGAAGCTCACCGGCACCCGTCTGCCGGTTATCACGATCCGGGCCAGCAGTATGCCGACGACGAACTCCAGCATCCGCACGGGCGGGAAGTGGAAGATGATCCAGAACTGCTCCGCGCCGAGTTCGACGAACGGGATCACCTCCCGGTGCGGCAGCCGGTTCACGGCCAGCGGCACGACCAGGGTGATCAGCGTCAGCAGGCCGATCGTCCAGGTCCACAGCCGTTCGGGGCGGATCCGGCGCACCAGCGTCAGCAGCACGGGGAAGCAGAGATAGAACAGCAGCTCGGCGGAGAGCGACCAGGACACCGAGTTGAAGGCGGTACGGACGTCGAGGTGCGGGGACCATGCCTGCAGCAGCAGCACGTTGAGCAGGGCCTTCCGCTCGTCGAAGACCTGGTCCAGCACGGTGACCATGAGAATCGCGGTGACGGCGAGCATCACCAGATGGTTGGGGAAGACGCGTACCAGCCGGCGGCGCCAGAAGCCGCCGGCCCGGTCCGTCGGGCGGGCCACCCAGGTCAGCACATAGCCGCTCAGCATGAAGAAGAAGCTCATGCCGGCCCAGCCGCCCATGGTGACCAGGTCGACGAAGCGCTTGCTCACATCGGGCGAGGTGAACAGCACATAGCCGGTGGCGTGGAAGAGAAAGATGATCACCGCTACGAAGAACCGCAGGCTCGTCAGCGACGGCAACAGGGTCGGCTTATGGACAGCGGCGGGGCCGTCCTTGGTGGTCGATGACGTCATGCCATACCTTCCCGAGAAGCGGGGCGGGCTACGGCCGCGGCTGAAAAACGTCGTCGTCGTACCGGACCGGGCCAGCGGAACGGATGTGAATGTGGCATTCGCCCGAACGGAGCCGCACCTCCCAAAGTGCGGTGCGACGTCGCCACCAAGTGGTATGCACCACTCCGGATCGGCTTCCGGGGGCTGTTCGGCGCGGCGTGCCCGCGTTCACGGCGTAGCGCGGGGGCCGTTCCCAGCCATGCCGCACGGTCGTCACTTCAGCCGAAAAGCTACGGTCCGCGGGCTGCCGGGGCGGCGGCGGAATGCATACGGTCCCCGGGAGCTTCCGCGGAACCCGTCCCGCCGCTTCCCTCTCTCCCGGGCGGTCCCGGCGTTGTCCCTCCCGTCGCCCAGAGAGGCAAATATTCGGCAAACTATCGACATTTAAGAACATGTACATGCCCAAGTGCGGCAGCGAACAATGCGAACGACGCCTTCTGGCATGGCTGGACCGGAGGGAACAGGCCGGACGGGCCGCCGTGCCGCCGTGCCGGAGTGAGAGGCCCTCTCGGGTCAGGAGTCCGCCGGGTCCATCGCGCGCAGCCGGGCGAGCAGCGTCTCCGCTCCGGCGCGGAAGGCTTCGGACGCCGCCTCGGGCATGCTTCCGAAGAGCTCGGCCGCCAGGGCGGCACGGCCGGACAGCAGTGCCGCCGTGTCCGACCGGCCCTTCTCCGCGAGGGAGACCAGGGTCGCCCGGCGGTCGGTGGGATGGGGGTCCCGTACGACCAGTTCACCGGCCTCCATGGCGTCCAGAAGCCCGGTCACATTGCGCGGTGTCACCCCCAGACGCTCCGCCAGGGCCCGCTGGGTCAGCGGCCCGTGGTGGAGCAGGGCCCACAGCACGCCCGCGCGGGCCGTGGTCAGGCCCCGCCCGGTGACGCCGCGCCGGGTGACCGCGCCGAGCGTCTCGGCGAGCTCGATGAGCAGGTCCAGTGAGGCACTGGCGGGGGCAGGGCCTTCCGGCGTAGCGTGCGGTGGCTTCACTGTGCAGCACCTCCGGGGAAAGGGTAGCCCCGGCGTCCCCGCGCAGGGGGCGGTGACGAGCACTCGGCATCCGCTCGGCGCGCGCACGGGTCGCCGGACCGGTCCGGGGCGGGCACGCCGTCCCGGGCCTCCGGGGGCGGGCGTGCCGTCCCGGAGGCCGCCCCTACTCCATCTCACCAGGCAGGGCCACGATGACCGATCCCGAGAACACCACTACAGCTGTGGGCGGAACCGTCCGGGCCACGACGGACCTGCTGGAACGGCTGGCCGAACGGCTCGGCGGCAAGGCGTCGGTGACCGCCGTGTTCGGCGAGCCGATCGTCGGCGAAGGGGTGACCGTGATACCGGTGGCCGCCGCCGGGTTCGGATTCGGCGGCGGCGCGGGACATGAGACGGGAGCCGCCAGGACCAGCGAGGGCGGCGGCGGGGGCGGCGGGGGCGGGGCGAAACCACTGGGCTTCATCGAGCTCAGGGACGGCCGGGCGACCTATAAGCCGATCCGGGACCCCTGGGCCGAGATCGCCCTCTCGCTGACGGTCGTCGTCGCGGGCGTCCTCGCCCCGAGGGCCGCCCGGGCCATCGCGGCCCGCCGCCGCCGGACCTGACCGGGCGTCGCGCAGTTCGGCGAGAGTTCGGCGAGGATGTCGCGGAGGTCGGCGACCGCCTCGCCGAAGCCGTGGACCTGGGTCACGCCCGAGGTGTTGAGGACCACCTCGTCGATGCCCGACGCGAAGCAGTGGCGTATCCGGGCGGCCGGCTCCTCCGGTCCGCCGTAGAGGAAGACTCCCTCCTCCACCAGTTCCCGGGCGCCGCTGACGGGGTCCGAGACATCGATGTCCAGGCCCGCCAGACGGAGCATGGCGGCGTAGTGGGGAGCGCGGAGATGGGCGGCGGCGGCGCGCTGGGCCAGGATCAGGGGGCTGCGGCCCCGGCGGGCGAGCGCGGCGTGCAGGACGGTGACCATCCGGGGTCGGGGGCGGCCCACGGCGCGGGCCCCCTCCCCCAGCGCGGGAAGCAGTACGTCCCGGACGTACTCCGGCGGTGTCATCCAGCTCACGGCCGTGTCGGCGGTACGGCCAGCGGCCCGGGCCATGCCCGGGCGCAGCACTCCCGCCGCGATCTCGGGGGTGGGCGCGGCGGCGGGCGGCAGTGCCGCTCCAAGGGGGAACAGCGGCCCCGCCGGGCCGGGCGGGCCGCCGTGCAGCAGGGATCTCACCGCGCCGACGTACTCGGCGACGGCGGACGCGGGCCGGGCGTAGGGGCGGCCGTGGAGCGCCTCGGCGAAGGCACCTATGCCGACCAGGAGTTCACCCTGCTGGAGGGGAGGGTACGGGAGAATCTGACGCTGGGCTGCGACTCCCCGGTGAGCGATGCCGCCCTCGGCCGCGCGCCGGCCGATGTGGGCCTGGCGGGCACGGTCGCCGCGCTCCCGGACGGGCTCGACACCCGGCTCGGCGGCGGTACGGATCTGTCCGGCGGCGAGCGCCAGCGGCTCGCGCTGGCCCGCGCGCTGCTCACGGAGACCGATGTGGTGCTGCTGGACGAGCCGACCTCCCAGCTCGACGGGATCAACGAACAGCTGTTGCGCGCCGTCGTCGACCGGCTGGCGCGGGACCGCGCGGTGGTCGTGGTGGCCCGCCGGCTCTCCACCGTCCGTCACGCCGACCAGATCGCCTTCGTCGCGGAAGGGCGGGTGCTGGGCACGGGACGGCATGACGAGCTGCTGGCCGGCTGCCCCGGCTACCGGGCGCTGGTCGAGGGGCAGACCGCCGTCGCGGCGTCGGCCGACAGGGCAGCCGCGCCCGCGCTGCCCTGAGCGCGGGATTCAGCTGCCGGTCGTCGCGGCGGCGCGGCGTCGCGGCTTCACGGCTTCACGGCTTCACGGCTTCACGGCGGCTCAGCGGCTCAGCGGCTCAGCGGCTCAGCGGAACCATGCGCGGTCCTCGTGGATGTGCCGCGTGAAACCACGGGGTGTCGGGCTCATCCACGGCGATCGCGCCGAGAAGGCGGGGTGCGGTTCCACCACCCGGGCCGGGCCTCCTTGGTTACGTACCCATCATGTGCCCATAGAGGCACCGCCATGCGGGGCCGGAACAGTGACGCGTGTGAACACGAGCATGCGCATGAACACGGACCCGGGCACGAGACGGCGGGCTCTCTCCGTACTCCTGGCCCTGTCCGCCTCCGCCGCCCTGGCCGTCCCCGGCACGGCCGCCGCCCAGGAGCCGTCCGGGGCCGGCGCCCCTCCCCCGCCGATCAGCTGGGGCGCCTGCCCCAAGGCCGAGCCGCCCTACCCCGACCCCACCCCGAGGGCGCAGTGCGCGACGGTCGAGGTGCCGCTGGACTGGTCGAAGCCGAAAGGCCCGAAGATCGGTCTCTTCGTCGCCCGCCACCGGGCCACCGACCCCGCGCGGCGGATCGGCGTCCTGATGTCGAACCCGGGCGGTCCCGGGGCGCCCGGGGCCGATGACGCGCTGTACGCGGACGACCCCTACAGCGGCTACACCCCGGAGATGCTCCAGCGCTTCGACATGATCGGCTTCGACCCGCGCGGCATCGGCCGCAGCCAGGGCGCCCGCTGCGACGAGACGATCGCCGACTCGCTCCCGGCCCGCCCCCGTGACGCGGCCGGGTTCGAGCGGCTGCGCACCCTGAACGGCCGGCTGGCGGACAGCTGCCTCAGGCAGACGGGCCCGCTCGCCGCCCATATGGACGGTGAGAGCGTGGCCCGCGACATGGACGCGATCCGCGCCGCCCTCGGCGAACGCCGGATCAGCTTCATCGGCCACTCCTACGGCACCTTCCTCGGCGAGCGTTACGCCCGACTGTTCCCGGACAACCTCCGTGCGCTGGCCCTCGACAGCGCGATGGACCCGGACCGGCCGGACGCCGAGCGCTATCTCAGAGACGGCAGCGTCTCCGTCAACGGCACCCTGAAGCGAGTCGCGGCCTGGTGCGAGAAGGACCCGTCCTGCGCACTGAAGGGCGAGGACCTGACGGCCGTCATCGACCAGTTGTTCGCCCGCGCCGACGCGGGCACGCTCCGCGACCCGGGCCCCGAGGGGCCGACGCGGACCAAGGTCGACGCCGACCAGCTGTCCGGCTTTCTGACCGATGCGTCCCGCGGATGGTTCCCGGAGGAGACGGCACGGCAGCTGGCCGCCCTGCACACCGGAAAGGGCGAGGTCCGCTGGTCCGTCGGCGGCGGTGACCCCTACGCGCGGCTCGTGATGTGCCGGGACTACGAATTCCGGATCCGCGACTACGCCCACTACCGGGCCATCCGTGAGCGGGTCGCCAAGGCCGCCGCGTACGTCCGCTACAACGCCCAGGCCCTGGACACCATTCTCAGCTGCCAGGGCTGGACCATGCCGCCCAAGCCCCGGCCCGCCCAGGCCAAGGGCGACCTCCCGCCCGTCCTCGTGGTCAACGCCACCGATGACGTGGCGACCCCGCTGGCAGGCGCGCAGCGCATGGCGCGCGCCTTCCCTGAGGCGACCCTGTTCACGATGGACGTCGTGGGCCACTGGCTCTACCGCAGAGGCGAGTCGGAGGAGGCGATGCGAGTGATCGACGCCTACCTGACCAGCCGGAAGGGCTGAGCCTGAAGAGCGCGGGGGTGAACGGGAGGTGCTACGGGCTCTCCTGGCGCTCCCCCGCCGCGAGGCGGGCCCGGCGGCGGACGTAGGCGACGGCCTCCGAGCGCGTCAGCTCCCGGGTGACCTGGGTCAGCCAGACCACCTCCGCGTCGACCGTGCCCTGGACCGGCGCGACCGGCAGCACGGCGGGGGCGTCCGGGCCGTCGCCGGGCCGGCGGCCCGAGCGCAGCGACTCCAGCGCCGCCACGACGGCCGCCGCTTCGGTGGCGGCCGCCGCGCCGGACGGGGCGACGGGGAATCTGCGGAAGCCCTCCTCCGCCCAGTGCGGGAAGTGGGGCGGAAAGTGGGGCCGCAGGGTCAGATAGCCGTCGCGGATCTCTATCACCCGCCGGTACAGGGCGAGTTCGGCGTCCCGGACCAGCAGGGCGCCGGGGCCCCGGCCCGGCCGTACCTCCAGGGCGGTCTGCGGGACGACGGCGTACAACGACGACCAGAGCGGCTCCAGCGCCCGGTATCCGCGTACGGAACGCCACCAGCGCCGCACGGCCGGCCCGGCGGGCGCCCAGCGCGCCGCCGTCACCCCCAGCGAGGAGACCGCGAGGCAGCCGGTCCCCAGTGCCACCGCCACCGGGTCCTGCCCCGCCCCCTGTCCCTGATGCAGCATCACATTGCCGACCCCGGCCAGACCCCACAGACCCCACAGACCCCACAGCCCTCCGAGGACCGCCCCCGCGGTGATCAGACGCAGCCCTGTCCGCAGCGGGCCGGGCGGCAGATCCCGTGCGTAGCGGTGGACCTGCGGGGTGAAGCCCCACAGACACCACAGGCTGAAGCAGGTGAAGACCAGGCCGAACGCGGCGAGCGCGAGCCGTCCCGGGCCGTCCGCGACGACCCGGCCGCCGGACAGATCGGCCCCCGCGGCCAGGAAGAGGAGGGGGCAGACCGTCAGCACGGCGGCCGTCGCCCGACGATGCGTCACCCGGCGGGCCTCCCACCGTCCGGGCGGCGCGAGATGGCTGACCGCCGGCGGGAGCAGCGCCGGCGCCATCATCTCCAGCTCCCGGCCCAGCAGATGCGCCAGATGCGACAGCTCCGGCAGGACCCGGTCCGCGGCGGTCATGGTGGCGGGGGCCAGCACGGCCATCGACGCACCGAGGAGGAGCCCGAAGAGACAGAGCAGTTGTATCGCCCATTCCGGCCCCCGGGACCGGCGAGTCTCAGTTCGTACCAGCCCATGCCCATGGCGACCGCCGCCGGGAGATACCCCGGCAGCGCGCTCATTCCGGCACCGCGGTGCGCACGCCGATGAGCGACCCGGCCCGCTCGCAGGGCGGCACGCCGCCGCTGCCGCTCGCGTCCTCGCGCAGCGCCCGGCGCAGGATCAGCGAGGCCAGCAGCTCCGCCTCCTGCTCCTGCTCCTGCGGCTGGCTGTAGACGGTGCGGCCCAGTACCCGGCGTACGAACTCGGCGGAGAACCCGGGCAGCAGCAGCGGGACCGACGCGGCCTCGGAGGGGGCGATCCGGTCGTGGCCGCAGAGCAGATGGGCGACCTCGTGCGGCAGGATGTGCTGCCGGTGCAGTGCGGTGGTGTCCGCGGTGCACACGATGTAGTCGGCCCGGTCGGCGGCCACCAGCAGCCCGCAGGGGGCCGGGGCGGACAGCGGGGCGGTCAGTATCTCGATCGGTCTGCCTCGCCGTTCGGCGAGGGCCTCGACCAGCGCCTCCGCGCTGAACGGACGGGGCAGCTCCATGGTCTGAGCCGCCCGGCGGTTACGCTGCCACATCCGTCTGGCCTGCTTCCCTGCACGCACGAACGCCTCCTTCGGGGCGGCTTGGGCGCCACGCGGACGAACGGCGGCCTCCGCACGCACCGCCCGCCGCCGGGCGGACCGGGACGGGGCGGCCGGTCGGCCGGTCACGGCAGGGCGATGGGCGATGGGCGATGGACGATCCGCCGACTCCCCCCGTACGCCGGGCCGTTGCCCGCACATGACACTGATCATGAAAGAGGCGGACAGGGCTCCGCCATCCCAGATGGGTGGGAACTTCGGCGATGCCCTACCGTGCGCCCATGGCCGCGCCCCGGGACCTCGAACGCACCGTCCTGGCGGACATCCATGACCTCGCCCTGGCGGAGCGGACGCCGGAAGGGTTCTTCCACGGGCTCACCCCGCTGCTGCGCGACGCGCTCCGCTTCGACGCGGGCTGCTGGCACGGCGCCGACCCGGTCACCGGGTTTCTCACGTCCACGGTGTCCGACGGTCTGGATCTCGGAAGCTTCGAGCAGGCCGCTCAGCTGGAGATCTGGTCGGACGACGCCACCCGCTTCGCCGCGATCCGGGCGGCCGGGCGGCTGGCCGACACCGTCCACCGGGCCACCCGGGGACATCCCGAACACAGCGTCCGCTACCGCGAACTGCTGTCGGGCCACCACTTCGTCGACGAACTGCGCATCAACTTCGATCACCACGGCGGACGATGGGGATCGGCGGCGCTGATGCGCGAGCGCGACCAGCGGCCGTACGGCGCGGACGAGCTGCGGCTGGCCGCGCGCGCCGCCCGGGCGATCGGCACGGCGCTGAGCCGCTACGCCCTGCCCGCGCCCGCGGCGGCGGCGGCAACGAAGATGGACGGCCCGGCGGTCGCGGTGATCAGTGCGGCGGGACGGCTCACCGCCGCGGACCCGGCGGCCGAGGCCCTCCTCGCGGAGCTCGCCGATGACCCCAGGTCCGGCGCGCTCCCGGGGTCGCGCGGCAGCGCGCGCACCGCTCTGCCGACCGCGCTCACCACCATCGTCGAGCAGGCCCGGGGCCGCCTGGGGCCGGGCGCGGCGGAGCGCCGGTCCGGGCCCGGCTGAGGCGGGCGTCCGGCCAGTGGCTGACGCTCCACGCCTCGCTGCTCGAAGGCCGCCCCGACGGCGCGATCGCCGTGGTGGCACAGCCCGCCACGCCCGCCGAGGTCATTCCGCTCACCTTGATGGCGCACCGGCTGACACCCCGTGAGCAGGAGGTCGCCCTGGCCGCGCTGCGCGGCCGGTCCACCCGGGAGATCGCCGCCGAGCTCTTTCTGTCGCCCGTCACCGTGCAGGACCATCTCAAAGCGGTCTTCGACAAGACCGGGGTGCGCAGCAGACGTGAGCTCGTGGCGCTGCTGATGACGCGGACCCTGGCGGAGGCGGGGCTCTGAACCGGCCGCGCGTGCAAGTGTCCCGGGTGCCGTGCGACCGCGGAGGTGGTGGACGCCTCCTGGACGGCGGCGTTGGGGCTGGTGTACGCGGCGTAGCCGCCCATGAGGTCTTCCGTGGTCATAGGTGCTCCTCGGTGTGGTGCCCGGTTCCCCGACTGCTGCCGGGTGCGACGATTCCAGCAGGGGCACCGCCGCCCCGCCCAGAGCAGGAATCTGGCCCTTGCCCGGGGGTCCGGTACGGGGTGCGGCGGGATGGCGGCAAGGTTCTGCCGGGTCCCGGGCGGCCGGTGCGCGGCTGTCGGCAAGGTCCTGTCGTACCGCCGCCGCTCCCCCGCTCCCGGACCGTCAGCAGGTGGTGCGGTAGGGCGGTCCGGGCACCAGGGCAGCCCGCTGACTCCGGGTGCGAGGGTGCGGGGTCGTCCTGGGGGGCTGCGAACCGGGTGCTGGGCGGCCCGGGTCGGTTTACCGCGGTAAACCGGTCGCCCGGCGTGCCGTGCGGCTCGGCTCGGCTCAGCGAGGGTGGTTTACCGCGGTAAACCGCCGAGGGCCTGCCTGCTCCGGTTTACCGCGGTAAACCGGTCTCATCGGGCCTGGTTTACCGCGGTAAACCGCTTTCGCTCGGGCGCGGTCACCGCCACCCAGTGAGGCAAAACACCCAAGTACTGGTCAAAACAGGGCAGTCTCATCTGGCATGATGCCCTCTGCCCGAAGTACCGGATCCAACGGGAAGCAAACGGAGCATTCAGGCCGGCAAGCGTCTATGTCGTATCCATCGACCCCCAGGCCTCCACGGTCTGGTGGGCGAATCGCATCACCGATCTCCCCTTCGACTTCTCCCAGGAGCATGAGTCTCCGGAGAACCTCCAGGTCCTCAAGGACACCGGAGCGAGGGTCCATGTGGTCGCCAATCAGAAGGGCGGGGTGGGGAAGACCACCACCACCCTCAATCTGGGGGCCGTCGTCGCCGATGTGCTCAAGGCCGGCGGCAACGGCCTCCAGCATGTCTTCATCGACACCCCCGGCAGCCTTCAGGACGAGAACCTTCTGCTGGAGGCGTTGAAGTACGCGCACGATGTGATCGTCCCCATGCCCCCGGAGGGGCTCGCGTTCGACCCCACCGCCAGGACCGTCCAGAAGGTCATCGAGCCGACAGGACTCCCCTTCAAGGTCGTCATCAACAACTGGGATCCCCGGGACGGCAGGGCCGACCTGGAGGAAACGCAGTCCTATGTCGACGCACAGGGGTGGCCTCGCGCGGAGGCGGTCATCCGGCGGTACAAGGTGCACACCCGCGCGTCGGTCGAGGGACGGGTGGTGACCCAGTACCCGAAGAACCGGGTCGCCATGGAGGCCCGTGAGGACTTCTTCCGGCTCGCTCTGGAGATGGGTTACGGAGGTCGCGCCTGATGGGACGCCGTACCAGTCTCGCCTCACTCGCCGGCCAGAAGGTCGACTCCGTACCGGGGCAGAGCGATCCGCTGCTGCTGACGCTCCCCCTGGAGAAGCTGGTCCCGACCCGCTTCAATCCGCGCCGGAACTTCGGCAGCGAAGGCGATCTCAGGGACTTCGGCGAGAAGCTGAGGAGGCGACAGCTTCAGCCCGCCGTGGTGGTGTCCCGGTCCGCCTATCTCAGGCTCTGGCCCGAGGAGGCCGAGCACATCGGCCCGGCTTCCTTCGTCATCGCCAACGGCGAGCGCCGGTACCGGGGCTCTCTCGCCGCCGGGATGACGACGCTCAATGTCGTGCACAACGAGGATGTGGCCAACAGCCGCGCCGACTTCCTCGACGCGATCCTCTCCGAGAACAACGACCGGGAGGATCTCGATCCGATCGAGCGCGCGATCGGCATCGAGACGATGGTCGTCCAGCTCGGCGGCGCGGACAAGGTCGCACAGCACTATGAGAAGTCCAAGGGATGGGTCAGCCAGCAGCGGAAGCTGCTCGCTCTGACTCCCGAGCTCCAGGCTCTGGTCAGCTCCGGCGAGATCCCCATCCGGGTCGCCCGGGACATCGCGGGGCTCCCGGCCGCCGAGCAGGCGGCGGCGTGGAGCGAGGAGCAGCAGCGGCGGGCGGCGACGCAGGGTGTGCCGCGTTCCCGGAAGCCCAAGGCGGTCGCGGGGGAGCCCGGGGACCGGCGGCGGGCGGCAGCGGGCGAGCGGGACCGGGGGAGTCGTCCCGCCGGGGCCACGCCCACGCCTGCGGGTCCGGTCGAGCCGGAGCGGTTTACCGCGGTAAACCGGCCCGGGGCGGCGGCAGCGCTCGCCGGTGAGACCGTCGATGAGCTTCCGGGCGGCGTGCCCGCCGGGGAGGGATCCGCCGCGACCATGCCTCATCAGTCCGCGCCCGCCGGGGCGGACGGCCTCTGGGCGGATCCGGAGCGGCTGTGCGGGCACATCATCGAGGTGATGTCGCGGGCCGACCGCCGGCGTCTGGCGTCCCTGCTGCTCACCTACAACGCCCAGGAGACCGAGGCCGAGACCTTCTCCCAGGCTGACGCACCGGCGTAGCGCCTCTCGTCCGGGCCGTCCTGAACCCGAGGGCCCGTCTGTTTCGGTTTACCGCGGTAAACCGGAGCGGGCGGGCCCTCGGCTGTTTACCGCGGTAAACCGAGCAGAGGTGTTCGGCCGCTCCGGTCCACGGAGGCGTTCGACCGCGCCGGTCCAGCGCGGGCCGGCTCGGTTTACCGCGGTAAACCGAGCCGGGATCACCCGGCGGATTGGACTGACCCCCGACTGGTTTACCGCGGTAAACCGCCGAGGAAGTCACCCGGCGACCGGTTCCGGGCCGAGCCTGCCCGGTCACCCGGCGGACTGGTTTACCGCGGTAAACCAGTCGGGGGCGGTCGTCCCCGGCAGCGACTGGAACGACCCGGCTGCTGCCGCGGACGGTGGAGGCGGCCCGCGCCGCCGAGCCGGTTTACCGCGGTAAACCGGCTCGGGTCACCCGGCGGCCCGCGCCGGGGCCGGGGCCGTGGCGGTCAGAAACGCGGAGAGCGCGTCATCGGCCGAGGTCAGCAGGGCCTGGTCATGTGCCCCACTGGCGACCGTGTCGTACACCAGATGCACCCGGGCGTCCTCGATGCCGCAGAAGCGGGAGACACCCACCCTCAGCTGCCGGTCGATCAGATCGTCCCAGCCGCCCTCGGTGAAATGCTCGCGCGAGTAGCCCGCCAGACCGATCCACTGGATGCGCTTGCCCGCCAGCCGGGGGCGGCTGCGACCGTAGGCGAAGCCGTAGTTCCACACCCGGTCGACCCAGCCCTTGAGCAGCGCGGGCAGACCGAACCACCAGACCGGGAAGACCACCACGATCACATCGGCGGCTTCGACGCGCGCCATATGCGCCCGCGCCTCGGGGCTGTACCGCTTCTCCCGGTCGGCCCAGTCGGGTTCGTCCTCGGGTGTCATCCGCGGGTCGAACCCCTCGGTGTGCAGATCGAGTACATCGACGGTGTGACCGGCGGCGGCGAGCCGGTCGCGGGCGCGGGCGGCGACCCTGGCGGTCAGGGAGTCGGTACGGGGGTGGGCCAGGACGAGGAGGGCGGCGGCCATGACGGTGGTGATCCTTCCGGGGCGGGGCCGAGGGGAGTGAGGGGGAGTGAGGGGGAGTGAGCGGGCGGCGGTCAGGTCAGGCGGACGAGCATCTTGCCGGTGTTGACCCCGCTCAGCACGCCCAGGAAGGCCGCCGGAGCCTGCTCGATGCCCTCGAAGACGGTCTCCTCCGTGTGCAGCGACCCCTCCGTCAGCCAGCCGACAGCCCGCTCGGTGAACTCCGGGAACAGCCCGAAGTGGTCGCTGACGAGCATGCCGCGCAGCTGAAGCCGCTTGGTGTACGCCTGGAAGAGGTTGTGGGGGCCCGGCACGGGGCCGGTCGCGTTATAGCCGCTGATCGCACCGACGAGCGCGAAGCGGGCCCCGGTGGCGGCATTGGCGATCGCGGCCTCCAGGTGGTCGCCGCCGACATGGTCCACATAGACGTCGATACCGCCGGGGGCCGCCTCGGCGAGCTGGGCGGCGATCGCACCGGCCCGGTAGTCCAGGGCGGTGTCATAGCCGAAGTCGTTCACCAGCTTCGCCGTCTTCTCCGGCCCGCCCGCCGACCCGATCACCCGGGCCGCGCCGAGCTTGCGGGCGATCTGCCCGGCGACGCTGCCGACCGCGCCCGCCGCGCCGGAGATGAACACGGTGTCGCCCGGGCGAACCGGGGCCACCTCGGTGAGGGCCGCGTACGCGGTCAGACCGGTGGTGCCCAGCGGGCCGAGATACGCCTGGGCGGGGACGGCCGAGACGTCCAGGACGGACACGGCCGCGCCGTCGAGCACGGCGTACTCCCGCCAGCCGGCGAAGTGCGACACCGTCGCACCGACCGGGACGGCGTCCGCGCGGGACGCCACCACCTCGCCGACCGCGCTGCCCTCCAGCACCGCGCCGAGCCCGAACGGCGGGATGTACGACTCGGCGTCGTCCATCCGCCCCCGCATATACGGATCCACCGACATCCAGGTGTTCCGGACCAGGATCTCTCCCTCGCCCAGCTGCGGCACCGGGGCGGTGACCAGCTCGAAGTTCTCCTCGGTGGGGGCGCCCACCGGCCGGGAGGCCAGCCGTATCTCACGACCGGTGACGACGGTGCGCGGGGAGGCGGAAGAGTTGACGGACATGGCGGCTACCTCTGTTCGGTGGTCCGTACCGTCCGGTTCAGGCTGTCCCGGACTCGATGACCTCACTGTGCCGACCACCGCGCACGATCCGCCGACGGTCCGCTGACGGTCGGCCCCCAGCCGCTGACGATCTCCCTTGAGGGGCCGGTTGACCTGCGTTAACGTGATGTCATGCGCTTCGGGGTACTGGGTTCGCTGGCCGTGTGGACCGCCGAAGGACAGCTGGTGCGGGTCCCCGAGGCGAAGGTGCGAGCGCTGCTCGCGGATCTCCTCGTACACCGGGACGGACCGGTGTCCGCGGATCTGCTCATCGAGGATCTCTGGGGCGCGGATCCCCCGGGCAATCCGGCCAACACCCTTCAGACCAAGGTCTCCCAGCTGCGCCGTGCCCTGGAGGCGGGCGAGCCCGGAGGCCGCGAGCTGGTCGCCTACCGGCCGCCCGGCTACGAGCTGAGAATCGGGCCGGACGCGGTCGACGCCGACCGGTTCGCCGAACTGACCGCCCGCGCGCGGGCGAGCACCGACCCGCGGACCCGGGCCGTGCTGCTCGCGGACGCGCTCGCGCTCTGGCGGGGCCCCGCGTTCGCCGACTTCCGCGACGAGGAGTTCACCCGCGCGGCCGTCACCCGTCTCGACGAACAGCGGCTGACCGCCCTGGAGGATCAGGCCGAGGTCCGGCTGGAGCTGGGCGAGCACACCCTGCTCGCCGATGAGCTGGGGGAGCGGGTCGCGCTCCATCCGCTCCGGGAACGGCTGCGGGCCGCGCATCTGCGCGCGCTGTACCGTTCGGGCCGCCAGCGCGAGGCGCTCGCCGGATACGCCGAACTGCGCGAGCTGCTGGCCGATGAACTCGGTCTCGACCCGGGCCCCGAGCTCGCCGCGCTGCATCAGGCCATCCTCGAACAGGACCCGGCGCTGGCGGCCGTGCCCGCTCCGGTCACATCGGCGGCCCGCCCCCGGGGCAATCTGCCCGCCGCGCCGACCGAGCTGATCGGGCGCGAGGACGCGCTCACCGAGGTGGGCGCGCTGCTGCGGACCGCCCGGCTGGTGACGCTGACCGGCCCCGGCGGGGTCGGCAAGACACGGCTGGCGCTCGCGGCGGCGGCCGAGGCCGCCGGGGACTTCCCCGACGGGGTGTGGCTCGTCGAGCTGGCGGGGCTGCGGCGGCCGAGCGGCGTCGAGCTCGCCGAGGCGATCGCGGCGGCGCTCGGGATCCGCGACGAGAGCGGTTCCGGTCCGGCCGGGTTCCGCGCGCCGGAGCCGCAGGCCCGGCTGGCCGCCGCGCTGCGCGAACGGCGGCTGCTGCTGGCGCTGGACAACTGCGAGCATGTCATCGAGCCGGTCGCGCTCCTCGTGGACGCGCTGCTGCGGGCCGCTCCCGGAGTACGGGTCCTGGCCGGCAGTCAGGAGACGCTGGCCGTCTCCGGCGAGGTGCTGTACGTGGTGCCTCCGCTGGCGCTGCCACAGCCGGGGGCAGCGCTCCCGGAGCTCTCCCGGTCCACGGCCGTCCAGCTGTTCACGGCGCGCGCGGCGGCCTCGGCTCCCGGGTTCGTCCTCGACGAGCGGAACGCGGACGCGGTCGCGTCGGTGTGCCGGCGGCTCGACGGCATCCCGCTCGCCCTGGAGCTGGCCGCCACCCGCGTACGCGGTCTCGGCGTCCACGGTCTGGCGGCCCGGCTGGACGACCGCTTCCGGGTGCTCGGGGTCGGGCGGCGCGGCACGCCCACCCGGCAGCAGACCCTGCGCGGAATGATCGACTGGAGCTGGGAGCTGCTCAGCGCGCCGGAGCGGCGCGTGCTGCGCCGGCTGGCGGTCCACGCGGACGGCTGCGCGCCGGAGGCCGCCGAGGCGGTGTGCTCGGGGGCGGACCTCGGGGGCGGCGATGTGCTCGATCTCATCGGCCGGCTGGTGGACCGCTCGCTGGTGGTGGCGGTGGACGGGGCGGAGGGGCCGCGCTACCGGCTGCTGGAGTCGGTCGCCGCCTACGGTGTCGAAAGCCTCCGTGCCTCGGGTGAGCTCGATGAGACACGGCGGCGGCACGGCGAGTACTTCGCGGCCTTCACGGAGCGGGCGGAACCGGGGCTGTACGGGCCCGAGCAGCGGCTGTGGCTGGCGCGGCTGGACGCGGAGAGCGCCAATCTGCGGGCCGCCCTGGACGGTGCGGTCGAACGGGGCGACGCGGGGCTCGCGATACGGCTCGCGAGCTCGGCGGCGTGGTACCGCTTTCTGCGCGGACGCCACCGGGAGGCGTACCGGGCGCTGACGGCCGCGCTCGCCGGCGAAGGTGGCGCGCAGGACGCACTGCGGGCCGGGGCCGGGGCTTGGTGCGCCGGATTCGCGATGGTCTGCGGTGAGGGAAGCGATCTGATTCGGCGGAGCCGGGAGGCGCTGAAGCCCTTCGAGACGGTCGCGGCGGGACGTGACCGGGCGCGCTGGTTCCTGGGTCTGGCACATCTGCACATGGGCGACGCGGACACCGGCGGTGAGCTGACCGGGCAGGCGCTGCGCGGGTTCCGGGCGACGGACGACCGCTGGGGCGTCGCGGCGGCGCTGAGCGGCGTCGCCAAGTGCGCGATGTTCCGGGGCGATCTGGTCGCGGCGCGTGCGGCGGCCTCCGACAGCGCGGCGCGGTTCGCGGCGCGGTTCGCGGCGCTGGGGGACCGGTGGGGCCGGGTGCAGGCGTCGGATCAGCTCGCCTATGCCGCCGAGGTGTCGGGGGAGTACGAGAGCGCGGCGGCGCTGCACCGCGAGGGACTGCGCTGGGCCGAGGAGCTGGGCCTGTGGACGGATGTCTCGTACCGGCTGTCCGGGCTCGGCCGGATCGCGCTGCTGCGGGGCGACTTCGAGCAGGCGGACGGCTTCCATGAGCGGGGGAGACGGCTGGCGGTCGAGCAGTCGGACCGGTTCGCCGAGGGGTTCGCCGAGACCGGCCTGGGCCTGGGCGCACGCCGGGCGGGCGACCCGGACCGGGCCGAGGGGCATCGGCGGCGCGCGCTCTCCTGGAACACCCGGCTCCAGGAGGCGTACGGAGTGCCGTACTACGGGGTGACGCTGCTCCTCGCCGAACTGGGGTTCGCGGCCGAGCTGCGGGGTGACGCGGCGGGCGCGCGGGCGCTGCACACCGAGGGGCTGGCGGCGGCCAGTGCCGGCGCCGACCCACGGGCGCACGCGCTCGCCCTGGAGGGGCTGGCGGGCGTGGAGGCCCTCGACGGCGATCCTGCGGGCGCGGCCCGGCTGCTGGGGCGCGCGGCGGCGCTGCGGTCGTCGGTGGGCGTTCCGCTGCCGGAGGCGGAGCGCGGCGATGTGGACCGGATTGTCGCGGCGGCCCGCGCGGCGCTGGGCGACGAGGCGTTCGGCTCGGAGTTCACGGCGGGGGAGAGGGAGGCCCTGAAGGGGTCGGAGGCTCCCCGGTACCCGGAGACGCTGTAAGGCCCGGAGAGGGCGGCCAGGGGCCGTTCTCGGGCTTCCTGTACGGGGGTGTGATCCCGGGTCCGGGTCCCGGGGCAACGGCCCGGCCGCGTACCCGGGTACGTCTCCAACGCGCCCGCTCGGGGGCGTACCCGGGTACGTACGGTCGTCGGACTCCTGAACGGCGGCTCGGTCACGTCCTCCCAGGGATCGCGCAGGGGCGCGGAAGCGAGCAGCGGCGGCTACTCGGGAAGTAAGGTCACATGTCCGGATGTCGTACGGGAGTACGACATCCGGCGGGAGCCCGATCCGCCGGGACGGATACACCGGGGCCGCTCCGGCGGGCTTCCCGGTCGGGGCCGGGGACGCTGGTGACGGTCCGGGCGGGCGCACCGTCATGAGGATGTGCCCGGTGAGGGTGTGGCGGACCGTCGGATGCGTGCCAGCCCAGGGCTGCCCGCAGAAGAGCAGCCCGTCCAGCGCCCGAGGGGAGACGGCCCGGAGACCCCGGCGGCGCTCTGTGCGGCCTTCTCGGGGGAAGACGCGGCCCGCCTCGGTCCGGTCCGGTCCGGTCCAACACTTGTCCGATTATCTGTTTGCCTGTCGGTACGGCGGGCCATGCTAGGCAGCGAACAACCTCACGACCAGCAGTTTTTCGTGTGACGGCAAACGTTCGCAGCAGCGGGGAGGTCCAGCCTGTGCGAGTCCGGTGGACGGGAGACGACTGTCCCCTGCGGGGCGGCCCGATGGAAAACGCCCAGGAGGCCCGCTGCGGGCGTCACATGGACCCCACGCGGAGAAAGGCCACCCGGTACCGGCGAGGGCCTGAGACGGGCAGTCAGGGCCTCCCAGGGGCATCTGCCCCCGTCAAGTCCCCCAGCCTGGCGGCAAGACGGCCCGAGTCCCGCCCGGGGCGGGGCGCACCCGCCGGACCCCGAACAGCTGCCCGCACCGGCAGCGGGGGCACACCCGGGGAGCGGACCCTCCGGATGCCCGACGCCGCGCACACCCGGCCCGCACCAGCAGCGGGGGCGGGGGCACCGCTCAGTCGCTGGACCCGACCCACAGCGTCCCGGCCACTGCACCGGTTTCCAGCCAGCTGGGCCCCGGATCCCGAGCAGCGACTGAAGGGGCAGCGACTCAACACCGTTCAGTCGCTGTCTGCTGAGACCCAAGAAACTGCAGGTCAGAGCCTTGCGAGCAAGAAAACAGCGACTGAAGCGACTGAAGGGTGGGGTATATAAAGACATTTCGCGTGTGCGCGTGTGCGTCATATATAGGAGCCTTGAGTCGCTTCAGTCGCTGTTTTGGTCCTCAAACCGCCTTTGACCTGGGGTTTTACCAACAGCGACTAACAGCGACTGAACGGTCTCAGTCGCTGGCGGGAGGAGAGTTCAGTCGCTGGGGGGTCCGTCGATCGAGAGCCGATCGACACGTGGCGACATTCGGGGAGCCGTTCCCATGCCCCACGCAGGTCTTCGCTAATCTATGTTCGTTGTTGAGTCGCTTCGGTCGCTAACAGGGGGATGCACATGGCTACTGAGCTGCGCTCTCCGGGCGGCGACTCACCATGGCCGGCCGCTTCCGCGTCGCGGGCCACGGCTCTGTGGTGCGCCGGGCAGGGCTGGCCGGTCCACCCGCTGGCCGCCGGGCGCAAGACGCCCGCGGGGAACTGTGACGCCTGCCGCGGGCCCGGGCACACCCGTACCGGGTGCGACTGCGTGGCCGCCGGGCGCTGGTGTCATGGCTTCCACGCCGCCACCCGGGATCCCGACCGGATCAACCGATGGTGGGGGAACAACCCGGGCTACGGCGTGGGCGTCTCTTGCGGGCCCGCCAGGCTGGTCGTCATCGACATCGACGCCCATGCCCGCAGCCTCCCGGAGCGCGGCAGGCTGCTGCCGGGCATCCCCATCGACGAGCGGGTCGACCTCACCGGTCTGGCCAACGGCTTCCACACGATGGCGGTGCTCGCCGCCCTGCGCGGAGCCGGCGACCCGGCCGCCGACGAGACCACCCTGCGGGTCCGTACTCCCTCGGGCGGGCTGCACGTCTGGTACCGGGTCACCGACGGCCGCGCCTGGCAGTGCTCCACCGGCTCCGGCGGCGGGCGGGCCCTGGCCTGGCAGGTGGACGTCCGGGCGCACGGCGGCTACATCGTCGCGCCGGGCACCGTCACCGCCGCGGGCAGCTACACGCCGCTGGGCCCGACGAAGCTGCCCGCCCCCCTCCCGGGCTGGCTCGCGGGCGAACTGGAGCGCACCGGGCACCTTCCCGAGGCGCGCATCCCCGGGCCCCGTCCTGTGCCCGCCAGGGCCCGTCAGGCGGTCATCGCCGCCGGCGGGGGCCGGGAGCGCACCACCGCCGCGCTGAGCGGGGTGCTGGCCGAGGTCGCCGCCTGTGCGGCCGTGCCGGAGGGCGCGGGGTTCTCGGAGAAGCTCAACCGGGCCGCGTACACCGCCGGCGGGCTCGTCGCCGCCGGATATCTCACCCAGCTCCAGGCGGAGGACATCCTGCGATCGGCCGCCGACGTCGCCCGCCCGGGACAGGACCGGCGGTCCGCCCAGATCATCCGCGGCGGGCTCAACGCCGGTCTGCGCCAGCCCCTGCACCCGGGGAGGCGCGGGTGACGGCCGACGACGGGACCCTCTTCGACTTCGACGCCCAGGCCGTGGCCGCCCAGATCATGGCCCGCTCGGCGGTGCCCACCGCGCCCGTGCCGTCCCAGGCGAGCGGGTCCGCGCTGGAGACGGCTCAGGTCACGGCCTCGGGGCTGATGCCGGACACCCTCACCGACCGGGGCAATGCGAAGCTCTTCGTCAAGCTGTATGCCAACGACTACCGTCATGTCACCGGTCTCGGCTGGTACCGCTGGGACAACACCCGCTGGCAGAGCGACGAGAACGACACCGTGCTCTGGGCCGCCGGGGAGATGGCGGAGAACATCGCGACCACCGACCCCCGTGGCGTCCACACCGACAGCGCCCTGCGCAAGCACCGTCGTCGTGCGTTGTCGACGTCGGGGATGAATGCGTTGTTGATGCAGGCG
>NZ_VCLA01000192.1:0-37913 GCF_009600885.1 Streptomyces jumonjinensis
CGGAGGCTGACGCGGCTGTACGAGCGCGTCCTCGCCGCCCCCCAGCCCTCCCGTCCCCCTGCACCCCCCGTTCCCCCCGTTCCCCCTTCCTCGACCGAGAGAGCACGCCCATGACCGACTCACCCGAGCAGAAGCCCGCCGCCCGCGGGCGCGTCCGCCGCCTCCTCGGCAGGATCATCCCGCCGCTCCGCTGGTGGATCCTGCCCGTCTGCGTACTCGTCGGGGGCGCCGGCGGCACCGCCTACGGTGTGCTCGTCACCCCCCGGTACGCCGCCACCAGCTATGTCGTCGCCGTCCCCGGCAAGGACTCCCCGCCCGGCGCCGCCCTCGGCTTCGCCCAGGCGTACGGGCGCATCGCCACCAGTGACTCCGCCATCGCCTACGCGCGGGTCGCCGCCGGCATCCCCGCCAGGGCGCTGCGCCGCCAGGTGAGCACCGAGACCTCGCCCGACTCGCCGATGATCGCGATCACCGGCACCGCGAAGCGCCCCTCGGCCGCCGCCGACATCGCGAACGCGGTCGCCGACGCCGTCTTCGTCAGCAGCAACCAGGTCGCCAAGAGCACCGGCGTACGGCTGCTCAGCTTCGCCCAGGCGATCCCGCCCACCGAACCCGTATCGCCGTCCCCGCCGATCAGCGCGGCCGTGGGCGTGTGCGCGGGCGGGCTGCTCGGCGGGCTCGTCCTGCTGGTACGGCCCCGCCGCCGGCCCAGGCCGGCCGGAGCCGCGGTGCCCGCGCCGGCCGGGGCGGGCGACGCCGCCGCGCGGGAGCGGGTCTGATGGGGCGACAGCGCACGGGCCTGACAGTCACGCTCTGCCGCGACCCGCGCGCGTTCGCCCGGCTCCGCGCCGAGTGGGACGGGCTCCAGCGCCGCTGCTCCAGCGCGACCCCGTTCCAGAGCCATGCCTGGCTGGAGTCCTGGTGGCTCTCGTACGGCACGGCCGGGCGGCTGCGGATCGTCCTCGTCCGGCTGGACGGGGAGCTGATCGCCGCCGCGCCGCTGATGCTCGTCCACCGGCCGCTGCCGCTGCTCGTCCTGCTCGGCGGCGCCATCTCCGACTACGGTGACGTCCTCGTCGCCGACGACCACGCGGGCTGCGCCACCGCCGCCCTGGCGCACGGGCTGCGGCGGGCCGCCCGGCACACCGTGATCGATCTGCGCGAGGTACGGCCCGGAGCCGCCGCCGAGCGGCTGTACGACGGCTGGCGCGGCGCGAAGCGGCGGCTGGCCGACTCGGTCTGTCTGGAACTGCCCGCCGCCCCCATGGACGAGCTGGTCAAACGGCTGGCGACGCACAGCGCCCAGCGGGTGCGGGCCAAGCTGCGCAGAATCGACGCGCTGAAGATCGAGGACCGTACGGTGACCGAGCACGAAGTGCCCGACGCCGTCGGGCATCTGCTGCGGCTGCATGAACTCCAATGGCGCGGACGCGGGGTCACCGTCGAGCATCTGCGGCCCCGGTTCGCCGAGCATCTGGTGCGGGCCACCCGCCGGATGGTGCGCGACGGCGGCGCGGCCCTCACGGAGTACCGGTGCGAGGGCGAGGTGGTGGCGGCCAGTGTGGCGCTGTTCTCCGGGGGGCTGACCGGGGGCTATCTCTACGGCGCCCATCCGGTGCTGCGGGAGCGGCGCGTCGACGTCACGACGATGCTGCTGCGCCATGACGCCGATCTGGCCGCCCGCTCCGGGCGCGCGGTGGTGAGCCTGCTGCGGGGCGAGGAGCCGTACAAAAACCACTGGCGGCCTCAGGCGGTCGCCAATCAGCGGCTGCTGATGGCTCCTTCCGCGCTGGAGCCGGTGCTGCGGCTGCACACCGCCCGGGCGGCCTGGCGCGACCGCGCGGCGGGGGCCGTGAACTCACGGTTCCCCGCCGCGCGGGAGTGGCGGGCCCGGCTGAACGACTGGCGTGCCGGCGTCCGGCCGCGACCGGATCTAGTCCCCGAACGGCCCGAACGACCAGTTCAGCAGTGAGGGGACCTGGACGCAGGACCTCCGCTCGCCGGTCCACCGGGCGAACCAGTCGACCAGATCCACCGGTGCGCACCACTCAGGGGAGTTGAGCTGTGCGGAGGGCTTGGCGGGGGCCGGTACGGGCTTCGGGGCCGGGACCGGAGCCGGGTCCGGAGTCGGGGCCGGGTCCGGGGGCCTCGCCGGGACCGGTTCGGCGGGTGTACGGGTGGGCGCGGGTGTCGTCGTGACGGGCTGGGGCGTTGGTGTCGGTGTCGGCGTCGCGGCGGATACCGGGGCTGCCGTCTCCGTCCCCGTCGGCACCGGTACGGGGAGGGGCGCCGGTGCCGGTGGAGGAGTGGACGGGGCCGCCGTGACCGGCTCCTCCGGCACCGGCACGGCGGCCACGGAAGGGACCGGGACCGGCGGCACAGCGGGCGCCGAAGGCGTCGGCACCGGCGGCACGGAAGGCGCCGGCACAGCCGGAACAGTCGGCACCGGTGGCACGGAAGGCGTCGGCACAGCCGGAACAGTCGGCACCGGTGGCACGGAAGGCGTCGGCACAGCCGGAACAGTCGGCACCGGTACCGGCACCGGCCGCGCGTACAGCATCGAACGGAACACCTTCGACGATTTGGGGTTGTCATCGCACTGCCAGACGCCATGCGGACAGTAATCCGTGATGGTCTGATAGAGCGGCTTGTGCCGTCCGATCCACTCCAGCATGCCCCGCATGTAATCCGGGTTGTCCCCGTTGCGGAACAGCCCCCACTCCGGGTAGGAGATCGGTTTGTTGTGCGCCGCCGCGAATTCCACCTGTTTCCGCAGCCCGTAGGGCGCCGACGCCTGTTCTTCGAAGGTCTTCCCGGGCGCCTGGTCGTACGAATCCATCCCGATGACGTCCACCACATCGTCGCCCGGATAACACGCGGTCCAGGGAATCGCGTCGGCGCCCCGGTTGGGAGCGAAGTCGAAACGGAACCGCTGCCCGGTCACGGAACGCATCGCCGTGACGATGCGAGTCCAGTACGCCTTCCAGGCGCGGGGATCGGGAGCGCAACGGTGTGTGTACGTCGTGCCGTTCATCTCCCAGCCCAGCACGATCACCGCGTCCGGCACGCCGAGCTCCACCAGCCGGTTCGCCAGCGTCCGGAAGTGATGGTCGAACCGCCCCGCCGCCCCGACCCCGCAGCAGCAGCCGCACCTGCCAGTCGGGCACCCGGCTCTCGGTCCGCTCCAACATGGGCACATTGAGCACGAACAGCCGGTCGTCCGCGCCGCGCCGCCAGCGCGCCCAGTCGTCCAGAAAGCCGGGACCGCCCTCGATATTGCTCCACCGGTCGCCCGGCAGATAGGTGTGCCCGACTCTCAGTTCGGCGCCCCCGAGCCAGCGCGAGAGCTGTTCCATACGGAGCACACCGGACGGCCCGTAGTCGAGATAGGCGCCCATCGGAACCGCTGAAGCGCCGGACGGGGCGGGCTCCGATTCGACGGCGCGGGCGAGCCCGGCCGTCTGCTCCCCGAAAATCCCCACGGAGACCAGCAGACTTGCGGCGACCGTCCGGATACCGATTCCGGTGAGACGGCGGCGACGGGTCATGGCTCCTCCTCGAAAGCAGCGCGTGCTGTCCGGGCGTATACACGGTTGAATCAACGGCGTATACGACGACGGTAGGCAGAAAGTCTTACTTATCGGCAGATTGACATTCCGTCAATCAGTGATTTACGAAATAGGCCGGGTAATCCGGGCCCATCCAGGTGAAAGATGTGACTTCGATGCCACCCTTCGGCTCCGGGAGTTCGGACGGCGCGGACTTCGACGCCCGGACACCCGCCCTCGTACTGCGCCTCGACCGCAATCCCTTTCACCACGGCACGCTCGGCGCGATCAGATCGCTGGGGCGCGCGGGCGTCGAAGTGCACGCCGTGGTCGAAACGGCCCACAGCCCCGCCGTCCGCTCCCGCTTTCTGCACCGCGCCCATCCCGGACCGGCCGGGCCCGTTGACGCCGAGGCGCTGGTGGAGACGTTGCTGCGGGTCTCCGACCGGATCGGGCGGCGCGCGGTGCTGATCGCCATGGACGATCTGAGCGCGATCTCGACCGCCGCCCACGCGAACCGGCTCCGGGAGCGCTACTGCCTTCCCGATCAGCCCGCCGAACTGCCCGCGCGCCTCGCGGACAAGGCCGGGCTCGCCGGGCTCTGCGCCGAGGCGGGCATCGCGCACCCCCCGACCGTCGTGCCCCGCGACGGGGACGAAGCGGCGGGCGCCGCGCGGACGCTGGGACTGCCGATGGTGGCGAAGTGGAGCCGCCCCTGGCTGCTCGGCGCCGCGACCGGGCTGCGCAGCACGACTCTGGTGCGCTCCGCCGAAGCCGCCCGCGCGCTCTGGGAACAGGCCGGTGCGGCGGGGAGCGGACTGCTGCTCCAGCGCTGCATCCCCGGCGGCCCGAACACGGACTGGTTCTTCCACGGCTGCTTCTCCCGGGGCCCGGCGGACCCGGCCTCCCGGGGCCCGGCGGACCCGGCCTCCCGGGGCCCGGTGGACCCGGTCTGTCTGCTCGGCGGCAGCGGGCGCAAGGAGCTGTCCTGGCCGGTCCGCACCGGTCTCACCGCCAAAGGCCGCTGGCTGCCCAACTCCGAGGTGGAGCGGGCCGCGCTGCGGCTGGTCTCCCATGTCGGCTACCGGGGCATCCTCGACCTCGACTTCCGCCGCGACCGGCACACCGGGGCGTATCAGCTCCTGGACGTCAATCCGCGCCCCGGCGCGCAGTTCCGGCTCTTCACCGACCGGCACGGCCTCGACGTGGTGCGCGCGCTCTATCTGGACGTCACCGGCCAGCCCGTGCCGGCCCAGAGCGGCGGCCCGGGACGGGTCTTCGTCGCCGAGAACTACGCTCTGCTCTCCGCCCTGGTCACCGCGGGAGAAGCGCGCGGCCGACCGGTAACCGGCCGCCCCGGACCGCCCCCGCCCCCGGCGGCGGCCGTCGAGACCGCCTGGTACGCGAGCGACGACCCGCTGCCCTTTCTGGCCATGGCCCGCGCCTGGTTCGGCCGTGGGCTGGCCAAGGCGGCGCACCGGCTGCGTCCCGGCGCGGCCGGTCCCGGTCGGCGTGCTCACCGCGCTGATCGTCGGACCCCTTGATCCGACCTGTCCCCGGACGGGTCACCCGGACCCCCGGAAACCCTCAACGCAAGGAACGAACCGCCCATGTACGACATGGCAGTGATCGGCGCAGGCCCCTACGGACTCTCCATCGCGGCCCATGCCGCCGCCGCCGGAATGAGTCTGAAGATCTTCGGCCGGACCATGGCCTCCTGGCGCGACCATATGCCGGAAGGCATGTTCCTCAAGTCCGAGCCATGGTCCTCCAATCTCTCCGACCCCTCCGGGGCCCATACGCTCCGGGACTTCAGCGAGGAGCACGGCTTCGAAGCGGTGCACGGCAGCCCGCTGCCGATCGCCGCGTTCACCGAGTACGGCATGTGGTTCGCCGAGCACGCGGTGCCCGGCGTCGACGAGCGGACCGTGACCCTGGTCGCCCCGGACGGGGACGGCTTCCGGGTGCGGACCTCGGACGGCGCGTCCGTACGGGCCCGGACCGTCGTCCTGGCGGTGGGAGTGATGCCGTTCGTCAACATCCCCGAACAGCTCGCCGGGCTGCCCGCCCGCTATGTCTCCCACAGCAGCGGCCACCGGGATCTCAGCGGCTTCCGCGGCCAGGACGTCACCGTCGTCGGCGCCGGCCAGGCCGCTCTGGAGACCGCGACCCTCCTCGCCGAACAGGGCGCGAGACCACGGCTGATCGCCCGCCGGGAGCGGCTGAACTGGAACACCCCGCCCGAGCCCCTCCGGCGCGGGCTGGTGCGCTCCCTGCGCACCCCGCACAGCGGGCTGGGCACCGGCTGGACCAGCTGGGTCTGGTCCGAGACCCCCTGGGCGGTACGGAGACTTCCCGCGTCCGCCCGGGAGCACATCGCGCGCACGGCGCTGGGCCCGGCGGGCGCGTGGTGGCTCAGAGAGCGCTACGAGCGGCGGGTGCCCGCGCTGCTCGGACACGGGCTGCGCGGTGCGGAGATCCGGGACGGCAGGGCGCTGCTGACGCTGACCGCGCCCGACGGCTCCACCACGGCCGTGGACGGCGACCATGTCGTCGCCGCGACCGGCTTCACCCCGGATCTGGACCGGCTGGGGCTGCTGGACGCGTCGCTGCGCCGGGCCGTCGTCACGGTCGGCACGGGACGCGCGCCCGAACTGACCGCCGGGTTCGAGTCCTCGTGCCCGGGGCTGTTCTTCGCCGGGCTGCTGGCCGCCCCCACCTTCGGCCCGTCCATGCGCTTCGTGCACGGCGCGACCTTCACCGCGCACCGCCTGGTGGCGGGGGTACGCCGGCGGCTGAGCGGCAGCCCCGTGGTGCGACTGCCCCGCCCTGCGGAGCCCGCCGCCGGGGCCTCCTCCGCACAGCCGGCCCGGGAGCGCTGACCACCCGGCGCGGCGGCCCGCGCCCCCGCGCCTCAAGCTCCCCGGACTCCGGCGGACCCCACCCACCTGGCGACTCGGAGGACACCGGTTCAGCAGCGACAGAAGCCCCGCCCATCTGACCGGGATACGGCAGGCGGGCGGGACCGACGGGACCCTACGGGCGACATCGGGTGCGACACGTCCGCACGTGAGGGATTCGCCGGGTAGAGGAGGTGATGATACGGAAAACAGCCTGATTGAGGGAACCGATGAGACACGTGGCTTCCGCGCTGCTGATGTCGGCGCTCGCGATGGGCGTCACCGGCTGTCAGAGCCCCTTCGGCGGTCCGGCGGCCGGAGCTCCCGCCGCCGGGGAGGAGGCGCGGCACGGCCGTGTGCCGCGCGCCGCGTCGCTCGATGAGAAGAGCGGTCGTGGAGCGCTCTGGGTGGGGGACGCGGTGGACGTCGACGGCCGGAGGTTCGGGGAGCATCTGCGGGTCTCGGTCGTCGGCCAGGTCGACCCCGCTGTGACGGCCGACTCCGTCGGCTCCGCGGCTTCCGCCGACACCGACGTCACTGCTGGTACGCGGCGGCTCGCCGTCGATGTGGCCGTCGTCAACACCGGCGGCCGGCCCTATGACGCGAGCCGCGCCGGGGCATGGGCCGTCGACGAGAAGGGGAGACGCCACCGTCCGGTCGCATCCGCCCCGCTCACCACCGGCCGCATTCTGAAAGGGAACATCATTCCGGCAGGCGAACAGGCGCAGGGCTGGCTCGTTTTCGAAGTGCCGGAGAAAACACGGATCGTACGTCTTCAATTGGCGCTGGAGAACCGTTCTCTCGACTGGCAGCTCAGCTTTCCCCCATCCAGGTGAACGCATGGGGTGACCGGACAGGCGGGGCACTAGGGTGCCGAGCCATGAATACCGCGCAAGCCAACCCCGCGAAGAACAGCGTCCAGCGCAGCCATCTGGGAACTGTCTCGATGCTCGCCTGGACGGGCGACCCGGGGGCCGGACACGACATGCCCTATCTGCTCCTCTACTCGCTCGGCGACGGGGACGGCGGACCCGAGGCGGGGGTGGCGGCCATGGCGGCGCTGGTCGGCACCGCCGGGATGAAGATCGGCAGCGAGATGACCGACGCCACCGCGGCGTCCTACAACTTTCCGGTCAGGCTGCTGGTCGAAGGCGGTCACGCCGTGCTCAACATGCCCTCGCTGAGCGCCCAGTGCGCCGCACCGCCCGAGTGGCTCACCGCCGTGGACGCGCGCGGCCACGCCCATCTGATGATCGCCACCAGGCCATGGCCCGTCGCCGCCCCGGGGGAGCCCGTCGCCGAGGAGACCCTCAAGGGCTATCTCGGCGCCGATGAGACCCTGATGACCTGCGGCCACGCCCTGCTCCCGGTGAGCCGACTGCGCGGCTAGAGCGGGTCGGGCGTACGACCTAGGTCGTGTCTTCAAAGTCCCGTCTGCCTGCCGTGCCCTGGCACGCACTCCCCCTGGGCCTCCGGCCCGGGAGGTGCCCCCACGCCGCGTTGTCGTCAGTCGCCAATGGCCCCCTGTGCCTAGCGGCACGGGAGGTGCCCCCACCGCATGGACTCCTTCCTCCGCCTTGCGATCGCACGCACCAGACCCCGCCAGGCCCTCCCCCTGGGCTTCGCCCGGGGGGACCCCCATCCGGGCGGACGACGCTACTTTGAAGACACTCCCTAGGGCCGTCCGCGAGCGGCGTCGAAGGCGAAGGGCAGCGCGCGGACCCGGTTGTCGAAGCTGGAGTCCACCAGTTCCGCTGCCCCCACCGCCCGCAGTCCGCGCGGCCCGGTGAGCAGTTCCCGGAAGAGCGCCTTCATCTCCTGCCGGGCCAGATGAGCCCCCAGACAGTAATGCGGCCCGCCGCCCCCGTATCCCAGATGCGGATTGGGGTCGCGGGTGATGTCGAAATCATCCGGCCGTTCGAAAACCGCTTCATCGCGATTGGCCGACGCGTAGAAGAGCACCACTTTCTCCCCGGGCCGGAAAATCCGGCCGCCCAGCGTGTATTCGGCGGCCACCGTACGGCGGAACTGAATGATCGGCGTGGAATGGCGGACGATCTCCTCCACCGCGCCGTCCGCGTAACGGTCGAAATCCGATTCCAGCAGAGCGCGCTGCCCGGGGTGCCCGGTCAGCAGCGCCAGTCCATGCGCGATGGCGTTGCGGGTGGTCTCCACCCCGGCGACCAGCAGCAGTGAGAAGAACGCGCCGAGCTGGCGGGAGGAGAGGGCCTGGCCGTCGATGTCGGCGCGGACCAGCGCCGAGATCAGATCGTTCGCCGGGCGGCGGCGGCGCTCATGGGCCAGCCGCACCATCACCAGCTGCATATGGGCGAGCGCGCGCAGCCCGCGCCCCGGCATCCGCAGTCTCCGCCGGCGTACTCCCACATGCTCGGACGCCTCGTCGATCCGGCGGGCGATCTCGGCCCGGTGGTCCTCCGGAACGCCCATCAGATCGCAGATGATCTCGAACGGCATCCGGGAGGCGACGGCGGCGACGAAGTCCCGGGGGCGGTCGCGGACCATCTCGGCCACGATCCGCGCGGCCACCTCGCGCACATTGTCCTCGGCGGCGGCCAGCAGCCGGGGGGTGAAGGCCCGGGAGACGATTCTGCGCAGGGCGGCGTGCTCGGGTCCGTCCAGGTTGACCATCGAGTTGCCGAAGACGGCCTTGGCCCAGGCCGCGGGTTCGGGGGTGGTGACGCCGGGCGCGCTGGCGAAGTGCCGGGGCGCGCGGCTCGCCTCCTGGACGTCGGCGTGTCTCACCAGGGCGTAGAAGCCGGGCCCCGGGCCGAAGCGGGCCGGGGCGTCCAGGGTGCGCAGCGCCGCGAAGGACTCCAGCCGGCGGGGGCGCGGCAGCCGCCAGAACGACGGGTCGGCGAGATCGACGTCAGCGGGACGGAGCGGAGCGGACACGGTCATGACCTCCTGACACCGGGGCGGCCGGGCGGCCGTCGCGTACCGGGGCTTATCGGGGTGTGCCGGGGCGTATCAGGGTGTACCGCCGCCGGGCGGTCTCTGCGTATCAGCAACCACCGGCATGGGACGGGCGACCCGGTGCCGGTTCGGCCATTCGGCCCCCACAGCCGCCCTCCCGGGCCGCCGCGGGGACGGACGCTCCACTCGGACGAGCAACTCTTTCGCCGTCGTCTCGTTGACAGATTGACCCATTTCCACGCGATACGACCCGAATCGCCGGTATTGCCGGTGCTCGGCCGCAGAGAGAAGGACGGACCGGCCCATGTCCACCCCCACCCGCCGTCTCACCCGCCGCCTCGTCCTGCGCGCGGTCTTCACCGCCGGTGTGGTCGCGGGCACGGCCGGAGCGCTCGCGCCGGTCATCGCCCGGACGGGCGCGCGGCAGTCCCCGCCCCGGCCCGCCGAGCCGGAGCGGTTCACGGAGATGTACCGGGGCCGGCACATCCAGGGCTCGGCGACCGCCCTGGTCCCCGTGGCGGCCCGCGGCGGCGGGCGGCCCGGGCCCGGCGCCGTACCGGGCGCCGAGGTCCGTATCGACGGCCGTCCGCTGGAGGTGATGCGCCGGTCGGACGGCGGCTATCTGAGCGTCGTCAACCACTACGAGTCGTTCCCGACGCTGCGGGAGGCGGCCCGCGCCGCCGTGGACGAGCTGGGCTCCGCCCGGCTGGCACTCGCCCCGCCGCACGGCCACTGATCCGCCCCCGCTCCCTGGAGCCATGAACCGCAAGGAGCCGCACCGGTGTACACCCGTAAGAACCAGCGGAATCTCACCCCCGCGGAGAAACGGCGGCTGGTCGACGCGCTGCTGACGCTCAAGCGCTCGGGACACTACGACGAATTCGTCAGAATGCATCACGCGTTCTACGTCCCCGATGGCGACAGCAGACCCAGACCCGCCCATATGACCCCGTCGTTCTTCCCCTGGCACCGGCGCTATCTGCTGGAGTTCGAGTCGGCGCTCCAGCGGATCGACCCCGGGGTGTCGATCCCGTACTGGGACTGGACGGCGGACGACACGCCCGCCGCCTCGCTCTGGGCGGACGACTTCATGGGCGGCACCGGCCGGGTCGGCGACCGGCAGGTGATGACCGGCCCCTTCGCGTACCGGAACGGGAACTGGCGTATCGACTCCCGGCTCACGGACGGCAGATATCTCACCCGTAATCTCGGCCGGCCGTCCGCCCCGGTGTCCCTGCCGACCGCGGACGAGGTGGCCGAGGCGCTCAGCGAGCCCTGGTACGACATGGCCCCCTGGGACTCCACCTCGCGCGGCGGCTTCCGCAACGCCATCGAGGGGTGGAGCGCGTCGGGCGCGGAGCGCTGGCGCAACCACAACCGGGTGCACCGCTGGGTGGGCGGGCTGATGCTGGGCTCGACCTCGCCCAACGACCCGGTCTTCTGGCTGCACCACGCGTTCATCGATCTGCTCTGGGTCCGCTGGCAGCGGGCGCGGCCGGCGGCCGGTTATCTGCCGAGCGATCCGCTGCCCCCCTCCGATCCGCAGTCCGGGCGGATCTTCGCGCTGCATGAGCCGATGCCGCCGTGGGACGAGCCGCCCTCACTCCTGCTGGACCACAGCCGCCACTACCGCTACGAGTAGCGCGGCGGCCGGACAGACCGCGGCCTCCCCCTCCGGACGGAAGGGGGAGGCCGCGGTGCTCGGGGTGGTGGTGGTGCTCAGTGGCCGTACGCGCTGCCCTCGGAGGCGTTGACGCAGGTGTTGCCGAACGCCGGGTTCAGCAGCGCGATGATGTCCACGGTGTTCCCGCAGAGGTTGATCGGGATGTTGACCGGCACCTGGATCAGGTTGCCCGACAGAACGCCGGGAGAGTGGGTGGCTGCGCCCTGCGCTCCGGCGTCGGCGGTGGCCAGACCGGCACCGCCGACCAGGAGGGCGCCCGAGCCGGCGAGGACGGCAGCGGCCTTGGCGATACGCAACATCGGTTCTCCTTGCAGATCAGGACAGCGGCCGCAGGGGATTGCGGCCTTTCACGCACCTTCAACGTCCTAACCCGTGAGTGGTAACGGATGGCGACCAAAGTGACCGCCCTTGCCGTAGTGGCGGGTGTGTCTGGGGGTGCCGACGGGCTTCGCCGGCACTCGCACGGCGGATACGGGTCCGGACACGGGCACGGCCGGGCGGGTCCGGGTACGGCCGGCTCGGGTACGGCGGGTCCGGGCACGGCGGGTCCGGGTACGGCCGGCTCGGGTACGGCGGGTCCGGGCACAGCGGGTCCGGGCACGGCCGGTTCGGGCCGTGACCCGCACGGCCCTCCCGGCGTTGCACAGCGCATGATCGCTTACAAGAACGCCGCCGTCGCGGCCGTCGCCTGCGCCCTGGCCGTCTCGGCACTGGGCGGCGGCGCACAGGCCGCCGCCGCCCAGCCCGTCGCCAAGAGCTCCGCCGGGGAGGAGGTCGACCGCAATCTCATCAAGCCGCCGCCGGGCGGGGTGCTCGCGCCCGTCGCCGACGTCGTCGGGCAGGTGCTCTCCCGCTGACGGCTCAGACGCGGGGCGTACGGCGGACGGAGCGGCCCGCCAGGACATCCGTCCGCGCCCCGTCCTCGATGACGAACCGGCCGTCGATCAGCACATGGGGAATGCCGGTCGGCAGGGTGCGCGGGGCCTCGAAGGTCGAGCCCGCCGCGACCGTCTCCGGGTCGAAGAGGACCAGGTCCGCGCGGTAGCCCTCGCGGACCAGCCCCCGGTCGGGCAGCCGCAGCCGGGCCGCCGGGCGGGAGGTGAGATGGGCGACCGTCTCCTCCAGGGAGAGGATGCCCAGCTCGCGGGCGTACCGGCCGAGATAGTGCGGAAAGGTGCCGTACGCCCGCGGATGCGGCTTGGCGCCCTGGAGGATGCCGTCGCTGCCGCCGGTGTGGACCCGGTGGCGCATGATCGCCCGGACGTTCTCCTCATGGCCGACGTGCTGGAGGATCGTGGAGCCGAGCCGGTCCGCGATCAGCAGCCGGCGGGCGGTCGCCCAGGGGGCCTCGCCGCGCTCCTGGGCCGACTGCTCGATCGTCCGGCCCACATAGGAGGCGAGAGACGGGTCGGAGACCCCGGAGATCTCGATGGTCTCCCACTCCATCGGTACCCCGTGGCAGCCGTCCGAGCCGATCTCCTCCAGATGGCGGCGGATCCGCTCGGCGGTCTCGTCGTCGGCGAGCCGGGCGAGCAGCGCGTCGGGGCCGCCCTCCGCCGCCCAGCTGGGCAGCACGGCGACGAGCGTCGTGGAGCCGGGGGTGTAGGGGTAGGTGTCCAGCGAGATGTCCGCGCCGTCCGCCAGCGCGCTGTCGAGCAGGCCGAGCAGATCGCCCGCCCGGCCCTTGTTCACCCCGAAGTTCATGGTCGCGTGCGCCAGATGGAGCGCGCACCCCGCGTCCCGGGTCAGCCGCACCATCTCCTCGTACGCCTGGAGCGCGCCCGCGCCGTACGAGCGGTGGTGGGGGCAGTAGTAGCCGTCGTAGGCGGCCGTCACCCGGCACAGCTCGGTCAGCTCGGCGTCCTTCGCGTACATCCCGGGGGTGTAGGTCAGCCCGGAGGACATGCCGACCGCGCCCTGTTCCATCCCCTCGGCGACCAGCTGCTTCATCCGGGTCAGCTCGGCGTCGGAGGCGGGGCGGTCGTCCCAGCCCACCGCGTACATCCGTACGGTGCCCTGGGGGATCAGATACGCGGCGTTGACCGCGACGCCCTGGTCCAGCCGGTCGAGATACTCGCCGACCGTACGCCAGTCGAAGTCCACGGAGTCGTCGCCGGGACCGCCGCCGTTCCAGCCGTTGATGGCGCGGCGCACCCCTTCGAGGGTGCGGTCGTCCACCGGGGCGTAGGACAGTCCGTCCTGGCCGAGGACTTCGAGGGTCACGCCCTGGGCGGTCTTCGCCAGGTGCTCGGGGTCGCGCAGCAGGGCCAGATCGCTGTGGGCGTGCATGTCGATGAAGCCGGGGGAGAGGGCGAGCCCGGCGGCGTCGAGGGTGCGGGCGCCGCTGAGCGCGGGGTCGCCCGCGCGCCGGATCGCCGCGATGCGGCCGTCGCGTATCCCGACGTCGGCACGGTAGGAAGGGCCGCCGCCGCCGTCGATGACGCGGGCGTCGCGGATGACCAAGTCCATGGGTCTGCCCCTGTCTAGAAGAAGGTGCGGATGTATTCGCTTACGGTGCCGTCCGCTTGGACCAGCGGGATCAGCTGCCATTTGTCGAAGGCGGTGCAGGGGTGGGAGAGCCCCATGCCGACCCAGTCGCCGACCTCCAGATCGGCGTCCGGGGCGGTGCGCACCCAGCCGTGCTGGTCGGAGAGGCCGCTGACGGTGATGCCGTCCGCCGGGCGGATCTCGCCGGTGCGGCCGTCGCGGACGACCTGGGCCTCGGGCAGATCGAGGTCGTAGGCGGCGTCGCGCTTGCCCGCGTTGAGGAGCGCCTGCTCGGCGCTGGGGCGGGAGACCACCTGGGCCCAGAGCCGGAACGCGGGCTGGAGCGCGCCCTCGCCGGGGACCCGGTTGAAGGGGGTCAGATGGCGGTAGTGGCCGTCGTCGTGGGAGACGTACGCGCCGGAGCGCAGCAGCTTCAGCACCGGCCGGGAGAGCCCGGGGATCTCGGCGAAGACATCGGCGACCGCGTCGAACCAGGCGCTGCCGCCCGCGCTGACGACGATCTCCTCGGTGTCCGCGAACCGTCCGGCCCCGTCGAACTCCGCGGCCAGCGCGACCAGCCGGCGCAGCCAGGCGCGGACCTTCTCGCCGTCGGCGCCGGGCACCTCGCCCTCGTAGCCGGCGACCCCGGCCAGCCGGAGCGCGGGGGCGGCGGCCACGGCGTCGGCGACGGCCGCGCACTCGGCCTCGGTACGGGCGCCGGTGCGGGCGCCGTCGCCCGCGCCCAGCTCCACCACGACGTCGAGGGGGCGGGGCGTGCCCGCCTCGGTGAGGGCCTCGTTCATCAGCTCGACGCCGCGCACGGAGTCGGCGTAGCAGATGAAGCGGAAGTCCGGGTCGGCGAGCTCTCCGGCGAGCCAGCGCAGGGCGGCGGCGTCGACGACCTCGTTGGCGAGGAAGATCCGGGAGATGCCGTGGGCGCGGTAGACGCGGGCCTGGTGGGGGACGGCGGCGGTGATGCCCCAGGCGCCGTGCGCCAGCTGGCGGGCGAAGAGCTGGGGGGACATGGAGGTCTTGCCGTGCGGGGCGAAGGCCAGGCCATGGCGCTCGGAGTAGGTCTGGAGCAGCGCGAGATTGTGCTCGACGGACTCGGCGGAGAGCGCGAGCACGGGGGTGGTGAAGCCGCCGGTGAACAGATCACGGCGCTGGGCCGCCAGCTCGCCGACGGTCAGGCCCTCGGCGTCCGGCGGCAGCGCCTTGAAGCGGCAGTCGACGCGTTCGTCCCGGAGGAGCTCGGTCCGGTCGGCGGGCATGGTGCCTCCTAGAGGGCGGGGCGTTGCACCATTTGCAACAGTCATTGCGCATATCGCTCGAAGCTGTCTAACATCCGGCGCAGCGTCGGGTCAATGGATCCGACCGCCCCAGACCCCGCGAGGAGCCCCAGGGTGAGCAGCCTGACCGGAACCGCAGCCGTGGATGTCGCAGACGTCATCTGCCTCGGCGAGTCCATGGTCACCTTTCTGCCCTCCCGGCCCGGACGCCTGGCCGACGTGCCCTCCTTCGCCCGCGCCATCGGCGGCGCCGAGTCCAACGCCGCGTGCGCGCTCGCGGCGGCGGGCCACCGGGTGAAGTGGGTCAGCCGGGTCGGCGCGGACGGCTTCGGCGACCATCTGATCGAGGCGATCGCGGCGTACGGCGTGGACACCTCCGCCGTGGGCCGTGATCCGCTGCGGCCCACCGGCGTCTACTTCCGCACCGCGACCGACCGCGCCGCCGACGCGCACGAGGTCGTCTACTACCGGCGCGGCTCGGCGGCCTCCGCGATGTCCCCGGCGACCGTTCCGTACCAGGAGCTCGCCGCGACGCGGGTGCTCCATATCTCCGGGATCACCGCCGCGCTCTCCGCCGACTGCCTCGCCCTGATGCGCGAGCTCACCACCCGCAGGCCCGGCCGCCCGCTGGTCTCCTTCGATGTCAACCACCGCCCGGGACTGTGGCGGGACGCCTCGGGCGCACGGGTGCTGCTGGAGCTGGCCCGGGGGGCCGATCTGGTCTTCGTGGGCGAGGACGAGGCCGAGGCCGCCTGGGGCGTGCACGGCGCGGCGGCGATCCGGGAGGCCCTTCCCGAACCGGCCGTCGTGGTGGTGAAACAGGGGGCGAAGGGCGCGACGGTGTTCGCGACATCAGCTCCCCGGCCCGGTGATGCGAAATCAGCTCCCCGGCCTGGCGACGCTGCATCAGCCCCTTCGGGGGGCCGAGGGGACGGGCACACAGAATCAGCTCCTCCGGCGGGTCCTCGCGGAGACGGGCGCGCAGATTCAGCCCCTCCGGCGATTGAGGAGCGGGGTCCGGGGCAGAGCCCCGGCAAGCCCCCGCACCTGCAAGGAGCCAACCCCCCGGACACCATCACCTTCGCCCCCGCCCCCCGGGTCGACGTCATCGCCCCCGTCGGCGCCGGCGACGCCTTCGCCGCCGGCTATCTCTCCGGCCTGCTCCGCGCCCTCCCCACGCGCGACCGCCTCCGCCACGGCCATCTCTGGGCCGCCGCCGCCCTCACCGTCCCCGGCGACCTCGCCCGGCCCCCCGCCGCCGCGCACGCCGACCGTCTGGCGGCCCTCGACGACGCGGCCTGGGAGAGACTTCGTCTCGGCCCCGGCTGGACCTCAGCCGCGGATGAGGAGGTACGTACGCCATGAGCCAGACCGTCGACCGCGCGCTGAGCATCCTGCCGCTGCTCGCACAGGGACCCGCCGACCTCGGGCAGGTCGCCGATCGCCTCGGCGTCCACAAGTCCACCGCGCTGCGGCTGCTGCGCACGCTCCACGACCACGGACTCGTCTACCGCCAGCAGGACCAGCGCTACCGTCTCGGCGCGCGGCTCTTCGCCCTCGCCCAGGAGGCCGTCGAGAACCTCGATGTACGCGAGATCGCCCACCCCCATCTCGTCACCCTCAACGAGCAGATCGGACACACCGTCCATCTCGCCGTCTACGAGGAGAGCGAAGTCCTCTACATCGACAAGGTCGAGGGCCGCTACCCGGTGCGGATGTACTCCCGTATCGGCAAACCCGTCGCGATCACCGTCGCCGCCGTCGCCAAGCTGCTCCTCGCCGATCTGCCCGAGCACGAGCGGCGTGCCATCGCCGAGAAGCTCGACTACCCCATGTACACATCCCGTTCGACGCCGAACGCCGCCGCGTTCCTCAAGGAGCTCGCCGCCGTACGCGACCAGGGATGGGCCACCGACCTCGGCGGCCACGAGGAGTCCATCAACTGCATCGGCGCCCCCATCCGCGGCGCGGCCGGCCGGGTCGTCGCCGCGATGTCGGTCTCCGCGCCGAACGTGGTCGTCACCGCCGAGGAACTCCTCACCCTGCTCCCGCTGGTGCGCCGCACCGCCGACGCCGTCAGCCGGGAGTACTCAGGATCCGTCACCCCTCACTGACCCCGTCACCGAGAAACCCCTCACCGAACACCCCCGAAGGAAGCTCCATGAGCGAGAAGACCGCGATCACCCCCGCGACCCACACCGCCCCGCCCGCCAAGTTCTCCCACGGCGTCAAGAAGGGCAACATCCTCCAGGTCGCCGGTCAGGTCGGCTTCCTGCCCGCCGTCCCGGGCCAGGCCCCGACCCCCGCGGGCCCGACCCTGCGCGAGCAGACCCTCCAGACCTTCGCCAACGTCAAGGCGATCCTCGAAGAGGGCGGCGCGAGCTGGGACGACGTGATGATGATGCGCGTCTACCTCACCGACGTGGACCACTTCGCCGAGATGAACCAGATCTACAACGAGTACTTCGAGGAGCAGGGCCTCACCGCACCCGCCTCCGCCCGTACGACGGTCTACGTCGGGCTGCCCGCCGGGCTGCTCATCGAGATCGACGCCCTCGCCGTCCTGGGCTGATCGGCCAGCCGCAGAGACCAGCCGCAGAGACCACTCGCACAGACCACTCGCACAGACCTCTTGCACCACAGCTCGACGCCGCACGGCACGGCGCTCCGCCCCGGAGCGCCGTGCCGCGGTCCGCCACACCCAAAACCCTCCAACGACGCAAGGGTTGAGCCATGCTCCTCGCCGCTGAAGTTCCTCCGGAGGCACCACCTCACACCGGAGGGCTGCTCCTGCTCATCGACGGCACCGCCGGTCTGCTGACCGTCGCCGCCCTCGGCATCGCCCTCCTTCTCCTTCTGATCATCAAGGTCCGGCTCCAGCCGTTCGTCGCGCTGCTCGCCGTCTCCATAGCCGTCGGCCTCGCGGCCGGGCTCTCCGTCACCGAGCTCTTCGGCACGGTCCAGCGCTCGGCGGCCGAATCCGTCATCGAGAACGGAATGGGCGGCATCCTCGGCCATGTCGCCATCATCATCGGCCTCGGCACCATGCTGGGCGCGATCCTGGAGGTCTCCGGCGGCGCCGAGGCGCTGAGCAAACGGCTGCTCGACCTCTTCGGCGAGAAGCGCGCGCCGCTCGCCATGGGACTCACCGGACTGATCTTCGGTATCCCGGTCTTCTTCGACGTCGGCATCTTCGTCCTCGCCCCGATCGTCTACGCGGCGGCGAAACGATCCGGCAAGTCGATCGTCCTCTACGCCATGCCGCTGCTGGCGGGTCTGTCGATGACCCACGCCTTCCTGCCGCCGCACCCCGGCCCGGTCGCCGCCGCCGGTCTGCTCGATGTGTCGCTGGGCTGGGTCATCCTGATGGGCGTCGTCGTCGGACTGCCCGCGGTCGCCGCCGCCTGGGTGTTCTCCGACTGGATCGGCAAGCGGGTCTTCGTGGAGGTCCCGCAGGACATGCTGGACGCCGCCGACGAGGCCAAGGCGGCGGTCGCCGCCGAGCGCGTCCGGAACGGCGGGGCCGCCGACGAGTCGCCGGTCGCGCTCTCCACGGGGCTCTTCATCATCGGCACACCGCTGGTGCTGATCCTCGCGGCCACCTTCTCCTCCATCGCCCTCGACCCGTCCACGCTCCGCTCGGTCGTGGAGTTCTTCGGCAACCCGTTCGTGGCGCTGACGATCGCGCTGCTCCTCGCGTACTACCTGCTGGGCATCCGGCGCGGCTGGTCGCGCAAGTCCCTGGAGCAGGTGTCGACCTCCTCGCTGAAGCCGGTCGGCAACATCCTGCTGGTGGTCGGCGCGGGCGGGGTCTTCGGCGCGGTGCTCAAGGCCAGCGGTGTGGCCCAGGCGCTCTCCGACACCTTCGAGGACGTGGGCCTGCCCATCATCGTGCTGGCCTATCTGATCTCGCTGGTGCTGCGGGTCGCCCAGGGCTCGGCCACGGTAGCGATCGTCACCACGGCCGGAATCGTGCTGCCGCTGGTGGAGAACGCGGATCACTCCCAGGCGTTCCTCGCGCTGGTCATCATGGCCATCTCGGCCGGTTCGATCTTCGCCTCGCATGTCAACGACGGCGGATTCTGGATCGTCGCCAAGTACTTCGGGATATCCGAGCGGGACACGCTCAAGACCTGGACGGTCCTGGAGTCGGTGCTCTCGGTCGCGGGCTTCGCCGTCGCGGCGGCGCTCAGCCTGGTGGTGTAGCAGGCCCTGGGGCGCTTGTCCCCCCGGGTGGTCCCAGCCGCGCGCGAGCCCCCGTTCCCAGGTGGTCGGGTGGTCCCAGCGCACGCGCGAGCCCCCGTTCCCGTACCGCGCAGGTACGGGAACGGGGGCTCGCCCGGCGTCAGCAGTACTGCTGCTCCTTGCCGATGGAGCGGTACATACAGTCCGAGTTCTCCAGCAGTTGCAGCACCGCGTCGCGGTTACGGCTGGTCTCGCGCTCGATCACCTCGTCGGGCGGATAGAAGCCGCCGCCGCCGAAGCTGCCCGGATACATCTCGAAGGTGTAGGCGAAGATCCGCTGGTTGCCCCACAACCAGTCGTCGATCGAGCCGTCCGTGATGTAGAGATCGCTCGCCTGCTCCGGCGTGTAGCCGTTGCTGGCCCCCATGCTCTGTCCGACCGCGGCGAATGCGTTGCGGTCGTCCTGGGTCATGCCCGGGGCGGTGTCGGCCGTGGTGTAGCCGAACGGCCAGAGAATCAGCTGGCTGTAGGTGTGGAAGTCGATGCCGGTCTTGATCTGCTGGGTGCCGCCGACGACCCGGCTGCGGACGAAGTCCGCGATGACCTTCACCTCGGGCGCGGACTCGGGGGCCCGGCCGCGGTAGGTGTCCGAGCTGAAGGAGCCGGAGGAGCCGCCGCAGCAGCCCCAGCGGTAGTCCCAGTTGCGGTTGAGGTCGGTGCCGACCGCCGTCGAACCCGTGTTGGGCTGGCGGTTCTTGCGCCAGCTGCGGTAGCTGCCGGTGGCGATGTCGTACTCGCCGCCGTCCGGGTTGACGTCGGGGACGATCCAGATCTCCCGGCCGTTGACGGCGTTGGTGATCCTGGAGTCGGTGCCGTAGTCCTCGCCCAGCTCACGGATGAGATACAGCGCCATCTCGACGGTCAGATGCTCCCGCGCGTGCTGATGGTGGGTGAAGAGGACTTCCGGTTCGCTCTCGTCGGCGGCGACATTGTCGCTGATCTTGACGGCGATGATGTCCCGGCCCTGGTGGCTCTTGCCGATGCCCCGCTTGCTCATGATGCTCGGGTACGCCGCGATCCGCTGGTCGATCTCGGCGCTCATCTCGGCGTAGTTGTGATACCGGGAGTCCGCGGGCGGGAAGTCGAGGGCCTGTACGGGGCCGTCGCCCGCGCGCTTCGGCGGTCCGGGCAGCTCCGTGATCCGGTAGCCGAGCGCGCGCAGCCGCTTCGCCTGGACGGTGTCGGCGCTGACCACGGTGGAGTGGCTGTCGGCCTCGTCGATCGAGACCCCGGTCGCGGCGATCGCGGTCCGGGAGGCGACCGTGGCCTTGCCCTTGATCTCGTACTGCCGGATGCGCTCGTCGTCGGCCACGGAGGGGGCGGTGGAGGGGGCCTTGGGGTCCGGTGGCGCCGCGCTCGCGGTGAAGGGGGCCGCCACCGCGAGCGCCAGCAGGGCGCTGAGGGTGGCGGCCTTCCGGCCGCTGCCGCGTATGCGTAGTCGCATGCTGTCTCCTGGAGAGGGAGCGGGGGGAACAGGTGCACGATTCGGACTCTGGGGATGGTGCGGTGTGGGCACACATGGTGCGGCCATGACATGGTCAGGTCAAGAGTGGGGTTTCGGGCGCGGCCCGGGGCGGCGGCCGGACGGGGGAGCGCAACGCGGAGCGGCGCCACCGCGAAAGCGATGGCGCCGCTGTTGATGCCGTACGGCCCTACGGCCCCGGGCATGAGGCGGACGGTCCGTACGACGGGTTCCACGGGGCCGGTCCCGGAGGGTTACGGCAGGGACCGGCCTCCTGGGGTTACGGCAGGGCCTTGACGTGCGCGCCCACGGAGTTCGACCAGGCGTTGCCCGCCGTGGCGTCCCAGTTGGTGGACCAGGTCATGGCGCCGCGGATGTTCGGGTAGGTCTTGGCGGGCTTGAAAGTGCCGCAGTTGGTGCCCCGGGCGAGGCAGTCCAGCGCGTTGTTGACGACGGTCGGGCTCACATAGCCGCTTCCCGCGCCCCTCGTCGAGGCGGGGACCCCGATGCCGACCTGGGAGGGGTCGAGACCGTTCTCCAGCTGGATGCAGGCGAGCGCGGTCAGGAAGTCGACCGAGCCGAGCGAGTAGACCTTGCCGTCGCAGCCGAGCATCGCGCCGCTGTTGTAGTTCTGCATGTTGACGACCGTGAGGATGTCCTTCACGTTGAGCGCCAGCTTGAAGTACTCGGTGCTGGTGGACTGCATGTCGATCGTCTGCGGGGCCATGGTGAGCACCATGCGCGGGCCCGCCTTGGCGGAGAGCTGGCGGAGCGCCTTCGTCAGATAGGTCGAGTTGATGCCGTGTTCGAGGTCGACGTCGATGCCGTTGAAGCCGTACTTCTGCATCAGCGCGTAGGCGCTGTTGGCGAAGGCGGTCGCGGAGGCGTCGCTGTTGACGGTGACATTGCCGATCTCGCCGCCGACGGAGATGATGACCGACTTTCCGGCGGCCTTCTTCGCGGCGATGTCCGCCTTGAACTCGGCCTCATTGGCGTAGCCGAGCGCCGGGCTCAGATTGAAGGTCAGCTCGCCGGGGGTGCTGGTGGCGTCCGCGAAGGCCACCGCGATGATGTCGTAGGCGTTCTGGACGTCGCGGAGCTTCTGCACGGTCGCGCCGTTGTTGAAGTTCTGCCAGTAGCCGGTGACCGCGTGCTTGGGCACGACCGGGTCGGGGCTGATCGGTCCGTCCGAGGTCTTCCCGGTGACGGACGTGGACTTCGGGGACTCGCCCGCGCTGTTGGTCGCCGTGACCTGGAACTGGTACGAGGTGTTCGCGGTCAGGCCCGTCACGGTCGCCGACGTGCCGGTCACCGACTGGACCTTGGCGCCGTCGCGGTAGACGTTGTAGCCGGTCGCGCCGTTGGCGGCACCCCAGTTGAGCGCGATCGACGACGAGGTCGCCGTGCCCAGGGCCAGGCCGGTGGGCGCGGGGGGAACGACCGGGTCGGGGTCCTGGCCGCCGCCCCCGTCGGGGCCGAAGACGCTCACATCGTCCACGTGGTAGGCGGGGGTGCCGTACCAGCCGTGGGTGTAGACGGTCACCGACGTGGTGCTCGCGCCGGTGCGGAAGCTGGTGGAGAGCTGGCTCCAGCCGCTGCCGCCCTGCGTCCAGGTGGAGACGTCCGTGGTGCCGGTGCCGCTCGCGCCGAGGTAGGCGTATCCGCCCTGGGTCCAGGCGCTCAGCTGGTAGGTGGAGTTGGGCTTCACGGCCACGGTCTGGGAGCAGCGCGCGTTGTCGAGTCCGCCCGGGGTCGCCTTGAGCGCGGACGCGCCGGTGCGCACGGGGGACGAGACGTTCACGCCACTGCCGCCGGAACACGTCCAGCTGGAGAGTCCCGACTCGAAACCGGCGTTCTTGGCGACATTGATATCGGCCGCCTGTGCGGTTCCTGCCATGCCGGTGACGGAGAGCCCGGCCCCGACCGCGAGAGCCAGAGCTCCGCCGAGCCATCTCCGCGAGTGTTTGATGCGGTCCACTTGCTGCCTCCAGTGGGGGGAGTTGGGGGGGAGGAGGGGGAGAAACGGTGGCCACCGCTAGGGCGTAAAGCTGGTCCAGACCAATGAGCTTGTCAAGCCCCCGGCGAGGATTCGTCCCGGGCAGACATCGTCGCTTTCCAGCCAAAGCGGGGCGCATGGCCGCGCGGCGAGTCCCGCTATGGGTGTGATGGAACGTCATCCTTTGATCCGCTTTGGCCTGTGCGGAGCGTGCACGGCCCGGGGCTCTGGGTTCTGCTGGGTGTTCTCTGCCTGCACCGTCGCGGATAAAGTGCTCGTGCAGGAGCAGCGAGCAGTACGTATCTGCGGTCACGGGACCCCCGGCGACCGGAGCCGAACGGGGAACCAGCGTGCCGACCGCAATAGCTGTCACCAGCGCAGATCTGGTGCTACCGCCGATGGACCAGAACACGCCCACGGCGGCTCTGCTCCCGTCGCCGCAGGATCAGCCGCTGGACGCGGCGCTCTCCGCCATGACCGTGCTGCTGGAGCAGCACGGCTATGTGGTCGCCGTGTATCCGTCGTCCATTCCGCTCGCCCATGAACGGCGGCTGCACACCGTCCGGTCCGTACTGGAGAGCAATCGCATCGCGCTCCTCAAACTGGATCTCCCGCCGCTCGGAGTCGCCGTACTCGTACGGCAGTTACGACAGCTGTCGATCTGCGACTTCGGCCCCGGAGTCATCGCCTCCGCCGCGCGGCTGCTCTCCCATTACGTCTACGCGGGGGCGCTGCTCAATTCGGTGACCCGGCTGGACCGGGTGCCGGTGGGCCTGCGTTCGCACGCCAAGTCCTGGCTGCCGGGCAGCCAGTTCGGGGTGCTCGCCCATCCGGCCCCCGAGGTGATCAGGGTCGGCGCCTCCGGACGGCTGAGCGGACCGGGGTTCGCGACCCGGCTGGTCGTGGCGAAGGGGCAGCTCCAGTCGGACTGGGTCGAGCGGACGCTGCTGCCGGAGTGGCAGTCGCAGGGGCTGGAGGAGACCGCGCTGCCGGCCGGCTCGCCCGGCTGGTGGGGGACCGGCAGGCTGATCGAGTTCGCCGCCTTCCTGTCCGAGATCTCCATCCTGTATCAGCTGGTGTCCTCCGTCCGGAGAGAGGTGTGCACCTGGTGCGGCATTGAACTCATCGGCGACCGCTGCGGTTTCTGCGCCGCGCCGCTGGCGGCGGCCGAGCAGCAGGGCCGGGACGCCGAGGTCCTGAGGCATGGAACCCCGGCGTACCACGGGCCGTGAGCCGTGTACGGCAGGAGCCGGCCGCCCTGTTCTCCGTCCGGGACGGCCGCGCCCGGTCTCCCCGGCTCCGGCTCTTGGTGGCGGCGCGCGACGACGCGGGACCTCCCGGGCGCCGGGACCGGCGGGCTCCGGGCCTCGCGGGGTGGCGGACCTGGCGGTTTCCGGGCTTCGCGGGCTTCGGGGGCTTCGGGAGCGGTGGCCGGAGCGCCGGACACGGGGCGTCCCTGCTGTACCCGGCGCGGCGCGCACCCGTCCGCCGCTCGTCTGTTGGGGTCCGCCGCCGCCCCGCCGCCGGACCCTTCGGCCGACCGGCCACCTGAACGCGCTGTCGCCGGGATCCGTGGAGATCCGCGTGGCGCACACCGTCCACCGAGCCCGTGAAACCGGCCGGTCCGGCTGATCCGGACCGGCCGGCGAAGCCCGTCAGATCAGCGAAGCCGGCTGAGTCAGAGGTCGGCGAACCCGGTCACGTCAGCGAACGAGGTTGTCCAGCTCATGAATTCACGCCAACGACGCGGCGTCATCCTTCTGCTTCTCTCGGTGGTGTGCGCACTCGGCGCCTTCGCCGGCGTGATATCGGTGATCAACGACGTGAATTCAAAGGTCGGCCCCGAGGTCCGCGCCTACCGCCTCAAAGCCGATGTGGCCCCGTACACCGCACTCCGGCCGAACCAGTTCGAGAAGATCAGCATGCCTGAGCGCTGGCTCTCGAAGAGCGCCGTCACCGATGTGTCCACGGTGCACGGGAAGATCGCGGTGACCCAGCTGAAGAAGGGCTCCCTGCTCCAGAGCGACATGTTCGTCGAGCGGCCGGAACTGGAATCCGGCGAGCAGGAGATCGCCATCATGATCGACTCCGCCACCGGGGTCGCGGGCAAGATCACCCCCGGGGATCTGGTGAACATCTTCGCCACCTTCGCCGGAAAGACCGAAGGCGCCCCGGACCAGTCGCGGATCATTGTCTCCAACGCCCGGGTCATCGACGTCGGCAGGCTCACCCCGATCGACGCCCGCGACGGCGACCGACGGGACGTCCGCCGCGAGGCCGTGCCCATCACCTTCGCCCTCACCGCCGCCGACGCCCAGCGGGTCGCCCACGCCGAGTCCTTCGCCGAGACCGTGCGGCTCGCCCTTCTCGCCAAGGGCAGCCCGGCGACATTGCGCCCCGGCGACCGCACCTACACCCTCGACGAAGACAAGAACAGGTGAGGGCTGTATGACCACACGCATCCTCCCGGCCGTCGGCGAACCCGACGCGGCCCGGTCCATCACCACTCTGCTGAGCCAGCTGCCCGACGCCGAACCGGCCGCCCCGGTGGGGGACTCGACCTCACTGCTCGACCTGCTGGCCCGGCTGGCCGCCGACTCCCTCGACGAACTGCCCGAAGTCGTGCTGGTCCATGAGCGGATCGGCCCCGTCCCCGCGCTCGAACTGATCCGGGAGGTGGCGCTGCGCTTCCCCGCCGTGGGCGTGATCCTGGTGACGGTGGACGCCGGACCCGGGCTCTACTCGGCCGTCATGGACTCCGGCGCGCGCGGCCTGATCGCCCTGCCCCTGTCCTACGACGAGCTCGCCCAGCGGGTCCAGGCGGCGGCGGGCTGGTCGACGGGGGTGCGCCGCCATCTGGGCCATGGCGCGGAGGCGCCCAGCGGCCCCGGGGGCACCGTCGTCACCGTCAGCGGAGCCAAGGGCGGGGTGGGCGTCACCGTCACCGCCGTACAGCTCGCTCTCGCCGCCCAGGCGTCCGGACGCACCGTGGCCCTCGCCGATCTCGATCTCCAGGCCGGGGACGTGGCCTCCTACCTCGATGTCCAGTTCCGCCGCTCGATCGCCGATCTCGCCGGCATCCAGGACATCTCGCCCCGGGTGCTCCAGGAAGCCCTCTTCGCTCACCAGACCGGGATCGGGCTGCTGCTCGCGCCGGGCGACGGGGAGCGCGGCGAGGAGGTCGACGACCGCGCCGTACGCCAGATCGTCAGCGCGCTCCGCAACCGGCACGAGGTCGTCGTCATCGACTGCGGCACGCAGATGAACGGCGCCAACGCCGCCGCCGTCGAAATGGCTGATACCACACTGCTGGTGACGACTCCGGACGTGGTCTCCGTCCGCGGCGCCAAGCGCATGGTCCGGCTCTGGGACCGGCTCCAGATCCGTAAGGCGGAGGAGACGATCACCGTCGTCAACCGCTACAACCGCACCACCGAGATCCAGCCCCAGCTGATCGAGAAGATCACCGGCACCCGGGTCGCCAAGACGGCCGTCCCCGCCGGTTACAAGGAACTCCAGCCGGTGGTCGACGCCGGGCGGATGCAGGACCTGGAGGCGAAATCCACGGTCAAGCAGGCGCTGTGGGGGCTGGCGGGGGAGCTGGGGCTGGTCCGGGTGACGGAAGACGGGCAGAAGCAGGGCAGATTCCGTGGGGACCGGGGTTCGATCAGCGTCCGGAGGGCACGGTCGAGGTGATGACGGTGAGGGGGTACGGGGCACGATGAGGTCGCACGTACAGCCTGGCCGTACGGGGCCGGGGCGGACCGGGCGGACGCCCGGGGAGCGGGTGTCGGGCGGGTGGCCCGGGCTCCGGGTACGGCCGGTTTCGGCGCGGGTGGCGGCGTCCGGCGGGTGGCTCCGGGGCCGTATGCGGGTACCCGGCGGGCGGCTCGGGCTCCGGGTACGGCCGGTTCCGGCGGGGGTGGCGGCGTCCGGCGGGTGGCTCCGTGGCCGCATGCGGGTACCCCGGGTACGGCCGGTTCCGGCGGGGGCGGCGGCGTCCGGCGGGTGGCTTCGGGGCCGTATGCGGCCCGTTCCGGCGGGGGCGGGCGCGTCCGGCGCGCGGGTCCTCGGCCGGATGCGGGCGGTGTACCGCCTGGACGACCGAGGGCAGGCCGCCGTCGAGTTCGCGGGCACGCTGCCGGTGATCCTGGTGACCCTGGCCCTGCTCTGGCAGGCCGCGCTCATCGGCTACACCTTCTCGCTGGCGGGCAACGCGGCCGACGCGGGGGCCCGCGCGGGCGCGGTCGCGGGCGTCGCCGCGTGCGGCGCGGCGGCCCGGGAGGACCTCCCCGACGCCTGGCAGTCCGCCGACATCGACTGCCAGGACGACGGCGACCTCTTCCGGGTCTCGGTGGACCTCCCCGTGCCCATCCTCTTCCCGGGCGCGGTGAACTTCCCCTTCGAGGTCCCCGCCGACGCCGCCGCACCGATGGAGGACCCCTCATGAGACGGCCCGGACCACGGACCGCCGACCGGGGCCAGGCCGCCGTCGAGTACGCCGGTGTGATCACCCTGCTGCTCCTGGTGGCCATCGCGGCCATCCAGCTCGGACTGGTCGCCTACGCCGTCCAGCAGGCGGGCACCGCCGCCCGCGCCGGCGCCCGGGCCGCCGCGCAGAAGGACGGCGCGGGCCAGGGCCAGCCGGTCGGCCAGGCGGCGATGAGCGACTGGCTCGCCGCCGAAGCGGCCATCGAGGAGGCGGGCTGCGGCGACGAGGTCACGGTCACCGTCACCGTGCCCGTCCCCGAGCTGCTGCCCGTCTTCGGCTTCGACCCGGCCAGGCGGGCCGTCACCATGCCCTGCGACTGACCGGACCGACGGGCCGACGGGACGGCCACAGAGCCCCCGGATCACCGCAGGGGACGTACCACAGCACGATCTGAAAGACCGCGCGACACCTGGGAGATGAAGCACATGAGCCTGCGGGCCCGCATCGGCAGCCCCGAGCCGGTCAACGGCCACGGCGAGGAGAACCGCCTGGTCATGGTCTACCGCGCCAAGCTGCTGGAGGAGATCGACCTCGCGGAGATGTCCTCCCTCGCCGCCGCCGAGCGGCGGGCCCGGCTGGAGCGGGTCCTCGGCCACATCATCAGCCGCGAGGGCCCGGTGCTCTCCACCGTCGAGCGCTCCCAGCTCATCCGCCGGGTCGTCGACGAGGCGCTCGGCCTCGGCATCCTGGAGCCCCTGCTCGAAGACGCCTCCATCAGCGAGATCATGGTCAACGGCCCCGAGCAGGTCTATGTCGAGCGCGGCGGACGGCTGGAGATGCTTCCACTCCGCTTCTCCTCCGCCGATCAGCTGATGCAGACCATCGAACGTATCGTCTCCACCGTCAACCGCCGGGTGGACGAGGCGAATCCGATGGTCGACGCCCGCCTCCCCTCCGGAGAGCGGGTCAACGTCATCATCCCGCCGCTCTCCCTCAGCGGGCCCATCCTCACCATCCGCCGCTTCCCGCGCGCCTTCACCCTCCAGGAGATGATCGCCCTGGGGTCCCTGGACGAGCAGATGATGCTGCTGCTCGCCGCGCTGGTCCGGGCCAAGTTCAATGTGATCGTCTCCGGCGCCACCGGCACCGGCAAGACCACCCTGCTCAACTCCCTCTCCGGGCTGATCCCGGAGGGCGAGCGCATCGTCACCATCGAGGACTCCGCCGAGCTCCAGCTCCAGCAGCCACATGTGATCACCCTGGAGAGCCGCCCGCCGAATGTGGAGGGCAAGGGCCGGGTCACCATCCGCGATCTCGTACGGAACTCCCTGCGCATGCGCCCCGACCGCATCATCGTCGGCGAGGTACGCGGCGGCGAGACGCTCGACATGCTCCAGGCGATGTCCACCGGCCACGACGGCTCGCTCGCCACCGTCCACGCCAACAGCGCCGAAGACGCCCTGATGCGGCTCCAGACCCTCGCCTCGATGTCCGAGGTCGAGATCCCCTTCATGGCGATCAAGGACCAGATCAACAGCGCCGTCGACGTCATCGTCCAGCTCACCCGGCACGCCGACGGCTCCCGCCGGGTCACGGAGATCGCGGTGGTCGACTCCCATGGCCGGGAGGAGTACCGCCTCGTCTCCGTCTGCCGCTTCCACGCCCAGCCCATGGCCGCCGATGGACGCGTCCACGGCGTGTTCGGGTACTACCCGGTGCCCCGGCGGATCGCCGAGCGCCTCTATCTGAAGAACGAGCCGCTGCCTCCGGCCTTCGGCATCGCCGAATCCGACGATCAGCTCGCCGTACGGAGAACGGTCCTCTAGGCATGCCCACTCCACCGGATCACCCCGAGACCCGGGTGCCGGCGCCGGCGGCAGACCGCCCCGACCGCTCCATCCGCCCCCACCGTTCCGACCGCCCTATCCGCTCCGACCGCTCCGACCGCCCCGACCGCCCCGACCGTTCCGAAGCCCAGCGAAGAGGTCCCCGCCCGACATGGACAATCTCCCGCTTCTGACCGCCGGAGTCGCACTGCTCGCCGGTGTGCTCGGCGTCATCGGCGTGCACATCTACTCCTCGGGCAGGGCACAGCATCAGGCCCTGGTCGAGCGGATGACGCAGACCGGACAGCTGCCGGCCCTCGCCGGCCGCCGCCGGCGTTTCGCCCGGATCGACAGAAGGCTGCGCGCGACCCGGCTCGGCCGGCGCATCGAACGCAGGATCGCCGTCACCGGCCTCGATCTGACCCCCGGCGAATACGCCGTCTACGTCGTCGTGGTGCTGCTCGCCGCCTACTTCACCGTCGGCGCGGTCTTCGCCCCCTTCTTCGGCGTGGTCGCGGCCGTCCTCTGCCTCTGGGGCGCGCACGCCTTCCTCGAATGGCAGCGCGTCAAACGCACCGAGGCGTTCATCAACCAGCTCCCCGAGTTCACCCGGGTCCTCGCCAACGCCACCCAGGCGGGTCTGGCGCTGCGCACCGCGCTCGCCATGGCGGCCGAGGAGCTCGACGACCCGGCGGGGCACGAGCTGGGCATCGTCGCCGACCAGCTCGCCGTGGGCCAGTCCCTCGACGACGCGCTCGGCGAACTCGCCGACCGGCTGCCCTCACGCGAACTCATCGTCCTCGTCACCACGCTCATCCTCGCCAACCGGGCCGGCGGCCAGGTCGTCACCTCGCTGCGCAACCTCACCCAGTCCCTGGAAGAACGCAAGGAGACCCGCCGGGAGGTCACCACCACGCTCTCCCAGATCAAGGTCACCGCCCTGGCCGTGCCCCTGCTCGGCCTCGGCTTTCTGCTGATGATCAACGCCATGACCCCCGGCGCACTGGACAAGATGACCGGATCGGTGGTGGGACAGGCCGCCACACTCATCGCCTTCGGGCTGTACGGACTCGGCGCGTTCCTCATCCGCCGGGTCTCGCGGATCCAGGTCTGAGAGAGGAGGACACCATGGGACTGCTGCTCGCCGCGCTGCTCGCCGTATCCGTGTACGGCGTCTTCCACGGCATCCGCATGTACCGCGCCGACGCCAAGCTCCCCGGCGATCTCGCGCTCGCGCTGGAAGTGGGAGCCACCCGTACGACGGCGGTCGGCTCCGGCATCGACCGGCTCGGGATGCGGTACGCCCCCGCCGTGCTGCGCACCATGGGGCCCAAACGGGTCGACGCCCTCCGCCGCAGGCTCGACATGGCCGGCAACCCCGGCGGGATGACGGTGGACCGCTATGCCGCGCGGCGGGCCGTCTACACCTTCCTCGGGGTGGTGGCGGCGCTGTCGATGCTGCTCCGCGGACAGTTCGCGCTCGCCGCGTTTCTGCTGGTCTTCGGGGTCTTCTGGACCGATGTCATCATCCGGGCGGCCATCCGCAGACGGCGCGCGGACATCGAACGCACCCTGCCCGACTTCCTCGACGTCCTCGCCGTGGTCGTCTCCGCCGGACTGGGCTTCCGGCAGGCCCTCGAACGGGTCGCGGAGAAGTACGAAGGCCCCTGGTCCGATGAACTGCGGATCACCCTGCGCCAGATGGACATGGGGGTCAGCCGCCGGGACGCCTTCGACCAGCTGCGCGCGCGGAACGACTCCGACCAGGTGTCGATGTTCGTCACCGCGCTCCAGCAGGGCGAGGAGCTCGGCGCGCCGATCGTCGACACCCTCATACAGATCGCCACCGACATGCGGCGCACCGACGCGCAGAACGCCCGGCGGGACGCGGCCCGCGCGGTGCCCAAATCCACTCTCGTGGTCACGTTGATCATGCTTCCGGCGACGATGATCCTGATCGTCATGAGCTTCTACTACGGCTCCGGGGTCGATCTGGGGGAGGTGCTGGGAGGCTGAATCCGGGCGGTCCCCGCAGCCCCCGACCGGCCGCCCCCGCCGACTGTTCCCTTCGACGACGACCCACGCCCGCCGATGAGCGGTGAACGGGAGGTGACCCCCCTATGACCCCGGACCCGATGACCCCGGACCTGAACCCGGACCCGGCCCACCACCGGACGCCCTCGCTCCCCATCCAGGTCAACGCCCTTCAGGCGCTCTGCCGCCAGGTCTTCGGCTTCCGGCTGGCGATGATCGCCCTCGCGGTCCCCTTCGCCCTCGCCGGCACCGCGCCGGGCCCCGCCCGCTGGCTGGTCGGCGCCGCGGTCCTGATCACCTTCATGACCTCGTACGCCCTGCTCCGTGACTGGGAGCGATTCGGTCCCGTACTGCTGCGGCACCCCTGGCTGCTCGGCGTCGACATGGCCTTCGGCGCACTGCTGCTGATCACGGCGTCGCCCGACTCCACGCTCGCGTACGTCACCATCTGCACCCCGCTGCTCGCCGGGCTGATCTCGGGCCGGCGCGGAGCCGCGGTGTCCGCCGTGCTCCAGTCGCTGATCGTCGCCGGTGCGTACGCGGTCAACGACCAGGCCGACGCCCGGTTCACCGCGCTGCTGCTCCCCGGGCTGTGCGCGCTCGCCGGGGCGCTGGGCAGCACCCTGCGCCGGCTGATGCTGGGCTTCGGCGCCGCCGGTCAGGCGCTCTCCGAGGCCCGCGCCCGGCTCGCGGTCGGCGGCGCGGTGGAGCAGGAGCGGGCGCGGCTCGCCCGCGAGATGCACGACTCGGTGGCCAAGACCCTGCACGGGCTGGCGCTGGCCGCCGATGGACTGGCCTACACCGCGGACCGGATGGATCCGCTCACGGTCAGACGCCAGGCCGAACTGGTGGCGCGCGCGGCCCGCCGGGCCGCCGCCGAGTCCCGGGAGCTCCTCTCCGATCTGCGCAGGGAGTCCGGGCTCGACGGAGGGATCGATGTGCTGGGCGAACTCGCGGCCCGTACGGAGGACTTCGCCCGCCGCGGCCGGGTACGGGCCGTCTTCCGCCGGATCGGCGCGGAGGCCGCGCCCCCGGTCGCGCCGGCCGTCGCCCGTCAGCTGCTGACCATCGCGTCGGAGGCGATGGAGAACGCCCACCGCCATGGCCGGCCCGGCCGGGTGGAGGTCTCGGCCGGGGTGAGCGGCGATGTGCTGCGGATCAGCGTGTACGACGACGGTGTGGGCCTGCCGCCGGGCACCACGCTCGACGGGCTCCGCAGATCGGGGCACTTCGGCCTGGTGGGCATGGTCGAGCGGGCCGCCTCGATCGGGGCGCGTATCAGGATCGGCAGGGGAGGGGCGGCGAGGGGTACGGAGGTACGGCTGGAGCTGCCGCTCGCGGCGCTATGGCCACCGGAGCGGCTGGAGGTGCTGGACCCGCCGGACCCTCCAAAGCCGCCGGACCTTCCAGACCCGCCGGACCTTCCAGACCCGCCGGACCCGCCGGACCCGTCCGCCGTGCGCGAGCGGGTCCGTCGTCCCGCCCGGCCCCCTCTCCCCGCCCCTCTCCCTGCCCCGCCGCCCCGGTCCGTCCCGCCCGACTCCGGTGCGCCGCGCCGGTCCCCCGGTCCCGCGGCGGACCGCCGTCAGTCGCCGCTGCTCACATGAGAACCCCCGTCCCCGCTTTTCGAGAGGAGGCTGCGGCCATGCCGGACGGCCACCACCCCCTTGGCCCGGAACCGCCCCCGACCGCTCAGCCGCTGCGGGTCGTCGTCGCCGACGACAACCCGGTGGTACGGGCCGGTCTGACCGCACTGCTGCAGGGCCGCCCCGATCTCGACGTCGTCGCGGAGGCCGTCGACGGACGCCAGGCGTACGAGGCGGTGTTACGGCACCGCCCGGATGTGGTGCTGCTGGATGTGCGGATGCCGGAGGTCGACGGCATCTCGGCGCTGCCCCGGCTGGTCCGGCTCGCCCCGGTGCTGATGACGACCTACAGCCGGGAGAGCGAGGTCGTCCATGAGGCGCTGCGGCTCGGCGCGGGCGGCTATCTCGTCCACGGCGAGTTCACCGCCGAACAACTGGTCTCGGCGGTCCACGACATCAGGGCGGGGCGGCCCGCCTTCTCGCACTCGGCCGCCGCCGCGCTGTCGGCGGGGGTGCTCGGGGGCCCGGCCGCGCGCCCGCCCGTCCGCCCCGCCGGATCGCCGCCGGAGGCTCCCGGTGCCGTGTCCGATGCCCCGGGATATCCCCTTGCTTCACAGAACGAAATATCCCCGGCGGACCGCACCGGCTGGAGAGCGGTCTCCCAAGCCCGCCCGACCAGCCAATCCATGCATGACGCACACGCTGGTGCCGAGTTCCGTGAATTTGCTCAACAGCCTTCGCTTACGGAAGCGAATGTGGGACATTCGTCGGTGCGGCCGGGTGCGGCCGCAGGGCCTCGGGGAGTGATCACCGAACTGAGCCGGCGGGAGGCGGAGGTGATGGAGCTGATCGCGTCCGGACTGACCAATCAGCAGATCGCCGCCTCCTGCTTCATCAGCCTCAAGACGGTCAAGAACCACATCAACCGCATCTTCGCCAAGTTGAACGCGGCCAGCAGAGGCGAGGCCATCGCCATCTGGCACGGTCTCGCGCGACGGGGGGCCGGACCGGTATGACCGAGCATCAGCAGCTCTCCCCGGCCGCCCCCGACAGCGGCACGGCCGCCGGATCACGCCCCCCGGCGATTCGTCGGCCAACGGACCAATTCCATGACGGGTACCGGAGTTGGGTCCTGGGGCCCATTCCCGAGAACGTTCTCCCGGCGTACATTTCTCACGCTGCCATCCGGACCGGCCGACAGGAGGCGGGTACGGCAGGCGGCGTCATGGACTCGTACCAGCCGGGCGGTGACCGCACCACCGGCGCCGGAGGGAAAGCCAATGTCGAACGTGACGCTGAAGGCCGTGGTCAGGACCCGTCTGTATGTGGCGGCACGGATGGCCGCCGCCGCCGACGCGATGAAGAACCGCCGCGACGCGGGGCAGGACTCGGTCGAGTACGTGGGCGTGATCGTTCTGGTGGCCGCGATCATCGCGGCCCTGGTGGGCTCCGGCGTGGCCGAGGACATCGCCAACGGACTGAGGACCCAGGTCAGCAACATCGTGGGTGGCGGCGGTGGCGGCGGTGGCGGCGAGTAGGCGCGCGCACCTCCCGCGGCGGCGGTGAGGCAGGGCAGGCGGCGCCCCTCTATATCGCGATGGTGGCGGGCCTGCTCTTTCTCGCGCTCGCGTTCTTCGCGGTCGGCCAGGCCGGGGCCAGCCGTAACGGCACGCAGTCCGGCGCGGACGCGGCGGCCCTCGCCGCGGCGCCAGGAGTCCCGTGACCTCCTGGGGGAGGAGCTGACCGAGGACACCGTCTTCGACCCCGGCTTTCTCGACGACTTCCTGGGCGGCGGCGCGCAGGACACCACTGGCGCCGGCTGCGACGCGGCGGCCCGGTTCGCCGAGGCGAATGGAACCACGGTGGTCGCGGGGACCTGTCATCCGCTGACCGACGGCCGCTGGGGCTACACCCTCCGCGTCCTGTCGCAGGAGCCGGTGGGCGACACCATCCTGCCCGGCACCGAGAGCGAGTACGCGGAGGCCACCGCCACCGCCGTCGTGGAACCCCGGTGCTCGTTCGAGCCCTCCGACGAGCCGCTCCCGCCCGGGGACGACGGGGATCAGGACGACGCCCCCGGCCCGTCGGACCCTGACGACGATCCCGGCCCGCCGGACCCCGAGGAGCCGGCCATCGGGGGCGCCCTCCGCTGCGACGGCGACGAGACCATCACCATCGATCCGGCGCGGCCGGACGATCTCCCGGACATGTCCGACCTCTTCACCGTCCGGCTGGACGGGGACTGACCGCCACTGAACGCCACTGAACGCAAAGGAACAGCACTGATGAGAATTCGGCATGGAGCCAAGGGCCACCGGGCGGCGACCGCTGTCCTTGTGGCGGCGGCGCTGTCGCTCTCCCTGACGGCGTGCGGCGGCGGTGACGACGGCTCGGACCGGAAGAACACCGGTGCCGAGTCGACCCAGTCGGGGCCGGAGCAGCCGAAGCAGCCGTCCGCCGCCGAGGGCGCCGAGGGTGCCGAAGAGCCCGGCGCCGGTGCCACCCTTGCCGTGATCAAAGGCGCCAATGGATTCGAGTTCACCATCAGCGCCGCCGAGCGGGACGAGGGCGGCTTTCTGACGCTTTCCGGGACGGTCAAGAACATCAGCAGCGGGCGCAAGATCCCGCCGGTCCAGTGGAACGGGCAGGAGAACCAGGTCAAGCGGACCGGCCCGTCACTCGGTGGCGTCACCCTGATCGACAAGGCCGGCAAGAAGCGTTACTACGTACTGCGCGACACCGAGGGCTACCCGCTGACCACCACCGGTCTCGGGGCCTTCGAGGCCGGTGCGAGCGTCGACTTCTTCGCCCAGTTCCCCGCGCCCCCCGAGGAGACGGAGGCGTTGGACCTCCAGATCCCGCTGATGCCCAGCGCCACGATTGAGATCGGCTGATGGGCGGGATCGCGCGACGGCGTACGACCGCACGGCGACCGGCCGCCGTCTCCCTCGCCGTGGCGGTGCTGCTCACCGGATTCCCGCTGTACGCCGCGTCGGCGGCGCCCGGAGCGGCGCCCGCCGCACCGGGGACCGCGCCCGGGGCCGCCACCGAGGACGACCCGAACCTGCCCCCGGGCAGTCAGACGGCCTACACGCCCCCGGAGATCGACGGCGACGACCCGGGGCTGCGGATGCGGGACGGCGCCACCCTCGCGCAGTCCCGGGTGCTGGACATCGTCTCCATCGTCGAGACGGAGGGCGGGGAGGAGCGCCGCGAGGAGACCCCCACCTCGCTCAAGTTCGCGCTCCAGGCGGAGGTCCTCTTCGGCAAGGACAGCGCCAGGCTGACCCCCCAGGCGAACAGCCGTATCGCGGCGATCGTCACGGAGATCGGGAAGAACCGCCCGCGCACGGTCCGCGTCTTCGGCTTCACGGACAATCTCGGCACCTACCCGCACGGCCGGACGCTCTCCAAGAAGCGCGCCGTCGCCGTCCACGGCGTACTCAGCGGCGAGCTGAACGACCCCGGAGTCTCCTATGAGGTCCGTGGCTACAGCGAGGACTATCCGATCGCCGACAACGCCACCGAGGAAGGCCGGCGCAAGAACCGCCGGGTCGAGGTCTCCTTCCCCACGGGTTCGGCCGGCTGAGCGGGCGCCGGCGTCCGGTCCGTACCGCGCCTCCGGTGTGCGGCCGGGGCGCCGCGGGCACTGTCGTACCCATGTGACGCCGGTGATACGTCATGTGACCGGCCCGCAGTACGCTGCGGGCCGACTGTCGAACGAGTGGGCCGAGGAGCGCGCGGATGAGGCGGGGCAGGACGGCGACGGCCATCGGGTCGGCGGCCGGCGGATCGACGGCGGGGGTGAGGGCGCTCGGGGCGGGGATCGGCCTCTGCATATCCTGCGCCCTCGCCCAGGCGCCCGCGCCCGCCGGGGCGACGAGCCGGCTCGCCGCCTATCAGACGGACCCCGGCGCCAAGACCGTGCGGGGCAGTTCCTCGGCCGGGGTCGCCGGACCCCGGCTGACACCGGGGACCTACCTCGACACCATCTCCGCCGGGGAACGCAAGTTCTACCGTGTCGAGCTCGACGCCACGGCCAATGCCTATGTCTCCGCGGTGCTCGCCCCACCGGCCGGCGGCGAGGTCGGCGCGACGGACGGCATACGCGTCAGTCTGCGCTCACCGGACGGCGCGGAGTGCAGCGACAGCAACGACATCACCTTCGGCGGCACCACGCCCCTGCCGACCGCCGACTACTCCACCCGCCGTATCGGAACGGGCCGGGAGTGCCAGGAGGCGGGGGAGTACCTCTACTCCGTCGAGTGGATCGGCCCCGGCGGCGGTTCCGGTGGCGGCTCCGGTGCCGAAGACTGGACCGTCGAGCTGAAGTACATGACCGAGCCCGGTCTCAGAAGCGGGACGGCGGAGCCCACGGCACCGGCCTCCTGGCACGCGCACAGCCCGGACGATGTCACCGGGGACCCTCGGCGCGTCACCGGCGGATCGGGGTTCAACGACGCCGGCACGATCGGGCACGGGGTCTGGCAGGACACGCTCCACCCCGGAGAGACACGGTTCTACCGGGTTCCGCTGGACTGGGGGCAACGGCTCTTCCTCGACGCGGAGTTCGGCGGGCCCACCGCCCCGAAGCCGTCCGCGGTGCGCGACGGATTACGCGTGACGGCCTTCAACACCGCCCGCGGCTTCGTCCGGGACTCCGTGACCCCCTACCGGGGCAGACCGGCCAAGGTCTCCTTCAACACCGTTCGCGCCGCGTTCGCCAACCGGACCTCGGACCAGGACGGCACCAGCGCGATGCGCTTCTCCGGCTGGTACTACGTCCGGGTCACCCTTGACCGGCAGGTCTCCCGGGCCCTTCCGGTGACCCTGCGGGCGGAGATCGAAGGGGAGCCCGGGAAACCGCCCGCGTACGACGGAGATCCGCTCGCCGAGGGCTTCGGCGTCACCGAGGAGGACCGGGAGGCCGCGCTGCCGGGCCGGGCCGATGACGACGACGCCCGGGAGACGCTGCTCACGGCCGTCGGCTACACCGGGATCGGACTGGGGTCGCTCCTGCTGCTCGGCCTGCTCGGCTGGACCGCACGGGCACGTCTGGGCAGAGGCCGCCGCCGGGGGAGACACGCCTCCCCCGCCCCGACCCGGGAGTCCCGCGCACACTGAGCGGTCCGGGGGCCGCGCCTTGCCGGGGGCTTCGGGGTGCTTCGGGCTGGGGTGCGGGGTCCGCTCCGGGGGCCTGGGCGGGGGTGCTTCGGGCTGGGGTCCGGGGTCCGCTCCGGGTGCGGGTGCTTCGGGTGGGTGTGGTGTGCTGGGGTCCGGGGTCCGCTCCGGGGTGGTGCCGGGACTCATGATTTACGGCGCGTTTCCAGTCCCTGTTTGATGACGGGCCTCCTTCGCGCCACAAATCATGTTTTACGTCCCGGCACCACCCCTGCGCGGCCCCCTCCCCTGAGACCTCAACCCGCCCGCCCGCCGATCCCGGCAGAACCAGCCCGTCCGGCGTTTGAGGACGGACCCCGCACCCCGGGA
>NZ_VCLA01000192.1:38512-42513 GCF_009600885.1 Streptomyces jumonjinensis
TTGGGGGTCCCCCCGGACGAAGTCTGGGGGAGTTTGAGGCGCGGGCTCTTGTCGGGAGCTGGCCCCGACAAGGGCCCGACGCCCGGCGGGGCGGCTCGCACACAAGCCCGAGCTCCGCCGCGGCGAACCCCGGTCGTACGAAGCGGGCTCAGCCGCTGGGGAGCGCAGGCCCCGTGCGCTCGACCCTCAGCCGTACCCCGCGCCGCACCCCCCACTCCGCCATCGCCCCGCCCTCAGCCTCCAGCACATGGCGGGCCCGCAGCCGGGGTCTGCCGAGCCGGCCCGGCACCAGGGTGTGGACGTCCACGACGGTCGACTCCCGGTCCAGATAGGCCACATCGATGGTGAAGCGCATCCGGAAGGTGTGCACACCGCCGCACGGCGTCAGCAGCATCGCCCCCTCGATCCCGTCGCGCCCCAGCAGCCCGCGCCGCCGTCTCCCGCGACTCGCCGCGATCTCCAGCGGCACCGGAGCGTCCCGCCCGGGAATCCACAACGCGGCCGTGCCGTCCTGCCATTGACGTCCTCGCCCCATGGCCGTAGACGGTAGCGCCCTGACTCCAGGTCATGTCACCGGGAGGCCGCATCCCCCGGGGCCGCGACTGGGCCCATGGGCCCATGACCGCGCCGTTCGCCTCCCTTACTGTCGTGGCCGTGTACGCCACGCTGATCGCCGTCGCCGCCCTGTGGGGAGCCGCCGCCGGGCTGCTCGTCCCCCGCGCCGCGTACCGGCTCTCCGTCGAGCCGGACGAGGCGTGGCGCGACAGCTGCCCGGCCGGGCACCCCTACACCGGCCCCCTGCGCGGCTGGCTCGGCGGGGTGCGCTGCGCCCCGTGCGCGACGGCGCCCCCCGCGCCCCCCGGCCCGGGCGCACCCGCCGTCCCGCTCGTCACGGCCCTGGTCTGCGCCCTGCTCGCCGCGGCCACCGGGCCCCGCCCCGAACTGGCCGTATGGCTCACGCTCGTGCCCTTCGCCGTACTGCTCGCGCTCATCGACCGCAGGGTCCACCGGCTCCCCGACCGGCTCACCCTCCCGCTCGCCGCCGCCGCGGCGCTGCTGCTCGGCCCGGTCTCGCTGCTCCCCGGCGCGGCGGGATCGTGGCCGGGCGCCCTCCTCGGCGGTCTGGCCCTCGGGGCGGTCTACTTCCTGCTCTTTCTGATCCACCCCCACGGCATGGGCTTCGGCGATGTGAAACTCGCCCTCTCGCTCGGCGTCGTCCTCGGCTGGTACGGCTGGGGCGTGCTGTTCACGGGGTCCTTCGCCGGATTCCTGCTCGGTTCGCTGTATGGACTCGGGCTCATCGCGCTGGGCCGGGCGAACCGCAAGACCGCCATACCGTTCGGCCCGTTCATGATCAGTGGGGCGTTCGCCGGGATGCTGTTCGGGGCGCTCGCCGCCACCGGCGGCTGACCGCGACCGCCATGAGGGCGAGCTTCCCGCGCAGGTCGACAGCGCCCCGGGACACGCCCTCTCCTGATGTCTCCGGAGGGGCGCTCACCCCCGTCTAGAGTCCAGATTCATGCGGACATTTCCTGACAGCCTGGTGGTGCGGCGCGGAGCCCTGCGGGTCCTGACCCCCTCGCCCACACCGGAGCCCGGATCACCCCCCGCTGCCCGCCTCCCCGCCGCCCTCCTCCCCTGGAGCTGGGCGGCGGTCCTCTTCGCCCTCTACGCCGCCGTCGCCGTCCGCCGCCATCTGCTGCTCCGCACCACCGGGTACGACCTCGGCATCTTCGAACAGGCCGTACGCGCCTACGCCCGACTGCGGGCCCCCGTCGTCCCCTTGCGCGGCGACGGCTTCAACCTCCTCGGCGACCACTTCCACCCCGCCCTCGCCGCACTCGCCCCCCTCTACCGGCTCTGGCCCTCCCCGCTCTGCCTGCTCACCGCCCAGTCCGCGCTGCTCGCCCTCGCCGCCGTACCGCTCGTGGCCTGGGCGCTCAGCGCGCTGGGCCGCCGGGCCGCCCACACCGTCGCCCTCTGCTACGGGCTGAGCTGGGGCATCGCATCGGCCGCCGCCTTCGACTTCCATGAAGTCGCCCTCGCCGTACCGCTGCTCGCCTTCGCCGCCGTGGCGCTGGGACAGGGCCGCCCGCGCGCGGCCGTCGCCTGGGCCGCACCCCTCGTACTGATCAAAGAGGATCTGGGGCTCACCCTCGCCGCCCTGGGCTGTGTCGTCGCCTGGCAGGGCCGGCGGCGGCTGGGACTCCTCACCGCCGCCGCCGGACTGCTCGCCTCCGCGATCGAGATCGCACTGCTGCTGCCCGCCGTCAACCCGGCCGGCGGCTACGCCCACGGCGACAACCTCGGCGAAGGGCCCCACGCCTCCCTGCTCGCCACCATCGCCTTCGCCCCGCTGGACGCGCTCCGCCCGGACACCAAGGCCATGACCCTGATCCTGGTCTTCGCCCCCTCCGCGCTGCTCGCCCTGCGCTCACCGCTCGCGCTGCTCGCCCTGCCCACCCTCGCCTGGCGGATGCTGTCGCAGAACGGCTTCCACTGGGGCACGTCCTTCCACTACAGCGCCGTACTGATGCCCATCGTCATCGCCGGGCTCATCGACGCGCTCCGCCGGTGGCGCACCGGGGACCATCCGCTCGGGGCCCGCCATCTCCGTGCCTCGCTCGTCACGGCGCTCGCCGTGACGGCGGTGATGCTGCCGTCCTTCCCGCTCGCCCAACTGGCCCAGCGCACCACCTGGCGGACCACACCCCATACGGCGGCGGCCCGCTCACTGCTCGCCAAGATCCCGGACGGGGCCTCCGTCGCCGCCTCCAACCGGCTCGCGCCCCAGCTCACGTCGCGCTGCGAGGTGGTGCTCTTCCCCGCCTTCCCGGTCGGCGCCCGGCTCCACGCGCACGGCGGGACCGGGCTGCCCCGGCCCACCGCCGAGTGGATCATCCATGACAGCAGGGCGCCCGAGGCATGGCCGTACCGTATGGGCCACTGGCCCTACCCCCTGGAGCGGCAGACCGCCGAGCTCCGGGCGGCCCAGCGCTCCCACGGCTACCGGAGGGTCGCCCAGCGCGACGGAATCACCCTGCTGCGCCGGACGCGGTGAGCCGCGAGGAGGCCGGGCCGCCCCGGATTCCGTCCGCACCATCGGTCCATCCCGCCGGATGATGGTGTACTGGCGAAAACATCAGTGCTGGTGACCTGGAGGAGTCGGCGTGGGCAAGGTCAAGTCGTCCTATCAGTGCGGTCTCGACGCCGCGATGGACGTCGTCGGCGGGAAGTGGAAGGCGCTCATCCTGTGGGCGCTCCACAAGGGCACTCTGCGCTTCGGGGAGCTGAAGCGGGAGCTTCCCGGCGTCAGCGAGAAGATGCTGATCCAGCAGCTGCGCGAGCTGGAGGCGGACGGGGTGGTGCACCGGGAGGTCTACCGCGAGGTCCCGCCGCGCGTCGAGTACTCCCTCACCGAGCTGGGACAGGCGCTCAACACCGCGCTGGACTCGCTCGGGGTCTGGGGCGAGACCTTTATGCAGGAGATCATCGCCAACAAGGCCAAGGAAGCCGCGGCCTGAGCCCCTCCACCCGGGACGAGACGGGGGAGCTGCGGCCCGACCGTGCCCCGGGACGGTGCCGAGACCGGGGAAGCCCTGCTCTGACCTGTGCCCGGGACGGTGCCGAGACTGGGGAAGCCCTGCTCTGACCTGTGCCCGGGACGGTGCCGGGACCGGGGAGGCCCTGCTCTGAACCTGTGCCCGGGACGGTGCCGGGACCGAGGAGACGGCGGCCCGGACCCGCCCCCGGCGTCAACCGGACACACCCGTCCGGGGTCCCTCTTCCGGGGCCGGGGCCCTGCCTCCGGAAGAGGAGCCCCGGCCCGGAAACCCTGGCCCCCCACGGCCCCGCGCCCCCGTCCGCAGCCCTTCCCGCCCCCTCCCGGCTCCGCCGTCCGGCCCAGCCGCGACCCGCCGCCCCCACCAGGTGGCGAGCAGTACGAGTTCTGAAGGGTTATGGTGGAAACCCCCCCTCGGGCCGGTCCGTATCCCCCCCCC